>CANJJE010000002.1 GCA_947474755.1 Burkholderiales bacterium | reverse complement strand
ACCCCCGAAGAGCTTGCTCAGCACCGTCGTGATCGCAGCCGTCAGCGTGGTCTTGCCATGGTCCACATGCCCAATGGTCCCCACGTTCACGTGCGGCTTGGTACGCTCAAATTTGCCTTTTGCCATTCTCAACTCCTCGAATACGAGACTGAAGATTCACAACGATGTCAAAAATTCCTGGTGCCCATGGCGCGGATCGAACGCGCGACCTCTCCCTTACCAAGGGAGTGCTCTACCACTGAGCCACATGGGCCAAACATAACCTGCCTGCCGACATCCAGCACTACTGGACATCGGCCCGAACCCTGGAGCGGGAGACGGGAATCGAACCCGCGTCATTAGCTTGGAAGGCTAGGGTTCTACCATTGAACTACTCCCGCCCGGACCTCCACAAGCCGAGGCCCGAGAGGGTCTAATTTGTCGTTTTCGCCTTGGTGGAGGAGGCTGGATTCGAACCAGCGTACTCGTTAGAGGGCAGATTTACAGTCTGCTGCCATTAACCACTCGGCCACCCCTCCGCGGCGAGCCCGAGAGTATATCGCGCTTTCAAGGCGCCGTGCTCAACGGTTCGAGTCCGTTATCCAGGCGTCCAGTTGGGAGCTCACATCCAGCAGCCACCGGGTTTGCAAATCGAAGCGCTGCGGCAGCGGGTGTCTGTAATGAATACCGTCATCAGTGAGCCCTAACTGCGGGCCAGTTTTCAGCGTCGACAAGGCGAGCTTCGCCAGCGCACTCAATTGCCTGGCCTTGCCCCAGGCCCTCAACACGGGCGCACGGCCCGAGCCCAATGCACGGCGAAGCTCGGCGGCACGCGATGGGCTGAAGATGCTGTGACGATCATCTTCCAAGCCGTCGAGAGTATCGAAAAGCACCGCGCTCTTTGGTGTGCGCAAGTCGGAAAGGTTGATGACGCGAATGTGCCGGATCGGCCAACCACGCAGACTTGCACCAAGAGCAAGTTTCATCAGCTGATACTGAGTCCGATCAGGAAGTGCAGGCGCCCAGCCCCTGGAATCGGGCTGCGACAGTGGGCGCGAGGCGCCCGGATTCATCATGACTGCAACGAGGTCAGCTTCGGCATCGGCCACATCAGGCCAGGCCAGAGCAGGGTCGAAGATCTCGAGGTGACTGCGTAACGCGCAGCGTTGCCCACCCAGATCGGCCTCGTAGAAGCGCCCGTGAACCGCAAACCGCGCGCGAAGCGCTTCGGCTGTCCAGTTCACGCGAACAGAGCGCCGAGGGCCACCCCTGGATCGGCAGCCCGCATGAAAGCCTCGCCGACCAAAAAAGCCGACACGCCCGCGCTGCGCATGCGGTCGACATCCGACCTCGCCAACACGCCACTTTCGGTGATCAGCAGCCGATCAGCAGGCACGTTCTTCAGCAAGCCGAGCGTTGTGTCCAGCGTCACTTCAAACGTGCGGAGGTTGCGGTTGTTGATGCCGACCAGCGGCGTCTTCAGCCTCAGGGCGCGGTCGAGTTCGAAGCCATCGTGCACCTCGACCAGCACCATCAGGCCGAGCGACAGGGCCTGGGCCTCGAGATCGGCCATCTCGGCGTCATCGAGGCAGGCGGCGATCAGCAGAATGCAGTCGGCGCCCATCGCGCGAGCTTCGAACACCTGGTAAGAGTCGACCATGAAATCCTTGCGCAGCACCGGCAGCGCGCAGGCGGCACGGGCCTGTTCGAGGTAGGCCACCGACCCCTGGAAGAACTGCGCATCGGTCAGCACGCTGAGGCAGGCAGCGCCGCCACGCTCATAGCTTTCGGCGATGTCGGCGGGCACGAAGTGCTCGCGCAGCACGCCCTTGCTGGGGCTGGCCTTCTTGATCTCGGCGATGACAGCAGCTTGCCCGGCAGAGGTCTTGGCGCGCATCGCACCGACGAAGTCGCGCACACCACCCAGCGATTCGGCATCGCGCCGCAGTGACGCCAGATCACGCCGTGCACGGGCCGCTCTGATTTCCTGGCGCTTGACCTCTACGATGCGGTTCAGGATGTCGCTGCTCATGGTGCCGCTGCCAAAGCAGCCTTCGCCGCCATCGTTTGCGTGGCACTGACGAACTGATGCAGCTTGTCGCGCGCCCGGCCGGATTTCAACGCCTCGCGAGCCAGTTCGATGCCGTCGGCCATCGTGTCGACGACATCCGCCGCGTACAAGGCGACACCTGCATTCAGCATCACGATGTCGCGCGCCGCGCCGGGCTCGTCGTCGAGCACTGCCAGAAGCATGCGTTTCGAGTCCTCCGGCGTGTCGACACGCAGCGAGCGCTGGCTGGCCATCGGCAAACCGAAGTCTTCGGGATGAATCTCGTACTCGCGCACCTCCTCGTCCTTGATCTCGCAGACCAGGGTAGAAGCGCCCAGCGTCACCTCGTCCATGCCATCGCGGCCGTACACGACTACCGCATGCTGCGCGCCCAGGCGCTGCAGTGCACGCGCCTGAATGCCCACCAGATCGGCATGGAACACGCCCATCAGTATGTTCGGCGCGCCGGCCGGATTCGTCAGCGGGCCGAGGATGTTGAAGATCGTGCGAACACCGAGTTCACGGCGCACCGGCGCGACGTTCTTCATCGCCGGGTGGTGGTTGGGCGCGAACATGAAACCGACGCCGACCTCGGCAATGCACTGCGCGATAGCCGCTGGCGGCAGCGCCAGATGCACACCAAGCGCTTGCAGCACGTCCGCGCTGCCCGATTTGCTCGACACGCTGCGGTTGCCGTGCTTGCTGACCCGCGCACCGGCCGCGGCTGCCACGAACATGCTGCAGGTGGAAATGTTGAAGGTGTGCAAACCATCGCCGCCGGTGCCGACGATGTCGACCAGATGCTGGCGATCAGCGACTTCGACCGGCGTCGAGAACTCGCGCATCACCTGCGCGGCCGCGGTGATTTCGCCAATGGTTTCCTTCTTCACGCGCAGGCCGATCAACAGCGCAGCCAGCGTCGCCGGCGGCATCTCACCGCTCATGATGCGGCGCATCAGCACCAGCATCTCGTCGTGAAAGATCTCGCGGTGATCGATCACTCGCGCGAGGGCTTCGGAATCACTGAAAGCCAGCGTCATGCGCGCAACTCCAGAAAGTTCTTCAGCATCGCGTGGCCGTGCTCGGTCAAGATCGATTCAGGGTGGAACTGCACGCCTTCCAGAGGCGTTGCGGTGCCCGCGAGTTCGCGGTGACGTACACCCATGATTTCTCCATCTTCCGAGGTGGCGGTGACCTGCAACACGGCAGGCAGCGTCTCGCGCTCGATCGCCAGCGAGTGGTAGCGAATGACGGTGAACTGCTTCGGCAGCGCGGTGTACACGCCCTGCTCGTCGGTCGAGATCACGCTGGTCTTGCCGTGCATCTGAACCTGCGCGCGAACCACCCTGCCGCCCAGCGCCGCGCCGATGCTCTGGTGGCCGAGGCAAACGCCGAGGATCGGCAGCTTGCCGGTGAAATGCTGGATCGCCGGCACACAGATGCCTGCCTCGGCCGGCGAACACGGCCCGGGCGACAGCACCAGCCGGTCGGGCCGCAACTCGGCGATGTCCTGCAGCGACAACTCGTCGTTTCGGAACACACGCACGTCCTCACCCAACTCGGCGAAGTACTGCACCAGGTTGAAGGTGAAGCTGTCGTAGTTGTCGATCATCAGCAGCATGTGCGCGCTAAACCTTCTTTTACATTGGATGCTGAGAGGCGCATCCTGATTCGGCACCCGCTCGAAGGCCCGACTTTCAGGGCGATGGTGAGGGCGGCGGGGTGTGCAGGGGTGGGGGCAGAGGCGCCCGCATGGACGCAGTAGCCAAGGTCAAGCTGATGGCCTGCGCCAACGCCAACCGCAACGCGCTGCTGAAATCGATCGCTTCGCACACATGACTCAATTATGGCTTCGTCGCCGGTCATCGTAGGACTCTGCATCTGCGCGCGGGATACGCATGTGGGCGCTCGAAGACGCCCTTGCCAGCGGATGTCAGCGCTTATTCGTGCAGATACCCGATCGGCCTGCCTTCAGTGCGCGAGGGGCGGGTCTCCTGGCGCGTGATGATTTGCGCGGCAAGTCCGTCAATCTCGTCGCGTTGCGTTGGAGTCCACCTGCAAAGGTTTTCCATCCCCTTGAGCAGGCCCAGACGCAGGACCTGGGTGTCGTCTCCCATACCGACGAGCTTGATCGAGTTCTGGCTTGCGGTCACCGTATCGCCAGCCGCAAGTCCAATCTTCTTTCCAGCGCCATCCTTGAATTCAGCCGTTCCGCGAATCACGCGGTAGATCACCACCTCACCCTTCGACAACGAGGCGGGGTCGGCCGTGGCCGAGGCGCTTTTGGGCAGCAGCGAATGGCCAACCGGGTCGGTCGCGATGATGTGGCCAGTAACCAGACGCCCGCTCGGCGCCTCGATGCCCATGTCACGCACATGCACGGGGGTGGCCGATTTGATCTGGCGGTCAGTCGAGCCCGCTGCCAGTGGCCTGTAAAGCGCATCGAGCGCCAGTGGATCCTGAAGCCAGAAGCCTGCGCCCGCCGGACGATCATGCAGCGGGTGGCTCCAGGCGATCCGCGGCGTTTCGGCTTCGTCGATCTGGCCCGGGCCGACGATCGTCGGGTTGGGGAAGCTCGTCGGGTCGGTGATGAAGGCTTCCAGAAATTTGCCCGAGTAACCCATCGAAACGGGTTCCGGCACCACCGACTGAGGCGCCTTCAGATTTTCTTCAGTGGACAGGCCGGACCAGGTGTAGAAGAGCTGGCGATGCACGATGGCGCTTTGCAGCATCACCGTGCCCGGGCCGACGTGATGAAACCGGCCGTCGTAATCGAAGGTGAAGACGCCCGACGTGACCATCACGAGCTGGAAACCGCCTGGCGGAAGGTGGAGATGGAAATCGGTCGGACCCGTGTCTTCCCGGTAGATCGGCAGGTTGGTCGACACCTCGTGGAGCAGGAGGGCTTCGTGATTCGCACGAAAGCCCTCGTTCGCGCGGTTGTAAAGGGCCTGGGGCCGATACGTCGCCTGGTACTTCGCATCGCGGTGGCGGTCAATCGCGACGAAACTGTGACGGTTCAGACGAATCGGATCGCCACTCGGACGCGCAAGACCAGACCACCTCGAATCGACAGCAGCGTGCACATTCATGGCGTACTCCAAGTGACGGGAAATGCATGAATGCGAAATTCACGCCAGCATGGATGACACTGAGCCAGACGCCACCGATGGGCAACCTCGCACGCGTCGTCTGTCCCCTTCAGATCAGATCGATCGAGACGGCCGCACATCCGACCTTGCCGATCCCGAGCTGCGTGCGAGTGCGCAACCCGGCCAACAGCCACGAGGTGGTCGTTCGCATCAACGACCGCGGGCCGTTTCACGGCGGTCGAATCATCGACCTCAGCTACGCCGCTGCGCTGAAACTGGGCCTGCTGCGCGTGCAAGCCGGCCCCTACGCCGATCGCGTCGAAGCCGCACTCATCACTCAACGGGTGCGTGCTGCGGCGTCATTGGTGCCGACGATCATCGAACGCCGCTGAGTACTGCGCCGGCAGCCACGCTGGCTCAGGCTCCCGGGGCAGGAGCGCAGCGATTGCGGCGCCCTATCTCGCGGTCGGCATGACGAACTCCGCCCCCTTCGCAATGCTGGCCGGCCAGCGCTGCATCACGCTCTTCTGCCTGGTGTAGAAACGCACGCCTTCTTCACCATAGGCGTGCATGTCGCCGAACAGGCTCTTCTTCCAGCCGCCGAAACCGTGCCAGGCCATCGGCACCGGAATCGGCACGTTGATGCCGACCATGCCGACCTGGATGCGTCGCGCAAACTCGCGTGCCACGTTGCCATCGCTGGTGAAGCAGGCCACGCCGTTGCCGTATTCATGGTCGTTGACCAGCTTCACCGCCGCCGCGAAATCGGGCACGCGCACCACGACCAGCACCGGGCCGAAGATTTCCTCGCGATAGATGCGCATGTCGGCCGTGACATGGTCGAACAACGTGCCGCCCATGAAGAATCCTTCCTCAAAGCCCGGCACCTGGAACGGCTTGCCGCTCACCGGGTCCACGCGGCCATCGACGACCAGCGTCGCGCCTTCCGTCACGCCAGCGGCGATGTAGCCCGCGATGCGTTCAAGCGCCTGGCGGGTGACGATCGGGCCCATCTCGGCACCCAGGTCCATGCCGTTGCCGACCTTCAAGGTCTTCGCTCGCGCCGCCAGCGCCGGCACCAACTTGTCGGCCACGTCACCGACCGCCACTGCGACGCTGATCGCCATGCAGCGCTCGCCGGCCGAGCCGTAGCCTGCACCGATCAGCGCATCGACAGTCTGTTCGAGGTCGGCATCAGGCATCACGACCATGTGGTTCTTCGCACCGCCCAGCGCCTGCACCCGCTTGCCATGGCGTGCGCCCGTTTCATAGATGTACTGAGCGATCGGCGTCGAGCCAACAAAGCTGATCGCCTTCACGTCGGGATGTGTCAGCAGCGTGTCGACCGCCAGCTTGTCTCCCTGCACCACATTGAACACGCCATCAGGAAGGCCGGCCTGTTTCAGCAGTTCGGCCATGAAGAGGCTGGGCGACGGATCGCGCTCGCTGGGCTTCAGCACGAAGCAGTTTCCGGCCGCAATGGCCACCGGGAACATCCAGCAGGGCACCATCACAGGGAAGTTGAACGGCGTGATGCCGGCCACCACGCCCAGCGGCTGGCGCAGGGTCCAGTTATCGATGCCGGTAGAGACCTGCTCGGTGTAATCACCCTTGAGCAACTGCGGGATGCCGCAGGCGAACTCGATGATGTCGATGCCGCGACTGACTTCGCCCTGCGCGTCGGTGAACACCTTGCCGTGTTCGGCGGTGATCAGCGCGGCGAGGGTGTCGCGGTGCTGGTTGACGAGCTCGAGGAACTTGAACATCACCCGAGCGCGGCGGATCGGCGGCGTGTCAGCCCAGCCGACGAAGGCGGTCTGCGCTGCGGCGACCGCAGCATTCACCTCGTCGGCACTGGCCAGCGCGAGCTGACGCGCCACCGCACCGCTCGCCGGGTTGTAGACGGGCTGGCGCCGCTCGCTGCGCCCGGCGACCGCATGACCGGCGATGAAGTGCCCGACCTCCTCGGTCGAGGGCAGGGAGGGGGTCAATGCGTCCGGTGCGCCCATGGCGTGCTCCAAGTTCGGTTCATCTCGATGACTGAGTTTAGGAGGGCGACAATCGGTCATGCCCTCTTCCACACGTTCTTCTTCCAGCGGCCCCGTTCCACTCGACGAGCGAGACATCGACGAGTTGCAGGCCCTGCTCGACCGCGTGCCGGCCCCGCTGGAGCCGCTCGACGTCAGCATGGTGGACGGCTTTCTGTGCGGCGTGTTGCTGCAGCCGCAGATGGTGCCTGAGTCTCAGTGGTTGCCGCACCTCACCGATGCCGACGGGCGCGCGCTGCCGGCGTCGTTCGACGCGACGCGGCTGCAGGCGCTGGCGCTGCGTCGGCATGCGGAACTGAACGACGCGATCGGCAACCGGCAGTGGTTCGATCCCTGGGTGTTCGAGATGGTGCCTGCGGATCACGAGGACGACGACAGCGACGAGCCGCAAGAAACCGGCGCCGTCTACCCCTGGGTAGCCGGCTTCGCAACCGCGCAGGAGTTCTTCCCGGCGCTGATGCGGCTGGACGCCGGAGCGCTGACCGCACCATTGGCGCTGCTCTACCGGCACCTGGATCCCGATGATCTGGAGGACGCCGACGAGCTGATCGAGGAGATCGAGTCGCTGGAGCCGCCGGCCGACCTGAGCGCGGCGGTCGAGGAACTGGTTCGCGCGACCCTGCTGCTGGCTGATGTGTCGAGGCCCCGCGCCGATCCTGGTCGGGCAAATCGACGGCCGACACCCGGCTTGAGGCGCCGACCCCAACGCCGCTAGGACTTGCGACAGTCGGTCTCGCGACTGCTATGGACATGCCGCTGGAGCGGAGCGCTGCCGGCCTTCACGCCGTCGCCATGCGGGACCGACGAGGGATGCCGCCGTATCCGTAGAAACCGAAATCGAGCGCCGGCCGCTTGCCGCTGATCAGCTCGGCCAGCGCACGGCCCGAACCAGCACCGTGCGTCCAGCCCAGCGTGCCATGGCCGGAATTGACCCACAGCCTGTCGATGGGGCTGCGTCCGATGATCGGAATGTTGTCCGGCGTACTGGGCCGCAGGCCTGCCCAGTAGTTCGGCGTCGCGGTGTCCGCCACACCCGGGAACAGCTCCTCATAGCGTTTGACCAGCGCCTCGCAGCGCACGCGCGACGTGGCACTGGTGATCGAGGTGTCGTAGCCCGCCATCTCGGCGGTACCGGCGATGCGCACCTCATCGCCCAGGCGGCTGATCGCGATCTTGCGTCCGTCGTCGAGCAGGCTGACGGTGCTGGCGCGCTCGGGGTGCCTGAGCTTCAGGGTGGCCGAATAGCCCTTGGCCGGGTAGATGTTGAGGCACAGTCCGAGCGGGCGCAGCAGCGGAGCGGTGAAGCTGCCCAGGGCCGCGACGTAGGCATCGGCGCGCAGTGTCGTGATCTGGCCGGTTGCCTGCTCGCGCACCCGCAGTGATTCGATCGCGTTGCCGGTCTTCTGCAGACCGACGATGTCGCGACCGTACAGGAAGGTCGCGCCGCGCTCGGCACAACGTCGGGCCAGCTGCTGGGTGAACACCCGCGCGTCGCCTGACTCGTCGCTGGGCGTGTAGGTGCCGCCGGCCAGGCGCGGGCCGAACGACGCGAGGGCCGGCTCGACCGCCAGCACTTCATCACGCGACAACACCCGGCGATCGACGCCATGACGGCGCATCACTTCTGCGGCGGCAGCACCCGCTTGGAAGTCTTGCGGCGTCGAGAAAAAATGCAGGATGCCGAGTTCAAGGCGGTGGTATTCAATGCCGGTCTGGGCGATGACCGACTTCAGCGCCGCCTGGCTGTAGCGGCCGAGCGCCACCAGCTGGCCGACGTTGCTCTCGAACGCCGCCGTGTTGCACTGGGCCAGGAAGCTCAGGCCCCAACGCCACTGGTGCGGGTCGAGTCTGGGGCGGAAAAGCAGGGGTGCGTCGTCGCGCAGCAGCCATCTGGCCACCTTGAACGGCGCCGCGGCATTGGCCCAGGGCTCGCAGAAGCTGACCGAGATCTGTGCGCCATTGGCAAAACTGGTTTCGAGTGCCGCGTCCGGCTGGCGGTCGACGACAGTGACCTCGTGCCCCTCGCCCAGCAGGTGCCACGCGGTGCTGATGCCGACGATGCCGGCGCCCATCACGATGACTTTCATGAGCATCGCTCCCCGTCAAGATTCATCCTTCAAGTCATTTTGCGATCGATGCATTTCAAAAAGAAGGCTCATTCATAAATCAACCCGTACATTAGCAACGCTTATGGACAACCTCGATCCTGCCGCGCTCGATTGCCTAGCCGCGCTGGCGGACCACGGCGGCTTCGAGGCGGCGGCGCAGCGCCTGGCGATCACGCAGTCGGCGGTGTCTCAAAGGCTGCGCTCGCTCGAGGCTCAGGTCGGCCAGCCGCTGGTGGTTCGCTCTCGGCCGCTGCGGCTGACTGAGCCGGGCAAGGTGCTGCTGCGCTTTGCCCGCCAGTTGCAGGCACTGCGTGCCGATGTATCGCGCGAGTTAGGTGTGCAGCCCTCGGTCGGTGAACGGCTGCCGGTGGCCGTCAACGCCGACAGCCTCGCGACCTGGGTGATTCCCGCGCTCGACGCGCTGGTGCACGACGGGCTGGCACTGGAACTGGTGGTCGACGATCAGGACTTCACCCACGACTGGCTGCGACAAGGCGAGGTGCTGGGCTGCGTCAGTACCGTCAGCAGCGCGCTGAAGGGCTGCAGGGTCGTGCCTCTCGGCGTGATGCGCTATGTCGCAGTGGCGAGCCCGGACTTCGTCGCGAGAGAGTTGAAGGGCTCGCCGTCGGGGCTCAACGAGGCGAGCTTCAGCCAGGTGCCGTTCCTTGTCTTCAACCGCAAGGACGACATGCAGCGGCGTTGGGTGACGAGCGCTTTCGGCATTGCAACTGCGCGCCTGAAAGCGCGCTACGTTCCGTCGTCCGAGGCCTGTGTACGTGCCGCGCTGATGGGCTGGGGTGTGGGTGTCGTGCCCGAGCTGCAGGTGCGCCCGCTGCTGGCCTCCGGCGCGCTGATCTCGCTGCGGCCCGAGGTCTCGATCCCGATCGCGCTGCACTGGCACCAATGGCGACTCGGCCCCGACGGCGCACCACCGTCGGCACGGGTGGCGATGCTCGACCGGGTTGGCGCCGCGCTGTCCAGCGGCGCTCGGGCCGCGCTGCAAGGCTAGACCCCCCCTCCCACGGCGTCGACATCTCTGGCGTGTGGTGCCGACCACACCGTCTGTTCGAGGAGTTTTGCCCTCACGCAAGAAAACTCCTGCCTCCTCTGAGCGTCATTCCGATGAGAAGTGAACTCTGTGTTGCGGAATGCACGGGATAAGTGTGTCAAATCCCAACACCGTCACGCCGCTGTCTCGCCACACTGTCACCATGCGTGGCAGTCAGGGTTCATCGGGAGTCGTCGTGCGAAAAGTTCAGGACATTGCGTGGTGGCGCGCCCTCAGGGGGCGATGGGCTGCCGTGGGCAAGGTTCGCGACGTCGATGACATGGGCGATATGGGCACCGCCTTCGGCCTCGACGCCTGCCTTCAGGCCAATCTCGAGTTCCAGGCGTTCCAGGAATCTCGGCGCGCCCTCGACGAAAGTACACCGCCCCCGACCGACCGTCTGAATGGCCGTTCCGTGCTCTGAAGCTGGCCGGAGCCTGGTGTCGTCCGGGCTCAGTCTCGCCGAATGGCCCCGGAAGGGGCGCTCCAGTGCAGCATCAACGCCGACAGCAGATCGACGCGACGGCGCTGAGACGGCCGGCCATCACGCCGGGATGTTCAGCCGCCGACTTGAACCTCTGCGATCACGCCCCCGCCCAGACACACCTCGCCGTCGTACAGCACCGCCGACTGCCCCGGGGTGACGGCCCACTGTGATTCGGAGAAGCGCAGTTCAAAGCGCTCGGCCACAAGCCCGTCTGCCGGTGCTGTCAGCGTGCAGGCAGCGTCGGCTTGCCGATAGCGTGTCTTGGCCGCCAGCGGACCGGCCTGCGGCGGCAGGCCTGCAACCCAGCTGGCGTCGCCGGCCACCAGCACCTTGCTCAGCAACCAGGGATGGTCGTGGCCCTGAACGACATGCAGCGTGTTGTCGGACATGTCCTTGCGTGCAGTGAACCAGGGGGCATGGTCGCCCCCACCGCGCGCATGGCCACGTGACTTCAAGCCACCGATGCCGATGCCCTTTCGCTGGCCCAGCGTGTAGAAGCTCAGCCCGACGTGCTCGCCGATCACCCGACCGCGGTCATCCTTGATCGGTCCAGGCGTGTGCGCGAGGTAGCGATTGAGAAATTCGCGAAACGGCCGCTCCCCGATGAAGCAGATGCCGGTGCTGTCCTTCTTCTTCGCGTTCGGCAGGCCGATCTCGGCAGCGATGCGCCGCACTTCGGTCTTGGGAAGTTCGCCGACCGGAAACAGCGTCTTCGACAGCTGCGCCTGGTTCAGCCGGTGAAGAAAGTAGCTCTGGTCCTTCAGCGGGTCCAGGCCCTTGAGCAGCTGAAAGGAGTCCTTCGCTTGCCGGCCGCGCACGGCATCGGCAGTGCCCGGATCCGCCGGTACCCGCCGCACGCGCGCGTAATGCCCGGTGGCGATGCACTCCGCACCGAGCCGCATCGCATGGTCGAGGAAGGCCTTGAACTTGATTTCGGCGTTGCACAGCACGTCGGGGTTCGGCGTGCGGCCGGCCTGGTACTCGCGCAGGAAGTCCGCGAACACCCGGTCCTTGTAGTCGGCGGCGAAGTTGACGTGCTCGATGTCGATGCCCAGCACGTCGGCGACCGAGGCGGCGTCAAGAAAGTCCTGGCGCGAGGAACAGTATTCGCTGTCGTCGTCATCCTCCCAGTTCTTCATGAAGATGCCGATGACCTCATGGCCCTGCTGTTTCAGCAGGTAGGCACTGACCGCGGAATCCACGCCGCCGCTCAGGCCCACCACCACCCGTCGCTTCGAACTCACGACAGAAGGTCCGGCATGTAGACACTGGCCTCGGTGGTCACCAGCGCCAGCGGATACCGCTTGCCGGCGACGTGGTCCTCGACGCTTCGCAGGACCATCGTGCTGCGGTGCCTCGCGGCGCTGGCGCGCACTTCGTCCAGCGTCAACCACAGGATGCGCACGATCCCGTGGTCGAGCGTGCGGCCCGGCAACGGCTCGCCGACCGTGCCGGAGTAGGCAATGCGCAGGTAAGTGACATCCTCGCCGCGCTCCGGCCGCTGGAATCGCCCGAGGTAGATGCCGACCACGGCCAGTGGGGTGAACTCGCAGGCGGTTTCCTCCAGCACCTCGCGCACCGCACCTTCCTGCGGAGACTCGGCCGGGTCGAGGTGTCCGGCCGGGTTGTTCAGCCGCAAGCCCTCCGGGGTGTGCTCTTCGATCAGCAGGAATCGGCCATCCCTCTCGATGACTGCCGCCACGGTGACGTTGGGTTTCCAGCGCTTTTTCATGGCCTTCATGGTAGCGGCGGGCCAGGGATCAACCCTCGGCTGGCGTTGTTGTTGCGCGCTCTGGTCGATGGGGCAGGCATGCGGCCTGCTGAGAATCGCGTAATCTGGGGACAATAGCGGCTTGGCGGAGCGGCGCAGGGGCGCTCCCGATGGGTCTGAGGAGGCATTGATGCTGATAGGCGTTCCGCTCGAAACAGCGGCCGGGGAAACGCGCGTGGCCGTCACGCCCGAAACCGCCAAGAAGCTGAAGGCCCTGGGACATGCGCTGCGCATCCAGTCGGGTGCAGGTGTGGCGGCCAGCGTCACCGACGAGGCCTACACCGCCGTCGGGGCCGAGATCACCGATGCGCAGGGCGCTTTCGGCTGCGACCTGGTTCTGAAGGTGCGCGCACCCGGCGAGGCAGAGTTGCCCTTCTTCAAGCCGGGAGCGGCGCTGGTCGGCATGCTGAACCCGTTCGACGCCGAGGGCCTGCAGCGCCTGGCAGCGGCGGGACTGACCAGCTTCGCACTCGAAGCCGCGCCGCGCACCACCCGCGCGCAAAGCATGGATGTGCTGAGCTCGCAGGCCAACATCGCCGGCTACAAGGCGGTGATGATCGCTGCCGATCGATATCAACGATTCTTCCCGATGCTGATGACTGCGGCCGGCACGGTGAAGGCGGCGCGGGTGGTGATCCTGGGCGTCGGTGTGGCCGGCTTGCAGGCGATCGCCACCGCCAAGCGATTGGGCGCGGTGATCGAAGCCAGCGACGTGCGGCCGAGCGTGAAGGAACAGGTCGAATCGCTGGGCGCCAAGTTCATCGAGGTGTCCTACGACACACCGGAAGAAAAGGAAGCCGCGGTCGGCGTCGGCGGCTACGCGAAGCCGATGCCGCAAAGCTGGCTGGACCGGCAGAAGGTCGAGGTGGCCAAGCGGGTGGCCGCAGCCGACATCGTCATTTCCACCGCCTTGATCCCGGGCCGCGCCGCGCCCACGCTGATCACCGAGGACATGGTCAAGGCCATGAAGCCGGGATCGGTGATCGTCGACATTGCCGCTGGCAAGGGCCCGAACGGCGGCGGCAACTGTCCCCTGTCGGAGGCCGACAAGACGGTGGTGAAGCATGGCGTCACCATCGTCGGTGAAACCAACCTTCCGGCGCTGGTAGCCGCCGATGCGTCGGCGCTGTATGCGCGCAACGTCATCGATTTCCTGAAGCTGGTGATCACCAAAGAAGGCACCTTCAACGTGCCGATGGACGACGACATCGTTGCCGCCTGCCTGATGACCCAGTCGGGCGAAGTCAAGAGAAAGTAAGGACATGGAACACGAGATCGTCTCCCACACCGTCACCAACCTGATCATCTTCGTGCTGGCGATATACGTCGGCTACCACGTCGTGTGGACCGTCACGCCGGCGCTGCACACGCCGCTGATGGCGGTGACGAACGCACTGTCGGCGGTCGTCATCGTCGGCGCGATGCTCGCCGCCGCGCTCACCGAAGGGCCTCTCGGCAAGACGATGGGCGTGCTGGCCGTTGCGCTGGCTGCGGTCAATATCTTCGGCGGCTTCCTCGTCACGCGGCGAATGCTGGAGATGTTCAAGAAGAAGGAGAAGAAGGCGTCGGCTCCTGACGACGCGGCAGCAGGGAAAGCGAAATGAGTTTGAACCTCGTCACGCTGCTGTACCTGATCGCCAGCGTCTGCTTCATCCAGGCGCTCAAGGGCTTGAGCCACCCGACAACCTCGATCCGTGGCAACGTCTTCGGCATGATCGGCATGGCGATCGCCGCAGTCACGACAGCGCTGCTGATCGTCAAGCTGGCCGATGGCAACGCGCTGGGCCTCGGCTGGGTTCTGCTCGGGCTGGTGGTCGGTGGCGGCTACGGTGCCTACCGTGCGAACACCGTCGAGATGACGAAGATGCCCGAGCTGGTGGCCTTCTTCCACAGCATGATCGGCCTGGCCGCGGTCTTCATCGCGGTGGCCGCGGTGGCCGAACCTCATGCCTTCGCGATCGCGCCGAAGGGCGAACCGATCCCGGGCGGCAACCGGCTCGAACTGGCGCTGGGCGCGGCCATCGGCGCGATCACCTTCAGCGGCTCGGTGATCGCCTTCGGCAAGCTCTCGGGCACCTACAAGTTCCGCCTCTTCAAGGGCGCGCCAGTGCAGTTCAAGGGCCAGCACATCCTGAACCTGGTGCTCGGTCTCGCGATGCTGTTCTTCATCTACAGCTTCGTCGACAACCAGAGCTGGTTTGCCTTCTGCGCGCTGCTGGCACTCGCCTTCGTGCTCGGCGTGCTGATCATCATCCCGATCGGCGGTGCGGACATGCCGGTGGTGGTGAGCATGTTGAACAGCTACAGCGGCTGGGCTGCCGCTGGCATCGGTTTCAGCCTGAACAACGCGATGCTGATCATCGCGGGGAGCCTGGTCGGCAGCTCGGGAGCGATCCTCAGCTACATCATGTGCAAGGCGATGAACCGCTCGTTCTTCAACGTGATCCTGGGTGGATTTGGGGGTGAAGCCGCGGCGGCTGGCGACGCCAGGGCCGAGGCCCGGCCGGTGAAGAGTGGCAGCGCCGACGACGCAGCCTTCGTGCTCGGCAATGCCGAGACAGTGGTCATCGTGCCCGGCTACGGCCTGGCAGTGGCCCGCGCGCAGCATGCGGTGAAGGAACTGGCCGCCAAGCTGACCGAAAAGGGCATCACGGTGAAGTACGCGATCCACCCGGTCGCCGGCCGGATGCCAGGCCACATGAACGTGCTGCTGGCGGAGGCCGAAGTGCCATACGACCAGGTGTTCGAGATGGAGGACATCAACGGCGAGTTTGGCCAGGCCGACGTGGCGATCATCCTCGGCGCCAACGACGTGGTGAACCCTGCCGCATTGACCAAGGGCAGCCCGATCTACGGCATGCCCATCCTCGAGGCCTACAAGGCCAAGACCGTCATCGTCAACAAACGCTCGATGGCAGCAGGCTACGCCGGCCTCGACAACGAACTGTTCTACATGGACAAGACCATGATGGTGTTCGGCGACGCGAAGAAGGTCGTCGAGGACATGGTCAAGGCCATCGAGTGATCAAGGTGCCGGGAGCGCAAGCACAGCGCTCCATGTCAGTTGCCGAACGCCCGGTCGCTGGGCATCGCCGGTCTTCGCAGTGGCAGCCACCGGCAACGTGGCGGCATCGCACCGTGCAGGACTGACTCGTCGCACCGAGCGACGGCGTTGGTACCAGCTCATTTCCTGTCCGGGAACGCGCTCGAGGTCGCGACTATCTGCCACCCTCGTGGCCGGGTCGGCTCGGCGCTTGGTGGCAAGGTGCACAGGCCTCCGAACCCCCTGGGATTCTCTCGATGGCATGCGGTGGTAATCCGCCAGAATCCGCAATCGCTTTTGCATTCATCGCCCTATGGACAAGATCTGGCTCCAGCATTACCCACCCGGCGTGCCAGCGCTGATCGATGTGGCCGAGTGCGACTCGCTGGTCGCCTTGCTGGAAGACAGCTTCCGCAAGTACCGCGACCTGCCCGCCTGCAAGTTCATGGGCCACATGCTCAGCTTCGGCGAAATCGATGCGTTGTCGACCGCCTTTGCAGCGTGGCTGCAGGCTCAGGGCTTCGCCAAGGGCGACCGAGTCGCCTTGATGATGCCCAACGTGCCTCAGTACCCAATTGCAGTCGCCGGCGTGCTGAGGGCGGGCTGCGTGGTGGTCAACGTCAACCCGCTGTACACGCCGCGCGAGCTCGAACACCAGCTGAGGGATTCCGGCGCGACCGGCATCGTGGTGCTGGAAAACTTCGCGACCACGCTGCAAAAGGTGCTTCCCGCAGTGGCGGTGCGCAAGATCGTGATCACCGCGCTGGGTGACCTGCTGGGTGCGCCCAAATCGTGGATCGTCAATGCGGTGGTGCGCCACGTGAAGAATCTGGTGCCTGCGTACGCGCTGCCCGGCGCGGTCCGCTTCAATGCAGCCCTGTCCGACGGGCGGCGGCACACGCTGCGGCCAACGGCTGTGGGCCCGGACGACATCGCGGTGCTGCAGTACACCGGCGGCACGACCGGCATCAGCAAGGGTGCGGTGCTGCTGCACCGCAATCTGGTCGCCAACGTCCTGCAGTCGGAGGCCTGGTATGGCCCGGCGCTGAAGAAGATTCCCGCTGGCGAGCAGATCCTGACGGCCTGCGCGCTGCCCCTGTATCACATCTTCGGCTTCAACACGAACATGATGCTGGGCCTGCGCATGGGCGGCTGCAGCCTGCTGATCGCCAATCCGCGCGACCTGCCGGCCGTGTTCAAGGATCTGGCCGGCGAGCGCATTCACAGCTTCCCCGCAGTCAACACGCTGTTCCGCGCGATGGCCAGCCACCCCGATTTCGGCCGTGTGGACTGGAGCCGGCTGGTCATCTCGGTGGGCGGCGGCATGGCGGTGCAAAGCTCAACGGCACAGCTGTGGCTGGAAAAGACCGGCTGCCCGATCGTCGAGGGCTATGGGCTGTCGGAAACCTCGCCGACTGCCAGTTGCAACCCGATCGACAGCAGCAGCTTCAGCGGCACCATCGGACTGCCGATGCCGAACACGGAGATGAAACTGATCGACGAGGCCGGCAACGAGGTACCCCCGGGCATGCCGGGCGAGATCGCGATCCGCGGCCCTCAGGTGATGGCGGGTTACTGGCAGAGGCCCGAGGAGACCGCCCAGGCGATGACGGCCGACGGCTTTTTCCGCTCAGGGGACATCGGCACCGTGGACGAGCGCGGCTACTTCAAGATCATCGACCGCAAGAAGGACATGATCAAGGTCAGCGGCTTCAACGTGTATCCCAGCGAGGTCGAGGAGGTGGTGTCGCAGCTGCCCGGCGTCGCTGAATGTGCTGCGGTCGGGGTGCCTGACGAGAGGGCAGGCGAGGTGATCAAGCTGGTCATCGTGCGCCGCGATGAGCAGCTCACCGAGGCCGTGGTGCGGGCCCATTGCGAATCAATGCTGGCCGGCTACAAGCGGCCGCGGCTGATCGAGTTTCGCGCCGACTTGCCGAAGACCAATGTCGGCAAGATCCTGCGCCGCGCGCTGCGCGACGGCGCCTGACATCTCAGTTCATCGCCCCGGTGCCGCACCGATTCTTTGTCCCGCCCCCACTGCATGCGGGTGACAGCTGCGTATTGCCGCCGGGGCCCACCCGTCACGTACAGGTGCTGCGCCTGCAACCCGGTGATGCGATCACGCTGTTCGATGGTCGGGGCGGCGAATGGCAGGCGCGCATCGAGCAGATCGGCCGCAGCGTCGTCTCGGTGCAGATCGTCGAGCATCTGGCCGTTGATCGCGAACTCGCCTTCGAGGTGACGATCGCGATGGGCATGCCGGCCAACGAGCGGATGGACAGCGTCGTCGAGAAGGCGACCGAGCTCGGCGTCACCTTCATTCAACCCCTGCTCTGCGAGCGTTCGGTGCTGCGCCTGACGGGCGATCGGGCCGAAAAAAAGGTGGCGCACTGGCAGTCGGTGGCTGCCGCTGCGAGCGAACAGTGTGGTCGAACCCGGGTGCCGACGGTGCAGCCGGTGCGCGCCTTGTCGACCTGGCTGGCGGGGTTGGCATCGCAGGCCACAGGCCGGCGTCATGTGCTGAGCCTGCGCGCCGGACCTCACGGGGTCGCCCCCGGACAGCCCGGCGAGTCGCTGCTGTTCCTCAGCGGGCCTGAAGGCGGTTTGTCCGAGGCGGAAGAACAGGCGGCGTTGCGCACTGGATTCCAGCCAGCGTCCCTCGGGCCGCGTGTGCTGCGCGCCGACACGGCGCCGATCGCGGTGCTGGCTGCCTTGTCGCTGTCGGCCCGCTGACCCCGAGCCCGCGGGCTGGCTCTCAGCGCGCCGGCGGCGCGTCGCCGCGCATCGTGCCTGCCACCAGATCGAAACGGAACAGCCGGCATTCGATCGGCCCGTTCCACATCGGCGTGCGGCGCGACTCCTTCAGCCGCATCGCGCCAGGCAGCTTCATGTCCGGGCTGAGCACATAAGCGGTCCAGCCGGCGGGGTGCCGGGTGTAGGCGCGCTTCCAGTGCGCGCTGAGTCGCGCGAAGAAGTCATCGGGCAGGTCCTTGTTGCCCGTGTCTGCGCTCGATGCACGCGGCGATGCTGCGGCCTTGCCGGCCACCTCGATGCGCTCGCCGTACGGTGGATTCAGCATCAGCGTGCCGGGAAGGTCGGCGGGCAGCTCCGGCGCCGGCCGTTCCAGCGCGTCGCCGCCGTTGAAGATGATGGCCGCCTCGACGCCGGCGCGCTGCGCATTGCGGCGCGCGAAATCGACCATGCGGAAGGACACGTCACTGGCATGGATAGGCACCGCCGAGGCACGGATGCGCGCCTTGGCGTGGCTGCGCAGCCGCTGCAGATCGGCACGCAGCTCGGGCGTGGCGAACGGCAGCAGGCGCTCGAAGCCGAAGCGGCGATTCAGGCCCGGTGCGATATCGCATGCGATCTGCGCCGCTTCGATCGCGATCGTTCCCGAGCCGCAGCAGGGATCGTGCAACGCACCCCCGGCATCGGGTCGGCCCTGCCAGCCCGCGGCTGCCAGCATCGCGGCAGCCAGCGTCTCCTTCAGCGGGGCATCGCCCTTGTCCTCGCGCCAGCCTCGCTTGAACAGCGGCTCGCCGGAGGTGTCCACATAGAGTGCTGCGCGCTCCTCACCGAGGTGCAGCACCAGCGCCAGATCAGGGTTGCGGACGTCGACGCTGGGCCGCTCGCCGGTAGCGTCACGCAGGCTGTCACACACAGCATCCTTGATGCGCAGCGCCGCGAAGTTGAGGCTGCGCAGGGGGCTGCGGTGCGCTGTGGTGTCGACCCGCAAGGTGTGCTGCGGCGTGATCCACTGCGTCCAGTCGACACTCGCTGCCAGGTCATACAAGGCCTGCTCGTCGCGGTAGGGACCCTCGGCCACCTCGACCAGCACCCGTTGCGCAAGGCGCGATTCGAGGTTCAGCAGCATCACCTCGTTCGGGCCTCCATCGAGCGCGACCCCGCCGCGCAGCGTGTGCACGGGCGTCTGCGGCAGCACGCGCTGCACCTCGGCGGCCAGCAGCACCTCCACACCGGCGGCGCACGGCAGAAAGAAAGGAGCGGTCATGCGGGGTTGGCGAAGCGCCTGCTCACATCGCCTTGCGCAGGTTCGCCGGTGCGATGCGCAAGGCCTCGCGATACTTGGCGACGGTTCGGCGAGCCACCTGGATACCCTGCTCTTCGAGCATCTTGCTGAGCTGGCTGTCGGAGAGCGGCTTCAGCACGCTCTCGGCCGAAACGAGCTGCTTGATCAGCGCGCGCACCGCGGTGCTCGACGCATTGCCGCCAGCCTCGGTGTTCAGTGACGAGCCGAAGAAATACTTCAGCTCGAAAGTGCCGAACACCGTGGCCATGTACTTCGCGGTGGTCACGCGCGAGATCGTGGACTCGTGCAGGCCGAGCTCATCGGCAATCTCGCGCAGCACCAGAGGCTTCATCGCGATCTCGCCATGGGTGAAGAAGTTTTTCTGCCGCTCGACGATCGCCTGCGACACGCGTTGGATGGTGTCGAAGCGCTGCTGGATGTTCTTCATGAACCAGCGCGCCTCCTGGAGGCGGGAGCTCAATCCGGCATGGCTGCCGTTGGCCGCAGCCACGCCGCGTCCCTGACGAATCGCTTGCGCATACAGGTCGTTGATGCGCAGCTTCGGCATCACATCGGGGTTGAGCACGACCTTCCAGTTGCGGCCGGACTTCTGCACGATCACGTCGGGGATGATGATGTTGGCTTCGGCACGCGAGAACGGCCGACCGGGTTTCGGCTCCAGGGCCGTGATCAGCGCCTGCGCCTCCTTGACCAGTTCCTCATCGGCACCCGTCACGGCCATCAGCTTCTTCAGGTCGCGCCGCGCCAGCAACTCGAGGTGGTGCTTGCAGATCATGATCGCGATCATCTGCGCCTCGCTGCGCGGCAGCAGGCGCAACTGCAGGGTCAGACATTCGGGCAGATCGCGCGCGCCAACGCCGATCGGATCCATGTTCTGCAGCCACTTCAACGCGCAGCACAGTCGCTCCATCACCTCTTCGCGTCGCGATTCATCGTCGCCGGCCAGAGCCTGTGCGATGTCTTCGAGGCTGTCGGCCAGGTAGCCGTCACCATCGAGGGATTCGATCAGCACCTCGACCGCGGCGACATCTTCGGGGGACAGACGCATGCCGAGCAACTGGGCCCGCAGGTGCTCCTGCAGGCTGGCCGGCGTCGGATTGCGGTCCTGGGCGTCGAACTCCTCGCCATCGTTGCTGGTGCCGGACTTGCTGGGCGTTTCGCGGATGCCGTCGAAATCATCGCGTTCAGTGCCATTTTCCCAGTCGTCTCGCTCGGTCGTGCCGAAGTCGCTGCCGTCCATGCCGGGAGCTTCATCGCCGCCTTCGCCACTGGCCTCGGTGGGCGTATCGGCACGTTCAGTCTCCCGTTCGGCCACACGCTCGGTCGTCGAGGTGCGCTCGACCAAGGGCTCGAAAGCGCCGCCCGCGTCGTCTTCAGGTTCGAGAAACGGGTTCTGGTCGAGCATCTGCTCGACTTCCTGGTGCAATTCGAGCGTGGACAGCTGCAGCAGCCGGATCGACTGCTGCAGCTGTGGCGTCAAGGCCAGATGCTGCGACAGCCGTACTTGTAACGACGGCTTCATACCGCTCACATGCGGAAATGCTCGCCGAGGTACACCTTGCGCACGTCGGGGTTGTCGACGATCTCCGCAGAAGTGCCTTCGGCCAGCACCCGGCCTTCGCTGATGATGTACGCGCGGTCGCAGATGCCCAGCGTCTCGCGCACGTTGTGGTCGGTGATCAGCACGCCGATGCCACGGGTCTTCAGGAAACTGATGATGCGCTGGATCTCGATCACCGCGATCGGGTCGACCCCGGCAAAGGGCTCATCAAGCAGGATGAAGCGGGGTTGTGTCGCCAACGCGCGCGCGATCTCGACCCGGCGACGCTCGCCGCCGGACAAGGACAGCGCGGTCGAGTCACGCAGTTTTTCGATGCCCAGGTCACGCAGCAGGCCTTCGAGCAGTTCGTTGATCGCCACCGGCTTCAGCGGACGGCCTTCGGAGTCGACCTGCAACTCAAGCACCGCGCGAATGTTCTCTTCGACGTTCAGCTTGCGGAAAATCGAGGCTTCCTGAGGCAGATAAGAGAGTCCAAGCCGGGAGCGCCGATGGATCGGCAAGCGATCGACGCGCTGGCCTTCGATGGTGATTTCGCCCGCGTCGGCAGGTACCAGGCCGACGATCATGTAGAAGCTGGTCGTCTTGCCCGCGCCGTTGGGACCCAGCAGCCCGATCACCTCGCCGGCATCGACCGAGAGGTGCACATCGGTGACAACCTTGCGTGCACCATAGCTTTTCTGCAGCCCGGTGGCACTCAGGCGATGCACCGGCGACGCCGCCTGCAACGTGGTGGCGCTCAACGTTTTTTGTCCAGCGAGGTGCTGGGCCGCAGCGTGACGCCCGGTTGCGATGCCGCACCCGATGCCGCAGGTACCTCTCGCGGCGTCAGTACGGCGCGGACCCGGCCACTGGGATTGGTGGGCGTGGCTGCCGCGGCGCCACCGACCACGCTGAAAACCTCGGCTACGTTGTCGTAGATGATGGTGCTGCCCGCCGTTTCATCGGCCAGCACCGCGCCGCGGAAGCGGCGGATCACGGCGCGGTTGATGAACCGAACAACGTCAGCCTTGCCGTCGTACTCGATACGCTCGCCCTCACCTTCTATGTATTCGTCCAGGCCCTCGCGTTTCTGGCGAAAGATGGCGCGTTTTCCCTCTTCCGCCGTGGCAATGCCGAACTGGGCACCATCGGGCGATTGCCGAATCTCTATGTTCGCCGCACGCATCGACATGGTGCCCTTGGTCACCACGACGTTGCCGGTGAAGATGCCCACCTGCTTGACGTCGTCATAGCGGCCGTTGTCGGCCTCAACGTTCAGCGGCTTGGTGCGATCGGCCCTTTCGGCGTGCGCCGAGTGACAGCTCAGCGCAACCATCAGGCCAGCCACGGCCAGGCGCCCGACAGCGGACCAAGGGAAGGTTGGGAAGTAGGTGATTGGGTTCATAGGGCACGATTCTTGCAGGACATTCTATCCTGCAAGCATCGGCCTAAAGGCCTGAAGCGCAACGAATCTGTGCGCTTTACCTCACCGTTGCGGCAGGTCGGCGTTCGTCAGACTTTCTTGCGAGACCGTCCGATCAGATAGTCTGCCACGACCAGTGTGCGCTCGGGCGTTCCAGCCAACGATCCCGACGTGTAAAAGCGTGCCTGTACGCCCAAAGTGGGCACGCCGTCGATCC
The DNA here is from genome assembly GCA_947474755.1 of Burkholderiales bacterium. GTDB lineage: Bacteria > Pseudomonadota > Gammaproteobacteria > Burkholderiales > Burkholderiaceae_C > PBB1. The sequence goes on along the minus strand of CANJJE010000002.1, from coordinate 384,180 downwards.
GGTAGAGCTCGGCCAATTGCTTGGCCTGTCGGACTTTCGTCTGCACCGAAAAGGAATTGAACGCCTCGGAAAACTTCGCGCCATCCACCCCATTCCTGGTGACGAAGGCAACGATCTCGGGCAGCTTGTCGAGGCGCAACCGATCAAGGAAGATGGCGCTGAAGACCTTGCGATGCATGGCATCGACCAAGCCCATCGCATCGAGCGCATAGAACAGGCGCTGGTGGGCGACGAACGGCTCTTCACGGAATGCCACCGGGACTCGGCGGAATGCGACATCCGCCGGCAGTTTCTTCTGCCACGCATCGAGCGCCGGCTCGAACGCATGGCAGTGCGGGCAGCCGTACCAGAAAAATTCCACCACTTCGATCTTGCCGTCGGCCGGCACCGGGCCCGGCTGACTCAGCTTGACGTAGTGTGTGCCCTCGACGAATTCGCCTTGAGCGCGTGCCACACCGCCAGCAGACAAGGTGGCCGCTCCGACAGCAGTGGCCATCAGGTGCGTTGAAAACTCGCGTCGCTTCATGGTTCTCGATCCCTTCGGATGCCACACACAGTCAATGTTCACTTCGGGGCGCGCACCAGAGCAGCCTCGAAGCCCGCCGACACCAATTTCTCCTTGGTGCTGTCAGCCTCGCCCTTTTCCTCGAACGGCCCGAGGCGCACGCGATGCACCGTACGACCCGACTGCTCACGTTCGCTGATGCGGGCCGCATAACCCAGCAATGCGAGCTTGCCCCGCTGCGACTCCGCGTCATCGGCACTGGAGTAAGCACCCGTTTGCACGAAGTAACTGAACGCTTCATCTCCCGGTCTGGTCGACACCGCAGCGGACGCACTGTCCGAATTGGTCATCGCCCCCACCGGCCGATCGGCCAGGATGGCAGCCGGATCGCGCGCCGCCGATGCTGCGGGTGCCGGCTCAGAGGCGCTGGAGGACGAGGCCGACGCGGGCACCGGGGCCGCCGGTCGCGCCGGGTTCTTGCCCGCCAGCGGAGCGTTCGGATCCCAGTTCTTGTTTTTTTCCTGCTCAGCGGCGTCCTGTTCGGGGGTGCGCTGCGGCACCTTGTCCAAAAACGGTACGGGCACCTTTGTCACGTACAAGGCCACACCGAGTGCCAGTGCCAGCCCGATCAGCAGGCCGACGATCAGGCCGGTCAGAAAGCCGCCTGACTGATTCGTCAAGGCTTTGACGGCACGCAGCGGGGTTCGCATGGCGGAGCTCACATTTTCTCGGGCGCACTGACGCCCAGTACTGCCAGCGCGTTGCGGATCACCTGGCGTGTCGCCGTCAACAAGGCGAGCCGCGCGTGGGTCAGCCCGGCATCGTCGGCGAGGAAACGTTCAGCGGCATAGTAGCTGTGGAAGGCGCCAGCAACATCTCGCAGGTAAAAGGTCAGGTCGTGCGGAGCCAGCGTCTCGGCGGCGTTCGAAAGCATCGCGGGATAGTCAGCCAGTTTCAGCATCAGCGCGCTTTCGGTGGGTGCAGTCAAAGGCGACAGGTCGGCGCAAGCGATGGCGGCCGGGTCACCGCCCTTGTCGACGTACTGCTGGATCACCGAGCAGATACGCGCATGCGCGTACTGCACGTAGAAGACGGGATTCTCGTCGTTCTGCTTCAGCGCCAGATCGACATCGAAGGTGAATTCGGTGTCCGCCTTGCGGCTGATCAGGAAGAAGCGCACCGCGTCGCGGCTGGTCCAGTCGATCAGATCGCGCAGCGTCACGTAGGAGCCGGCACGCTTGGAGATCTTGACCTCCTCGCCGCCTTTCATGACCGTGACCATCTTGTGCAGCACGTAATCGGGGTAGCCGGGCGGGATGCCGACGCCGGCTGCCTGAAGGCCTGCGCGCACCCGGGCGATGGTGCCGTGGTGGTCACCGCCCTGAATGTTGATCGCCTTGGTGAAGCCGCGCTGAAACTTGCTGATGTGGTACGCCACGTCCGGCACGAAGTAGGTGTACTCAGGACCCCCAAGGCCACCGCCTTGCGGCGTCCGCCCCCCCGTGGAGGAGTCAGGAACCTTGGGGCGGCCCGGCAGTTCCTGAGCTTCCCCGCCCTGCGAGGATTTGCGCATCACCCGGTCCTTGTCGTCGCCGTAGTCGGTGCTGCGCAGCCACAGCGCACCGTCCTGCTCGTAAGTCTTGCCGGCTGCCACCAGCCGCGCGACGGTGGCCTCGACCTGCCCGGTCGCGTACAGGCTGGACTCCAGGAAGTAGTGGTCAAAACGCACGCCGAAGGCCTGCAGGTCCAGATCCTGTTCGTGCCGCAAGTAGGCCACGGCAAACTGGCGAATGCCGTCGATGTCTTCGATGTCGCCCGAGGCGGTGTATGCCCGGTCGTCGGCAGTCACCGTCTTGCGCGCCAGGAAATCGGCTGCAATGTCGGCGATGTAGTCGCCGTTGTAGGCTGAGTCGGGCCACTGCGCATCGCCAGGCTTGAGCCCACGCAGCCGCGCCTGGGTCGAAGCCGTCAGTGTTGCGATCTGCACACCTGCGTCGTTGTAATAGAACTCGCGCTGCACCGCCCAGCCCTGGGTCTCGAACAGGTTGCAGATCGCATCGCCGAGCGCCGCTTGCCGGCCATGGCCCACATGGAGCGGCCCGGTCGGGTTGGCCGAGACAAACTCGACCAGCACCGGCTGACTGTTGTCCGCCTGGCGGCCGAAACAGCGCCCGGCGGTCATCACCTCGCGCACCACGGCCTGGAGAGTCGACGCACGCAGGCGCAGGTTGATGAAGCCGGGACCAGCGATCTCGAACGAATCGACGTGCTTTTGCACCGTCGGCTGTCGCTCGAGGGCCGCGATCAAGGCGTGGGCAACCTCGCGCGGATTTTTCTTCAACGGCTTGGCCAGCTGCATGGCCGAGGTGCACGCCAGGTCGCCGTGCGCGGCCAGCTTGGGTGACTCGAACGCGGCCTTCAGGGCACTCGCGGGGCTGATTTCCTCGATCGCTGTGGCGAGCGCCTTCAGCAGATCCTGCTTCGCTTCAATCATCGAAAGATTCTACGTTTGGCCCCTGTTTCACCGGCTGGCGCGTGGGTTTGAGGGGTGTTCTGGCTCTTGTTTCCTGCAATCGCCGGGCAGCGGCTGAGGGACGATCAAGATCAGGACACCGCGCGCCCGGTCGTCTCGCGTTCACGCTGCCCACTTGCGAGTCTTGCCCATGTCCCCCACCGCTCCCGCCCGACGATCGACCGATTCAGCGCTCGACATCGCCACCGATTCCGCGCCGACTCACCCTGCTTTCGTACCGGTGGCCATGCCGTCACAGCCGACAAAGATCGGCAAGTACCCGGTGCTGCGCAAGCTCGGCGAGGGCGCTACCAGCGATGTGTACCTGTGCCGCGACGAGTTCCAGGGCCGCGATGTGGCGATCAAGCGGGTGCGCGCCGGCGTCACCACCGACGCCGTGGCCAACCGCTACAGCGAGCGCTTCTTCGCCGCCGAAGCGTCGCTGGTCGGACGCCTCGAACACCCTAACGTGGTGAAGATCTACGATGCGGTTTCCGAGCCGGGGAACCAGTACCTGGTCATGGAATACGTGGACGGCAACACCTTGAGGCCGTACTGCCGTGCGGACCAGTTGTTGCCGCTCGAACTGATCGTCGAAATCGGCTTCAAGTGCGCCATGGCACTGGGCTACGTGTACAGGCAAGGACTGATCCACCGCGACGTCAAGCCCGCCAATGTGCTGGCGGTGCTGAAACAGGGCACGATCACCGACGTGAAGATCTCGGACTTCGGCAGCGCGCTGAATCTTGAATCGGACGTCACGCAGGTCTACCGCGTCGGATCGCTGGCCTACATGTCGCCCGAGCAGCTCGACGGCAGCGCCCTGGACAGTCGCGCCGACATGTACTCGCTGGGCGCCGTGCTGTACCACCTGGTCGCCGGGCGGCCTCCGTTCGACTCGCAGGTCCAGTCGGCGATCATGCATCAGATCTACCACGCGACTGCGCCCTCGCTGGTCGGTCTGCGCGAGGGCGTCGGCACCGCGGTGGACGAGGTGATCCAGCGGGCGCTGGCCAAGGGGCCGGACGACCGCTACGCTGACTGGGACGCCTTTGCGCAAGCGCTGTCGGGCCTGATCGCCAACCAGCAGGTACCGCGCGGGCAGTTGCAGGGGGTGCTGGACTCGGAGCGATTCAACCTGTTGCGCACGCTCGAGTTTTTTGCCAGCTTCGGCGACGTCGAGTTGTGGGAAGTGGTGCATCGCGCCAAGTGGCAACGCTTCCCATTTGGCCATTCGCTCTACCGCCGGGGCGAGCAGGGCCGCAACTTTCACATCATCGCGCAGGGTGAGGTGGAGGTGTACCGCGCAGGTAACAAGGTGGCGACGCTCGGCGCCGGCACCTCGGTGGGCGAGATGGCCTATCTGGCGCCAAGCGCCGAACTGCGGCGTCACGGCACCGATGTGGTGGTCAGTCAGCCCGCGACGACGATCTCGTTCTCGCCCGCCACGCTGGCGCAGCTTGGCCCGGCCTGTCGACACCTTTTCGACGAGGCCTTCATCCGGGTGCTGGTGCGCCGCCTGCACGCAGCCCACGAAGCGCTGGCGCATCCACGCCGCATACTTTGAAGATGAATTGACCCTGCGCGCGCGTCCACCGCGGCATGACGCCAGACGTTGTGCACAGGTTGGCTGCGCCATTCGTGCATACACACCGTGGTCGGCAACCGTGTTCACCACCCCTTGGAGAAACCCCCATGAAAAAGCTCACCACCGCGCTGACTTTGGTCGCGATCATGTTCGCTGCACCCGCCTTCGCTACGACCCCAAAAGAGGTGTCGGAAGTGACTCCCGCTGGTGGCTGTGAAGCTGCCGCCGCCGAGAAAAAGCTGGCCGGTGCCGCCAAGACCAGCTTCCTCAAGAAGTGCAACAAGACCGCACACCAAACAGCGTGCGACACCAAGGCAAGCGAGAAGAAACTGGCTGGCGCCGCCAAGACCAGCTTCCTCAAGAAGTGCAATGCCGACAGCGCCGCAATGGCTGCCTCGGGAGCGGCATCGGCCGGCAAGTAAGCCACCGCCAGTCCCCCAGCCTGCCGCCGGGTGGCAGGCTGTCCCGACACCACGCATCGCCGCGTTGCAGTCGGCGTCGTGCACGCCTCAGCCGCGCTGACGGGGCGGCCGTCGATAGCGGCCGTCGCACAGCGATCGCAGGCCGGAAAGACGCCTGTAGATGCCGCACCTGGCCGTCGTTGCCCTCGCAGCGTCCACCGCGGCGAAGTGGCAGACAGCCATGCAATACAGTGTTTACCCTGAAGCTGGCGTGCCTGCCATCAAGCCGCCAACCCTGCGACCCGGCTCTGGTGGTGGGCGATGCCCCATCGACGGCGCGGCCAGACGTGCCGATTGCCACCCTCCATGCCAACCCGAAAGTCTGACGACATGACCGCACGCACCACCATCCATGGCCTCGAGGTCGCCACCGTCCTGTACCGCTTCATCGAAGACCAGGTGCTGCCGGGCACCGGTATCGATGCGGCCACGTTCTGGCAAGGCTTCGATGCCATCGTCAGCGATCTGGCGCCGAAAAACGCCGCTCTGCTGGCTGAGCGCGATCGCCTGCAAACCGAGCTGGACGCCTGGCACCGCGCAAACCCGGGCCCGATCACCAGGCCCAGGGCCTACCGAAAGTTCCTTCAAGGCATCGGCTATCTCGTGGCGGTACCGGGCAAGGTGAGGGTGAGCACGAAGAACGTCGATACCGAGCTGGCACTGCAGGCCGGCCCGCAACTCGTGGTGCCGATCACCAATGCCCGCTATGCACTGAACGCGGCAAACGCGCGCTGGGGCTCGCTCTACGATGCGCTGTACGGTACCGATGCGATTCCCGAGTGCGATGGCGCCGAGAAGGGCACTGGCTACAACCCGGTGCGCGGCGCCAAGGTCATCGCCTACGCGCGTCACGTGCTCGACCGCACTGCGCCGCTGAAGAAGGGTTCGCACGTCGATTCGATCGCTTACACCGTCGTGGACGGTGAACTCAGCGTGACGCTCAAGAGCGGCCACAAGGTGCGCCTGGCCACACCCAGGCAGTTCGTCGGCCACCAGGGCGATGCTGCAGCGCCATCGTCGGTGCTGTTCCGGCACCACGGCCTGCACCTCGATCTGCGCATCGACCGCAGCACCCTGACCGGTGCGAGCGATGCGGCGGGCGTTTCCGATCTGGTCGTCGAATCGGCGCTGTCGACCATCCTCGACCTCGAAGATTCGGTCGCCGTCGTCGATGCCGACGACAAGGTCCAGGCGTACGGCAACTGGCTCGGCATCCTCAAGGGCACGCTGACGGAAGCCGTGAGCAAAGGTGGCAAGACCTTCACCCGCAACCTGAATGCCGACCGCGTCTACACCGGCCCGAAGGGTGAGGTCGTCACGCTGCACGGCCGCTCACTGATGTTCGTGCGCAACGTTGGCCACCTGATGACGAACCCGGCCGTGCTGTGGGGGAACGGGAAGGAGATTCCGGAAGGCATCCTCGACGCCGTGGTCACCACCACGATCGCATTGCACGACCTGAAGCGCGCTCATCCGACGATCCGCAACTCGCGCACCGGCTCGGTCTACATCGTGAAGCCGAAGATGCACGGGCCGGCCGAGGTGGCCTTCGCGAGCGAGTTGTTCGGCCGCGTCGAGCAGCTGCTCGGATTGCCGAAGGCGACCGTCAAGCTCGGCATCATGGACGAGGAGCGGCGCACCAGCGTGAACCTGAAAGCCTGCATCGCTGCCGCCGCCGACCGCGTGGCCTTCATCAACACCGGCTTCCTCGACCGCACCGGCGACGAGATCCATACCGCCATGCAGGCCGGCGCGATGCTGCGCAAGGGCGACATGAAGGCGAGCGCCTGGATCCAGGCCTACGAGCGCAACAACGTGCTCGTCGGCTTGAGCTGCGGCCTGCGCGGCAAGGCGCAGATCGGCAAAGGCATGTGGGCCATGCCCGACCTGATGGCCGCGATGCTCCAGCAGAAGATCGCGCACCCGAACGCCGGCGCCAACACCGCCTGGGTGCCGAGCCCGACTGCGGCGACGCTGCACGCCTTGCACTACCACCAGGTCGATGTGTTCGCGGTGCAGAAACAGCTCGAGAAGCAGGATGCCGACGGGCTGGCTGACGAGCTGCTCACCGGGTTGCTGACGATCCCGGTGGTCAGGAAGGCGAAGTGGAGCGATGCCGAGAAACAGCAGGAACTCGACAACAACGCCCAGGGCATCCTGGGTTACGTGGTGCGCTGGGTCGACCAGGGCGTGGGTTGCTCGAAGGTGCCGGACATCCACGACATCGGCCTGATGGAAGACCGGGCCACACTGCGCATCAGCAGCCAGCACATGGCCAACTGGCTGCACCATGGCGTGGTGACCAAGGCACAGGTGAACAGCACGCTCAAGCGTATGGCCAAGGTGGTTGACCAGCAGAATTCGGGTGACCCGCTGTATCAGAAGATGGCGGGCCGATTCGACGAATCGATTGCCTTCCAGGCGGCGCGTGATCTGGTCTTCAAGGGCCTCACACAGCCCAGCGGCTATACCGAGCCGCTCCTGCATGCCGCCCGGTCGCGCGTGAAGGCGATGGGCTGATCGCACCGAGGCCCGCTCGGCGGTGGTACAAAACGCGACCGGCCCGCTTTCCGCCCCAGACCATGCCCCACCTGCTTCACGTTCAAAGCTCCCCCCGCCAGCAGCGGTCGGCGTCGATCGAGGTGGCGCAGGCCTTCATCGGTGCGTGGACGTCGCGCCACCCCCAGGCAAGCGTTGACACGCTCGACGTGTGGGCCACGCCGCTGCCGGAGTTCGACGGCGAGGCCCTGGGCGCGAAGTACGCGGCACTCGAAGGCACTGCGCGCAGCCCCGCGCAATTGGAGGTGTGGGCCGACATCGAGGCCCTGGGCCAGCGTTTTCACCGCGCTGACCTGATCGTGATCAGCGTACCGATGTGGAATTTCGGCATCCCGTACCGGCTCAAGCACCTCATCGATGCGGTCTCGCAGAAGGACGTGCTGTTCACCTTCGACGAGCGCGGCCTGCTGGGCCTGCTGGGGGGTCGCAAGGCGGTGGTGGTGGCCGCGCGCGGTGTGGCGCTCGGCGAGAACTTTCCAGCTGCCGAATTCGACCATCAAACCAGCTACCTGACGATGTGGGCGAGGATGGTGGGCATCACCGAGGTGCACACGGTGTCGGTAGAAAAGACCCTGTTCGGCCCCGAAGCCGACTCCGCCTCGCGTGCACAGGCCACGGCCGAAGCAGCAGCACTGGGCGCGTCGATCTGAGGCTGCCGGCCGGCTTCGTCCGACCCGTCAATTCGCCTTGAGCACGATTCGTGCTCAAGGCCCTGGGTGTCTATCACCCGACTGCCCCCTCGACGCCTGGCCCTCCGGCGTACGCCTCCTCCATGACCCACATCGTGGTCGTCGGTGCCGGTTTTGCAGGCACCAACCTGGTTCGCGCACTGTCGGCCAAGCTGCCGGACGGCGTCTTGCTGACGCTCGTTTCCGACGAGAGCTACACCACCTTCAACCCGATGCTGCCTGAGGCGGTCGGTGCCTCGGTGTTCCCCGAGCAGGTGATCGTGCCGGTGCGCGAAATGCTGCCGCAGACGCGCACACACCAGTTCATCATGGGCTCGGTGGCCGAGGTGGATTCCATCGCGCGCCAGCTGACCCTGCGCAATCTCTCCGGCGAAGTGCGGTTGAGCTACGACCATCTGGTGCTGGCGATCGGCAACCGAGCGCGCCTCGATCTGATGCCGGGTATGGCCGAACACGCCTTGCCGCTGAAGACAGTGGGCGATGCGATGCACATCCGCAACACCGTGCTGCGCCGCCTGGCCCGCATCGAACTGGAATCCGATCTGGCATTGCGCCGTCGGCTGGGCCATTTCATCGTGGTCGGAGGCGGGTTTTCCGGCGTCGAAGTGGCCGGTGAGCTGATCGATTGCCTGCGCAGCATCCAGCACTTCTATCCGCGCATCACGCCTGCGGAATTGCAGGTCACGGTCCTGCATTCGTCCGAGCGGCTGCTGCCGGAGTTGTCGCCGCGCCTGGGCATCGCCGCGCTGCGATCACTGCGCAAGCGCGGCGTGACGGTGCGCCTGGAAACGCTGGCCACCTCGGTGTCAGCCGATGGTGTGAGGCTGAAATCCGGCGAAATGATCGAAGGGCACACCGTGTTGTGCACCATCGGCACATCCGCCAACCCTTTGCTTCGGCGGCTGGGCGCGGCCACCACCAGCGGGCGCATCATCGTGCGCGGCGACTTGTCGGTCCCGGGCACGCCCGGCCTGTGGGCGGTGGGTGACTGCGCGTATGTGCCGAACGCCCTGGACGGCAGCGCCTCACCACCGACGGCGCAGTTCGCCGTCCGGCAGGCGCGCCACCTTGCGACGAATCTTCTGCGCACCTTGAAGGGCGAGTCCACCACCCCATTCGGCTACCGCTCGCGCGGCATGATGGCGTCGATCGGGCACCTGAACGGTGTGGCCGAGGTGGCCGGTGTGCCGCTCACTGGCTGGCTGGCCTGGCTGGTGTGGCGCGCTTATTACCTGTCGCAGATGCCGTCGTCGGGGCGTCGGCTTCGGATCTTCTTCGAGTGGTTCTGGGGCATGTTCTACCCTCCGGACATCACCCATCTTCGTTTCACGCGCAGCGCCGACATGCAGGCCGATGAGGAACGTCGCTACGCCGAACACGATGCCCACGTGACAGGCACGCCGGCACACGAGCCCCCGCGGGCATGACAACCGCTCAGACCAGTTCGCGCCGCAACAGGCGTTCGAGCACGCGCAGTGGCGACTTCGACGCATCGCGCATGCCGTTGATCGGAAGATAGAAGGTCTGCTCGAACAGGTGCTGACCGGCCATCGCCGCATGCGAAACCTGGTCGGTGTAGACGAGCCAGCTGCTACCGGGTGCAAATTGCTGGGTGTGCTGCGGGGCCTTGGCCTGGTAGGCGGCATCCGCCTTCATTCGATCATGCAGTTGCAGCATGAAATGGTCGTAGGCGCTTCGCCTCGATTTGGTGATGCCCAGCCAATGCATCATCGGGCTGCTGCCCCACACCGGGCGATGCAGCGACGGCAGGAAATGCTGCGCGACACCCTCGAACGACTCACCGAGCCGCCAGGTGCGGGGGCGACCCTCGGGATGCACGTTGGTGAAGAGTCGAAGGATGCGCTTGCCCTGCGTCGGCGACGAGGGAAAGCTGTCGACGTGCAGCCGGGTGTCGTCCTTGCGCCAGGAGGTGGTTCGGCCCTCGACCTCCACCGGCCGAAAGCTGGTGCGACCGGTCTGGATTGCCGGCAGGTAGCTCGGCAGCAGACTCCGCAGCAGCGCGGCGCTGTTCTGTGCGTAGCGCTCGACCATGCCGCGCAATGGCTCCAGGCTGTCGCGGCTGCCTTGCAGCGCGCCGTTGGCCGGGTTCAGGCTGATGTTCTTGCCCGCGTCGGCCAGACTCGGGTCGAGGAAGCGCCGTTCGGCCTCATGCAAAGTGAAGGCGAGATGCGGCAGCAGCACGACATCGCCGCCCTCGAGGGCCTGCAGTGCCGCATCCTGCTGCTGGAGGGAACATGCCTGGTCCCAGTGTTCAATGGGCAGGTTGACGATCTCGGTCAAGTCCGCATTCCTTGTGACTTCGGGCCGTGACGATACCCCCAGACCGCTACCGAAGCATCGAGCCTGTTTCGCTGACCTTGTCGGCCGAGGGCGCCGGCCACAGTGCCAGTGGCGCCTGCAACAGCGCATAGATGCCGTAGGTGGCTGCCGCTGCCACCGCCAGCGGCGGCGCGACCCCGAACGCCGACCAGCCGGCGACAGCCGCCGCCTCCCGGGTGCCCCAACCGCCAAAGCTGACCGGCATCGAGGCCAGCAGCAGGATCGGCGCCGTGGTCACCACGATCAACCAGGTCGGCAACGTGACGCCATAAGCCCGGGCGGCGCAGAACACGGCACCCACAGTGAACACATGCACCAGCACAGACGCCGCAGCCTGCCACAGGTACTGCTTCAAGCCATGGGGCCGCCGCAGCAACTCGACCGCCGTCGCGCGTCGGCTACCGGGCCGCGCGCCTCGCCCAGCCAAGCTGGCGAGCGCCAGCAACACGCCGAGCGGCAGGACCAGCACCGTGACCAGCAAGACCGCAGCCAGCCACGCCGTGCCCCAGGCATCAGGCACCTGCAGCAGCAGGCGCAGGCGCTCCATCTCGGGCGTGTCCAGACCACCGAACAGGCCCAGCGCGGCCAGTGCGAACAGGATCCACAGGCCGCTCAGCCTGTCGAGCACGACCGACAGACCAGCCGCTCCCCCAGGGCAGCCGTCGCGTTGCAATTGCCAGGCCCGAAACAGATCGCCCCCGACGACCGCGCCGGGCAAGAGAATGTTGATGGCGCTGGCCTGGAAATACACCGCTGTCGACCAGCGCGGTCTGACCGCATGCCCGAGCCAGCGCGCCAGCTCGCCCCAGCGCAGCGCTGCCGCGACATTGCCTGCGAACGCGCACAGCAGCCCGGCCGCGAGCCACCGGACATCGGCCCCGCGCAGCGCGGCCCAGATAGCCTGCGGACCGGCCCACCACACCACGCCGCCCAGCAACAGGGGCGCGCCGAGCAGGCGCAGCACCTGCCACGTTCGCTGCCGGGCAGAAACGCTCAAGCGCTTGCGCCGGGAAAATAGCGCGGCCTGAACCAGTCGGCGAAGCGTTGCACGCCTTCAGCCAGCGGAGTGCTCGGGCTGAAACCGACCCAGGCGTGCAGTGCCGAGGTGTCAGCATGGGTGGCGAGCACATCGCCCGGTTGCAAAGGCAGCATCTCGCGCACCGCAACCACACCCAGTGCGCGCTCCATCGTGTCGATGAAGTCCAGCAGCGGCACTGGCGTGCTGTTGCCGATGTTGAAGACACGCCAGGGCGCGCTGCTGCTGGCCGGGTCAGGCGCAGCAGGGTCGTACTGCGGGTTCGCTGTCGCCGGCTTGTCGAGCACCCGCAGCACGCCTTCGACGATGTCGTCGACATAGGTGAAGTCGCGTGTCATCCGGCCCTGGTTGTAGACCTTGATCGGCTGACCCGCGAGCATCGCATCGGCGAACAGGAAGGGTGCCATGTCAGGCCGGCCCCAGGGTCCGTACACGGTGAAGAAGCGCAGTCCGGTAGTCGGCAGACCATAGAGGTGGCTGTAACTGTGCGCCATCGCCTCATTGGCCTTCTTGGTCGCGGCATAGAGACTCACCGGATGATCGACCGCGTCGGCCTCGGCATAGGGCAGCCGCGCATTGCCGCCATAGACGCTGGACGAGCTGGCGTAGACGAGATGCCCCACCCCGTGGTGGCGGCAGCCCTCCAGCACATTGGCAAAACCGACCAGGTTGCTGTCGACGTAGGCCATCGGGTTGGTCAGCGAATAGCGCACGCCGGCCTGGGCGCCAAGGTGCACGACGCCATCGAAGCACTCGCGGGAGAACAGCGCGGCCATGCCTTCGCGGTCGGCAAGATCGAGCTTGTGGAAAGCGAAATGCGCCGACCCCTTCAGGCGGGCCAGCCGGTCTGCCTTCAGAGCGGGGTCGTAGTAGTCATTCAGGTTGTCGATGCCGACCACCCGCTCGCCACGCGCCAGCAGCCGCTGCGCGACAAACATGCCGATGAAGCCGGCCACGCCGGTGACGAGGAATCTCATGTCAGAAGCAGCGCCACAATTCGATGCTTGAGGGCCGAGGATGGTTGTCGGCTCATTCTCCCGTGTTTCGCATGCCGCAAGCCCTCCCGAATCCCACTGCTGCGTTGAATCTGCCACTCGATGCGCTGCCGGCGCATTGCGATGTGCTGATCGTCGGCGCCGGGCCGGCCGGCAGTGGAGCGGCGATCACGCTGGCGGGTGCGGGCTTCGACGTCGTATTGATCGACCAACAGGCATTTCCGCGCGACAAGGTCTGCGGCGATGGATTGATCCCCGACGCGCACCATGCGCTGCGTCGGCTCAGGCTGCTCGAGACGGTGCTGGCACGCGCGCGCTCGGTGCGCCATGTGGCGGTGATCGGCCCGCGCGGCGGCCGCATCGACGTGCCGGGCACGCTGGCGGTGCTGCCGCGCCGCGAACTCGACGAGATGCTTTGCCGGGCGGCGGTCGACGCTGGCGCGCGGATGCACGCGCCAGTGCGCTTCGTCGGCGCGCTGGAAGAAGGCGATGCCGGGGCGCGTCGGGTCGTCGGCGCCACCGTGCGCTCAGGCGAAATCACTCGCGAGGTGCGCGCGACATGGGTGTTGATCGCCAGCGGCGCAACGCCGCAAGCGCTGATGGCGGCCAAGATGTGCGAGCGTCGCACACCGACCGGCGTGGCACTGCGCGGCTACGTGAGGAACCCGGCAATGGTGGATCGCATCACCGAGCTGGAAGTGGTCTGGCACCCGCGGCTGAAGCGCGGCTACGGCTGGATCTTCCCGGGTCCCGACGGCGTGTTCAACATCGGGGTCGGCGTGGCGCACAGCCATGCGATGGGCGATGAGTCGGGCCAGACGATGCAGGACATCAACCTGCGAGCGATGTTCGATGAATTCACCCGGGTGCACCGAGCTGCCGGTGAACTGGTGGCGGGCGGCGAATGGGTCGGCGAGCTGAAAGGTGCACCGCTGCGATGTTCGCTGCGCGGGGCACAGCTGTCGCGCCCGGGCCTGATGGTGACCGGTGAAGCCGCAGGCAGCACTTACGCCTTCACCGGCGAAGGCATCGGCAAGGCACTGGAGACCGGGCTGGCCGCGGCCGACGTCTTGATCGACGGGCAACGCCAGCGACTGCCGGAGGCTGAGGTACGCGCCGCCTACGAGCACAAGGTGCGCGCGCTCCAGCCGCGCTACGAGATGTACGACAAGGCGAACATCGTCAACATGCACCCCTGGCTGGTGGATCTGGTGGTGTGGAGCGCCAAGCGCAGCCCGAGCCGCTTGCGGCGCATGACCGGCCTGCTGGAAGAGACCCACCTGCCGAGCAGCCTGCTGACGGTGAAGAGCTGGATGCGCATGCTCTTCGTGCACACCTGAGGACCGACCGCATGTGCCAGCTCCTCGGAATGAACGGCAACACGCCGACCGACATCGTGTTCAGCTTCACCGGCTTTTCGACCCGCGCCGACGAGCACCAGGACGGCTTCGGCATCGCCTTCTTCGAAGGCGCCGGGCTGCGGCTGTTCGTCGACGCGCAAAGCGCACGCGAGTCCCCGGTGGCGGAGATGGTGCGTCGCTACCCGATCCGCTCCAGGAATGTGATCGCACACATCCGCAAGGCCACGCAGGGCCGTGTCGCTCTGGAAAACACGCACCCCTTCGTGCGCGAGCTCTGGGGTCGCTACTGGGCGTTCGCTCACAACGGCAACCTGGTCGACTATGCACCGCGACTGCACGCCTCGTTCCACCCGGTCGGCGACACCGACAGTGAACTCGCCTTCTGCTGGCTGATGCAGGAGCTCTCCAAGGCGCACGCCCGCATGCCCTCGGTGGCCGAACTGAGCGCCACCCTGCGTGAGCTGGTGCCGCAGATCGCGGCGCACGGCAGCTTCAACTTCATGCTGAGCCAGGGCGAGGCGCTGTGGGCGCATTGCTCGACCCAGCTCAGCTATCTGGTCCGCCAGCACCCGTTCCAGCAGGCGCGGCTGCAGGACGACGACATCAGCGTCGACTTCGCCCGACTCACCACCCCGACGGACCGGGTGGCAGTGATCGTCACCGATCCGCTGACCTGCGACGAAGCCTGGATCGCCTTCGCACCGGGCGAGCTGAAGGTTTTCGTGGGGGGTGAGCCGGTGTCCGAGTGACTCTCAGGGCGAATGTCAGACCCTAAGAGCGACGGATTCTCGCAGCCCGTTGCGCCCATGACCTCCACGGCCTCCACTCCCGCGCCCCGCTTCGACATCTTCTACCGCTACGACGCGCTGGCGCAGTTGCTCGCCGATTACGCGGCGACCTACCCCGGGCTGGTGTCGGTGGTGTCCATCGGCAAGAGCCACGAGGGCCGCGACATCTGGGTGGCCGTGGTCACGCAGTCGGCGACCGGCATCGACACCGACAAGCCGGCTTTCTGGGCCGACGGCAACATCCACGCCGCCGAGTTGTGCGCCAGCACCGCCTGCCTGTACTACCTGCATCAGCTGGTCACCGGCTACGGAACCCTGACGGACGAAGGGCGCAGGATCACCCAGCTGCTCGATACCCGCGTCGTCTATCTGTGCCCGCGTCTCAACCCCGACGGTGCCGAACTGGCGCTGGCCGACCGACCGCGTCACATCCGTTCGTCGACACGACGCTATCCGCACGAAGATGCCGCGGTCGATGGCCTGACAGTGGAAGACATCGACGGCGACGGCCGCGTGCTGCTGATGCGCATCCGCGACCCGCACGGCGGCTTCAAGTGCTGCACGCTCGACCCGCGGATGATGGTGGCGCGCGAGCCCGGAGAGTTCGGCGGCGACTACTACCGCGTGATCCCCGAAGGCACGCTGCAGCACTACGACGGGCTGAGGGTGCAGGTGAACTCCGATCCCGAGGGCCTGGACCTGAACCGCAATTTTCCTTCGCAGTGGCGGCAGGAACACGAGCAGAAGGGCGCAGGCCCCTACCCGACCAGCGAGCCCGAAGTGCGCGCGATGGTGGACTTCATCACCAGCCATCCGAACATCGGCGCGGTGATCAGCTTCCACACCCACGGTGGCGTGATCCTGCGCCCGATGGGCACGCACAGCGACGAGGGCATGATCCCGGAGGATCTGTGGTCATTGAAGCGCTTCAGTGCACTCGGCGCGAAGCTGACCGGCTACCCGGCGGTCAGCGCCTGGCACGAGTTCAAGTACCACCCGAAGGAAATCATCACCGGCACGCAGGACTGGGCCTATGAGCACCTGGGCATGCTGTTCTGGACCGTGGAAATCTGGTCGCCGAACGCCGAGGCCGGTATCACCGGCTACCCGTGGATCGACTGGTACCGCGAGCACCCGGTGGCCGATGACCTGAAGCTGCTGAAGTGGAGCGACGAGCACTGCGACGGCCGGGCTTACGTCGCGTGGCGACCCTTCCTGCATCCGCAGCTGGGCGACGTGGAGATCGGCGGCTGGGACTACCAGAACTACTGGCGCAATCCGCCGCCACACCTGCGTGAGCGAGAGGCTGCGCGCTTCCCGGCCTGGATGACGCAGCTGGCGCTGAGCCTGCCGAAGTTGGAGTTGCTGCGCACCGAAGTGAGAGCACTCGGCCCTGACACCTGGCGGGTGCGGCTGGCGGTCGCCAACAGCGGCTGGCTGCCGTGCTACATCAGCAAGCGCGCGCTGGAGCGCAAGGTGGTGCGCGGCGTGATGTTCGAGATCCACCTGCCCAGCATCAGCGGCAGCCCCGATTCCACCGTCGCGCTGGTCAGCGGCAAGCTGCGCTACGAAGGCCCGCAACTGGAGGGTCACGCACCGCCGGAGTCGCTGCTGGGCCGACACGGCGGTCACGACGCCACCCCTGATCGGGCGGTCGGCGAATGGGTGGTGCGGGCGCCGCAGGGCACGCGACTGACGATGACGGCGCGGGCCGATCGCGCCGGCATCGTGCGCGCCGAGGTCAGCCTGGATTGATCGTGTCGCGCCAAGCCGAGTGATCGGCCGGGCGCCAGGCCCTCAGCGTGCGTTGTTCAGCTGCTGCCGTGTCGCATCGGCAACGCGTCGCGCAGCTTCGGCAAAGTCGTCGTCCGCACTCGCGTACAGCACGGCGCGCGACGAGTTGACCGCGATCGGGCCGGTGGTGCGACCGCTGTGCGCACGCCAGCCTGCGCGCACGGTCGCCGGCGCATCACCGCCCTGCGCGCCGATGCCAGGGATGAGCAAGGGCAGCGTCGGCGCCAGTTCACGCACTCGCGCGATCTCGGCCGGAAACGTCGCGCCGACCACCAGTCCGAGCTGCCCGGTGCGGTTCCACGGCCCCTGTGCGAGCCGGGCAATGTGCTCGTACAGCAGGTCGCCGGGCTGCCCATCGGGGCCAACGATCCGCTGCGCCTGCAGGTCCGAGCCGCCCGCATTCGAGGTGCGGCACAGCAGGATCAGCCCCTTGTCGGCGTAGTCGAGGTAGGGCTCGATGGAGTCGTGGCCCATGAACGGCGAGAGCGTGACCGCGTCGGCCCGGTAGCGCTCGAAGGCCTCGCGGGCGTACTGCTGCGCGGTGCTGCCGATATCGCCACGCTTGGCGTCGAGGATCACCGGCACGGCAGGCGCCACCGCATGGATGTGCGCGATCAGCGCTTCCAGCTGGTCCTCGGCGCGGTACGCGGCGAAGTACGCGATCTGCGGCTTGAACGCGATCGCCAGATCCTTCGTCGCATCGACGATCGCCGCGCAGAAGTCGAAGATGCGACTGGCATCGCCATTCCAGGCGCCCGGAAACCTAGATGGCTCAGGGTCTAGGCCGACGCACAGCAGGGAGTCGTTCTGCGACTCGGCAGCGAGCAGTTGATCAACGAAGGTCATGAAGACGCGACCCGCTGTTGCAATGCTTCTTGAGCCAATGTGTTGATGCTCTTGCCCTGCGCCTGGGCTTCGATTGCCAGCTTCTCATGCAGCTCGGGCGGAATGCGCAAGTTGAACTTGCCCGAGAAGTGACGTCGTGGCGCGATGCCCTTTTCCTCGCACACATCAAGAAACACCTGAAGCGACTTCTTGAATTCGGCGCGCAACTCCTTCGGGTTCTTGCCGTAGAAGTCGGCCCCACCGCTCAAGCCCAGAATCTCGCCCCGAAAGAGTTCCAGATCGTCGTCGTATTCGATCTTGGCGTGGTACCCGTCCACGGTCATGGTGTTCATGGCTCGACTCCGTGCTGTTCCAACCATTTGCGAATGCTGGCGATGGCGCCCTTGTCGGTGTGCGGAGACGGGTGCGGTCGGTGAAACACCCGAACCTCCTCGAACAAGACCACGGCGACACGGCTACCTTCCCGCTCGCTGACTTCGGCACCCAGTTCGGCAAACAGCGCCTCGATGTCACGCCAGGGCACATTGCCGCTAGTGGGGCGCGAAAAGATCAGTTCAAGGGTGCGCTGGTGCTTCCGTCGCATGCGAATATGGTACCATTATAAGGTACTGATTGAACAGCCAGCAGTCACCGCACAGACACAATTGATCGTCGCTTTGGTGGGTGAGGCACGCATCGAAATGCGCCGCCACCGATGTCGTCTGCTACGACAAGTCAGCTCGCGCTGAAGTCACCCAGGCGCAATACGGTGTTCGACTCAAGGTACTTCTCTAGCTGTTCCACGGTTTCAAAGAGGTGCGTTGACTCGATGGACTCGCTGTTCACGGTATCGCGTAGCAACAATTCGTAGCGTCCCTCGATCGAGCGAAAAACTCCTTCCACCCGGCGCGAGCCGTTCGCCTGCTCGACAACGGCTACAGCACGAAGCGGCCCGGCGGCTATTTGCGCGCTTGTGCTCTGCAAAAGCCGCTTCCGCCGCGCACGGAGCTCCTTGACTGCAAGGGCACCGACAAGCGGCACAACGACATACCCCAAGAAATACACCCAGCCATACGCGCGACCGCGACTACCGGAATGCCAGGACGTCATGAATTCAATGACAGCCTCAAACACGGAAACGCTCGCTGAGTGGAAGTCGTCCGCAATAACTTTGCGCGCCTCAAATTCGCCGCGCCAACTCCGCCGCGAGCCCGACATACGACCCTGGCGTCATCGCCAGCAACCGCTCCTTTTCTGCTGCCGGAATCTCCAGCGTGGCAATGAATTCCTGGATCGATTCGCGGGTGATGGCCTTGCCGCGCGTCAGCTCCTTCAGCCGCTCATAGGGGTTCGGCAGGCTGTACCGGCGCATCACGGTCTGGATCGGTTCGGCGAGCACTTCCCACGCGGCATCGAGATCGGCCGCCAGGCGCACCTCGTCGACTTCGAGCTTGCCCAGGCCGCGCAGCAGGCTGTCGGCGCCGAGCAGCGCGTAGCCGAGGGCCACACCCATATTGCGCAGCACGGTGCTGTCGGTGAGGTCGCGCTGCAGGCGGCTGATCGGCAGCTTCTGGCTCAGGTGCGTGAGCAGCGCATTGGCCAGGCCGAAGTTGCCTTCGGCGTTCTCGAAGTCGATCGGGTTGACCTTGTGCGGCATCGTGCTGCTGCCGATCTCGCCTTCCTTCAGGCGTTGCTTGAAGTAGCCGAGGCTGATGTAGCTCCACACATCGCGCGACCAGTCGATCAGGATGGTGTTGCTGCGCGCCACCGCATCGAACAGCTCGGCCATGTAATCGTGGGGCTCGATCTGGATGGTGTACGGGTTGAACGTCAGCTTCAGCTGCTGCTCGACGACCTGGCGGCTGAAGGCTTCCCAGTCGATGTCGGGATACGCCGCCAGGTGCGCGTTGTAGTTGCCGACTGCGCCATTCATCTTGGCAAGCAGTTGCACGCCAGCGATGCGCTCGCGGGCGCGGATGAGCCGGGCGACGACGTTGGCGACTTCCTTGCCCAGCGTGGTCGGGCTCGCGGTCTGGCCGTGCGTGCGGCTCAGCATCGCGAGCGGCGCAAGCCTGTGTGCCAGGTCACCCATCACGGCAATGAGCTTGTCGAGCGTCGGCAGCAGCACCTCGGTGCGGGCAGCCTGCAGCATCAGCGCGTGGCTGGTGTTGTTGATGTCCTCGCTGGTGCAGGCGAAGTGAACGAACTCGCTGGCCGCCAGCAGTTCCGCTTCGCCCTTGAACTGCGCCTTCAGCCAGTATTCGACCGCCTTCACGTCGTGGTTGGTCGTGCGCTCGATGTCCTTGATGGCCTGCGCATCGGCTTCCGAGAAGGCCGCCACCTTGCTGCGGAGCAAGGCGCGCGCGCCTGCGGACAGCGGAGGGAACTCGGGCAGGCCGGCGTCGGACAGCGCAATGAACCATTCCACCTCGACCTGCACGCGGCGGTGCATCAGGCCGTATTCACTGAGCAGCGCGCGCAGCGGCTCGACCTTGGCGGCATAGCGGCCGTCAAGCGGCGACAGGGCAGTAAGCGGGGACAGGTTCATCGGATGGCGAGCGTGGTGCCGCGGGAGCAATGGGAGTCGGGGGCGGATAGCCTTGAAGTTTAGGGCGTGCGCTGGCGTCGATCGGTATGCCGCCTTCACTGGTCGCGCCTTATGCTCTCTCATGGTGTACCCCTCGCGCCGCTCACCCTCGAAAGACTGCCGAATGGCTTCTGACAGCGCCTCTCACGGCTTGCCCTCCACCGCACCATCGAGCAGGCATATCCGGCTGACCTCGCACCCGGGCCAGCAGGGCGCGGGCGGCGCACCGGCCCTCCACTGGGGCGCGGCCACCGCCAGCGAACGCGGGCCGGTCGTCGGCACCACCACCAACCGCAGCCAGCGCAATGTGATCGGCACGCACAGCGGCAGCTATGGTGTCTACCGCGCGCTCGCAGTGGCCGCCGGCAACCTGCTCAAGGGCCACCGCGCGGACCTGACGAACACCTCGCCCACCGATGTGATCGGCCCCTGCCCGCAGTGGGGCGACGCCGACCGCATCGTCTCCATCGACCCCTGGGGGGCATCGGTCGCCGATGTGTTTGGCGACCTGATCGCCGACGGCATCGATATCCGTCCGACCATCGCGGTCACCAAAGCGCACATCCACCTGCCGGAGATCAGACAGGCCATCGCGTTCCAGCGGCTGGCCGTCGATGGCAGGGTGCTGCTCGAAGACAGCTCGGCCGTGGTCACCAAGATCGCGATCGAGCCGGTGTGGTGGCTGCCAGGTGTCGCCAGGCGCTTCAAGGTCAGCGAGGCCGACCTGCGGCGTGCACTGTTCGAGGAGACCGGTGGCATGTACCCGGAGCTGGTCACGCGCAGCGACATCGAGGTCTTCCTGCCGCCGATCGGCGGGCAGACGCTGTATGTCTTCGGCGACGTCCGCGACCTGGCCGACCCGCAGGTCCCGCTGACCGCGCGGGTGCACGATGAGTGCAATGGCAGCGATGTGTTCGGCTCCGACATCTGCACCTGCCGTCCCTACCTGACGCACGCGATCGAGGAATGCATCCGCGGCGCGCAGGCCGGTGGCGTCGGCCTGATTGCCTACAGCCGCAAGGAAGGCCGCGCGCTCGGCGAAGTCACCAAGTTCCTGGTCTACAACGCGCGCAAGCGGCAGGTGGGCGGCGACAGTGCCGACACCTATTTCCTGCGCACCGAGTGCGTCGCGGGCGTGCAGGACATGCGCTTCCAGGAGCTGATGCCCGACGTGCTGCATTGGCTCGGCATCCGAAAAATCCACCGATTGGTCAGCATGAGCAACGACAAGTACGACGCGATCACCGGCAGCGGCATCGAGGTGGGCGAACGCATCAGGATTCCTGATGACCTGGTACCAGCCGACGCCCGTGTCGAGATCGACGCCAAGATCGCCGCCGGATACTTCACCGACGGCGCCGTGCCCACATCTGCCGAGCTGGCGGGCACCAAGGGGCGCGGTCTTGAGTGAGTCCGCGTTCGCCGCGCCCCACGGCCGCGATGCGATCAGCGTGTTGCGTGACGCGGCGACCATCCGCCGCCGTTGTGGTGCGATCACGCAGGCCGTCAGCGAAGGCCGGTCGTCGAACTTCAAGCTCGACCGCAGCCGGCTCGATGAAGTCGCGGCACGCGTCGAGCGGGTCACGCGGACCACCTATCCCGACCTGCGGATTCCGTTTCACAGCCGCTGGCGGCATTTCGAGTCAGGTGGCATCGATCGCAAAGTCGAAATGGATGAAGCGATGGCCGGTCGCACCATGGAAGACCAGGCCCGCGCCCGCATCGACCTGACGGTGGTCAGCGTGCTCCTCGATGCCGGGGCGGGCCCGAACTGGCGTTATCTGGAGGCCGACAGCGGGCAGACTTTCACGCGATCGGAAGGCCTGGGCGTGGCGAGCTGGCATGCGTTCCAGCAGGGCTTGTTTTCCGACACGCCGGGCGACCGATTGCGCGCCGATGCCGCAGCCTTGCAGAGGCTGGATGTGTCCGCCTTGCGCAGCAGCTTCCAGGTCAGCAGTGGCAACCCGCTGGTCGGGCTGAAGGGGCGCGTCGCGCTGCTGAACCGACTCGGCGCTGCGCTCGCGGCCGATCACGGCATGGGAGCGCGTCCAGGTGCGCTGTTCGATCAGCTGACAGGGCAGATCGCCGGCGCGAGCGCCTCGCAGGAGGCCGGGCACCATATCGCCGCAGCCCAGGTGCTGCGCGCGGTGCTCGATGCGTTCTCGTCGATCTGGCTGACCGGTAGCATGCTGCAAGGCGTGCCGCTGGGCGACGTGTGGCCGCACCGCTGGGCCGGCGGTGAGTCGAAGTCGGACGGTGGCCACGGCACGACCGACGACTGGGTGCCGTTCCACAAGCTGAGCCAGTGGCTGAGCTATTCGCTGCTCGAGCCGCTGATGTGGGCCGGCGTGAAGGTGTCGGGCCTCGACGCGCTGACCGGCCTGCCCGAGTACCGCAACGGCGGCCTGCTGCTCGACGGCGGCGTGATCGTGCCGCGCGATCCGCGCCTGCTGGAAAAGCGCTGGAAGGTGTCCGACGAATTCATCATCGAATGGCGCGCGCTGACGGTGTCGCTGATCGACGAGCTGGCGCCCTTGGTGCGGGAGAGGCTCGGGAAAACCGCCGAGGAGATGCCGCTGGCCTGCATCCTCGAAGGCGGCACCTGGGCCGCGGGCCGGGAGATTGCCAGGGAACTTCGCGACGGCTCGCCACCTCTCGCGATCGACAGCGACGGCACGGTTTTCTGATCCATCGAACGAGGCGCCCATGACCGCAACCATCCACCACATCACCCACCCGCTGGTGCAGCACAAGCTGACGTTGATGCGGCAGAAGGACTGCAGCACCAACAGCTTCCGCCGCCTGATGGGCGAGATCAGCATGCTGATGGCCTACGAGGTCACGCGCGACATGCCAACGCAGCTGATCGACATCGAAACCCCGCTGGAGGCGATGAAGTCACCGGTCATCGACGGCAAGAAGACGGTCTTCGTCAGCATCATGCGGGCCGGCGGCGGATTCCTGGACGGCATGCTGACGGTGGTGCCGGGCGCGCGGATCGGCCACGTCGGCCTGTACCGCGACCCGAAGACGCTGGTCGCGGTCGAGTACTACTTCAAGATGCCCTCCGACATGCATGAGCGAGATGCCATCGTGCTCGACCCGATGCTGGCCACCGGCAACTCGGCGGTGGCGGCGGTCGACCGATTGAAGGAAACGATGCCCCGATCGATCCGCTTCGTGTGCCTGCTGGCTGCGCCGGAAGGCTTGAAGGCACTGCAGCAGGCGCACCCCGACGTGCCGATCTACACCGCCGCGATCGATCGTGAGCTGAACGATCACGGCTACATCCTGCCCGGACTGGGCGACGCGGGCGACCGCCTGTTCGGGACGAAGTAGTCGTGCTGATCCGCCACGCCACGTTGCCCGATGGGCGCCGTGACATCGACGTGCTGGTACAGGACGGCCACATCGCGGCGATCGGGCAGCGCCTTGCTGCACCCGAAGGTACGCCCGAGGTCGATGCACGGGGTCAGCTGCTGGCCCCGTCGTTCGTCGATGCGCACTTCCACATGGACTCGACGCTGAGCTACGGCCTGCCGCGGGTCAATGCCAGCGGCACGCTGCTCGAAGGCATCGCGCTGTGGGGCGAGCTGAAGCCGCAGCTGACGCAGGACGCACTGGTCGAGCGCGCGCTGCAGTACTGTGACTGGGCAGTGGCCAAGGGGCTGCTCGCGATCCGGTCGCATGTGGACGTGTGCGACGACAGGCTGCTGGCGGTGGAAGCGCTGCTGCAGGTGAAGCAGCAGGTCGCACCCTACCTCGATGTGCAACTGGTCGCGTTTCCGCAGGACGGGCTGCTGCGTTCGCCGAATGCGCTCGCCAACCTGAAACGCGCGCTGGACAAGGGCGTGGAGGTCGTCGGCGGCATTCCGCACTTCGAGCGGACGATGGCTGACGGCGCCGAGAGCATCCGCATCCTGTGCGAACTGGCCGCCGAGCGTGGACTTCGCGTCGACATGCACTGCGACGAAAGCGACGACCCGATGTCGCGCCACATCGAGACACTGACCTTCCACACGCAGCGGCTCGGGCTGCATGGCCGCGTCACCGGCTCGCACCTGACCTCGATGCACTCGATGGACAACTACTACGTCTCGAAGCTGATCCCGCTGATGGCCGAGGCACAGGTACATGTGGTCGCCAACCCGCTGATCAACATCACGCTGCAGGGCCGCCACGACACCTACCCGAGGCGCCGCGGCATGACCCGTGTGCCCGAACTGATGACCGCCGGCCTCAACGTGGCCTTCGGCCAGGACTGCGTGATGGACCCGTGGTACCCGCTGGGTTCTGCCGACATGCTGGAGGTCGCGCAGATGGGCCTGCATGTGGCGCAGATGACATCGCCCGCACAGATCGCCGCATGCTTCGATGCGGTCACCGTCAACGCAGCGAAGGTGTTGGGCATCGAGCACCACGGCCTGAAACCTGGCGCCGATGCCAACCTGGTGCTGCTGCAGGCAGGTTCGATCGTGGAAGCGGTGCGGCTGCGGGCGAACCGGCTGGTGGTGTGGCGCTGCGGCAAGCGGGTCGCTGGCAGCGCTCCCGTTGTGTCGCAACTCGAGTTGCCGGGACGGCCGGCCCATGTCGACTGGACGCTGGCTCGCTGAGCCCTTGGTCTTCAGGGTGATGCGAACACCCTGCAACGAAAAAACGCCTCGTTAGAATGATTTTTGCAATTTGTTGCACCGACTCACTCCGACTTCGGCGACTCGCTGAACGCACTCCGACATGAAACTCATCGGCTCGCTGACCAGCCCCTATGTGCGCAAGGTGCGCATCGTGCTGGCTGAAAAGAAGCTCGACTACCAATTCGAACTGGAAGATGTCTGGGCGCGCGACACCATCCTGGCCGCAAATCCGCTGGGCAAGGTGCCCTGTCTCGTGATGGAAGGCGGCGAAGCCGTGTTCGATTCGCGGGTCATCGTCGAGTATGTCGACACCCTGTCGCCAGTCGGTCGACTGATCCCGGAGCGCGGGCGCGAACGCGCCGAAGTGCGCACATGGGAGGCCTTGGCCGACGGCGTGCTCGATGCTGGCGTGGCTGCGCGCCTGGAGCTGACCTGGGTCGGCCGCAGGGACGGCGAACGAAGCAATGCCTGGGTCGAGCGCCAATTTGCCAAGGTCCACACCGCACTGGCCGCGATGAGCGCGGGCCTGGCCGACAAGCTCTGGTGCTGCAACGGGACCCACCTCACACTGGCCGACGTCGCCGTCGGTTGCGCGCTGTCGTACCTGGACTACCGCTTCCCGCAGATCGACTGGCGCGGCCCGTACCCGAATCTGGTGCGGCTGTCGGACAAGCTGAATGCCCGACAGAGCTTCATTGACAGCCAGCCACCGACAGCCTGATCCGCCTGCGCTGCTTCGGCGCAGGACTCCAGTTCACATCGCGACCGCGAAGCTCTCCGCCTGCGCCATCGGCCAATAGAGCCGGTACACGCTGTGCGTGAGGTTCCCGGCGAGCAACGAGCCCGGCTGGATGAACGGCAGCAGGTTGCTCAGCAGCTTGACCTCGTGATCGCTGGTGCGGCGCACGATGTGTGCTGCCGTGATCGCACCGGGGTGATCGAGGCCGGCCGCCTGCACCAGTTCCTTCAGTGCCATCAGCGTCGTCTGATGGAAGTTGTAGACGCGGTCCGCCTTGGTGGGCACGACCAGCGCCTGCTGTCGGCGCGGGTCCTGCGTGCTGATCCCCGTGGGGCAGGCGCCTGTGTGGCAGGACTGCGACTGGATGCAGCCGAGCGCGAACATGAAGCCGCGTGCCGAGTTGCACCAGTCGGCGCCGAGCGCCATCGTGCGGGCGATGTCGAAGGCGCTGACCACCTTGCCGGCACAGCCGATCCTGACCCGGTGCCGCAGGTTCAAGCCCACCAAGGTGTTGTGCACCAGCAGCAGACCTTCCTGCAGCGGCGCGCCAACGTGGTCAGTGAATTCGAGCGGTGCCGCGCCGGTGCCGCCCTCGCCACCATCGACGACGATGAAGTCCGGCGTGATCCCGGTGGCGAGCATCGCCTTGGCCATCGCAAACCATTCCCAGGGGTGGCCGATGCACAGCTTGAAGCCGACCGGCTTGCCGCCGGACAGCGCCCGCAGTCGATCGATGAACCGCATCATCTCGATGGGCGTCGAGAACGCGCTGTGGCTGGCCGGGCTGACGCAATCGACCCACGGCGGCACGCCGCGTGCCTTGGCGATCTCGGGAGTCACCTTCGGGCCCGGCAGCACGCCGCCATGCCCCGGTTTGGCGCCCTGGCTCAGCTTCAGCTCGATCATCTTGACCTGCGCCGACCGGGCGTTGGCAGCGAACAGATCGGGGTTGAAGCTGCCGTCCGTGTTTCGGCAGCCGAAGTAGCCTGAGCCGATCTCCCAGATGAGGTCGCCACCACCCTCCGGATCGGGGCCGCGGTGGTAGCGGCTGATCGAGCCCTCTCCAGTGTCGTGGGCGAAGCCGCCACGCTTCGCACCTGCGTTCAGCGCCAGGATCGCGTTGGCCGACAGCGCGCCGAAGCTCATGGCCGAGATGTTGAATACGCTGGCGCTGTAGGGCTGGGTGCAGGGCGTGCCACGGTCGAGGGGCAGAAGAGTCGAGTCGTCGTGGCCGGCACCGATGACAACACGGAAATCGTGCGTCGGCAGGCGGGTCGGCCGCATCGAATGGTTGATCCACTCGTAGCCCTGTGCGCCGACATCGCACTGGGTGCCGAACGGCCGCTTGTCGGATTCACCCTTGGCGCGCTGGTAGACCAGCGAGCGCTGCTGACGCGAGAAAGGCGCCGCCTCGGTGTCGCCCTCGATGAAGTACTGGCGGATCTCGGGCCGGATGAATTCAAACAGGTAGCGGACATGGCCGATGACCGGATAGTTGCGCAGCACCGAGTGCGTGCCCTGGAGCGTGTCGCGCAGGCCCAGCAGCACCAGCGCCGCGAAGGTCAGCGGCAATACCCAGGCCCAGCCACCGTGGACCTTCATCATCACGGACAGCGACAGGCTCAGCACCAGCCCGACGGCGCAGAGGAACCACACCGCGTAGCGTAGCGAGAGGGGTCGTTTCAGTTTTTCAAGCCAGGTGAGCATGGGCCGTCCTCGCAAGCCGCATGGCGGCACAGTACGCACGCAACGAGCGTGAGAGATCGTAGCGAGGCCGCGCGATGATCGGTAGGCCTGCCACACCGACCAAGTCGCGCCAATGGCACGAAGCTGCCGTGCGATCAGTGTCGAGGCGCGAACATCCTGCTCATCGAGCCCAGTTGCACCCCGGCAGCAGACAGGTCGGATTCAAACCCTGCACTGGAAAGGACCTCGAATTCAGCCAGACGCGCCTCGATCAGCGGATCAGCGTCACCCGTGGCGAGACTGGGATGACACATCAGCAGGTCGCCGTCGCAGGCGCTGCGCAACCAGCCGGCGAGCAGTTGGCGAAAGCGGCCTCGCCCCCCTTGAAAGTCGTACACCCCCAGCAGGTGTCGGTTCTGCGGATAACCGAGTCGGTGCGCGGCGGCAGCCAGCCCACGCGCGCCCAACGCCTCGATCACCAGCGGCTTGAAGCGCCCCGGCGAGCCTGTGGAGCCAGCGCGCCGCGCGCGGGGTGCGAAGGTCGACCTGATCCAGGGCGCCGTGTCATACCCGCGGGCTTCCAACTCCGACAAGAGTTCACCGCGCACCACCGGCAGCTGATGCACATGCTGGTGCCCATCGACGTATGCCGGGGCGTGGCCCATGAACTGCTCGAATGCGTCGAATTGCGCCCGAATCTCAGCCCGGATGACCTGACGATCAAGCAACCGCAGGTGACTCGCCACGATCAGTTCGCGCAGCGAGCGGCGTGACCCCCCGAGAAGGGGCGCTTCGGTGAAATCCAGATGGAGGCCGATATCGAGGTCATCCGGGTTGAACTCACGCAGCGATGAGCTCGACGCGATCCACGACTTCCCGCCTACGAGGCAGCTGATCGCATGAACGCGCCGCATGTCGGCGAGGCGCAGAGCCGCACCGTCAATGCCTGAATGCAGACCGAAGTCATCGACACACACGCAGACCCGAGGCAGCGCCGGCAGCAAAGCAGGCGCCGCCAGGCGTGGCTGCTCTTGGCCGCGAGCCGATGGGACATCGTCATTCACTGTTGAGCGTTGCGCCGTTCGGGGGTATCCAGGCCGTGCCCGATATCGCGCTTGACGACAAACAAGGGTCTGCCCTTGACTTCAGCAAATATGCGGGCGATGTACTCGCCGACGACCCCGAGCGAGAGCAGCTGGATGCCGGACAAAAGCATCATGCCCACGACGATCGTGGTCCAGCCGCTGACATCGTGTCCGTAGAGAAAATAAACCGCGGTCAGATAGCCGCCGTAGACGAACGACAGCAGCGCCAGCGTGAAGCCAAGCGCGCTGACCACTCGCAAGGGCCAGGTGGTGAAGGCGGTCAAGCCGTCCAGAGACAAGCCGATCAGGCGCAAGGGATTGAAACGACTCAGGCCGTGCGCACGCGAGTCAGGCACGTAGGGAACAGCGACTCCGTCGAATCCCACCCAGGCATAAAGGCCCTTCATGAACCGGTTTCGCTCCGGCAACGAGAGAAGCGCGTCGACGACCTTGCGATCCATCAACCGAAAGTCTCCAGCATCAGGGCGCACCTTGAAGCGAGCGCTGGCATTGATCAAGGCGTAGAACAAACCTGCGCCGTGTCGCTTGAGCCAGCTTTCATCCCCTCGACCCATCCTGCTGGCATAGACAACGTCGTGGCCTTCCTGCCAGCGTTGAATGAAGGTCGCAATGAGCGCGGGGGGATGCTGCATATCGGCATCCATCATCACGACGACTTCACCCGCGCAGGCCTGCAACCCGGCTGTCAGCGCGGCTTCCTTGCCGAAGTTGCGCGACAGCTGAATGACGCGGAAGCCCGGAGTCTGAGCCCATCTTGACAAGGTCAATGGCGTGGAGTCGGTGCTGCCATCGTCGACCACGATGACTTCCCAAGAAGGGCTGCAATCGGTCAGGGCCTCGCTGAGCATCGGGAGAAGCCGGCCCAGGTTCTGCTCTTCGTTGTGGCAAGGAATGACGCAGGAAATGGCCGGCGGACGGCGGCGCTGCGCGGTCAGGTCCGCCTGAGGTGAAGCGCAAGCTGAGGTGCGGCTCACGGCAGACATCGGCGCGTTGGGCGCGGACCAGTCTCCAGCAACATCGTTCTGCGCTCGGGAGCGATTCATGGAGACCTTTGCAAGGCTGCTTTCACGGCGAGCTCGTGGCTCGATGCGCCGCTTGACAAGCTCATAGCGAGCATGGCGCCGCCCCTTCACGAGGCATCAGAACACGCCAGGACATTCCCGGCAGCACGGGTCCGACGGGTACCCCGCCCTGCAGGGTCGCCGTGGGCCCCAGTTCCACCGCGCCACAGCGCGCCACGGCATCACGGTCCAACCAGGGGCTGATGTCGAAGCTGCCGTCGATCAGGACCAGGGGCCGCTCCGGCAACTGCAAGGCCAAGGTCTGGGCCAATTGCTTCTTGCCGATCACGATACGCACCGGGCCTCGCAACTTGGTACGGGCCGCCTCGGCGAGGCTCTGCTCAAACTCCTGCGAATTGAAGTCGCGCCAATGGTTGGAGGCCAATGCGGAAATCCCGTTTGGCGACGTGACGAATTCCCTGGACATCATCAGGGCCTGGATGATCAGGAATGCGCACAAGACCCTCGAAAGGTCCGCGCGATCCCAGAATCGGCGCGGTTTCAACTCCATCACGGCAGGCACTGCGAACAGCAGGAAGGGCGTTCCCCAGTGCAAGGGCAATTCGGCACCTGTGGCAACGCCGACCAACAGCATGAAACACAAGGGCAACACGCCCCAGGCGTAGATCAAGGCCTTCGCGGGGTCTCGGCGCGGTGAGGCCTGTGGCATCTGTTGGGCTGGTGTCACCCGATTGAGCTTGCGCAATGTCAGGGCGGCGACCCCCAGCAGTGCGAATGCCGGAAGCCCCCGGTTGAGCAGCTGATCAACCAGCCAGCGCAAGGAGTTGTTGAGCCGCGCCAAGGCATCCAGGCTCTTGCCGATCGACGTGGCCTCTGCATATTCGATCGGCCCGAAGTCGTGTCCGCGCAACCATTCGATGTGCGGCGTAACCATGAGCAGCGCCAACAGCGTCGCGCACAGCAAGCCAACACGATGCTTGGGGTCGCGCCATGCCCGCTGATGTAATGCGAACGCCAGCACCGATGCGACGGTCACCGCGGTCTGGTACTTCGACAGCAGGCCCAGCCCGATTGCAAAGCCCAGTGCGATCCACCAACGCAACTGCCTGGTGGCGAACGCCCGCCAGCACAGCGCAGCGCTTGCCGTCGCGATGAACATCAGAACGATGTTGTGGTTGTAGTAGTTCAGCCTGCCGTTGTAGTAGGTGATGCACAGCGCAGCCAGCAGCGCCAGGCCGGCATAGGCCGCGCCGCGCAGATCGACGAGCAGGCGCCACATGATCGCCAGGGCGCCCAGCGTCATCGCAGCACCCATGCCATAACTGGTCCAGGCAGAAAGGCCGAAAAGCTTCACGGGCAACCAGATCAGCCACGTCGGGAGCGGTGGATGCTTGTAGTAGCCCCATTCCAGCGAACGCACCCACGTCAGTTGCTCGATGTTGTCGACTGGCGGAGAAAAGCTGGTGAGCGCGAGCACGCTCAGCCAGACGATTGCAAACAGCACCAGCCCGATCGCCACCCCGACGCCGGTGAAGGCAATCCGCCGCCGATCCGGCGGCAGCGACGCCCCCCCGCGGTCGAGCGAATCGCCGAGTGACAGTGCCACTTGCTTGTCTCGCGCTGCGGGCAAACCCAGGCTCATCGCTTCATTCCTGTAGAACTCAGGCCGCTGGAGCGGCATGTTCCTCGTTCACGTAATCAGGGCCCATCGCGAAAGCCATCGTCGCCAGGGCTCGCCATCGGCCGGAGGAACCCGCTCGCTAGAATGATAAACAGCGCTGATTTGCTCCAGCTTGCGGGCGCTCTACAAACCCAGCTAAACACAGGATTGGCGGACAGATCCCGTCATACCATCACCATGCAATTGCACGCCACGCCGACGGCCTGCGCAGCTCATCGATGAGTTCATCCCTAGACGCCCTGGGTCTCGTTTTCCCGCAATCGATGGCGTTTGCGCAAGCGCTGCCCCTGCGCAGTGGGGCGATTCTGCGCGACTACGAGCTGACTTATGAAACCTACGGCACGCTGAATGCTGCGCGCAGCAACGCGGTACTGGTATGCCATGCGCTGAACGCCAGTCATCACGTCGCAGGCCGATACGAGGGTGATCCGAAAAACACGGGCTGGTGGGACAACCTGATCGGCCCGGGCAAGCCGCTGGACACCGACCGCTTCTTCGTCATCGGGGTCAACAATCCTGGCTCCTGCTTCGGCTCGACCGGCCCGACGCACCTCAATCCGGCGACACGGCAGCCTTACGGCGCCGACTTCCCGGTGGTCACCGTCGAGGACTGGGTCGATGCGCAGGCCAGGCTGTGCGACGCGCTGGGCATCACGACACTCGCCGCAGTAATCGGCGGCAGTCTGGGCGGCATGCAGGCGCTGTGCTGGTCGATGCGCTACCCCCAGCGGCTGCGGCACTGCATCGCAATTGCCACCGCACCCAACCTGTCGGCGCAGAACATCGCCTTCAACGAGGTCGCGCGACGCGCCATCGTCACCGACCCTGATTTCCACGGCGGCCACTACCTGGCCCACGGCACAGTGCCCAAGCGCGGCCTGCGGGTGGCGCGGATGATCGGCCACATCACCTACCTGAGTGACGACACGATGGACGCCAAGTTCGGTCGTACTCTGCGCGCGGCGCTCGGGGCCGACGCCCCCCCTGGCGACGCACCCCGCTACACCACGCAGGACATCGAGTTCGAGATCGAGAGCTACCTTCGCCACCAGGGCGACAAATTCAGCGAGTATTTCGACGCGAACAGCTACCTCCTGATCACCCGGGTGCTCGACTACTTCGATCCCGCGCGCGATCACGGCGGCGATCTGTCTGCGGCCTTCGCCTCGGCCACGGCCAAGTTCCAGATCATCAGCTTCACCACCGACTGGCGCTTCTCACCGAGCCGCTCGCGCGAGATCGTCAAGGCGCTGCTCGACGACCGGCTTGACGTCAGCTATGCCGAGATCGCCGCACCGCACGGCCATGACGCCTTCCTGCTCGATGACCCGCGCTACCACGCTGTGCTGCGCGCACGCTTCGATCGCATCGCTCGCGAGATCGAGGCCAGCTCGCCCGCCTTGCAAGGCGTGAGGATCGCCACATGAACGCGCCGGGCCGGTCTCCATCGCTTTTCGAGCAGACCGCTGCTCAGAAGGTCGTCCCATGAGCGATCGGCAGGACCTCGAACTGATAGCCGACCTGGTGCCGAGCGGGTCGCGCGTGCTCGACCTTGGTTGCGGGTCGGGCCAGACGCTCGCCTACCTGCGCGACCGCCGCGAATGCACAGGCTACGGCATCGAGATTGCCGACGCGAATGTGCTGGCCTGCGAGCAACGCGGCGTCAACGTGATCCAGTTGAACCTCGAGGAAGGACTGGCCATCTTCGGGGACCAGAGCTTCGATGTCGTGCTTCAGGTCGACACGTTGCAACACCTGCGCAATACCGAGCGAATGCTTCTGGAGACGGCGCGTGTCGGCCGTATCGGCATCGTCAGCTTCCCGAATTTCGCACACTGGGCGAACCGTCTGAGTGTGCTGCGCGGGCACATGCCGGTGACGAAGGCGCTGCCCTACGAGTGGTACGACACGCCGAACATCCGCGTCAGCACCTACGCCGACTTTGAAGTGCTGGCGCGCCGCTGCGGCTTGCGCATCCTCGATGCGTTCGGCATCCAGCAAGGTGAGTGCGTACGGCGCTGGCCGAACCTGATGGCCAGCGTCGCAGTGTTCAAGTTCGAACGCACCTAGCCGTTGTGGCGCGGGACATAGGCTTCGGCAGCGCCAGGCCGGCCAGGCAGGCGTCCAGCGCCGCTCGTGGCGTGAGTGCTGCAGCGGGCCGCTGTGTTGCGCTCATGCCCCCCGGCCCCTCGGCAGCCCGGCGCAAAGGCGGAAGCACATCGAATTTGGGACAATGAACACCATGAACGCACCCGACCTGAAAGATGTCGTTGCCCGCATGGGTGCTTGCGCCCGCGCTGCCAGTGCCCAGATGGCAGCGTCGTCAACAGCCTCGAGGAATCAGGCGCTGATGGCGCTGGCCCGGCTGCTGCGCGCCGATGTCGAGGCTCTGGTCAGTGCCAACGTACGCGATCTGGAAGCTGCTACCGCTGCCGGTACGTCCGGGCCGCTGCTCGATCGGCTGAAGCTCACGCCAAAGATCATCGAGACGGTGGCTGAAGGCTGTGAGCAGATCGCTGCGATGCCTGACCCGATTGGCGAGATCACCCACCTGCGTCAGCGGCCGAGCGGCATCTCTGTTGGCCAGATGCGGGTGCCGCTGGGCGTGTTCGCGATGATCTACGAGAGCCGACCGAACGTGACCATCGAAGCGGCGTCGCTGGCCATCAAGAGCGGCAATGCCTGCATCCTGCGCGGCGGTTCGGAGGCGATCCACTCCAACCTCGCGCTGTGGAAACGGGTGCAGGCTGCGCTGGCCGAAGCCGCGCTGCCGCCCGAGGCGGTGCAGCTGGTCGAGACGACCGACCGTGCGGCGGTGGGCTTCCTGATCACCTCGCCGGAGTCGGTCGACGTCATCATCCCGCGCGGCGGCAAGGGGCTGATCGAGCGAATCTCGCGCGAAGCCAGGGTGCCGGTGATCAAGCACCTGGATGGCAACTGCCATGTCTATGTCGATGCCGGCGCGGACCTCGAGCTCGCCATGAAGGTGACCGACAACGCGAAGACGCAGAAGTACAGCCCCTGCAACGCCGCCGAGTCGCTGCTGGTGCATTCGGCGATTGCGCCTGACTTCCTGCCGCGCATCGGCGCGGTGTTCGCCGCCAAGGGCGTCGAGATGCGCGGCGATGCGGCCAGCCTCGCACTGCTGTCGAAAGTCCCCAACGCCAGACTCGTGGCGGCCACCGAGCAGGACTGGTTCGAGGAGTACCTCGCACCGATCATCAGCATCGCGGTGGTTGCCGACCTCGATACGGCGATTGCGCACATCAATCGCTACAGCTCGCACCACACCGACGCGATCCTGACCGAGCACCACCCGAGCGCCATGCGCTTCCTGCGCGAAGTCGACTCGTCCAGCGTGATGGTCAATGTCAGCACGCGCTTCGCTGACGGCTTCGAATACGGCCTCGGCGCCGAGATCGGCATCAGCACCGACAAGCTGCATGCGCGCGGCCCGGTGGGGCTAGAAGGCCTGACTTCGCTGAAATGGGTGGTGCTGGGACAGGGCGAGGTTCGCACTTGATCCTGCGCGCCGCGCAGAACTCCGGGCGCGACCGATGACCGACGCGCAGATTGCGACGCTGGCAGGCTGTGCGGTGCTGGTGTTCTGGGCGGTTGGGGCCTACAACCGGTTGATCACGCTGCGCGACGACATCGCCAAGGCCTTTGCGCCGGTCGATGCCCAGGTGCAGCATCGCCACGCGCTGCTGCTGCAATGGGCCGAGGGGCTGCATGCCGTCGTCGACGAAGCGCTGCCGCTGTACGAGGCGGTACTGACAGCTTGCGCTCAACTGCAGTTGGCCTGCGACGGTGCGCGGGCCCGGCCCAGTGCAGGCAGCGCAGCCACCGGCCTGCGGCTCGCCGAGGAGACCTTGATCGCCGCCAGGCTGCGATTGCAGGCCGAGCTGCCGGCCCGGCAGCAGCGCCTGAGCGGGCTCGAGATCGAGGCCAATAGCGAACAGCTGGCTGCTGCCGACAACACGCTGGCCTTCGCCCGCAACCAGTTCAACGCAGCCGCGAGAACGTACAACGACGCGATCCGCCAGTTCCCGACCCGCCTGGTGGCCACCGTCTTCGGTTTTCAGGTGGCGGGCACACTTTGACCATCGATCCGGCAGCCGAGCTGCCGATGTTGATCAGCTGTCGCAGATGATCGCCGCCGAGGCGACCATTTCATTGAACAAGGCCATGGACATCTTGCCCGACACCGCGTACGGGTTCAGCAAGGCCGTCTCGGAATACTTCATCACCAGTGCCGGGTTCAGCCCCGTCAGGTTCGCGCGGCCCATGGACCAGCCGGCAAACGCGCGTTCGCCGACCTCCTCATAGCTCAACAGCACCACATCGTAGTGCCGCGGATCGTTGACGATCTTGTTGTACAGCGCGCTGACCTGTGATCGTCCACCTTCGAGCACCTGCAGGAAGATGCCAGCTGAAAAACACAGTACACCCGTGATACCGGATCCGCCGTTGTTGGCTTTCGACTTCTTCAGGATCGCGACCAACTCGTTCTGGTTCACCGAGTTGGACGCGCGGCTGACGTACATCAAGCGCACGAGCATGAAATTCTCCTGGGTGAGGACACGGGTGGCATCTCAGGCCTTCTGGCGATCAAGCAACGACAGGAACTCGCGCCGCAGGTTCGCGTCTTTCAGGAATGACCCGCGCATCACGCTGTTGATCATCTTTGCGCCGGTGTCCTTGACGCCTCGCCAGCGCATGCAGAAATGATCCGCTTCCATCACGATGGCCAGGCCGTCTGGCTTGACTCGACCTTGCAATTCATTGGCCAGCATCGTCACCGCTTCTTCCTGGATCTGCGGACGGCTCATGATCCATTCACAGATGCGAGCGTACTTGGACAGCCCGATCAGATTCGAATGCTCGTTCGGAAGGATGCCTATCCACACGCGACCCATGATCGGGCACAGGTGGTGCGAACAGGCGCTGCGCACCGTGACCGGGCCGACGATCATCAACTCGTTCAGGCGCGTGATGTTGGGGAACTCGGTCACCTCGGGCATCGGCGTGTAACGACCCCGGAATATCTCGGTCAGGAACATCTTGGCGACCCGCCGGGCGGTGTCGTGGGTGTTGTGGTCACTGTCGGTGTCGATGACCAGCGCTTCCAGAACTTCCTGAAGCTTGGCCTGCACTTCGGCCTTCAGCTCCTCGAGCTCGCCCTCCTTGATATAGGCCGAGATGTTGTCGTTGGCGTGGTAGCGGCAATCGGCGCCGACAAGGCGGTAGCGGATTCGCTGAGATGCGCTCAACTGCGCCAGCTCTTCCTCGTCCTTGAAGGTGGTGCGTGAGTCCAGCGCAGAGAGCGTGGGCATGGGCGGCGTTTCGGGCTTCATCCCTCGAAGCGTAACCCAGCTTGGGCACCGCCCACATGAGGCAGGCCATCATGGGCCCTGCCCGTAGACTTGTCCGGGTGAATCCCGATGGCACCGCCACACCCCCTGATGGCACTGGCAAGCCCGCACCTCCGCTGTCCCGGCTGCTCGGCCACACCGCCGACGCGATCGAGGCAGTGCGCGCCGGGCGCTCGCTGACCGAGGCACTGGCCCACTGTCCGAGCGAATTGCGGCCCGGCGTGCAGTCGCTGAGCTTCCATGTGTTGCGGCGCCTCGGGCAGGCCCAGGCCGCCCGCGTGTGGCTGGCGCCGAAAGCACCGCCGAAATCGATCGAGGCGCTGCTGTTGTGCGCCCTGGCACTGTTGTGGCCGGACGGAGATTCACCCTACGCGGATCACACGCTGGTCGATCACGCGGTCACCGTCGCACGCCAGCGGCTGGTCGCGAGCTCGGCGTTCGTCAATGCCGTGCTGCGCCGCTTCATTCGGGAGCGAGCGGCGGTGCTCGACGTCGTGCAGCGCACGGTGCCAGGGCGCACCAACCATCCCGAGTGGTGGGTCGAACGGTTGCAGGCCGACTGGCCCGACCACTGGCAGGACTTGCTGGCGGCCAACGACCGCCGCCCGCCAATGACACTGCGCGTCAACACCCGGCGTGGCACTGTCGCCGCCTACCTGCAACGCCTGAGCGATGCGGGAATACCGGGTCGAGCGGTCGGGGAGCATGGGGTGGTGCTGAACACGCCGTGTCCGGTGGGCCGCCTGCCAGGCTTTGCCGACGGCGATGTGTCGGTGCAGGACGCCGCCGCACAGTTGGCTGCGCCCCTGTTGCTGGCCGGCACCATGCTGCCACCAGGGGCCAGGGTGCTCGACGCCTGCGCCGCGCCGGGCGGCAAGACGGCCCATCTGCTGGAGCTGGCCAGCCTCGATCTGCTGGCGCTCGACCACGATGCGAAACGGCTGGCGCGCGTTGACGAGGCGCTGCAACGCCTGCACCTGAAAGCAACGACGCAGGCAGGTGATGCGAGCCGCCCCCAGAGCTGGTGGGACGGGCAGCCCTTCGACGCCATCCTGCTCGACGCACCGTGTACCGCCTCGGGCATCGTACGGCGCCACCCGGACGTGCGCTGGCTGCGCCGTGCCAGCGACGTGCCGACGCTGGCCGCACTGCAGGCGAAGATGCTCGACGCGCTGTGGCCCTTGCTCAAGCGGGGCGGTCGACTGCTGTACTGCACCTGTTCGGTTTTCAAGGCCGAGGGCGCTGCGCAGATCGATGCTTTTTTGCAACGCCAGAGAGATGCATGCCTGCTCCCCGCACCCTCATCGCCCGGTCATCTGCTCCCCCTGCCCGACAATGAGGCGGTCACGGCGGGCCTCGATCCCGCGCCCGCAGGCGACGGCTTCTTCTACGCCCTGCTTCACAAAACCTGAGACCCATCGTGCAACGCAACCCGACGAATGGCGGCCCCCACCCACCGGGCGCGATGTTCGCCCGGTGGTGGTCGCCGTTGTCCTGCTGGATGGTCGCGTGGCTGTTGCTCAGTGCGGCCACCTGCTGGGGTTTGTCGGCGCAAGCGCCTGAGCTGAGCCACTTCGAGACGACGCGAAACGAGGAGGGGCTGCTGCTCGATGTCGCTGTACGTTTCGAGCTGCCGCGCACCGTCGAAGACGCACTGCACAAGGGCGTGCCGATCTATTTCGTTGCCGATGCCTCGGTCTTCCACAACCGCCGTTACTGGCCTGATCGTCGCGTCGCGTCGGCATCGCGGACGTGGCGCCTGTCTTACCAGCCGCTGACCCGCAACTACCGAGTGAGCTTCGGCGGGCTGAGCCAGAGCTTCGACAACCTGAACGAAGCGGTGACAACGGTGAGCCGCATCGGGCGCTGGAAGCTGGCCGAGCCAGGGCAGATCAGCGACAGCGAGGCCCTGTATGTGGAGTTCAGCTACAAGCTGGACACCGGCTTGCTGCCACGCCCGATGCAGATCGGCATCGGCGGGCAGCCCGACTGGAACCTGCTGATCGAGAAGACCCAGCGCGTGAGCGGGCCCTAGGAACACCGCGGGCGCAGATGAAAAAATCCACCCGCTGGGCGTTGATCGTCTCCCTCGTCGCGGCGACAGGCGTCGCCATGGTGCTGGCATTCCTGCTGTCCATCGCCACTGACAACCGCCTGTTGTACGAAAGGCATTTCCAGTGGTTGTTCTGGGTCAACCTGCTGGTGGCTGGCCTGCTGATGCTGGTCATCGGCATCGCCGCGACGCGGCTGCTGGTGCGTGTCCAGCGAGGCAAGTTCGGCAGCCGGCTGCTGCTGAAGCTGGCGGCCATCTTCGCGTTGGTCAGCGTGTTGCCGGGCGTGTTGATCTACACGGTGAGCTACCAGTTCGTCTCACGGGGCATCGAGAGCTGGTTCGACGTGAAGGTGGAAGGTGCGCTTGACGCCGGACTGGCACTCGGCCGAGGCACGCTCGACAGCCAGATCAATGACCTCGCCAGCAAGACCCAGCTTGCCGCCGACCGCCTGGGGGAAGGCCGCGGCGATGTCCAGGCCATGGCGCTGGAGCGCTTGCGCGAAGACTTGTCCGCACAGAACGTGGCGATCGTCAACGGCGTTGGCCAGGTGCTGCTGTCGGCCGACAGGTCGGCCGAGTTGCTGGGACCCGATCGCCCCTCGCTGTCGCTCTTGCGCAATGCGCGCGACGGACGTGCGACTGCCCAACTCGAAGGACTGGACGATGACCCCTCGGCGGCCGGGGACAGCAGCGGCGCCACGCCGTCGATCCCGAACACCGGCCAGGCGCGCATCCGTGCGCTGGCCTACCTGCCCAGCACCGGCATCGCACTGACGCCACAGGAACGCTATCTGATGGTCACGACACGGCTGCCCGCCGAACTGGCCAGCAACGCGCTGGCGGTGCAGACGGCTTACCGCGAGTACCAGCAGCGCTCTCTGGCGCGCGAGGGCCTGCGCGAGATGTACATCGGCACGCTGACACTGACGCTGATCCTCGCGGTGTTCGGTGCGCTCCTGCTGGCACTGACGCTGTCAAACCAGATCGCCAGGCCACTGTTGATGCTGGCCGACGGCGTGCGGCAGGTCGCGCAAGGCG
The DNA here is from genome assembly GCA_947474755.1 of Burkholderiales bacterium. Classification (GTDB taxonomy): domain Bacteria; phylum Pseudomonadota; class Gammaproteobacteria; order Burkholderiales; family Burkholderiaceae_C; genus PBB1. The sequence continues at coordinate 344,806 of CANJJE010000002.1, read as the reverse complement.
ATCTGGGCGTCAAGCAGGTGTTCGACTCACGCGACGAGTTGGGAGGGCTGACGCGCTCATTCGCCGACATGACCGAACAGCTGTCAGAGGCCCGCGCACTGGTACAGCGCAGTGTCTCGCAGGTCGAAGGCGCAAGGGCAAACCTGCAGACGATCCTCGACAACCTGACCGCTGGCGTGATCGTGTTCGACCGCCAAGGGCGCATCGACACCGTGAATCCGGGTGCGACGCGCATCGTGCGCTTGCCGTTGGGCGCCTACCGGGGCAGACGGCTGGCCGAAGTCGAAGGGCTCGAGGACTTCGCCGCAGCGGTGTGGCAACGCTTCGAGATGCATGCCGACCGCCTGGACACCGGAGAGCGAGACCACTGGCAGGAGGCCTTCGAGCTGCAAGCCGGGCCGGACCGTGACACGTTGACGCTGCTGGTGCGGGGCGCCGCGATGCCTGAGGGTGCGAGGCTGATCGTCTTCGACGACATCACCGAGGTGGTCTCGGCCCAGAGGATCGAAGCCTGGGGAGAAGTGGCGCGTCGGCTGGCCCACGAGATCAAGAACCCGCTGACGCCGATCCAATTGTCGGCCGAGCGCCTGGAGCACAAGCTCGCCGGCAAACTCGAAGGCGCAGACCAGGCGATGCTGGCGCGATCGGTCGGCACGATCGTCAATCAGGTGCAGGCAATGAAGACGCTGGTCAATGAGTTTCGCGACTACGCGCGGCTGCCCGCCGCGAGGTTGAGGCCGCTGGACCTGAACGTGCTCGTCAACGAGGTGCTGACGCTTTATGCCACCGCGCAGGAAGCCGGCACCCTGATCTTCACAGCGGCGCACGATCTGCCGCTGATCGTCGGCGACGCCACTCAGTTGCGACAGGTCATCCATAACCTGGTGCAGAACGCGCTCGATGCGGTGGCCGATCCTTTGATGCTGCATTCACAGCAGCAACCTTGCGTGAGGGTCCGCACCGAAGTCGCCCGCACCGAGCAGGGCGCCGTGCGGGTGGTACGGCTGCACGTCACCGACAACGGCCCGGGCTTCCCCGACAAGGTGCTCAAACGCGCGTTCGAGCCTTACGTCACCACGAAGAGCAAGGGAACCGGCCTCGGCCTCGCCGTGGTCAAGAAAATCGCCGACGAGCACGGTGCGCGCGTTCGACTCGTCAATCTGGAAGCCGGTCCCACCGATGGGACGGGCGACGGCGAGGCCACATCGGGAACGGCGATGATTCAAGGCGCGCAAGTTTCGTTATCATTTTCCAAATTCGCGCCGATAAACGCGCACACTGCGGCGGCGTCCCCTGGCGTCGACACCGTGCACTGAGAGTTCATGGCCACCATCCTAGTTGTCGACGACGAGCTCGGTATCCGAGCGCTGTTGTCCGAGATCCTGACCGACGAAGGTCATTCCGTTGAACTTGCGGAAAACGCAGCACAGGCGCGCGCAGCCCGCGAACGGACCCGCCCCGATCTGGTGCTGCTCGACATCTGGATGCCCGACGTGGACGGCGTCACGCTGCTCAAGGAATGGAACGCCTGCGCATTGCTGACCATGCCGGTGATCATGATGAGCGGCCACGGCACCATCGACACCGCCGTCGAGGCCACCAAGAACGGCGCCATCGCTTTCCTCGAAAAGCCGATCACCTTGCAGAAGCTGCTTCGTGCGGTGGAACAAGGCCTCGCCAAACCCACGCCGCGTGCGCAGGCCAGCGTTTCGATCGCTCGAAGCGACCTCGGCCACTCGCTGGTATCTGTCGGCAGCAATGTCATGACATTGCCCGGCGTGACGATGGCACACAGCCCCCAGCCCGAGCAAAGTTTCGACCTTGATCGCCCGCTGCGCGAAGCACGTGATGCATTCGAGAAAAGCTACTTTGAATTCCATCTGTCGCAGGAAAACGGAAGCATGACCCGCGTGGCCGAAAAAACCGGCCTCGAACGCACCCACCTGTACCGCAAGCTCAAGCAGCTCGGCGTCGATCTCTCGCGCGGCAAGCGCGGCAGTCTCTGAGGGCCCCGGGCGCGCTGATATAGTTGCGGGCTTGGCCTGGTAGCTCAGTTGGTAGAGCAGCGGATTGAAAATCCGCGTGTCGGTGGTTCGATTCCGCCCCAGGCCACCAGTCTTTATGCGGCCCCGCGAGGTGTTTACCTCTCGGGGCTTTTCTATGAATTGGTGCTATCTTCTATCCATGGCGTCCAAGGACTGCTGCGGGTTGCGTACCGGCGGTGGCAGCGTCAGCATTTAGAGTGTTTGTCGCGCAGGCCCTTCGGCACCGCTGCGCCCGCGCGTGTCGTGGTCATGAGCCAGCAGTTCGAAGCAGGTCGTGTCGACGGGCTCTCGTCGAGCGGCTAGAGCAGCACTTGTGATGGCCCGTTCGTCATCAGTCGTCGCCAAGCACGAAGTCGCTGCCAAGCAACGCGCGCACCTCGGCCACGCGGCGGCGGCTGATCGGCAGGCGCTGGCCATCGTGCAACTCGCAGCGCCAGCCGCTCGCTCCTCGTGCGATGCGGCGTACGGCAGACCTCGCGACCCAATGTGATCGATGAATGCGCAAGCCTGTCTCACCGAAGTGGGCTTCCACCGCCGCAAGACTGCCAAGCACCGTGGCTCGGCCTAGTGCGGTACTCACATGCAGATAGTGGAGATCCGCACTCACTGATAGAGGTTCCTGGCCCAAAGCAACAGGCCAACCCAGTTCTTCAGCGGCACGACGTGCAGGCGACGGCGACGGCTCTGCTGCGTCTGCGTCTGCGTCGGCGGTGACCGTCCGGGTCACCGGCTCAGGCGGACCGATTCGTGGCGGAAGCACTGCGGGTGCAGCGGTCACGACGGCCGACCGATTGATCGCGGTTGCCGGCGCAAGGTTCAACAGGGTCCAGGTCAGCAGGTAGAGAGGACCCGCCTGCAGCAACTCGGCTACCAGCGCAGCCGTGCCACCGGCGGACTCGAGCTCATCGAGGAAGTTGCCGTCTGAGTCATCGAGAGTCGGAGGTGGAAAGGCGACCTCGATGCTCAGAGACAGTGGCGTGTAAAGCAGCAAGCCCATCACACCGGCGAGACTGATCAACTGCCAGCGCGGCAGTCGCCGCGTACCGGACCATCTGGTCAGGCACGCGACGGACGCTGTGGCGAGTGCCAACCCGACGCCAACGCTCAGCACCCAGAAGGCGAACGCCGCAATCGCCGGCATGTGCCGTGCGGGCTCTGCTTCGGCCAGGGTGAAGAGGGATGCGATGGCTAGAACGGCCACCCCATACCGAATGGTGATTGCGAGGTGGCACCCCATCGCCAGACGGCGTTCGGCGTCAGGTTGCAGTGGTTGCGGGCAGGCGTGGCCACCGCTGGTGCAACAAAACAGCCATTCGTGCAGCGATGGCTGGCAACGTCTGGACTTCGGGCCTTCGCCTTTCCATGATGACTGCCTCATCTTCTAACGGAGTCGACAGTATGCAAGTCTACCAATTGGTCGCAATCTCAGCCTTGGCGGTGTGCGCTTCCGAACTGCGTGCCCAGTCCGCGAGCACCACACCCTGGTACGCCACGGTGATCGTCGGTGCGGCCAACCAGGGCGACCAGACGCTCGATTACAGAGCCGGCGGTTCAAAGATCAAAGCAGATGCGAGCTACAACACCGGACTGCTGATCGGCGGGGCGCTTGGCTACGAATTCGGCAATGGGTGGCGTGCCGAAGGAGAGTTCACTTACCAGAGCACCGATGTCAAGGGCAACCCGTTTGCCGGTTCGGCTGGCCCGCTCGGCAACGGCAATCACGCCGCCACGGCGCTTGCGTTGAACGTGATCCGCGAGTTCGATCTGACCGGTAGTCCCAAGGTGCGAACCTATGCCGGACTGGGGCTGGTCTATCTGACCGAAGCCGACATCGATTTCAAGACCTCGGGGCAAGACGAGCAAAGCTACAGCGGCAGCGGAGCGGGTGTGCAGCTGTTGTTGGGCGCTCGCTACGACCTGGGGGAGCGCTGGTTCATCGACACCGGCCTGCGGTATCTGACCAGCAGCAAGATCGATATGGATGGCGAGCGCGGCAGACCCGGCCAGATCGATGCACGATTTCGTCCGTGGAGCTTGACGGCGGGCATCGGCTGGAGGTTCTAGGTCTGTTCTTTGGACCCCAAGGCGAGCGGGCGGGGCCTGTCCGCAGGGGACGGCCCGCCTTCTAGCCCGACGTGGTGCCTGGCGTCACGGGGGTGGCAGTGCGGCCAGCGGCTTCACGGTACACGGCATCGCTGTCGGGCGCCAGCGTTCCCATGATGCGGTCCCAGATCGTGAAGTACAGCCCGTAGTTCACGGTGTACCGCTGATGGTGAAGATCGTGGTGCGTGACCGCGTTGAACCACCGCGACACTCCAGCGCGTTGCGGATCGAGCATGGCGGCGATGCCGTTCGGCGCGAGGAGCCCCGGTGTGCGTCTTGTGACTTCCACGCCAGCATGACCGGCCAGATTGATGTAGTTCGCGCTGATCAGCGCCACCCACCACGCGGCTTCGTGAACCGGCAGCAGCACGCCCCATGCCATGGGCATGGCAGTTGCCAGAAAGAAGTCCAGCGGGTGCTGATACATCGACGACCACGCGTCGGGATAGCGATCGGCGTGGTGCTCGCGGTGGAGCAGCCGAAACAGCACCGGGTGGCGATGCGCCGTCCGGTGCACCCAATAGAACTGCGCATCGAAGGCCAGCAGCACGAGCAGCACCTGAGGAACGAGCAGCAGCGCCTCCCAGGGGCCGAAGGCGCCCGTGCGCAGGTTGCCGATGCCCGCCAGCTGCAGCTGGCAACCCACCCATATGCAGGTGCCCAGGATCGCGATGTTCACCGCATGCAGCGCCACGAAAACGGCCCACCGCCCATGCCGCGAGCGGTACACCGAATGGGCACGCGCCAGGGGTTGCAGAAGATACCGGGCATAGCCACGCCGGAACCAGAGGTTGACCAGCCACGGCATGCTCGTGAAGAACACGGCGGCCAGGGTCAACCAGACGGCAAGGTCGAAGTGCAGCGGTGGCATGACATGGATCTCCGACAAGGGCGGCATCGGCGATGGCCCGAGCCATCGGCATCACCACGCCGCCAGCTTAACCCTTCCCTCCAGTCTCGGGGATCAGGTCAAGGAGCCGGGACATGAATCCAATTGCAGTTTCCAATCTGAAGATCATCGTGCCCGAAGGCGCCGCCACTCAGTCTCCGATGTGCTTCTGGAACACAAGCCCCGCGTGCTCGCGCAGCGCGTGGAACTTGATCTTCGGCCAGTTGGCCTCGATGGCACGCAGCTCCGGCGCGTACTCGACCAGCACGGTCGGCGCATCGACCGCGTCGTAGGCGACACGGTGTGAATTGCCGTCGATGAAACGCTTCAGTTCGCGCTCGTCGGCGGCGGCACCTTCGCCGGTTTCGCAGGTGACCCAGCGCGCCACCTGAAAGCGGCTGGGCATGATGCGCGCCTTGCAGCCGTATTCGTGTTCCAGCCGGTGGGCGACGACCTCGAACTGCAGCTGCCCGACCGCACCCAGCAGCAACACCGTGCCGCCGACCGGGCGAAACACCTGGATCGCGCCTTCTTCGCCGAGCTGCGTCAGCCCGGCCTTGAGCTGCTTGGTCTTCAACGGGTCGGCCACTTCGACCGAGCGGAACATCTCGGGCGCAAAGAAGGGCAGCCCGGTGAACTGCAACGCCTCGCCCTCGGTCAGCGTGTCACCCAGCTGCAGCACGCCGTGGTTCGGGATGCCGATGATGTCGCCGGCATAGGCTTCATCGAGCAGCTCACGGCGCTGGCTCAGGAAGGAGACCACGGTATTGGGCCGCAGCTCCTTGCCCGAGCGCACCACCTTCAAGCGCATGCCGCGCTGGAAATGGCCACTGGCCACACGCAGGAAGGCGATGCGGTCGCGGTGTGCCGGGTCCATGTTCGCCTGGATCTTGAACACAACACCGCTGAACTTGGGCTCGCCCGGTGCGACGACCCGCTGGATCGCCGCACGCTCGCCAGGCGGCGGCGCCAGATCGACCAGCGCGTCGAGCACCTCGCGCACGCCGAAGTTGTTGACCGCCGAGCCGAAAAACATCGGTGTCTGACGGCCGGCCAGGAAGGCCGCGCGGTCGAACGGCGGCGCGGCATCCGTGAGCAGTTCGATCTCGCCTTGCGCCTGCTCGTACTGCATGCCGAAGCGCTGGGCATAGGCCGGGTTGTCGAGGCCCGCCAGGATCTCGTCGTTATGGTGATTGCGGTCTTCACCGGGGCTGAACACCCGCATCTGCTTTTCGCGCAAATCCATCACGCCATGGAAGGCCTTGCCCATGCCAACCGGCCAGGTGAAGGGCACGACCTCCATGCCGAGCTCGCGCTCGATCTCGTCCATCAGCACCAGCGGGTCCTTCACCTCGCGGTCCATCTTGTTGACGAACGTCAGGATCGGCGTGTTGCGCGCGCGACAGACCTGCAGCAACCGTCGCGTCTGCGGCTCGACGCCATTGGCCGCGTCGATGACCATCAGCGCGGCGTCGACCGCGGTCAGCACGCGGTAGGTGTCTTCGGAAAAGTCCTGGTGGCCGGGCGTGTCGAGCAGGTTGATCACGCAGTCGCGATATTCCATCTGCATCACGCTCGATGCCACCGAGATGCCGCGCTGTTTTTCGATCTCCATCCAGTCGCTGGTCGCATGGCGGCTGGCCTTGCGTGCCTTCACCGAGCCGGCGATCTGGATCGCGCCCGAGAACAGCAGCAGCTTTTCCGTCAGCGTGGTCTTGCCGGCGTCGGGGTGGGAAATGATCGCGAAGGTGCGACGGCGCTTGACTTCCTTGTCGAGCGCGGACGGGGTGACATCGGTGGACATGGGGCCTCGCGCACCCGGCGGATGCGCGGCTCGTGGAAACCCGTGATTATCCGTGCGCGCTTATCCGGTCGTCGCGGGCAAGAAAGGGCGGATGACGTCGAGGACGCGCTCGACGTAGGCGTCTTTCTCGCCCACCGGAGCGGCGTAATGCAGCGCCTGCGCGGCCGCATCGAGGCCGGCCCCCTTCGCCATGATCCAGGCCGCCAGATACTGCGAGGCCAGGCACCCGCCGGCGGTGGCGAGCGGGCCTTGCGCATGGAAGGGCTTGTCCGCGACGCGCACCCCGGCCTCGACCACCCACGGCTTGGTGTTCGCATCGGTGCAGGCGGGCATGTCGGCCAGCAGACCCAGGCGCGCCATCAGCAATGTGCCCGAGGACTGCGCGCCGATCAGCTGACGCAGCGGATCGAGCTGCAGGCGGTCGAGCAGCGCCCCGCGCTTGCCGATGTCTTCGGCGATCGCGCGGGTGTAGATGCCGCTGCCGAAGATCACGGCGTCGGCTTCGTTGGCGAACTCCAGCGGCTGCTGCGCCCGCACGGTGACACCGTTCATCGAGGTCATGTGCGAGGTCGGCCCGGTGATCTCGGCCTTCCAGCCGCGCGCACTCAGCCTGTTCAGCAGGCCCAGCGGCACGAACGCGTCGATCTCGTTGAAGCCGTCGAAGGTGATGATGGCGATGCGCATGCGGGGTCCTCCTCAGAAACCTCAGAAAGATGGGTGGCGGCTCAGGCCTCCAGCAGGCTGCGCAGCATCCACGCGGTCTGCTCGTGCACTGTCAGGCGTTGCGTCAGCAGGTCGGCCGTCGGCTCGTCGGCGGCCTTGTCGGCCAGCGGGAAGATGCCGCGTGCGGTGCGGGCCACCGCCTCGTGGCCTTCGACCAGGATGCGCACCATCTCCAGCGCCTTCGGTGGCACAGCCGGCGCATCCTTGATCGACGTCAGAGCGCCGAACTGGGCATACGAGCCTGGCGCCGCGTGGCCCAGCGAGCGGATGCGCTCGGCGATCGGATCGACAGCGTTCCACAGCTCGGTGTACTGAGCCATGAACATCAGGTGCAGCGTGTTGAACATCGGCCCGGTGACGTTCCAGTGGAAGTTGTGCGTCGTCAGGTAAAGCGTGTAGGTGTCAGCCAGCAGGTGACTCAGGCCACCGGCGATGGCGCTGCGGTCCTTCTCGCTGATGCCGATGTTGATCTTCGACACCAGGGGGGCTGCTACGGCGCTGGCTTTTGCTTTCTTGACCATGGGGGCCTCCTGCGGCTGGAGATGAAAGGGTGAGGGTAGAGATCAGGCACCGAGTCTATCGACGCAGCACATTGCGCGCTTGCGGCGGTGCCCTCATGACAGGCGGCGCACCCCGACCAGTGCGCAGGCATAGATGGCATTGCGCAGCGCAGCGATGGCCTCGTAGCGCGTGAAGGTGCGCCGCCACACCAGCACCACCCGGCGGGTGGGCACCGGATCCGAGAACGGCACATAGGCCACGTGCTTGTCGGGCTCGGCCGGCACGCTGAGCTGTGGCACGACTGTCAGGCCCATACCGGAGGCGACCATGTACTTGATGGTTTCGAGCGACGAGCCTTCGAAGCTCTTGCGGATGCCTTCGGAGTTGCTGGAGAACTGCGCGTACTCGGGGCACACCTCCAGCACGTGGTCGCGAAAACAATGCCCGGTGCCGAGCAGCAGCATCGTCTCCTTCTTCAGCTCTTCGGCCGGGATTCGCTTGCGCCTTGCCAGTGGATGCTTCCTCGGTACCGCCACCATGAAGGGCTCGTCGTAAAGCGGCGCCGTGGCCAGGCCCGCATCGGGGAAGGGCTCGGCGAGGATGGCCGCATCGAGCTCGCCGGCGCGCAGCATGTCCAGCAGCTTGACGGTGAAGTTCTCCTGCAGCATCAGCGGCATGCGCGGCATGCGTTCGATGGCCTGGCGCACCAGGTCGGGCAGCAGGTACGGCCCGATGGTGTAGATCACGCCCAGCCGCAGCGGGCCCGACACCGGGTCCTTGCCGCGGCGCGCGATCTCCTTGATGCCGGCGGCCTGCTCGATGACCGTCTGCGCCTGCCGCACGATCTCCTCGCCCAGCGGCGTGACGCTGACCTCGTTGCTGCCGCGCTCGAACAGCTTGACGTCGAGTTCCTCTTCCAGCTTCTTGATCGCCACGCTCAGCGTGGGCTGCGAGACGAAGCAGGCTTCCGCGGCGCGGCCGAAATGGCGTTCGCGGGCCACCGCGACGACGTATCGGAGTTCGGTCAGGGTCATGGTGTCATTTTCGCGCCGGGTCAGGCCTTCAGGTAGTCGGCCTTGCTGCCGAGCCAGCGCAGCACCTGGCGTTCAGCAGCCCCAGGATGCTCTTTCAACATCACTTCAGCCGCCGCCCGCGCCGCGTGCAGCAAATGCAGATCGTCCTCCAGATCCGCGAAGCGCAGCAGCGCGGCGCCGGACTGGCGGGCGCCGAGGAATTCGCCGGGGCCGCGAATGGCCAGATCGCGCCGCGCGATCTCGAAACCATCGCTTGTCTCGGCCATCGCCTTCAGACGCGCCTTGCCAGTGTCTGACAGCGGTGCGGCGTACAACAGCACGCACACGCTGGCCACCGAGCCGCGGCCGACGCGCCCGCGCAGCTGGTGCAGCTGGCTCAGGCCGAAGCGCTCGGCATGCTCGATCACCATCAGGCTCGCGTTCGGCACGTCGACGCCGACCTCGATCACCGTGGTCGCGACCAGCACCGACAGCTCGCCGGACATGAAGCGCGCCATCGTCGCCGCCTTGTCGACCGCCTTCATGCGGCCATGCAGCAAGCCGACGCCGACACCGGGCAAGGCCTCGGTCAGCTTCTGGTGGGTGTCGATGACGTTGCGCAATTCGGGGCGTTCGCCGAACGGCCGCTTCGGTACGCGCGCGTCGTCCCTTGCCGTCGAGGAGTCGCCTTCAGCCGACTCCTCGATCAGCGGACAGACCCAGTACACCTGCTTGCCCTGCGCCACCTCGTCGCGGATGCGCGCCACCACCGCCTCGCGCTTGCCGTCGGCAAACAGCTTGGTGACGATCGGCGTGCGGCCCGGTGGCAACTCGTCGATGGTGCTGATGTCGAGGTCGGCATACATCGTCATGGCCAGCGTGCGCGGGATCGGTGTCGCACTCATCATCAACAGGTGCGGCGTCATGGCGCCCCCAGGCCACCGCGAGCGGTGGCCGCCCCCCGAGGGGGTCAGGCCACCTTGGGGCGGCCCGGCGGTGTCCTGCTCGCCTGTCTCCAGCTTGCTGCGCAGGGCCAACCGCTGCGCCACGCCGAATCGATGCTGCTCATCGACGATGGCGAGCCCCAACCTGGCGAACTGCACGTCGTCCTGAATCACCGCATGGGTGCCGACCACCAGGCCGGCCTCGCCGGAAGCGACGCGTTCGAGCATGTCGCGCCGGCCTCGGCCCTTGCGGCTGCCGGTGAGCCAGGCCGTCGTGATGCCCAGTGGTTCGAGCCAGCCAACCAGCTTGCGGAAATGCTGATCGGCCAGGATCTCGGTGGGCGCCATCAGCGCGCATTGCCAGCCGTTGTGGATCGCCATGGCCGCGGCCAGCGCGGCCACCACCGTCTTGCCCGAACCGACATCGCCTTGCAGCAGGCGGTGCATCGGCACGCTGGTGGCCGGCCCGCGGCCAGCGTCGGGTCGCGCCCGCTGCAGGTCGGCGGCAATCTCTTCCACCACGCGCCGCTGCGCACCGGTCAGCGAGAACGGCAGCGCGGCCAGCAGCTTTTCCTGAAGGCCACCGGCCGTCACGTCGAAGCGCGGGGCGCGCTGCTGCGCCCGCTCGCGCTTGGCCTGAAGCTGCGACAGCTGCTGCGCGAGCAACTCCTCGAACTTCAGGCGTTGCCAGGCCGGGTGCGAGTGATCTTCCAGCGCCGAGATCGACGCCTCGGCCGGCGGGTGGTGCAGCCAGCGCAGCGCATCGCGCAAGGTGGCGATGCCTCGGGGCAGCAGCTCGGCGGGCACGTTCTCGCTCAGATCGACCCGGTTGAGCGCCGACGCGATCGCGCGCCGCAGGTAGGCCTGAGGCAGCGAGGCACTGGCCGGGTAGACCGGCGTCAGCGAGGTCGCGAGCGGCACATCGCCATCGACCGCCTTGAAGCTGGGGTGCACCATCTCCAGCCCGAAGAAGCCGCCGCGCGCCTCGCCACGCACCCGCACGCGACGGCCTGCGGCCAGCGTCTTCTGGTGCGAAGGGTAGAAGTGCAGGAAGCGCAGCAGCAGCGTGTCGCCAGCGTCGTCGACCAGCGTGACCAGCAGCTGTCGGCGGTTGCGCAGCTGGATCTCGCAACGCTGCACCACACCTTCGACCTGCGCGGTGACACCATCGTGCAGCTTGTCGATGGCGGTGAGCTGCGTTTCGTCTTCATAGCGCAGCGGGACATGCAGCGCGAGATCGATGTCGCGGCGCAGCCCCAGCTTTTCCATGGCCCGCAGAGGCGCTGACCTGGCCTGGGCAACCGGCGCGGTGACAGCGCTGTCGCGGGCATCGGTCGGATTCGGCGCGGTGCGGGGCATCGGCGAATTCTGACCGCGCACGGGACAGTCGGCATCCAGCTGCGTGGAACAATCCACCTGCTCTTCCTCTGCCATGACCACGCCTCTCACCCTTTCCGATTTCGATTTCGCGCTGCCGCCAGAGCTGATTGCGCAGCACCCGGCCGCCGAGCGCAGCGGCTCGCGGCTGCTCGATGGCACTGGCGCCGATCCCGTCGACCGCGTGTTCCGCGACTTCCCGTTCCTGCTGAACCCGGGCGATCTGCTGGTGTTCAACGACACCCGCGTGATCAAGGCGCGGCTGCTCGGTGTGAAGGCCACCGGTGGCCAGGTCGAGGCGCTGGTCGAACGGGTGCTGCCGGGCTTCGAGGTGCTGATGCACCTGCGCGCCAGCAAGTCGCCCAGGCGCGGTCAGCGGGTGCGCTTCGGCTCGAGCGCCGAAGCCGCCATGGCCGATGACAGCAGCAGTGGCTTCGACGCCGAGGTGCTGGGGCGCGCAGGGCCGGAGGAATCGCTGTTCCACCTGCGTTTCCCGTCCGATCCGCACGCGCTGCTCGACCGCTTCGGGCACGTTCCGCTGCCGCCCTACATCACGCATGCCGACGATGCCGACGACGAACGGCGCTACCAGACGGTGTTCGCCGCCAGGCCGGGTGCCGTCGCTGCACCGACGGCCGCCCTGCATTTCGACCAGCCGCTGCTGGACGCGCTGACCGCGCGCGGCATCGCGCAGGCACGCATCACGCTGCATGTGGGCGCGGGTACCTTCCAACCGGTGCGCACGGAGAACCTGGCCGAGCACCGGATGCACAGCGAGTGGTTCGAGGTCGGTGCCGACACGGTGGGCGCGGTGGCCCGCACCCGCGAGCGTGGCGGCCGGGTCGTGGCGGTCGGCACGACGACGCTGCGTGCGCTGGAATCGGCCGCGATCGGTGGCGAATTGCTCGCAGGCGTAGGCGACACCGACATCTTCATCACGCCGGGCTTCCGCTTCCGCGTGGTCGATGCGCTGGTCACCAATTTCCACCTGCCACGCAGCACCTTGATGATGCTGGTCAGCGCCCTGGCGGGCCATGCGCACGTGATGGCGCTGTACCGGCACGCGATCGCCGAGCGCTACCGCTTCTTCAGCTACGGCGATGCGATGCTGCTGAGCACGGCACCCGAGGCGCGCTCCGAGCGGCGCTGAAGTTCAGGGCGCATCGGCCTCCCGGTCCGCCTCGTCCGCTGCCGCCGGTGCAGCAGCGGGGCAACGCGACTGGCCACACACCCGCTCGCAGTACGCACAGGCCGTCAGTGGCAACTCATCCGGAATGCGGTAGTAGCGGCGCAACACCTCGGTCAGCGGGCCGTCGCGGTAGGCCTCGTAGCGAAAGCCCTTGCCTTCGACCGCATAGAAGGTAATGCCACTTTGCTGGTAGGTGAGCAAGTCGACCGAATCGAAGTAGGGGCTGTAGTCCTCGAGCCTGGGTCGGTCGGTGCGGATGATGCGGATCGTCTGGCCCTGGTAGGCCTGGTAGTCGACCAGCAGATCGTCTTGCCGCGCGTGGAACTTGCCCACGCCGAACACCGGGACATAGCGGCGCAACGCGTAGCCGTACGTCGAAGCCGGCGTGTAGGCATTGGCCATCAGCACCACACCCGGCGCGTCCACCTGCTGCAGCATCTCGGCAGTTTTCACGGTGCGCACGATGCTCTTGTAGAGCGAGATCGACTGCCAACGCTCGAGCGGCGTCATCGCCACACCCACGACGGCGATCACATGCAGACCGGTCAGTACCGCCAGACCGATCGCGCAGGCCCGCAGCTTCTGCACGGGCAGGCCCAGGGCGATGAAGGCAAAGCCGAACGGATAGAACGACATCACCCAGTGCAGGCCGATGACCTTCTTGTACGAGAGCAAGGCGAAGAACAGCAGCGGCACGACCACCAGACAACCGAGCAGCCGGTGGGCTCGGAAGGCGGCCCCGAGCGCAGCGCGGTGTTTCCAGCTGAGCCAGGCCGCCACCGGCGAGACCAGGTAGACCATCATGGCCAGATAGGTGGCTGGCTTCTTCCAGGTGAACACCTCGCCCGCGTTGCGGTTGATCAGGTTGAACATGATGTTCGACCAGCAGTGCTCGATGTTCCACGCGATGTTGATCGCGGGGCCGGGCAGCGCGCACAGCAGCAGCACGGCGAAAGCCGCAAAACGCTCGCGCCGGAACAGCGCGAAGTGCACGAAGTAGGCGAGGCCCAGCACCACCGAGAAATACTTCGACAGGAAGGCCGCGCCGAGCAGCACGCCGGAAAGCGCATACAGGCCCCAGGCGCGCCCATCCAGGCGTGGCCGGCGCTCGGCGATCAGCAGGCAGCAGGCCGACGCCACCGACCAGAAGATCAGCGGCGTATCCGTGGTGATCAGCACATTGAGCCAGTTGATCGGCGCCAGCCAGAACAGCAGCACCGCCCACGCCGCCCGGGTGCGGTCGACCGCAGCCAGAGCCCACCACAGCAGCCCGCCGATGGCAGCCGGCAGCAGCAGCACCGGTAGCCGGATCGCCCACAGCGTGTCGCCGAGCGTCGCGCGCATCGCGGCGATCAACCAGCCGACCATCGGCGGATGATCGTAGTAGCCCCAGTCGGGGTAGACACCCCACCAATAGAAGTAAGCCTCGTCCCCGGTGATCGGCAAGGCCACCGACAGCCATCCACGCAACAGCAGCGAACCCAGGCCCGCGATCAGCAGCCAGCGCGGCACCGACAGATTCACCGAGTCTGGCCTCATGCAATCACCGACAGCGAGGGCGCGATGAACACCAGCAGCCAGACGATCAGCGCCGCGACGATCCACCGGTCGCGCAGCAGGTCACGCGCGACGTCTTCGCCGTGCCCGCGGTGCACCTGGTAGGCATAGCGCAGCATGCCGAAGATGACGATGGGCACGGTGTAGACCAGGCGCTCGCCATGCTGGGCCTGCGATTCGGGGCTGGTGGCGAACAGGCTGTAGGTCATCAGCGTGGCCGTCATCGTCACCGCGACATAGATATCGAGCAGCGCTGGCGGATAGTGTTCCAGCACCGAGCGCTGGCTGGCCGGAGCATGAAAGGTTTCGGCGCGGCGTTTGGAAAAGCCGAGAAACAGTGCTGCAAAGATGCCCGTCAGGATCAGCCAGCGCGACGGGGGGATGCCGACACCGATGGTGCCGGCAAACAGCCGCAGCATGAAGCCCAGCGCGATGATGGACACATCGACCACCGGCACCCGCTTCAGCCGCCAGGAGTAGGCGACGTTGCTCGCCATGTAGAGGGCGACCAGCCCGAGCAGCACCGGGTGGCCATTCGCCAGCACGATGCCCGCCGTCAGCAGCACCGCCGCCAGCGTGAACGCCGCGCCCGAGCTGACCGCACCACTGGCCAGAGGGCGCAGCCGCTTGGTCGGATGCAATGCGTCGCTGGCCCGATCAGCCCAGTCGTTGACGACATAGACCGCGCTCGAGAACAGGCAGAACACGGCGAAGGCCGACAGCACCTGCATCACGCGATCGGTGTCGTGCCAGGACTGGCTGAACACCAGCCCGGCGAAGACGAAAACGTTCTTCAACCACTGATGGGGCCGCATCAAGGCGAGCAGGGGCGGTAGGCGCATGGGCGGGAGCGGGGTCGTGAAGGGTGTCGCTGACGGCTTGCGTTCGATGGAGGCCGCGCGTGTCGCTCGCGGGCGGGGCCGAGGATAACGCCGCACCGACGCGTCGGCCCGAGGCGACAGCACACGGCGACAATCTGCGGATGCTGACGTTTGACGTACTCACCACCCAGGGACGGGCCCGGCGCGGCCGCATGACGCTGAACCACGGCGTCGTCGAAACGCCGATCTTCATGCCCGTGGGCACCTACGGCACGGTCAAGGGCGTGATGCCTGGCGCGCTGGAGGAGATGGGCGCGCAGATCATCCTCGGCAACACCTTCCACCTGTGGATGCGGCCCGGCCTCGACGTGCTGGCGCAGTTCGGCGGCCTGCACCGCTTCGAGTGCTGGAACAAGCCGATCCTGACCGACAGCGGCGGATTTCAGGTCTGGAGCCTCGGCAATTCCGACGGCAGCGGCCGCAAGATCAGCGAGGAGGGGGTGAAGTTCTCGTCGCCGGTCAATGGTGACAAGCTGTTCATGACGCCCGAGGTCAGCATGCAGGTCCAGCGCACGCTGAATTCCGACATCGTGATGCAGTTCGACGAGTGCACGCCCTACGACACCGCCGGCCACATCACCACCAAAGACGAGGCGCGTCGCTCGATGGAATTGAGCGCACGCTGGGCGCGCCGCTGTGTCGACGAGTTCGCGCGCGGCGAGAACCCGAACGCGCTGTTCGGCATCGTGCAGGGCGGCATGTTCGAAACGCTGCGCGACGAGTCGCTGGCCAGCCTGGTCGAGCTGGATCTGCCCGGTTACGCCATCGGCGGCCTGAGTGTTGGCGAGCCCAAGGAAGACATGCTGCGTGTGCTGCAACACACCGCGCCGAAGCTGCCTGCCCAGAAGCCGCGCTACCTGATGGGCGTGGGCACACCGGAAGATCTGGTGGAAGGCGTGGCGGCGGGCATCGACATGTTCGACTGCGTGATGCCGACCCGCAATGCCCGCAATGGCCACCTGTTCACCCGCTTCGGCGACCTGCGGCTGCGCAATTCGCGCTACAAGAACGACGAGAGCCCGATCGATCCGACCTGCAGCTGCCAGGCCTGCGCTGGCGGCTTCAGCCGCGCCTACCTGCACCACCTGGAACGCTGCGGCGAGATGCTGGCGCCGATGCTGGCCAGCATCCACAACCTGCACTACTACCTGAACCTGATGCGCGAGATCCGCACCGCGCTCGACGAAGGCCGGTTCGACGACTTCGTCGCGCAGTTCAAGGCCGACCGGGCACGAGGCGTGTAGCCCAAGTCCTCACCACAGCGCCCAGTTCCCGGTAACCACCACCCAGACACCGAGTGCGCCGTTGGTGACCGCATGCGCGATCACCGGCACCCACAGCTTGCCGGTGCGCACATACAGCCAGGCGTAGGCCAGGCCGGCCACGATGGCGGCGAGCCACAACGTGTGGACGAGCATGAAGACGAAGGTCGACAGGGCGATCGCGCGCACTCCGATACGCTGCGGAACCACGCTTTCGAAGGTCTCGTGCTGGAACCAGCGCATCAGGAACGAGCGCCAGAACAGCTCTTCCATCACGGGCACCAGCAGCGCCGCGCCGATCCAGCGCACCACGACCAAGGGCCAGATCAGGCCGCCTTGCGCGTCCAGGGGCGTGAAGGGCGCTGTCGGTTCAGCCAGCTGCATCCACGGCGCATCGAGCTGGATCCACAGCACGAACACCAGCAACCCGACCCCGACCGCCAGCCAGGCCTCGCGCGAAGACGGCCACAGCTGGGACGACAGTTCGCCGTACTCGCGCCACCAGAACGCAAGCAAGGCACCGACCACCACGACGGTCAGGCCGTAGATCCAGCGCGGATCGATGCCCCAGGAGCCATCGGCTGGCGCCATGCCGCGCAACTGCAGCAACAGCATGAACACCACGAAAGGGATCACGCGCGCCCACGCTGCGCGACTGAACGGCAGATTCATGAGCGCGGGCTCAGGCCGAGCGCTGTCAGCACCGCCTCGGTGTCCTGGCCCAGCGTCGGCGCGAGGCGATCGATGCGGCCCGGCGTCAGGCTGAGTTTGGGCACCACGCCGGGCACGTCGAGCGCCAGGCCGTCGGCCGTGGTGATGCGCTCGATCATGCCGCGGGCCCGGTAGTGCGGGTCTTCGGCGATGTCCTTCGCGGTGTAGACGCGACCCACGGGCACCTGCGCCGCCTGCAGTGTGGCGAGGGCGTCGGCGACGCTGCGTGTTTTCGCCCAGTCGCCGATTGCCGCATCGATCTCCTGAACCCGTGCGACGCGTCCGGCATTGGTCGCGAGGTCCGGGTCCAGGCCGAGGTCGTCGCGGCCGATCGCGTGCATCAGGCGCTGGTAGATCGAGTCGCCGTTGCCGGCGACCAGCACCCAGCCGTCGCTGCAGGCGTAGGTGTTGCTGGGCGCGATGCCAGGCAGTGCCGAGCCGGCAGGCTCGCGCACCGCGCCGAACGCGCTGTACTCGGGCAGCAGGCTTTCCATGCAGTTGAAGACGGATTCATACAGCGCCACATCCACCACCTGGCCGAGCCCCTTCGGCGCCTGCGGGCTGACGGTGGCATGGCGGTGCTGCAGCGCCATGAGGATGCCGATCACGCCGTGCAGCGCGGCCAGCGTGTCACCCAGGCTGACGCCGCAACGCACCGGGATGCGGCCTGGTTCTGCCGTCAGATGGCGAATCCCGCCCATCGCCTCGGCCACCGCGGCGAAACCGGGCAGCTCGCGGTAGGGTCCGGTCTGGCCGTAACCACTGATGCGGCACATGATCAGCCCGGGGTTGGTCTTCGACAGTTCCTCGTGGCTCATTCCCCAGGCTTCCATCACGCCGGGCTTGAAGTTCTCGACCACGACATCGGCCTCGGCGATCAGCTGACGCACGATGTCGCGCGACGGGGCGTCTTTCAGATCGAGGGCCACGCTGTGCTTGTTGCGCGACTGCACCTGCCACCACACGCTGGTGCCCTTGTGCAGCAGCCGCCACTGGCGCAGCGGGTCGCCCCCGGGCTTGCCCTCTTTGGCGGGTGGCTCGATCTTGATGACCTCGGCGCCGAAATCGGCCAGCGTCTTGCCCGCGAAAGGCCCGGCGATCAATTGCCCGAGCTCAACAACTTTCAGGCCGGCCAAGGGGCCGAAGGACGTGGATGTCGTCATCGTTCAGGCGGCTTTCTGTTCCAGCAGGTAATTGGCGCCATCGTATTGGGCGAGCACCTCGGTCAGGTAGGGCAACACGGCGAGCAACTGGTCGTGCAGCGTGTACGGCGGGTTCAGGATGAACATGCCGCTGCCCGCCAGGCCGAAGCCCTGCGAATCCGGCTGCTGCACCGTGAGACGCGCATGCAGCCAGCCTTTGGGCGCCAGCCCTTCGAGACGGCGCGGCAGCTGCGCGGCCTCGAGCTTGCTGACCTGCGGGTACCAGACCATGTAGACACCTTCCGGAAAGCGCGCGATCGCCTCGCGCAGCGACGCGATGACTCTGGAGTAGTCGCCGTGGCCTTCGTAGCTCGGGTCCATCAGCACGACGGCGCGGCGCGAGGACGGTGGCACCTGGCTCTTCAGGCCGTCGAAACCGTCGGTGTCCTTCACCTCGGCGCCTTTCACCGAACCCAGGAAAGCTTCAAGGATGCGATGGTCGGTCGGGTGCAGCTCGTACAGGCGCAGCTGGTCCTGCGCGCGCAGCAGCATCTTCGCAAACGCGGGCGAGCCGGGGTACTGCTCCAGCTGACCGTCGGGATTGAACTGGCGCACCAGCGCCATGTAATCGGCCACCGCTTCGGGCAGCTCGGCGGGATCGCGGTCCCACAGGCGCGCCACGCCCTGCAGGTACTCGCCCTTCTTCTGCGCATACTGGCCTTCGAGCGAGTAGCCGCCGGCACCGGCATGGGTGTCGATCAGGCGGTAGGGCTTGTCCTTCTGGTTCATGTAGCGCAGCACCAGCATCAGCGTGATGTGCTTGAGCACGTCGGCATGGTTGCCGGCGTGAAAGGCATGGCGGTAAGCAAGCATTCGAGGTTCCTGATCAGACGCGCAATGTAGTCGCTGCGACCGGGGAGCGAGCGCTGCAGGCACGATTGTCGAACGTCGATCTGGCGCCGCCGCCAGAATCGACCCTTCCCACGCCAAAGGACACCCCATGACCAGCCTGTTCGACCCAATCCAGATCGGCGCCATCGCCGCCGCCAACCGCATCGTGATGGCCCCGTTGACGCGCAACCGCGCCGCCGCCCATCAGGTTCCCACCGAACTGATGGCGACCTACTACACGCAGCGCGCCAGCGCCGGACTGATCATTGCCGAGGCCACGCAGATCAGCGCCGAAGGCCAGGGCTACCTCGACACGCCCGGGATCTATTCGCCCGAGCAGGTCGCCGGCTGGAAGAAGGTGACTGACGCGGTGCATGCCGCCGGGGGCAAGATCGTGCTGCAGCTGTGGCACGTGGGCCGCATCTCGCATGTGTCGCTGCAGCCAGGCGGCATCTCGCCGGTGTCGTCGACCGCTCGCGCCGCCAAGGCGCAGACCTTCACCAGGGACGGTTTCGTCGATGTCTCGCCCCCGCGCGCGTTGCGTACCGACGAGATGCCCCGCCTCGTTGCCGACTACCGCCACGCGGCGAAATGCGCGATGCAGGCGGGCTTCGACGGCGTCGAGGTGCATGGCGCCAACGGCTACCTGATCGACCAGTTCCTGCGCGACAGCACCAACGACCGCACCGACGCCTACGGCGGCCCGGTCGCCAACCGGGCGCGACTGCTGCTCGAGGTGCTGCAAGCGGTCACCGGGGAAGTGGGCGCCGCACGCACAGGGCTGCGACTGAGCCCGGTCACACCCTTCAGCGACATCGGGCAGGACAGCGATGCGCAGGGCCTGTTCAACCATGTGGTGGAACGCCTGGCGCCGTTGAAGCTGGCCTACCTGCACCTGATCGAAGGGGACACCGGCGGTGCGCGCGACTTCCTGCCGTTCGACTACGAGGCGCTGCGGCAGCGCTACAAGCAAGGCCACGCGCAAGGCGTGTGGATGGTCAACAACGGCTACGACCGGCAGATGGCGATCGACGTGGTGGCGAGTGGCCGTGCCGACGTCGTCGCCTTCGGACGGCCCTTCATCAGCAACCCCGACCTGGTGCGCCGCCTGCGTGACCAGCAACCCCTGGCTGCGCTGGATGCGAACACGCTGTACGGCGGCGACGCCAAGGGCTACACCGACTACCCGGCGATCGGCTGAGCGGGGGCAAAGGCGCGACGGCCCGGGCAGATGGTCATGACGGGGCCGTCAGTTCTTCTGCCCCGCGAGCTGCGATCGGAACAGCTCGGTGATGCCCACCTCGCGCGGACCGTGGATCAGCTCGAAGGTCTCGCCCGCCTCCACCGTGCCCGGCACACGCACGGCCAGATAGAAGCCGCACCAGGCGTTGGCCGCCATCAACTTCGCGGCCTGGTTGAAGCCCATCACCGCGTTGAACTTGAGGTCGGGAAAGCGCGGCCCGCTGACCGCCAGTTCGCAGTTCGCGAAGCGCAGCACATCGCCGATGCAGACCTGGTTCTCCAGCAGGCCGCGGATCGTCAGGTCCTCGCCCATGAAGCCGTGCGGCAGCGGGTCGTTCCACTCGGCGACCCTGGCCTGGGCGCGCACTGTCTGCCAGAAGGGGTAGTGCTCGATCGGGTACGCATAGACGGCCTTGCCCAGGCCGCCATGCACCGACAGGTCGGCCTGTTCGTCACCGAGCGGGCCCAGCGCGTGCGCTTCGACCGGGCCGCTGACGCTGCGCTTGTTGAAGCCGGTCGGGACCCGGCAGCCATTGATCTCGATCTCGCGGGCAGTGGCGATATGGGTGCTGAGGACCTGCATGGTGTGGGGCGTGGGGTGGGTTGATGGTGCCGTCGTCGGCGGACGCCGCCGCGCAGCTTCCTGGCCGGTTCAACTCATTGCCGGTCGGTAGGCCGGCAGCGCGGCGATTGCCTGTCGGCCCGGACGGCTCGTCAGCCAGTCGCTGAACAGCTTGCCCGCCGGGTGATCGAGATGGAACGACCGCATCAGATGCACCGGGACGCGCAACCGCGGGTCGCCCTCGACCAGCACGCCGAAATCGCCGTCTCGGCGCAGCACCGCCGACGCCGCAGCCCAGACGCCCCGCTCGACCAGCATGCAGCCCCGGCTCTCACGCGCAGCCGCCAATGCGTCCCGGCCCGGCGGCGGCCGATACCAGGGCGGCAGCGGAGCCACCTTCGCGGCCCGCCACAGTGCCGCCTCCAGCTCATGCGTGCCGGAGCCGGGCGTGGCGCCGACGAAGGGCGCGCCCGCTTTCGCCAGCGCCGACAGCGCCGGCAGGATCTGCGCTCGAGCGCCCAGCGCGTCGAGGGCGGGGAGCAGCAGCGTGGGCCCGGCGACCAGAAACTCCGAGGTGGCGACGGGCTGGCGGCCACGCAGCAGGCCGAGCTGGTCCAGCGATTCCTCGGCCTGTGGCGTGTTCAAGAGGGCGCCGTCGTGCTCACCGCGCCCCAGCGCCTCCAGCAACTCGCGCGCCGGCCCCGGCAGCACCAGGATGGCCACGCCGGTGTCGCGACCGAAGCGCCGCTGCAGGTGGGTGGCCAGCCCGGATTCGACCAGGGCCTCGTCGACTGCAAGGCGGAACGGATCATCAAGGGCGCGCCGCTGCGCGGCCGATGTGACCACGGGCAGCCCCGCGCCCGCCACGGCAGCGAGTTGGAGCAGGACGCGACGATGAAAAGTCATGCGGCCGGAGTCTAGAGGGGCCTCATGATCCTTGAATGCACACCTCAGGCACCACGAAACCTTGCGCTGCGTCAGCCTCCTAAAGTACACCTCACGGATCGACGCCACAGCCAGCCACCATGACCTCCGCCCCACCCACCCGATACACCTCGACCGCCATCACGCTGCACTGGCTGCTGGCGCTGGCGATCCTGGGTGCGTTCGGCCTGGGTCTGTACATGGCCGACCTGCCGTTCTCGCCTCAGCGCGTGAAGCTCTACAACTGGCACAAGTGGGCCGGCGTCACCATCCTGGCGCTGTCTGCCTTGCGACTGCTGTGGCGCCTGACGCACCGCCCTCCCGCCGACGCACCGATGTCGGGCTGGCAACGGCGCGCCGCGCATCTGGCGCATGGCGGCCTGTACCTGCTGTTTTTCGCCGTCCCGCTGATGGGCTGGGCCTACAGCTCGGCCGCGGGCTTCCCGGTCGTCTGGTTTGGTGTGCTGCCGCTGCCGGATCTGCTGCCCGTCGACAAGGCGCTGGCTGAATCGATCAAGCCGGTGCATGGCTGGCTGGCCTGGGCGTTGATGGTTGTCGCCGCGCTGCACGTGACCGCGGCGCTCAAGCATCAGTTCATCGACCGCGACGGGCTGATCGCCCGCATGTGGCCGAGCCGCGCTGGCGGCTGATCAACAACGGCATCGGCCACTTCAGGGAGCACCCCCTCATGCGCATGCTCACTTTCCCCGCCCTTGTTGCGCTGTCCGCACTGTTCACAGCGTTGCCGACCCAGGCCCAACAGAAGCTGGTGCCGGCGCAAAGCGAGATTGCCTTCGTCACCCGGCAGATGGGGGTGCCTGTCGATGGCAAGTTCCGCCAGTTCGACGCGCAGATGGCGTTCGATCCGAAGCAAGTGGCGGCGTCGAAGATCAGCTTCACGATCGACCTCGGCAGCGCCACCATCGGCACCGCCGAGACCGAGGCTGAATTGCTCAAGCCCGACTGGTTCGACACCCGGAAGTTTCCGAAGGCCACCTTCACATCGACCGGGGTCAAACAGGTCGGGGCCGGCAAGCTCGAAGTGGCGGGCACGCTCAGCATCAAGGGTCGCAGCCAGCCAGTCATCGTGCCCATGCTGCTCGGGCAGTCGGGAACCTTCACGACCGCCACGGGCTCATTCACCCTGAAGCGGCTCGATTTCAGGATCGGTGACGGCGACTGGAAGGACACCTCGGTCGTCGCCGACGAAGTGCAGGTCCGCTTCAAGCTGACGCTCACCGGCGTTGCTGCACTGTGAGCCCGCACACGCGCCCGGTGTATCGCACCACCCTCGCGGCAGATTTCCTCCAACGCCCCTTCAACCGGAACCCCATCATGAATATCCCAGCCTGGATCGCCCTCTCCGCCGCCCTGCTCGGCAGCACCGGACTCGCCCGCGCCGAAAGCGCCACCTACAAGTTGGATTCCACACACACCTACGTGACCTTCGAGGCGCGTCACTTCGGCACCTCCACCAACCGCGGCCGCTTCGACAAGAAGGACGGCTCCATCACGCTCGATCGCGCCGCCAGGACCGGCAAGGCCGACATCACCATCGACACCGCATCGATCAACACCGGTCTGGCCCTGTTCGACAGCCATCTGAAGGGCGAGAATTTCCTGAAGGTCCAGGAATTCCCCAGCGCGATATTCGTCGGTGACAAGTTCAGCTTCGATGGCGACAAGGTGACGGCCGTCACCGGCACGTTGACACTGCTGGGCAAGACGCGACCGGTCACGCTCACCGCCACGAACTACAACTGCTACGACAGCCCCTTCTTCAAGCGCGAGGTCTGCGGCGGCGATTTCGAGACCACCATCCAGCGCAGCGACTTCGGCATGAGCTACGGCCTGCCGGTCATTCCGGACGACATCAAGCTGCTGATCCAGGTCGAAGCGATCAAGCAGTGAGTACCCCGTAAGCGACGCGGCGCGACCACGCGCCGCTCAAGCGCTGCGCCGGGGGCACGCCTTCCGGCGAGACGCTCACCTCCACAGCGCACTGCCTGAGCAGCCTCGTTCCGAGGCTGCCGTTGCTGCGACTGACAGGCCCCGACACGCCCCTGATCCCAGGGGAATTTGTGTCCGCCGTCCCCCCTGTGCAAGCAATTGTCACGAGACGCCTTTGCAGGCATTGCGTCTGCATGGAAAACCTGCGGCTGACACAGCACCGTTGGTGTTGTGAACCAGTTCACGAGGGCGGGCACAAGGGCGCTCCGGGCTGACGTTTCAGGGCCGGGACAGCGACCTCGAGTGACGATTCCGAGCAGTTTTGTAAGCAAATGGATGCATTTCAATGCGCACAGGAAACAAGTTGTTACGGGGCGGCGTGGTGGTGTGCCGGCCTGCTCGAAGCACGGCGGCGCTGTGGGCCAGTGGTCTCGTGCTGGTTGCCGCCGGGATGAGCAGCGGCGCGTCTGCAGCCGCGGCCAAGCAGTGGGTGACCGTTGCCAGCGAGGGCGGCAGCTTCAGCACCAGCGGATCACAAAGCGTTCGCTACGGCGCGGGCAGCAAGTGGGTTCAACAGAAGCGCTCCGGCACGGTAGCCTGCAGCAACGCTTCATTCGGCCGCGACCCGGCGGTGGGCACCGCCAAGCAGTGCCAGGTCTACAGGTCCCCGACCTCCGCCACCACACCAGGCGCTGCACCTGTACCTGTCATTCCGGTCGCGGCCGCACCGGCGCCAGCCGCAGCAGCCCCCACCGATGCCGTGACCCGCAATGCAGCCCGGCTGGCCATGCAGGCGAGTTTCGGCAATACGGAAGCCTTGACGGCAGAGATCAAGGCGAAAGGCCCTGCAGGCTGGATCGCCTCACAGATGCTGCTGGCCTCGTCGCGGTACACCAGCGGCGGCAACGCCTCGGTGCATCAAAACACGAGCGCAACCTCCTACTGCGACTTGCCCGCGCGCGCAGGACCGAACTGCTGGCGCGACAACTTCTCGAGCATTCCGCTGGTCTGGGATTTCTACCGCAACGCCACCACACGACCCGACCAGCTGCGCCAGCGGGTGGCGTTCGCGCTGCAACAGATCGTGGTGGTGAGCGGGACCGACGTCGAAGGCGCGTATGGCCAGCGCAATTACCAGAACATGCTGCTCGACAACGCCTTCGGCAACTATCGGCAGGTGCTGAAGAAGGTCGCGCTGTCGCCAGTGATGGGCGACTATCTGAACAACGTCAACAACGACAAGGCGGCGCCGAACGAGAACTTCGCGCGTGAGTTGCTGCAACTGTTCTCGGTGGGCACCTGCCTGCTGAACGCCGATGGCAGCCTGCGCGGCGGCGCCTGCGCCCCGACCTATGACAACGACATGGTGCGCGCCTATGCCTATGCCCTGACGGGCTGGACCTATCCAGCGGGCGGTGCCACCTCCTGGGGCTGCTGGCCTCGGGGCACGAACTGCCGCTTTCACAACGGCGACATGGTGGCGGTCGAGGCCCGGCATGACAACGCCGCGCGCCAGCTGCTGTCGGGCATATCGCTGCGGGCGGGCCTGACGGCGCCGGCAGCGCTCGAGGTGGTGCTCGACAGCCTGATGGCGCATCCGAACACGGCGCCCTTCATCGGCAAGCAGCTGATCCAGCAACTGGTCAGCAGCAACCCGTCGCCGGCTTATGTGTCGCGGGTGTCGGCCGCGTTCACTGCCGGCAAGCACAGCGGCTTCGGCACCGGCCAGCGCGGTGACCTGGCAGCCACCGTCGCAGCGGTGCTGCTCGACCCCGAAGCCCGCAGCGCCTCCGTCACGGCCAACGCCGGCAAGCTGCGCGACCCGGTGCTGATGTTCACCAGCGTGTTGCGCGGATTGAACGGCCAGAGCGACGGTGACGCACTGAGCTGGTGGTGGGGAGAGGAGTTGCGTGAGCACGTGTTCCGCCCGCCCACGGTGTTCGGTTTCTACTCGCCCGACTATCCGGTGCCGGGCACCACGCTGGTCGGTCCGAGCTTCGGTGTTCACAACGCCGGGTCCGCGTTGCAGCGGCTGAACTTCCTGACCTACCTGCTCGAGTGGGGCGGCTCGACGCCTGTCGCCAGCGTACCGAACGCCACCGGCACGAAGATCGATCTGAGCCGATTCACCAACGACGCGGCCGATGCCGGCAAGCTCGTGGATCGCCTGTCGCTGATCGCCACCGGCCAATCGCTGCCGAGCGCGACACGCTCGGAAATCGTCAAGGCGGTGTCGTGGTGGACCGCTTCGACCGACAAGGCGAATTGGCAGGCCAACCGCGTCAAGACGGCCGCCTACCTGGTATTTGCCACGCCGAATTTTCAAGTCGAGCGCTGAGCGCCGCACAAGGATCACCCCATGAACAAGTCTTCTTCTTTCGATGCGCGCAGGCGCTGGCTGCTGCAGTCCGGTGCCACCTGCGCCAGCGCGCTGGGCTTTGGCAGCGTGGGCAACCTGCTGTTGGGCGCACGGCCCGCTCACGCAGCCGACTACAAGGCGCTGGTCTGCGTCTTCCTGTACGGCGGCAATGACGGGCTGAACACCATCGTCCCGACGGATGCGGCGCGGCATGCCCAATACAGCGCTGTCCGGGGCGCGTTGGCGATTGCGCGCGAGCGGCTGGTCGCACTGCCCGGCACCGCGTTCGGCCTGCACCCGTCGCTGGGCGCGCTGTCTGCAGCAGCCGCTGCCGGCCACATTGCCCCGGTGTTCAACGTCGGTCCGCTGTACGCGCCGCTGACGAAGGCGCAGTACCGCAGCACCCCCAACGGCGCGGCGCTGAGGCCCGACGGCCTGTTCTCCCACTCCGACCA
Source organism: Burkholderiales bacterium (assembly GCA_947474755.1). Taxonomy (GTDB): domain Bacteria; phylum Pseudomonadota; class Gammaproteobacteria; order Burkholderiales; family Burkholderiaceae_C; genus PBB1. The sequence continues at coordinate 318,282 of CANJJE010000002.1, read as the reverse complement.
GCAGGTGCTCTGGGAGAGCGCCACCACCCAGTCACAGGAGCGCAGCGGCTGGGGCGGTCGTGCGTCGACGGCACTCGGCACGGCGAACCCGGTGATCTCGGTGGGCGGCAATGCGCGCTTCGGGCTGACCACGCTGCAGTCGCCGCTGGTGCTGCCCGGGCCTGGCAGCACCTTCGGCGCTTACGGACTGCAACCGGACGACCTCAAATGGGCACCGCGCGCTGCGCAAAAGGCCGCCATCGACGCGATGTACTCGCAGACGCAGGACACCGCGCTGGCCAACGCCTACGCGCGCATGCAGCGGGATGCGTTCGCGGTCTCGCAGCGACTGGGCGCGCTGGTCAAGATACAGCCCGGCAGCAGCGGCGCCAATCCGGCGATCGATGCCGCCTTCGCGCCGATCACCTCGGGCGGTCGCATCACCACCGCGCTGGGCCGACAGCTTTACCAGGTCGCCAAGCTGATCGCGGGCAACGCCACCGTTGGCGGCGATCGGCAGATCTTCTTCGCGCAGGCCGATGGATTCGATACCCATGCCGGTCAGATCGCAGGCAGCGCGACCGACGGCGAGCATGCCCGGCGTCTGCAGGAGGTCGGCGACGCGCTGGGCGCTTTCTATACAGCGATGCGCAACCTCGGGCTGGGACAGGCAGTCACCACCTTCACCCAAAGCGACTTCGGCCGCACCTTCAAGCCGAACAGCAGCAACGGCACCGATCACGCCTGGGGCAACCAGCACCTGGTGCTCGGCGGCGCCGTGAAGGGGCGAGCCACTTACGGCAGCTACCCTGCGCTGGTCCTGGGTGGCGACGACGACGTCGGCACCGACCCATGGGAGCAGCAGGGTCGCTGGATCCCGACGACCTCTGTCGACCAGTACGCGGCAACCCTGCTCGGCTGGTTCGGGGCCAGCGATGCACAGCTCGACATGACCTTGCCGAATCTGCGCAACTTCGGAGCGCGCCGCCGACTGGGTTTCGTCTGAGCCGCTTGGCATGGCGCACGATCCTCGCGGGACATGCCTTGCCGAGACTCATCACCGATGGCGTCGCTACGGCGCCATCGTCTGCCGTACGGCGTGCTCCCAATGGCCCATCAGTTCGGCTACACGGTCTCGCGCCATCCGGGGTTCGAACCGGTGCTCAGGCCGCCATAGCGCACCGAGTTCATCGAGCCCGCCGTACAGGCCGCAGCCCAGACCCGCGAGGTACGCGGCACCCAGAGCGGTGGTCTCGATGACCTGTGGGCGCACCACCGGCACGCCCAGCAGATCAGCCTGGAACTGCATCAGCAGGTCATTGACGCACGCACCGCCGTCCACCCGCAGTTCCGTCACCGGCAGGCCACCAGCGGCCACCGCATCGCGGCTCATCGCCTGCAGCAGGGTCGCGCTCTGGAAGGCGATGCTTTCCAGCGCCGCGCGGGCAATGTGCGCCACGGTACTACCACGCGTGAGGCCGACGATCGCACCTCGCGCCTCTGGCTGCCAGTAGGGTGCGCCGAGTCCGGTGAAGGCCGGAACGAACATCACGCCACCGCTGTCGGGCACGCTCTGCGCCAGCGCCTGAACCGCAGCACTTCGGTCGATGGCGTGCAATCCATCGCGCAGCCACTGCACCACGGCACCACCGATGAACACGCTGCCTTCCAGCGCGAACTGCGCCGCTGCGGCGGGCTGTGCCGCCCGGGTCGTGATGAGGCCGTGAGCCGACATCTGGCAAGCATCACCGGTGTGCATCAGCATGAAGCAGCCCGTGCCGTAGGTGTTCTTCGCAAGTCCGGGAGTGAAGCAGGCCTGCCCGAACAGTGCGCATTGCTGGTCGCCGGCCACACCCCCGATCGCGATGGGCGCGCCAAGCAGATCGGCCTGCGTGTGGCCATGAAGGCAGCTCGAAGGACGCACCTGGGGCAGCATCTCGCGCGGCACCTCGAGCACCTTCAGCAGTTCGTCATCCCACTGTCCGGTGTGCAGGTTCAGCATCAGCGTACGCGAGGCATTGCTGACGTCGGTGGCGTGCACCGGGCCACCGGGCTGATCGCGCGTCAGTTGCCACAGCAGCCAGCTGTCCACCGTGCCGAAGGCCAGCTCGCCGCGCTCGGCGGCCGCGCGCGCGCCGGGCACCTCGTCGAGGATCCACTTCAGCTTGGTGCCCGAAAAGTAAGGGTCGAGCAGCAGCCCGGTACGGCTGCGAAACAGGTCTTCGAGGCCGCGTTCGCGCAGCGCGCTGCAGATGGCGGCGGTGCGGCGGTCCTGCCAGACGATGGCGTGGTGAATGGGCACGCCGGTGCGGCGGTTCCACACCACCGTCGTCTCGCGCTGGTTGGTGATGCCGATCGCCGCGATGTCACGCGCCGCAAGCCCCGCCAAGGCCATCGCCTCGCGCGCCGTGGCCAGCTGCGTGGTCCACAACTCGATCGGATCATGCTCGACCCAGCCGGGTTGCGGGTAGATCTGGCGGAACTCGCGCTGCGCCATCGCGACGATGTGCCCGCCGCGATCGAACACGATGCTGCGCGAGCTGGAGGTGCCCTGGTCGAGCGCCAGGAGGTGGGTGGGTGTGGTCATGGTCAACCGATCATGTCCGGCAACGGGAAGATCCGTCAAACTGATCCCTGTGTCTGCATCACCCCATCCCACTGTAGTCGACGTGCTGGTCGTCGGTGGCGGGATCAATGGCACCGGCATCGCCCGTGATCTGGCCGGCCGGGGCCAGCGGGTGCTGCTGTGCGAGCAGGACGATCTGGCGTCGCACACCTCGTCGTCATCGACCAAGCTGATCCACGGCGGGCTGCGCTACCTGGAGCACGGCGAGTTCACGCTGGTGCGCAAGGCCCTGGCCGAGCGCGAACGGCTGATGCGCAGCGCGCCGCACATCATGTGGGGGCTGCGCTTCGTCATTCCGCAAGAGCAGCCCCACGACCCGGACCATGCGTCGGTGCGGCCCGCGTGGCTGATCCGCCTCGGGCTGTTCCTCTACGACCACCTGGCCCGCCGCGCCTGGCTGCCCGACTCGCGCCGTGTCGATCTGCGCAAGCACGCAGCGGGCACAGCGCTGCAGCCGCGCTTTCGCCAGGGCTTCATCTATTCCGACGGCTGGGTCGATGACGCGCGGCTGGTGGTGCTGAATGCGATCGACGCGGCCGAGCACGGCGCCGCGGTGTTGACGCGCTGGCGCTGCGTCGATGCCCAGCGTGGCGCCGAACACTGGCGGGCGACTCTGCGCAGCGCCGCCGGTGAGACGCGGCAGGTCACGGCACGAGCGCTGGTCAACGCGGCCGGCCCGTGGGCGGCGCAGTTCCTCGGTGAGCACGCCCATGTGCCGCATCCGCGTTCGCTGCGGCTGGTCAAGGGCAGCCACATCGTCGTCAAGAAGCTGTTCGACCACGACCATGCCTACCTGCTGCAAGGCGCCGACCGGCGCGTCGTGTTCGCGATTCCGTACGAAGGCGAGTTCACGCTGATCGGCACCACCGAGGTCGAGCACACCGGCGCGATCGGCGAAGCGCACGTCGACGAGGCCGAAGTCGCCTACCTGTGCGAGCAGGTGAGCCGCTGCTTCGAGCGGCCGGTCGTCCCGGCCGATGTGGTGTGGAGCTACGCCGGCGTGCGACCGCTGCTCGCAGACGGCTCGGTCAGTGCCGCTGCAGTGACGCGCGACTACGCGCTCGAACTCGACACGCAAGGGCCCGCTTTGCTCTCGGTATGGGGCGGCAAGCTGACGACGTTTCGAAAGCTGGCCGAGGAAGCCGCTGATCTGCTGGCGGCGCCGCTGAACATCACCTCGCGCGCATGGACCGAGACAGCCATGCTGCCTGGCGGCGACCTCAGTGCCCACATCGGCGTTGCCGACCGTCCCGACGCCGACTTCGCGCGGTTCGTACGGGTGCTGGCGGTTCGCCACCCAGACATCCCTCCGGCAGTACTTCGCCGCTGGGCTCGCAGTTATGGCTCCCGCGTCGAGCTGCTGTTCACGCCGCAGGGCCTGGGCCTCGAAATCGCACCCGGACTGTTCGAAGCCGAGCTTCACTGCCTGCACCATCACGAATGGGCACACACCGCCGCTGACGTGCTGTGGCGCCGCACCAAGCTGGGCCTGCACTTGACGCCCGTGCAGCGCGAGGCGGTGGCGCGCTGGTGCGAAACGCACTGGGGTACGCCCGAGGCGGCGATCAGACCACCGGTGTGAAGGCCCTGGCAGTGCCTTCGGCAGTCACCGCGGCAGTGGTTGGCGGCACGGTGGTGTCGAGCTCACCGCCGAGCGCATCGAGCAGGTCCGGGATCAACTGCACCAGCTCGCCAGTGGCGATCGCTGCATCGGCATCGAATGCGTCGTCGGCCTTGTCGGTGCGAACACGCCCTTCGAACACCACGTCCAGGAAGTCGATCTTCCTGAGCTGCCCGGTCTCGCTCAGCACGAAGGACACCCGACCCTGCCAGGTCAGCGCCAGCCGCGTCGGCCGCTTGCCAGCGGTGATGTGCAGGCGCACTTCGTCGATGTCCAGCGGGTGACGGGCGTAGCGCACCACCGACTTCATCTCGTCTTGCGACTTCAGCTCGCACTCGCGATCGACCGAAAATGCGGCGGGGGGCTCGCCGGTCAGCAGCCAGTCGGACATCGCGACCGAGGCCGATTCGGTGGTCTGCAGCGGCGTGAGCGTCAGCCCGTCGAGCGCCTTGATGAGCTGCGTGACCACCTCGCCCGCGCGCGCAGGGCTGCTGGCATCGACCATCAGGAGCCGCTGCTTCGCATCGATCCACACCTTCATCGTGGAACGCTTGGTGAAGGCCATCGGCAAGAGCTCCAGGGTCGCCTGCTCCTTCAGCTCCTTCACCTGCTTCTTGCCCGGTTTGCGGCCGCTGGCCTGTTCGACCTGCTGCGCCAGCTCCTCGGTGCGGCGCTTGACCACCGCCGACGGCAGCGCCTTGCGCTCGACCATCAGCATCATCAGCCACTGCCCGCCGACGGCTTCGATCAGCGGCGCATGCTCGCCACCTCGGGGGGACACCCAGCCCAGTGACTGCGGCTGGGTGGCACCGCATTCGGCAAAACGGGCCACCGAGAGCCCCTCTTCGATCTGCGCCAGCGTGGCCTGCCATTCGGGGCCCACGCGATACACCGTCAGGTTCTTGAACAAGCGATTTCTTCTTTTCCAGGTCAACATGAAACGACCGGCGGGTCTGGCCGCAGGCCGGGGGAGGCGGGATTGTCCACGGCCCGGAAACCGCGCCGATGTTCTAGAGTGCCGGGATGCTTCCCGGCCTCAGGGCGACGCCGGCTGGCCGCACCCCTCACGCCCGCGGAACAGGGAGACAACGATGAACGACAAACTCAAGCAAGCCGCCGATGCGGTGCTCGCCACCACCGTGGGTGCCGCAGGCGGCGCGCCTGGCGTGGTCGCGATGGCCACCGATCGCAAGGGCAACTTCTACGAAGGCGCGGCCGGTCGGCGCTCGCTGGGTGGCGACGCACCGATGACCACCGACTCGGTGATGGCCATCTTCTCGACCAGCAAGGCCATCACCGGCACGACGCTGATGCAATTGGTGGAAGAGGGCAAGGTGCGCCTCGACGATCCGGTCAGGAAATACGTACCCGAAATCGCCGAGATCCAGGTGCTCGAGGGTTTCGACGCCAACGGCCAGCCGAAGCTGCGGGCACCGAAGCGCGACATCACGATCGACCACCTGATGCTGCACACCGCTGGCTTCAGCTATGAATTCTTCAGCCACGACGACCTGAAGTTGCGTGGCGCCCTCGGCATTCCATCGGTGGTGTCGAGCACCTTCGCGTCCATCAAGAGCTGCCTGCTGTTCGATCCGGGCACCCAGTGGGGCTACGGCGTCAACATCGACTGGGTCGGCAAGGTGGTCGAGGCCGTGCGTGGCAAGCGACTCGGCGAGGTGATGCAGGAACGCGTGCTGGCACCGCTGGGCATGAGCGATACCGGCTTCGTGATGACCCCCTCGATGCAGGCCCGCCGTGCCGTGATCCATGACCGTGCGATGGACGGCAAGCTGACCCCGCTGCCCGATCTGGTGCTGCCGCAGCCGCCCGAGATGGACATGGGCGGCCACGGGCTGTATTCGACGGTGGCCGATTACATGAAGTTCATCCGCATGATCCTCAACGACGGTAGCGGGCCGAACGGCCGCGTGCTGAAGCCCGAGACCGTCGAACAGATGTCGCGCAACGGGCTGGGTGCGCTGAAGTCGGGCGGCTGGATCACCTCGATCCCGTCGCTGTCGAACGCCGGTGAATTCTTCCCCGGCCTTTCCAAATCGTGGGCCTATACCTTCCAGGTCAACGACGAGCCGACACCGTCGGGCCGCCCGGCCGGCTCGCTGATGTGGGCGGGTCTCGCCAATCTGTTCTACTGGATCGATCGTCGCAACGGCATCGGCGGCTACTGGGGCTCGCAGATCCTGCCGTTCCAGGATGTGTCGTCGTACCCGGGATTCGTCGATTTCGAGACCGCGGTGTACCGCCATCTGAACCGCTGAGGCGCATCCCCCGGGATCTGGGGATTGACGCGCTGGCACACCCGGTCAGACTTCGCGGGACAATGAAAGTCTGCCCCTTTTGATGATGAAGCTTCCAGCCACCACCTTCCTCCTGTCCACCGCACTGGCATGCGCCTGTGCGTCGGCCGAGACTCTGAATTTCGAGCCACTCGGTTCAGTTGAATGGACGTCGACGACGTTGGACCTCGACGGAACGCTCATCCAGGGCTTCGGCACACGCTTCTACATCTTCGCCAGCGACGTGGATCTCCAGATCCTGCCCGGTGACGGCGGGGCCATTTGTTCCGCTTTCCGGCCCGATCCGGACACGCTTCGCTGTGCCGCTGACATGCAGATCAGCTTCAAGACTGCCGTCAGCAGCCTGAGCTTTCAAACGTTTGGGCATGACGACGGCGACAGCGTCACGATCTCGGCGTACGCCGGCAGTTCCATGCTGGACAGCCAGGCCGTCGCGGCGGACAAAGTGGTGGACTTCAGTGGGCTCAGCGGCGTCACCCGCCTGGTGTTCGACGACCAGAGCCAGGGTTCGGGTTACGCCTTCGGCAGGTTCAGCTTCACCACGAGCCCTGTGCCTGAGCCCTCGACAGGGCTGTTGATGCTGCTGGGTGTCGCGGCCCTCGGTCAATTCGCCCGGCGCCGCCAGGCCCGTTGACGCCCCGCGGCGCAGCACCGCCGCGCTAGGAGGGCACCGTACCCTGCAGGGCCTCGTCGAGCACCTCCACCCAGTGCTTCACCGGCGAGGTCGTCCCGGACTGCAGGTGCTGAATGCACCCGACATTGGCGGACACGATGGTCTGAGCACCGACCTCGGCCAGATTCGCCAGCTTGCGGTCGCGCAACTGGCAGGCCAGGGTGGGCTGCAAGACAGAGTAGGTGCCGGCCGAACCGCAGCACAGGTGACTTTCACTCGGCGACAGCTTCACATCGAACCCCAGCTCGCCGAGGTGCGTCTCGACGCCACCGCGCAGTTGCTGTGCGTGCTGCAGGGTGCACGGCGGGTGGAAGGCCAGGCGCGCGGTGGGTCGACGATGGATTCTTGATTTCAGCATCGGCACCAGCTCGGGCAGCAGCTCGCTCAGGTCCCGGGTCAACTCGCTGATGCGCCGGGCCTTGTCGGCATAGGCCTCGTCACGGGCCAGGGCGTGGCCGTATTCCTTGACGGCGGCGCCACAACCCGAGGCATTCATCACGATCGCCTCCACCTTGTTCGCCAGCACGCTGGGCCACCAGGCATCGATGTTGCGACGCATGTCGGCCAGACCGCCCTCGTGGTCGCCCAGGTGGCTGCGGATCGCGCCGCAGCAGCCGGCCTCTTCGGCCACCACCGTCTGGATGCCGGCCGCATCGAGCACGCGCGCCGTGGCGCTGTTGATGTTGGGCAGCATCGCCGGCTGAACGCAACCCATCAGCATCAGCACCTTGCGCTTGTGCTCGCGCTGCGGCCAGCGGTGCGCGGCGGCCCTCTCGGCAGCACTGGGTTTCGGGGCCACCTTGCTCTTCAGCGACGCTGGCAAGAACGGGCGGGCGAGCTGACCGAGCTTCATCGCTGGCGCGAACAGCGATGAGGTCAGCCCTTCCTTCAACAACCAGCGCACCGCCTGCTCGCCACGCGGGCGTTCCACCTTCTCGTCGACGATTCGACGGCCGATCTCGACCAGGTTGCCGTACTGCACACCTGACGGGCAGGTGGTCTCGCAGTTTCGGCAGGTCAGGCAGCGGTCGAGGTGCGATTGCGTCTTGCGGGTCGGTGTGGCGCCTTCGAGCACCTCCTTGATCAGGTAGATGCGGCCGCGCGGTCCGTCGAGTTCATCGCCGAGCAACTGGTAGGTGGGGCAGGTGGCTGTGCAGAAGCCGCAGTGCACGCATCTGCGAAGGATGGCTTCGGCGGCTTCACCGTCCGGCGTACCCTTGAATTCGGGGGACAGGTTCGTTTGCATGGATGGATGGTGGTGTCAGCCGCCGGGGTAGAGCCGACCGGGATTGAAGACGCCGTGCGGATCGAACGAGCGCTTCAGTTCTCTGTGGAGGCGATCCAGCGGCGAGGCCAGCGGGGCAAATGCACCGGCTGACTTGTCGTTGCTGTGGAACAGCGTCGCGTGGCCGCCAGCACGCCTGGCAATGTCGCGCAGGTGGACCGCGGTGTCGGCATCCGCGCGAGGGGTCACGTACCAGCGCTGCCCACCGGCCCACTCGATCAGCGGCGTGCCGGGCAGCTCCAGCGCGGGCGCAGTCTGTGGCACCGACAGCCGCCACAGGGCACCGCCGGCATCCACCGCGGCGTGCGCGGCGCAGAAGAACTCGTCGCGGTGGTCGCGCAGGCCTGGCCAGAACGAACCGGCCAGCGCGGGCTCGGCGAGCTCGCCGCCGAGCGCCCGGAACTTCGCGCTCGCCGCCTGAACCGCTGCGACCGCCCCGCGCAAGCGCACGACCAGCTGGTCGTTCCAGATCGCGGTGGCGTTCAGCGGCAACGGCTGGCCGCCCCACTGGTGCAGCTGTGCCAGCGCCATCGCCTGGTTCATGTCGAAGAGCAGCGTGACGGTGGCGGGCGCGACCGGCAGCACCTTGATCGACACCTCGAGGATCACGCCCAGCGTGCCGAGCGAGCCCGCCAACAGGCGCGACACGTCGTAGCCTGCGACGTTCTTGATCACCTGTCCGCCAAAGCTCAGCACCTCGCCCCGGCCGTTGAGCAGCGTGGCGCCGAGCACGTAGTCGCGCACCGCACCCACCGCCGCGCGCGACGGGCCCGACAGCCCTGCGGCGACCATCCCGCCGACCGTTGCGCCCGCGGAAAAATGCGGGGGCTCGAACGGCAGACACTGCCCCTTCTCGGCCAGCACGGCCTCGAGTTCAGCCAGCGGCGTCCCGCATCGGGCGGTGACCACCAGCTCGGTCGGCTCGTAGCTGGAGATGCCGGCAAGCTCGGTGGTGGACAGCAACTCGCCGCTCGGCGGCTCGCCGTAGAAGTCCTTCGTGCCGCCACCCCGGATGCACATCGGTGTGCCTGACTGCTGCGCAGCGCAGACACGGTCGATCAGGCGCACCAGCGCAGGTTCGTGTTCGGCCATCGGATTCAGAAGCGTGGCAGGTCAGGAAACGGCAGCAAGCCCTTGCGCACGTGCATCTTTCCGTACTCGGCGCATCGGTGCAGCGTCGGGATCACCTTGCCGGGGTTCAGCAACTCGGTCGGGTCGAACGCGCGCTTCAACGCCAGCATCTGCTCGCGTTCTTCTGGCGTGAACTGCACGCACATCGAACTGAGCTTCTCGATGCCGACGCCGTGCTCGCCTGTCACCGTGCCGCCGAGATACACGCTGGTCTCGAGAATGTCGGCGCCGAACAGCTCGCAGCGGCGCAGCTGGTCGGCATCGCTGGCGTCGTACATGATCAGCGGGTGGAGGTTGCCATCGCCTGCGTGGAAGACATTGCAGCAGCGCAGGCCGTAGGTGACTTCCATCTCGGCGATGCGCACCAGGATGTCGGCCAGCTTGTTGCGCGGGATCGTCGAGTCCATGCACATGTAGTCGGGACTCATGCGCCCGCTGGCCGGGAAGGCGTTCATGCGGCCGCTCCAGAACTTGAGTCGTTCAGCCTCGTCGCGGCTGATCTGGAACCGCGTCGCGCCGGCAGCTTCCAGCACCGCGACCATGCGGCCGATCTCCTCCTCCACCTCCTCAGGCGTGCCATCGCTCTCACAAAGAAGGATCGCGGCGGCATCGAGGTCGTAGCCTGCATGCACATAGGCGTCGACGCAGGCCGTCATCGGCTTGTCCATCATTTCCAAGGCGGCCGGGATGATGCCGGCACCGATGAGTGCCGCCACCGCGTGACCGGCCTTGCGCACGTCATCGAAGCTGGCGAGGATGGCGCGGGCCAGTTGGGGCTTGGGCACGAGCCGGACAGTCACTTCCACCGTGACGGCCAGCATGCCTTCGGAGCCGATCACGACCGCCAGCAGATCGAGGCCGGCCGCATCGAGCGCCTCGGAGCCGAACTCGACCGCTTCGCCCTCCACGGTGTAGCCGCGCACGCGAAGGACGTTGTGGATCGTCAGTCCGTACTTCAGGCAGTGCATGCCGCCGGAGTTCTCGGCAACGTTGCCGCCGATCGTGCAGGCGATCTTGCTGCTGGGGTCGGGCGCGTAATACAGGCCGTGGCGTGCCGCCGCTTCGCTGATCGCGGCATTGCGCACACCGCCCTGCACGACGGCGGTACGGCTGACGGGGTCGACCTTCAGGATCTTGTTGAACTTGGCGAGGCCGAGCGTGACGCCCAGCGCGTGCGGCGTGGCACCGCCACTCAGGCCGGTACCGGCACCGCGGGCCACCACCGGCACGCCCAGGCGGTGGCACGTGGCGAGCACCGCGGACAGCTGTGCTTCAGTCTCGGGCAGCGCGACTGCCAGCGGCAACTCGCGGTAGGCGGTCAGGCCGTCGCACTCGTAGGGCACCGTGTCTTCGTCCTGCCACAGCAGCGCGTGGGTGGGCAGCAGCGGCGCCAGCGCCGCCACCACTTCGGCGCGGCGGGTGATGCGATCAACCGCTGCGAGATCGAGAGTACTGATCTTCACGTCAGACAGCAGGCGAAGCAAACACCGTCAGCACGCCGGTGTAACCGTACAGATGTCGGTGCGCGATCTCGCCATTGGCGAAGAATCCGACCAGCGGCACATCACCGAGCGCATGCCGCACGATGGCGAGTTCGGCCGACGGCGAACCGAAATGAGGGCCGCCGCGCCCGGCACAACTGACATAGACCGCTCCGGCGATCTGCCGGGCAAGGTGGCCTGCGTTGCCCGCCTCCCCACCGCGCAAAGCCGGCGCGCTCTCGAGCGGCAGCGTCTCGGGTTCGAGTTCCTCGCGGATCTCGGTGCAGATGCGCACCAGATCCCGACGGGCAGCGTCGGTGTTGCGTTGACAGAAAGCGAGTTGCATGCCGCGCTCCACCACATCGGCCACCGCGACCGCATGCCGCCCAGGATCAATGCCGACCAGGTGACGCACCCGCGTCTCGGTACCGAAGTCACCGCCACGCGCTTGCTCACCGTCCGGATCGCTCAGGCCGACCAGCGTCGCGCGCAGTCGCGGCAAGGCTTCGCGGGGATCGTGCGCGTCGACCTTCAGGTCGCGCAGCAGACAGGCCAGCGCAGGCTCGTCGTCGAGGGAGACGACGAGGTTGCGCTCGACCGCAGTCACGCGGCGCACCACGCCGATCGGCCGGCAGCCTTGGGTGACGCGCGAGATCAGCGGCACCTGCGCGTCGAACGCGACTCCCGATAGGCCGCCGTGGTACACCCCATCGGCAATGTGCACCGAGCGCCCGCGCGCCGAGGCCATGCCGCCGAACAGGTAGCCGGTGGCAGTCTGACCGGCCAGCTCGGCGACCAGCTCGGCGGCATCGTGCGCCGACGCGTCGGCATGCACCAGCGCTGTGGCGGGCGTGAAGCCGGACTGACCGGACAAGGGCTGCAAGCCGGAGAAGACCCGGAAGTGCGCCGGCGCGATGTCGCCCAGCATCAGCGACAAGGCAGGCTCATCGAAGTACTCGACGCCGTTGGCCGCAATGCCGACACCGACCGAGCCGACCCAGGCCACGCCAGGCCATTGGCTGCGCAGCGCCGCCAGCAGTGCCTCGGCGGCAGCGCCGTAATGGTCGCTGAAGTAGACCCAGCCCAGTGTCGGCGTGTCGATGTGCTCGGGCTGGGCGCGTTGCGCCTCCAGCTGCGCGGTCGCCAGCGACAGCGCGAAACGCCAGTCGGGGTGCGTCGCGTGGGCGTGCAGGAAGAGCTTCATCGTGGCGTCCGCGCAGCCGGCTTGCGAGGAGAAGCGGCGGCGCCCCGACTTGCACTGCGACTCGCCGCTTTCCTGGCGACAGGCTGGCCCGACGGCAGCTCGGAACGCGACGCCTTCTTCGCCTTCGCCTTCGCCTTTGCCTCTGGCGCCACCGCAGCAGAGGCGACCAAGGCCGCGGCTTCGGCCGCACTGTCCTTCAGCGCGGTGGCCGCCAACTCGCTGAACTGCTGGGTCAGGGCGCCCCACCATTGCATCGGGTCGATGGCGGGTTTCGAATCGGCCTGCGCCGCGGTACTGTCGGCGCTCTTGTCCGGGGCCACAGCTGCCTCGGACGCCTTGGCTGGCGTGTCTCTGGGCGCGTCAGGCCCTGACGGCTGGGTGAAACCCGCAGCACTGCGCGCAGCCGCCGGGGTCGGCATGCGAATCGTCAGCGCATCGCGCAGGTCGCTCATCTGAACATTCATGGTCTGCAGCGTCGTCAAGGTCATCTTCTGCACCTCGAGCGCCTGGATCGTCGCACCCAGCATCCGAGCGTTCTGTTCGAGCCAGAACTGCACCGTGCGCAACTCCTGGATGCGCTTGTCCAGCTCCTCGGGGTTCAACGTCGGCGCAACCCACTGCCCCATGCCTGGCATGGCCGCGCCAGCGTCCTTGACCAAGCCCTGCAGGAACTCGAAACCAGGGGCAAACGAGGTGAAAGCGGGGTTGTCGGTCATGGGTTCTCCTGAAGCGCTGCCGATGGATTGTGCGCCTCGGGTGCCGGAGCGCACCGAGTGCAGCGCGGGATCGGAGCCAGCTTCATGGCCGCCTCAATTCGATGCGCAGGACCCCGGCGTCCTGCGTCCAGCGCAGCCGACCGAGCACATCCATGCCGAGCAGCGGGCGCTCCCCGAGAGCAGGCAGCGCGATGATGTGCAGGCGTTGGGCGGCGACACCACCGTCCAGCGCCACGTCAGCACGCACGACGTGACCGGACACCATGCCGCCCGCGGTACTGGACTGCACCGACCTCAGCACTTCAAGTTGCAGTTCGCGCGCGAGTGCCGCCGAGATCGCGGTCGAGGTGGCACCGGTGTCGACCAGGAAATCGACCTGGCGCCCGTTGATGCTTCCCGGCCAGTGGTAATGACCATCCGGCCCCCGTGCGATCTCGATCACCCCGCCGTCGCTGTGGAAGCGGGAGCTCTGCTGCTGATGCAGCCACCACTGAACGCCGACAAACACCACCAGGCCAAGCAACAGCCACAGCGTGACCACCTTGAAGGTGCGCGACAGTTCCTGGCTCATCGATAAGGCGTCCGACAATGCATGGCAGCGCTGGTCCGACAATGAAACGAATTGGAGACACCCACCGAAGAGCAATCCGGGGCCCTGTGTAAACCATTCCAGGGGCCGACGAGTTTCATGAGTATGGTGCGACGGGGCGTGGCGGCTGACAGGCCCCGCAAGCTGCCTGCACAGACAACGAGCCCCACGCCATCCATTCTCGACGCAGCTGAACAACCCATGCACCCTGATTCCTCTGCGGCCCTGCCGCGCGGTCGCCCCCCCGCCCGTGTGCTGCTGGCACTGACACTGATCGCATCGGTCGTGCACGGCTGTGTGCTTGATGGTGCCCCGCTTGATGGGTTGCAGACGCCGGCCTATGCCGCGCTGCCGAACGTTGCGGTCGTTCAGGTGCGACAGGTCACGGCGCCGGCGACAGAACCAGCGCTGGCGGCACCGATCGACAAGCCGATCGATCCCCGCAGTGCGCAGCCGATGCCGGGAATGGCAGAGTCGGCGGTGCGGGTCGCCAGCAACGCTCCCGCATCTGCCTCTGGGACACCGGGTACCGAACGCGCCGAGTCGGCAGGCTCCTCATCGTCCGTGCCCGCGGAAGCCTCGCCGGCCACGGTGCCGCAGGCCGCAGCGTCCTCGGCCACAGAGCACGAATCGCCACAGCTGCGCCAGCCAGAGCGCCCGGTGCCGGTGTACAAGACGCGGATTCCACCCGTGACGACCATCGAGTACGAGATCAGGCGCGGTGGGCTGTCGGGCACCGGGGAGTTGAGCTGGAGGCCGCTCAACGGGCAGTACGAAGCGCGCCTGGAAGCCAGCATCGCTGGCTTCACACTGTTGACGCAGATCAGCCAGGGGGGGTTCGACGCCGCAGGCCTGGCTCCGACACGCTTCACCGACCAGCGGGCGCGCAAGGCGGCGCGGGCGGCGAATTTCCAGCGCGAGGAGGGCAAGATCACCTTCTCGGGGCCACGCCATGAGTACGCCTTGGCGGCAGGGTCGCAAGATCGTCTGAGCTGGATGATCCAGTTGCCGGCGGTGGTGGCCGGCGAGCCCAGGCGCGCTGCGACAGGTGGCGAAGTGGTGCTCTACATCGCCGGAGCGCGAGGCGATGTGGACATCTGGGATCTGCGCTCCAGCGGCGCCGAAACCATCGATACGCCCTTCGGCGCGCTGCAGACCGTCAAGTTCACGCGCACCCCGCGCACCGCCCGCGACACGCTGGCCGAAATCTGGCTCGACCCGAAGCGGCATTACCTGCCGGTGCGCGCACGCCTGACCCAGGGCGACTCGGACAGCGCTCTGGACCTGGTGTTGCGCGGCCTGCAGAGCGGGCCTTGAAACCGGCGCAGCCATACCCAAGTGGACATCCTTCGGGAATGCTTGCTGCGCAAACCCTCTGCCAGCAGTTGCCGTGTCAAGGAGTCCCCTGATGCACATGCTCTACAACTCGGACAGTTTCACCGTGGTGCAGTTCGAGGTGCCGGCCGAAGCCGCACTTCCTGCCACCTCTGATGCGCTGACGCGCGGCGGCTACGAGATCGTCGACAAGTTCGCGCGCAAGGAAATCTTCATCGACGGTGCCTTGGCACAGAGCTTCAAGGATGGCGTCGCAGCGCTGATCGAAGCCCGCCCCGCCGGACCGACGCAGGAAGAAATGGATGACTATCTGGAGCGATTTGCATCGCTGATGCATCAACCGCTGGTCATGCACTGACGCGCTGACTCGCCAGAGGTCAGGCAGACCGGTCCATCCGAGCTGGTTTGTCGAGCCGCGCAGGCCGACTTCGACCGACGTTCTTAAAATCGCTGGATGACCGAAAAGCCCTACACCCGCGGCGCGGCGCTGCCCGACTTGCTGCGCCAGCGCATCGTGATCCTTGACGGGGCGATGGGCACGATGATCCAGCGCTACAAGCTGGGCGAGTCCGATTACCGCGGAGAGCGCTTCAAGGCCCATGCCAAGGACCTGAAGGGCAACAACGAATTGCTGCTGTTCACGCGAGCAGACGTGATCTCGGAGATCCACGACCAGTACCTGGCCGCAGGGGCCGACATCATCGAGACCAACACCTTCGGCGCCACCCGCGTCGCGCAGGACGATTACGGCCTGGCCTCGGTGGCGCGTGAGATGAACGTGGTGGCGGCACAGTTGGCACGCGCTTCTTGCGAACGCTATGCCACGCCCGACAAGCCGCGCTTCGCCGCGGGCGCGCTGGGCCCGACACCGCGCACGGCGAGCATCAGCCCCGATGTCAACGACCCGGCGGCTCGCAATGTCAGCTTCGACGAGTTGAAGGATTCATACCTGGAGCAGGCCTCTGGACTGCTCGAAGGCGGCTGCGATCTGTTCCTGGTGGAAACCATCTTCGACACCTTGAACGCAAAGGCGGCGATCTTCGCGCTGGACGAGTTGATGGAGTCCACCGGCGAGCGGCTGCCCGTGATCATCTCCGGCACGGTCACGGATGCGTCCGGGCGCATCCTGTCGGGGCAGACAGTGACGGCCTTCTGGCACAGCGTGCGCCATGCGAGGCCATTGGCGGTGGGGCTGAACTGCGCACTCGGCGCGACGCTGATGCGGCCCTACATCGAGGAGCTGGCGAAGGTGGCTGGTGACACCTTCATCAGCTGCTATCCCAACGCCGGGCTGCCGAACCCGATGAGTGACACCGGCTTCGACGAAACGCCCGAAATCACAGGTCGCCTGGTCGAGGAGTTCGCGAAGAGCGGTTTCCTGAACATCGCCGGCGGCTGCTGCGGCACGACGCCGGCGCACATCGCCGAGATCGCTCAGCGGGTGGGCCAGTATCGTCCCCGCTGTTGCGATGCCGCTGGGCTGTTCAGCGGACTGAAGGCGGCCTGAACCTGACAACGGCGACAGCCGGGGGACTGCGAGACGGTTCGCCGACCGTTGAGGCGCCGCGACAATCTGCCGCATGTCTTCCTTGTCCGCCCCCTCACGGCCGTCGCTTTACCTGGACCTGATCCGCTGGAACCGACCCGCTGGTAGCTACCTGCTGCTGTGGCCGACGCTCTCGGCGCTGTGGCTTGCGTCAGGCGGGTTTCCGGGCTGGCACCTGCTCGCGGTATTCACTCTGGGAACGGTGCTGATGCGCAGCGCCGGATGTTGCGTCAACGACGTCGCCGACCGCCATTTCGATCGGCATGTGAAGCGCACCGCCGAGCGGCCCGTGACACGCGGGGCCATCAGTGCGCGGGCAGCGCTGGCGTTCGGCGCCGTGCTGGCCTTCACGGCCTTCCTGCTGGTGCTGACCACCAACCTGCCAACGGTGCTGTGGAGCGTCGCGGCGCTCGCGGTCACGTTGATCTACCCCTACACCAAACGCTTCTTCTCGATGCCGCAGGCCGTGCTGGGCGTCGCGTTCAGCTTCGGCATCCCGATGGCGTTCTCGGCCGTGCGCGGCGAGGTGCCGGCAGTCGCCTGGGCCCTGCTGCTCGGCAACCTGTTCTGGGTTCTGGCCTACGACACCGAGTACGCGATGGTCGATCGCGACGACGACCTGAAGATAGGCATCCGCACCTCGGCGATCACGCTGGGGCGCTTCGATGTCGCGGCAGTGATGGCGTTCTATGCGGCCTACCTCGCCGTGTGGGGGGCCATCGGAGAGCGCCTGGGCATGGGCGTGACTTACTTCGTCGGGATCACCGCCGGCGTAGCGCT
Source organism: Burkholderiales bacterium (assembly GCA_947474755.1). Classification (GTDB taxonomy): domain Bacteria; phylum Pseudomonadota; class Gammaproteobacteria; order Burkholderiales; family Burkholderiaceae_C; genus PBB1. Next base: position 301,001 of record CANJJE010000002.1, on the reverse strand, counting down.
GGCCAGCTGGCACTACACGCTGATCCGCGACCGATCGCGCGAGGGCTGCTTCCGCGCCTTCCGGCTCAACCACTGGGTCGGACTGGTGGTGTTCGCTGGCGTGGTCGCTGACGCCATGTTGCGCTCTGCGCCCTGAGGCTGTGGCGCAACGCCCGTGCATACCGGGTCAGTCCGCGGTGATCTTGTCGCTGCGCGCTTCGGCAAGCATGAGGCTGGCCCGTGTGACACGCGCTATCGTGGCGTCGTGCGTGGCTTCCACCGTCGATTGCACTGCCGGTCGGAAACCCCATCAATCTGTGTGTCGAACTGAATGGGAAGGGTCAGCGCGATGTCGGGGGTGACAGAGCCGAAACGGCGAGCAGCGGCCTTCCTGCGCATGCGCGAAGCTCATCGGAACGAGGCCGCCGAGGATTACGTCGAGCTGGTGGGCGATCTGATCGCCGCGACCGGCGAGGCGCGTCTGACCGATCTGGCCGCGCATCTCGGCGTCTCGGCCGCGACGGCCTCCAAGGTCGTGCACAGGCTGCAACTGGCCGGGCTGCTCGAGAGCCTCCCGTACCGGTCGATTTTCCTGACCCAACGAGGTGAGGCGGTGGCTGCTGCTTCCCGACATCGGCATGCCATCGTGCGTGAATTCCTGCGCGCCATCGGCGTCAGCGACTCGACTTCCGAAGCCGATGCCGAAGGCATGGAACACCATGTCAGCGACGAAACGCTGGCGGCGCTGGCGCGAACGACCAGGATGCTCAAGCCGAAATAGGGTGGCGGGTCCTTCGTTCAGAAGCCGTGCGCCCATTCGACGGCCGCCTGCGACGGCAAGATGAAGGTTCAGCGGGTAGCGGACACCTCGACGGAACGTTGGGTCCGCCTCCGATAACTGGCTTGCACCTGGCTGACAGCCAGTGCCACGACGAAGACAGCAGCCTGCACCATCACGATCGTCGGCCCGGTGGCGGCGTCAAGGTGGAAACTGGCGATCGTCCCGACCACACAGGAAAAAACAGAGGCGGAGACCGCGATGAAGGTCAGTCTGCCGAACTGCTTGGCCAGCAGAAACCCGATGGCGCCAGGCGTGATCAGCATGGCAATGACCAGGATGACACCGACGGCCTTCAGCGAAGCCACGATCGCCAGCGCAACCAGCGCCAGCAATCCGTAATGCAGCAACTTGACCGACAGTCCCATGGCCCGGGCATGCGCGGGATCAAAGCAGAACAGAAGAAGGTCGCGGCGTTTGGCCATCACGATGCCGCAGACCGGTATGGCGATCAGGGCGGTCTCGATCACATCCGACCAGCGCACGCCCAGCATGTTTCCAAACAGGATGTGATTGAGGTGCTGGTCGGACTTCACCTGGACGAACAAGACCAGACCCAGCGCGAACATGCCTGAGAACACGATGGCCATGACGGCGTCTTCCTTCACGCGACAGTGTTCGCGCAGATAGGCCGAGGCTGTGGTGCAGATCAGCCCGGCAGCGAACGCACCGAACACGAGCGGGATGGACCACAGGTGAGCCAGAACGATGCCCGGCAAGACGGCATGCGAGATCGCGTCGCCCATCAGTGACCAGCCCTTGAGCACAAGGTAGCACGACAGCAGTGCGCAAACGGTTCCGACGAGGATCGCAACGATGAGACCGCGCTGCATGAACTCATGCGTCAGCGGCTCGGTCATCCAGCGCAGCACACTCAAGCTGCACTCCCTGGGCCGCGGCTGGCCGCGCTCCTGCGCCAACTCGCCAGACGTCCGTGTCTGGGTGCGAAGACGAAAGCCGCAAGGAAAACGAGCGTTTGAAAAACGACTATCAGTCCGCCAGTCGCGCCGTCGACGAAATAGCTCGCATAGGCACCCAGACCGCCGCACAGCACGCCGACGGTGACGGCCAGCGCAATCATGTGGTCGAAACGATCGGTCAGCAAGTAAGCGGTGGCCCCGGGGGTCACCACCATGGCGATCACGAGGATCGCGCCGACGGTCTGCAAGGCGGCGACCGTGCAGGCCGACAGCAGCACGAAGAACAGGATGCTCAGACGCAGCGGATTGATCCCGACCACTCGCGCCTGTGACTCGTCGAAAAAGACCAGCATCAGGTCTTTGCGCTTCGCGACGAGGATCACGAGAGAAACGGCCGCAATCATGACGACCTGATTTGCATCCTCGTCTGCAATGGCAAGGATGTTGCCGTAGATCACGGATTGCAGGTTGACCGACGTCGGGTTCATCGAGACGAGGAAAAGCCCGAACGCGAAGAGGCTGGTGAAAATGACACCGATGACTGCATCCTCTCGCAGCAGCGTGATGCGTTTGACGGCAAGGATCGAACCCGCCGCGAGCAGTCCCGACACGAAGGCACCCACGACATAGGGCAGGCCCACGAGGTAAGCGACGGCGACCCCCGGCACCACCGCGTGCGAAAGCGCATCTCCCATCAGCGCCCATCTCTTCATGATGAGATAGCAGGAGAGGAAGGCGCACACGCCAGCCACCAAGGCGCTGACCCAGATGGCCTTGAACATGTAGCTGTAGTGAAACGGCTCGAGAAGCAGGTCGATCACTGCTTGCCCTCGTGTTCGCGGTCGAAGATGGCCGGGTCGGCTTTCTCGCCGTAGAAGACGAGGGGCCTTTCGTCGTCGGTCAGGACGGTCACGGACCGCGTGTCGGCGTCGTCATGAAGATCCCGGCCGCTCAGCCGGATGTGGCGCAGCGCGCCGCCGAAGGCGTTGGCGAGGTTGTCTTCAGTGAATACCGAAGCGGTTGGTCCGTAGGTGAGTACCGTGCGATTGAAGAGGATGACCTGATCGCAGAAATTGGGTACCGATCCCAGATTGTGGGTGGACACGAGCATGAGGCAACCCTGATCGCGCATGCCGCGCATGAGCGCAATGATGGCGTCCTCGGTCTTGACATCGACGCCGGTGAACGGCTCGTCGAGAAGAATGACGGTGGCCCCCTGAGCCAGTGCCCGCGCGAGGAAGACGCGCTTCCTCTGACCACCCGAGAGTTCACCGATCTGCCGATCGGCGAAGGCGCTCATGCCGACGCGATCAAGCGCGGCGGCGACTGCCGCATGATCTGTCCCGGAAGCAATTCGCAAGGCGTTCATGTGGCCATAGCGTCCCATCATGACCACGTCGCGCACGAGCACAGGGAAGGTCCAGTCCACATCCTCGCTCTGCGGCACATAGGCCACGAGGCCACGGGCAAGCGCCTCGCCGACGGGCAGCCCCGAGATCGCGACGCTCCCGCTGGAAGGCGTCAGGAAACCCATCAGCGCCTTGAACAGCGTCGACTTGCCTGAGCCGTTGATTCCGACGAGTGCGCAGATGGAAGATGCGCCGAGCTCGAAACTGGCGCTCTCGATGGCTCGGACGCCATTGGCATAGGTCACCGAAATGTCGGTGACGCGAAGGCCCGCCGGGGGGGATGCACGCCTCGAGCGCAAGCCCGCCCGCGTTCCGCTCCCAGCCAGCGCCAGCACCGATCGGCCGAACGTCAGCATCCGGCTCATCATTGTCCGAAGCCTTTCGCAATGGTTTCCACGGTGACCTCGAGAAGCTTCAGGTAGGACGGCACAGCGCCGGTCTTGGCCGAAAGCGAATCGACATACAGAACCCCGCCGTAGCGTGCCCCCGTTTCCCGGGCCACCTGCCGCGCCGACTTGTCCGACACCGTGCTCTCGCTGAATACCACCGGAATCTTGTTCTTGCGCATCAGATCGATCAGCCGACGAACCTGCTGCGGCGAACCCTGCTCATCCGCATTGATCGGCCAGAGATAAGCCTCTCGCCATCCGAGGTCGCGGGTGAGATAGCTGAACGCCCCCTCGCTGGTGACCAGCCAGCGTTGACCTTCAGGCACCTTGGAGAGGCGGGCCTTCAAAGGCGTCACGATGGCCTTGATCTGCGCCGAGTAAGCCGCTGCGTTCCTCGCATAGACGTCGGCATTGGGGGGGTCCGCTTTGGCGAGCGCCTTGCGGATGTTCTCCACATAGATCAGCGCGCTGGCGGTCGACATCCAGGCATGCGGGTTGGCTTTGCCTCCGTAGGGACCTTCCTGGATCCCCATCGGCAAGATTCCTTCTGTGACGACGGCGCTGGGCACGTTCTTCACGTTGTCGAAGAACTTTTCGAACCAGCGCTCGAGATTCAATCCGTTCCAGAGCACGAGATCGGCCGATTGCACCTTCACCACATCCAGCGGAGTGGGCTGGTAGTCGTGGATCTCCGCGCCGGGTTTGATGATTGATTCAACGATCGCGGCCGTGCCCGCGACGTTCTGGGCGATGTCCTGGATGACCGTGAAGGTCGTCACCACGCGAAGCGGTTTCTTCGCCTGCGCGAAGGCCTGCGAACCCGCAGACAGAAAAGCAGCACCTGCCACGCAAGCGCAGAGCATGGAGCGCCGTGCCGTGAAGCGGAGATCGGTCGAGTCGGTCAGTTTCATGGGCATGGTTTCAAGGCGGACGAGCGACACCTTGATTGTCGAGACAGCACACCGGAGCCTGCGTGAAATCCGAACGATGACCACTCTTCTCGGCCTGTTATGGCCTTGATGAAAAGTGTAGCTATAGCTAAATACTTTGTCCAGAACAACGCATGGTCATCCACAGGAAACGCAGCAAGGCTCGCCGGACTGTGACCTGTTGTTCGAGGCTCCGTAGCGAGCCGGGTGGGCGCACCGGTTTGCCCAGGACGGGCGTCGCCTCAGCGGCCGAACTCGTCGCCCAGTTCCGCTGCTCGCCGATGCGCCGCCTTGAGCGCGCGCAGGAACGCGGCCTTGACGTCATCGGCGTCGAGCGAGTTGATCGCCGCATGCGTGGTGCCGCCCTTGGAGGTGACACGCATGCGCAGCACCTCGGGAGGCTCGTCGGCGTCGCGTGCCAGCGCCGTGGCACCGGCGAAGGTGGACAGGGCCAGCTGCCTGGATTGCGCCGCACTGAGGCCCAGCTCGACGCCGGCGTCGATCAGGGCTTCGAGCACATAGAAGACATAGGCCGGGCCAGAGCCGGAGAGCGCAGTGACAGCGTCGAGATGCTCCTCGCGCTCGACCCACAGCGTCTGCCCGGTGGGCGCGAGCAGGCGTTCGACGGCGGCGCATTCCTCGGTCGTTACCGCCGCACGGGCATACAGACCGGAGATGCCCTGGCCAATGAGCGCCGGGGTGTTGGGCATCGCGCGTACCACGCGCTCGCTGCCGGTGGCATGCACGATGGCATCGCTGCGGATGCCCGCCATCACGCTCAGCTGCAAGGCCCCAGCGATATGCTCGGCACAGGCCGCAGCAGCCACCTTGAACAGTTGCGGCTTCACCGCCCAGACCACGCAACCGGCACCATGCAATGAAGCATCGGCAGCGCCCAGGGTGCGCACGCCGAAGCCTGACTGAAGCGCAGCTCGACGGCCATCATCGGGATCGATGACGCTGATGGCGCCTGACACCCAGCCGCTGCGCAAGAGACCGCCGATGATGGCCCCGGCCATGTTGCCGCCGCCGACGAAAACCACGGATGACAGCGTCATGGGCCGGCATCTCCCATGCCGCTGGTCTTCTGACCGAACCGGCCGCTCGGGCTCATCGTGTCGCCAGCCGCGACGATCCGGCCCTTGCCGAGACTTCTGCAGGCACGGGCTTCGCCGCTTTGCTGCAGCAACTCAGCAACCACCGTGGCGCACAAAGACGAACGGCGCAACTCGACGCAACGGTATGAGAGCAATCCGGGCTATTCATGTTTTTTCCTGAACGATGCATCAAGAGCAGGCCATCGAAGGAAACTGTAACCGCTGCGCATGGAAATCTCGTTCTCGCTGCTCCCGACTCAATGCCCGACCAGCAACGCTCTTGGCTGCGACAGCAACTCGGCGTTACCGCCCGCAGCCGCCGTGTTGACGGTGACGGTCTGCTCCGTGCAAAAGCGCAGCAGGTAGTGCGGTCCGCCGGCTTTCGGACCGGTGCCGCTCTGGCCCTCGCCGCCGAAGGGCTGCACGCCGACCACCGCACCGATCATGTTGCGGTTGACGTAGACATTGCCAACCCGTGCCGCCTCGGCCAGATGCTGCGCGCGGGAATCGATGCGCGTGTGCAGACCGAGCGTCAGGCCGCAGCCCAACGCGTTGATCTGTTCAATCACCGCGGCCGGATCGCCACGCCAGCGCACCACATGCAGCACAGGGCCGAAGAGCTCTTGCTGCACATCGGCAATGCACGCCACCTCGAAGGCGATCGGCGCGACGAGCCTGGGCACACCCGCCACAACGCGCGGTGCCTCGCCGATCAGGCTCGCCTCGGCCCGCAGCCGGGCGATGTGCCGCAGCAGATGGTCGAAGGCCTCGTCGTCGATCACCGGCCCGACATCGGTGCTCCACAGCGCCGGATCGCCGACGCTCAGTTCGCGCAAGGCGCCACGGATCATCTCGATGACCGCATCGGCAACCTCCTCGTGCACGCACAGCACGCGCAGCGCCGAGCATCGCTGGCCGGCGCTGCGAAACGCACTCTGCATCACCGCGTCGACGACCTGTTCGGGCAGCGCGCTGCTGTCGACCACCATCGCGTTGATGCCACCGGTTTCGGCAATCAGAGGCACGATCGGGCCGTCCTTGGCTGCCAGGGCTCGGTTGATGCGGCGGGCGACCGCCGTCGACCCAGTGAAGCAGACACCGGCCGTGCGGCCATCAGCCACCAGCGCTGCGCCCACCGTCTCGCCGGGGCCGTGCAGCAACAGCAAGGTGTCGGCCGGCACGCCGGCCTGATGCAACAAGCCCACGATGCGCTGCGCCACCACAGGCGTCTGCTCGGCGGGCTTGGCGGCAACGGCGTTGCCCGAGACCAGTGCGGCCGCCACCTGACCCGCGAAGATCGCCAGCGGAAAATTCCAGGGGCTGATGCAGACGAACACGCCGCGGCCGTACAGCCGCAACTCATTGCGCTCGCCGGTCGGCCCGGCCAGCGCCTGCGGTTGCAAGGTGGCTTCGGCCTGGTCGGCGTAATAGCGGCAGAAATCGACCGCCTCGCGCACCTCGGCCACGGCATCGCTCCAGGTCTTGTGTGCTTCGCCGACCAGCAGGGCGCAGAACTCGGCGCGGCGGGCTTCGAGCGCGTCGGCGGCGCGGCGCAGCACGGCAGCGCGCTCGGCCAGCGGCGTTGCGCGCCAGGCCCCGTGGGCGGCGCGCAAGCGAGCCATCGCCTGGCTCGCCTCGGCCAGTGTCGCCTCGCGAACAGACTCGAGTTGCAAGTCATCCAGTGCGCGCAGCAGCAGCGCTCGATCGGCAAGGCAGGCGAGATCGGCACCGCTGGAATTGCGTCGGCCTCGGGTCGGCTCCAAGGCGCGCCAGCCGAACATCGAGACTGGCAGCGGCAATCCGGGCTCGGCCACTGGCGCCAGCGGCGACGCCAGCACCTGATCGATGGCGATCGATTCGTCGGCCACCTGATGAACGAACGACGAGTTGGCACCGTTCTCCAGCAGCCGCCGCACCAGATAGGCCAGCAGATCACGGTGTTCGCCGACCGGCGCGTACACCCGGATCGGGACAGCAGCATGCCGCATCACTTCGCGGTAGACCGCCGTTCCCATGCCGTGCAGCCGCTGTAGTTCATATCGCGCGCCAGACTGCTGCGACATCTGGGCGATGGCCGCGATCGTGCCGGCGTTGTGCGTCGCGAACTGCGGGTAGATCGCATCGGCATGGCCGAGCAGCGCGTGGGCGCAGGCCAGGTAGGAGAGATCGGTGTGCTGCTTCTGGGTGTAGACCGGGTAGCCCGCCAGACCGAGCTCCTGCGCACGCTTGATCTCGCCGTCCCAGTAAGCACCCTTGACCAGTCTCACCATGAACCGCAGGCCATGGGTCCGTGCGATGCACGCCACCTCATGGACCACGTCGAGCGCGCGGGTCTGGTACGCCTGGATGGCCAGCCCGAAACCGCGCCAGGCGGGACAGTTCAAGGCGACACGCCCAGCCAGCGCCTCGAACACATCCAGCGACAGTTCGAGCCGGTCGCTTTCCTCGGCATCGAGGGTCAGGTTGATGTCGACCCGTGCGGCCTGTTCGACCAGCGGCCACAACCGCGGCAGCAACTCGGCAAAGACGCGCTCTCGCTGAGCAGCTTCGTAGCGGCTGAACAGTGCGCTGAGCTTGATCGAGACACCGTCGGACGCCTCGGGACCGCCTGCCACGCCACGCTGCGCCAGGGCCTCGATCGCATGCTGGTACGAAGCCAGGTAGCGCCGCGCGTCGGCTTCGGTACGAGCGCCTTCGCCCAGCATGTCGTAGCTGAAACACAGCGCGGCCTGAGCGCACCGCTGTTCATCGGCCTCGCGCACCGCCTCTTCGATCGAGCGACCGAGCACGAACTGGCGGCCGAGAAGCTGGATCGCCCGCACCGTGGCGGCAACCACCGTCCGTGCACCGAGTCGCTGGATCAGCCCGCCCGCGCTGGCGTCCGCATCTCCTGGAAGGAACTTCTTCGACAGCACGATCGCTTGCGCCGACAAACCGGCCAGCAGCGGGTGGTGTCCGCCGCGGCGGTCGCCGAAGTCGGCATGGCCGAGCTGGTCGGCGGTGAGCGCGATGGCGGTCTCGGTGTCAGGAACGCGCAGCAGCGCTTCGGCCAGCCGCATCAGGGCCAGGCCTTCGGCGCTGGAAATCGGGTACTCGCGCAGCAGCGACTCCAGGGCCCAGAAGGGGGCGGGCTTGTCGCGAACCGCCTGCACCCAGAGCCGTGCCTGCTCGATGACGCGACGCCAGTCCAGCGCCGCCCGCACCGCAGGAGCGAGGTGAGTCAGAACTTCGTGCTCGTCGCGTGTCGGGGGCGAGAGGCGGGCGCGTTCGGTCCCGGCGGCAAAGATGATCGGCACAGTGGGCATCGCAAGCTCCCGGGGGCGTCAAAGGCCGGGTCAGCGCGCGCCAAAGATCGCGGTGCCGACGCGCACGATCGTGGCACCCTCGGCGATGGCGGCCTCCAGATCGGCCGTCATGCCCATCGACAGGGTGTCGACGTCCAGGCCATCGCGCTGCAACACGGCGAGCAACTCCCGCAGTCGCGCATACGGCAGGCGTTGCGCGGCCGCGTCGATCGCTGGCGCGGGCACCGCCATCAGACCACGCAGCCGCACGCGTGGCAAAGCGGCCACCGCACGCGCGACACCCAGCACCTCATCGGCGGCCAGACCACTCTTGCTCGCCTCGCCACTGATGTTGACCTGCAAGCACAGTTGCAGCGGCGGCAGGCCAACCGGGCGCTGCTCACTGAGGCGGCTGGCAACCTTGAGGCGGTCTACGGTGTGCACCCAGTCGAAGGCTTCGGCCACCGAGCGGGTCTTGTTGCTTTGCAGCGGGCCGATCAGGTGCCACTCGACGTGGCCGCGCAGGTCGGCCAGCGCGGCGATCTTGTCGAGCGCTTCCTGCACATAGTTCTCACCGAAGCTGCGTTCGCCAGCATCGAAGGCCGCCCGCACCGTCTCGGCCGCAAACGTCTTGCCCACCGCCAGCAAGGTGACGGCCTCCACGGGGCGCCCGGCCAGCGCGCAGGCCGCAGCGATGCGTCGGCGCACTTCCTGTATGTTTTCAGCGATCGTCGCCATAATGATTGTCAGTATCTGCCGATAACAGCGGTACGTCAGCACGACTGGTGCTGCTGCAGTCCCCAGCCCGTCGTCACCGCCTTCAATCGAGCCCCATGGACATCACCCAACTGCTGGCGTTTTCGGTCAAGAACAAAGCCTCGGACCTGCACCTGTCGGCCGGCTTGCCGCCGATGATCCGGGTCAACGGCGACGTGCGTCGCATCAACGTGGACCCGCTGGAGCACAAGGATGTGCACGGGATGGTCTACGACATCATGAACGACTCGCAGCGCAAGGCGTACGAGGAAGTTCTGGAATGCGACTTCTCCTTCGAGATCCAGGGGCTGTCGCGCTTCCGCGTCAACGCGTTCAACCACAACCGGGGCGCCGGGGCAGTCTTCCGGACCATTCCGTCGAAGATCCTGACACTGGAACAGTTGAACGCACCGAAGATCTTCGCCGAACTGGCCCTGAAGCCGCGCGGCATGGTGCTGGTGACCGGGCCGACGGGCTCAGGCAAATCGACCACGCTGGCAGGCATGGTCAACCACCTGAACGAAAACGAATACGGGCACGTGCTGACGGTGGAAGACCCGATCGAATTCGTCCACGAGTCGAAGAAGTGCCTGATCAACCAGCGCGAGGTCGGCCCGCACACGCTGAGCTTCAGCAACGCGCTGCGCTCGGCGCTGCGAGAGGACCCGGACGCGATCCTGGTCGGCGAGATGCGCGATCTGGAAACCATCCGGCTGGCGCTGACCGCCGCTGAAACAGGTCACCTGGTGTTCGGCACGCTGCACACCTCCAGCGCCGCCAAGACGGTCGACCGGATCGTCGACGTGTTCCCGGCAGCCGAGAAGGAAATGGTGCGTGCGATGCTGTCCGAATCGCTGATCGGCGTGATCTCGCAGACGCTTTGCAAGACCAAGGACGGCACCGGCCGGGTGGCTGCCCACGAGATCATGCTGGGCACCGCCGCCATCCGCAACCTGATCCGAGAAAGCAAGATCGCGCAGATGTATTCAGCCATCCAGACCGGCAACGGCGTGGGAATGCAGACGCTCGACCAGAACCTCGCCGACCTCGTGCGCCGCAATGTCGTGGCGCCTGCAGAGGCCCGGGCCAAGGCCAAGTTCCCCGAGAATTTCCCTTGATGACGAACATCCCCCCGGTCGCTGCGCTCCCGCCCCCGAGGGGCCTTGCGGCTGTCGAGGGGCAACGGGCCGCGGAATCCGTGCCCTGGGCGTTGCTTGATCGGGAGAACTTCGCTTCGCTGGCGCTCTTCTGAAGACTCGAAGGAAATCTCATGGAACGTGATCAGGCCTCGAAATTCGTCAACGATCTGCTGCGCCTGATGGTGTCACGCAACGGCTCTGACCTCTTCCTGACCTCCGACTTCCCGCCGGCGATCAAGGTCGATGGCAAGGTCACCAAGGTATCGCCACAACCGTTGACCGGCCAGCACACGCTAGCGCTGGCGCGCGCGGTGATGAACGACAAGCAGTCCGGCGAATTCGAACGCACGAAGGAGTGCAATTTCGCGATTTCGCCCCAGGGCATCGGCCGCTTCCGAGTCAATGCATTCGTGCAGCAGGGCAACGTCGGCCTGGTGATGCGGACCATTCCACAAACGGTGCCGACGATCGACTCGCTGAACCTGCCCAAGGTGCTCAAGGACATCGCGATGACCAAGCGCGGCCTGGTGATCTTCGTCGGCGCCACCGGTTCAGGCAAGAGCACCTCGCTGGCCGCGATGGTGGACTACCGCAACGAGAACTCGTTCGGCCACATCATCACCATTGAAGACCCGGTCGAATTCGTGCATCCGCACAAGAACTGCATCGTTACCCAGCGCGAGGTCGGCATCGACACGGAGGGCTGGGAGGCTGCGCTGAAGAACACGCTGCGCCAGGCGCCCGATGTGATCCTGATGGGCGAGATCCGCGACCGCGAGACGATGGAGCATGCGGTCGCCTTCGCCGAAACCGGCCACATGTGCATGGCCACGCTGCACGCCAACAGTGCCAATCAGGCGCTGGACCGGATCATCAACTTCTTCCCGGAAGAGCGACGTGCGCAGCTGCTGATGGATCTGTCGCTGAACCTGAAGGGCCTGGTTTCGCAGCGCCTGCTGCCGCGCCAGGAAGGCAAGGGTCGCGTCGCCGCGGTCGAGATCATGCTGAATTCGCCGCTGATTTCTGACCTGATCTTCAAGGGCGAAGTGGCCGAGATCAAGGAAATCATGAAGCGTTCGGGCGAGCAAGGCATGCAGACCTTCGACCAGAGCCTGTTCGAACTGTACGAGGCTCGGTCGGTAACCTACGAGGACGCGCTGCGCAATGCCGACTCGGTCAACGACCTGCGGCTGCAGATCAAGCTGAACAGCCAGCGCGCGCGCAACACCGATCTGTCGGCAGGCACCGAGCACATGACGCTTGTTTAGCTTTCCATCGGCACGGGAAACCCGTGCCGTGGGGGTGGCCTGATCGCGCCTGATGGTCGCAGTGCCTGGTTCGGTGCGCGTCTGTAGCATTCGGCGATGAGCACACGAACCTACGATCCGATTTCTCCGCAGCGCGTTGCCTTTCTAGGGTTGGGCGTGATGGGCTACCCGATGGCCGGCCACCTGGCGCGCGCCGGACACCAGGTCACTGTCTACAACCGGAGCCCGTCGAAGGCAGACGCATGGGTGGGCGCGCACGGCGCCTTCAACGCGACGGCGGCGTCAACGCCGCGCGACGCGGTGATCGGCGCGACGCTGGTGTTCGCCTGCGTCGGCAATGACGATGATCTGCGGTCAGTGGTGGGGGGCAAGCACGGCGCGTTCGCTGGCATGGCGCCTGGCGCGGTGTTCGTCGATCACACCACCGCATCGGCGGCGGTGGCGCGCGAACTGAGCGCCAGCGCGCTCACGCTAGGCCTGCACTTCATCGATGCCCCGGTGTCTGGCGGCAACCTCGGCGCCATCAATGGCGCGCTCACGGTGATGTGCGGTGGCGATGCGGAGGCATTCGCACGCATGCAACCGGTCGCGATGGCTTACTCGAAAGCAGTGACCTTGCTGGGCGAAAGCGGCGCAGGCCAGTTGGCGAAGATGGTGAACCAGATCGCGATTGCCGGACTGGTACAAGGGCTGGCCGAAGCCATCGCCTTCGGCGAAAAGGCAGGCCTCGACATGAAGGCTGTGCTGGGGGTTCTCGGCAAGGGCGCCGCACAAAGCTGGCAGATGGACCAACGCGGCCCGACGATGGTCGACGGCTGTTTCGAGTTCGGCTTCGCCGTCGACTGGATGCGCAAGGACCTCGGTCTGGTGCTGGACGAGGCTCGCCGCAATGGCGCCCGGCTACCGGTCACGGCGTTGGTCGATCAGTTCTACGCCGACGTGCAGGCCGCCGGCGGGCAGCGCTGGGACACCTCGAGCCTCATCACCCGCCTGCGCTGAAATCCTGTGGCTTCCCGGTGGGTGGGTGCCGGAAAATCATCGCTCGGGACGCGGTGGCGGTGGGGACGGGGTTTGCATGTTGGCAAGCTCGGCTTCGGAGATCACCTCGAAGACCCGCACGACCTTGTCGACGCCACTGACGCCACGGGCAATCTCGGTGGCCCGATTGGCCTCGCGCTCGGTGACGCGGCCCATCAGGTAGACGGTGCCACGCTCGGTGACGACCTTCACGGACTGGGCGAAGATGTCCTTCGAATCGACCAGCGAGGCCTTGACCTTGCTGGTCACCAGCGCATCGCTCACCACCGTGTTGGTCGGTTGCGCGCTGACCACCGTCACCTCGTTGACGATCGAGCGCACGTTGTCGATGCCCGACACGACCCGTGCCACGTCAGCCTTGTCGGCCTTGCCGCTGACCTCGCCGGTCAGCAGCACCAGCCGGTTGTAGCTGTAGACGCTGACGCGAGCGCGTTCACCGAGTTCCTTGCTCAGACGATTCGACGCCTTCAGTTCGATCGCCTCGTCTTCGAGCTGCGTACCCGAGGTGCGTCGGTCGGTGTAGACCGCCGTACCGCCCACCATCGCGCCGCCCAGCAGCAATGGGAAGCAGCCGGTCAGACTGGTTGACACCGTGAGCGCGGCCAACATGGCTGCAGCAAGCTTTGACATTCGATTCACTCTTGTTCTCCGAGCAACTGTTGGTCGACCGCATCGCACAGGCAGTGCAATGCCAGACCATGGATTTCCTGGATACGGGCGGTGCGATCGTGAGGCACGCAGATGTGCACGTCCGTGTCCATCAGTAACGCGCGGAGCTTGCCGCCGGCGCGGCCAGTCAAGGCGACCACTGTCATGTCTTTCGCGTGGGCGGCCTCGACGGCGGCCAGCACGTTCGCTGAATTGCCGCTGGTGCTGATGGCGATCAGCACATCCCCCGGGGTGCCCAGCGCCTGCACCTGCTTCGAGAAGATCGAGCTGAAATCGTAGTCGTTGCCGATGGCGGTGAGGATGGCGGTGTCGGTGGACAGCGCCAAGGCCGCCAGCCCGGGGCGTTCACGCTCGAAGCGGCCGACAAACTCAGCGGCAAAGTGCTGGGCATCGCTCGCCGAACCACCATTTCCGCAGACCATCAACTTGCCGCCGGCGGTGATGCAGCCCATCACAGCCTCGACCGCGTCGGCAATGGGCTTGCTGAGTACGTCAGCCGCCGCGTACATCAGATCGGCGCTGTCGAAAAATTGTTGCTGAATGCGTTGTTCCATCATGTCGGACGATGATAGACGCCGAACTGGTGCAAGGGTTCCGCGCGGTCGTAGCGCACGGCTCTTCCCGAAGGCTACCCGGCGTCGAAGGCTGCTTGCAGCCACTCGACGTGATCGCCGTCGATGGCGACGACATCGAAACGGCAGGCCGGCAGCGTTGCATGTGCCCGGAGAAAGCAACGCGCGGCAAACACAAGGCTGCGTTGCTTCGTGGCGCCAACCGTCGCCGCAGCACCTCCGAAGCCTGGAGTCTTGCGGGCGCGAACTTCGACGAACACCAGCGTGCCATCGCGATCGCGCATCACCAGATCGATTTCGCCGCCGCGGGCGTTCGGCCCGGCAGCGACCCGATAATTACGTTGCACGAGCGCGAGCCCGTGGGCCAGCAGATGTGCCAGTGCGCGGGCTTCTCCGCCGTCTCCCACCGCCTTCGTCGTGACCACCAACACCGCCTCCCTGTTGCTCCAGGCGGCTGCCGCAGCCGCTGGCGGCCAACAGTATCCCGCGGGCACACTGTATGTGGTGGCCACACCGATCGGCAACCTGGCGGACCTGACCCTGCGTGCGATCCACGTGCTGTCGCTGGTCGATGCCGTGGCATGCGAAGACACCCGCCATACTGCGCCGTTGATTCGGTACCTGGGGCTCGACAAACCGCTGCTGGCTGTACACCAGCACAATGAAAGATCGGCGGCGGGCGATGTGATCGCGAGGCTGGCGCGTGGTGAGCGCATCGCCTATGTCAGCGATGCCGGAACACCGGCGATCAGCGATCCGGGGGCGGCGCTGGTCGCGGCTGTCGCGACCTCGGGTCGCGCGGTGGTGGCGATCCCTGGCGCCAGCAGCGCGATCACCGCTGTCAGCGTGGCGGGCGACACCGTCGGCAGCGGCTTTCACTTCGTCGGCTTCCTGCCGCCCAAGGGCAATGAGCGCGCCCTCGCACTGAAGGCGCTGGCCACCGCCGGCGACACCCAGGTGTTGTTCGAGGCGCCGCACCGGATCGAAACCCTGGCGCAGGAGCTGGCCAAGGCCTGCGGTGAACGCGCCGTCACGCTGTGCCGCGAGTTGACGAAACAGTTCGAAACCGTGGCGACGCTGCCGGCATCTGCGCTGCCGGGTTGGCTGGCGGCCGACGGGAACCGCCTGCGCGGCGAATTCGTGCTGGTGCTGCATGCCATGGCGCCCGCCGCATTGGCCGACACCACGGCGCGCCACGATGCGGTGCTGCAGACCTTGCTGGCCGAGTTGCCGCTGAAGCAGGCGGTGTCGCTGGCCGCATCACTGACCGGCGCGCCTCGCAACGCGCTCTACGCACGGGCTCTGGCACTCAAGGCGGGGCCCTCGACCAGCCCTTGAAACTACAGAAGGCGAGCGCCACTCCTACAATGAAATTGAAGCTTTGAAAGTGCAACCATGATTTCGCGCGAACCCACCATCGAACGTCTGGCCGTTGCCCAGCAGTTGCTGATCGAGCCGTTCGGCCTGACCGAGGCTACGCTGTCGCGCGCCCTCCAGGCGATCGCCACCCACCGCATCGACGATGCGGACCTGTACTTCCAGTACACGCGCAGCGAAGGCTGGAGCCTCGAAGAAGGCATCGTCAAGAGCGGCAGCTTCGGCATCGACCAGGGCGTCGGCGTGCGTGCGGTGGCTGGCGAGAAAACCGCCTTCGCCTACTCCGATGACATCTCCGAAGCCGCCCTGATGGATGCCGCGCAGACGGTGCGCACGATCGCCTCCGCGGGTCAGAGCCGGCGCGTCAAGGTCAACACCACGAGCAAGCCGGCGGGTAGCCGGGTGCTGTACGCACCGATGGACCCGATCGCATCACTCGACAGCACGCAGAAAGTGGCACTGCTCGAACGCGTCGAACGCATGGCGCGGGCAAAGGATCCGCGCATCAAGCAGGTGATGGCCAGCCTGTCTGGCGAGTACGACGTGGTGCTGGTGGCGCGCGCCGACGGCACACGGGCAGCCGACGTGCGTCCGCTGGTGCGCTTGAGCGTCACGGTGATCGCCGAGCAGACCATCAAGGGCGTGGTGCGCCGCGAAACCGGCAGCAGCGGCGGCGGCGGTCGATTCGGCTACGGCTACTTCCACGACGGCATGCTCGAGAGCTACGTCAACGACGCGGTGAATGCCGCGCTGACCAACCTGTCCTCGCGGCCAGCGAAAGCCGGCGAGATGAGCGTGGTGCTCGGCTCCGGCTGGCCCGGCGTGCTGCTGCACGAAGCGATAGGCCACGGCCTGGAGGGCGACTTCAATCGCAAGGGGTCGAGCGCCTTCAGCGGCCTGATCGGCCAGCGCGTCGCCGCCAAGGGCGTGACAGTGCTCGACGACGGCACGCTGCCCGACCGGCGCGGCTCGCTGAACGTCGACGACGAAGGCAATGCCAGCCAGCGCAATGTGTTGATCGAGGATGGCATCCTGAAAGGCTACATCCAGGACGCGATGAACGCCCGTCTGATGGGCGTCAAGCCCACAGGCAACGGCCGCCGCGAGAGCTATGCGGCAGTGCCGATGCCGCGGATGACGAATACCTACATGCTGTCGGGCGACAAGACAAAAGAGGAAATCATCGCCGGACTCAAGCGCGGCCTGTATGCATCGAACTTCGGCGGTGGGCAGGTCGACATCACCAGCGGCAAATTCGTGTTCTCGGCCAGCGAAGCGTTCTGGGTCGAGAACGGCAAGATCCAATACCCGGTCAAGGGCGCGACCATCATCGGCAACGGGCCCGACGCGTTGACGCGGGTCAGCATGATCGGCAACGACATGAGCCTCGACAGCGGCATCGGCACCTGCGGCAAGGAAGGTCAGAGTGTGCCGGTAGGCGTCGGCCAACCGACGCTGCGACTCGACGGGCTCACGGTTGGCGGCACCGCCTGACGCGGGCACTCGCCTCTCTCCAATCGACCCGCACCCTGGAACCTCACATGCCTCACCAGAATGCAGCCTCCGAAGGTCGCTACGGCCTCATCGAGAAGACCAGCGAGACCGACAACGAGCGCATCCGCGATGTCACGCCGCTGCCCCCGCCCGAGCACCTGATCCGCTTCTTCCCGATCCGCGGCACACCGATCGAGGCCCTGGTGAGCGACACCCGCCAGCGCATCCGCCGCATCATGTCGGGCCAGGACGACCGGCTGCTGGTCATTGTCGGCCCGTGCTCGATCCATGACCCGGCCGCCGCCCTCGACTATGCGAGCAAGCTGAAGGAACAGCGCATCCGCCATGCCGACACGCTGGAGGTCGTGATGCGGGTCTACTTCGAGAAGCCGCGCACCACCGTCGGCTGGAAGGGGCTGATCAACGACCCCTACCTCGACGAGAGCTACCGCATCGACGAGGGCCTGCGCATGGGTCGGCAGTTGCTGCTCGAAATCAACCGGCTGGGCGTTCCCGCCGGCAGCGAATTCCTCGACGTGATATCGCCGCAATACCTGGGCGACCTGATCGCCTGGGGCGCGATCGGCGCGCGCACCACCGAGAGCCAGGTGCACCGGGAGCTGTCGTCAGGGCTGTCGGCGCCAATCGGTTTCAAGAACGGCACCGACGGCAATATCCGAATCGCCACCGATGCGATCCAGGCTGCAGCCCGGCCGCATCACTTCCTGAGTGTGCACAAGAACGGTCAGGTCGCGATCGTCGAGACCACCGGCAACCCGGACTGCCACCTGATCCTGCGCGGCGGCAAGGCGCCCAACTACGACGCCACTCACGTCGAGGCGGCCGGCAAGGATCTGGAAGCCGCCAAGCTGCCCGGCACGCTGATGGTCGACTGCTCGCACGCCAACAGCAGCAAGCAACATGACAAGCAGATCGACGTGGCGCGCGACATCGCGGCCCAGCTGGCTGGCGGTAGCCGCCGCATCTTCGGCGTGATGATCGAGAGCCACCTGAACCCGGGCGCGCAGAAGTTCAGCCCGGGCAAGGACGATCCGGCGCAGTTGGCCTATGGGCAGAGCATCACCGACGCCTGCATTGGCTGGGACGACACGCTGACGGTACTGGACACGCTCGGCAGCGCAATCAAGGCACGCCGCCGCTGAGGGCGGCGGCATATTGCTGCTGCCTTCTCTATTCGGCGGCGTCTTGCTGGGCGAGACGCTCGCTTTTCCAGTAGACGTCGTCTCCGCCAAGGCCATCGAGGTTGGCGCGATTCAGCACCCGGGCCAGCACAAACAGCAGGTCGCTCAGCCGGTTCAGATAGTGCCGAGGCTCGGCGCGAACGGCCTCGCCAGCGGCCAGCGCCACTACTGCACGCTCGGCACGGCGCGCGATGGTGCGCGCCACATGGGCGAGTGCCGCGCTGCGCGTGCCGGCTGGCAGGATGAACTCCTTCAGGCGCGGTAACTGGTCGTTGTAGTGCGCCAAAGCCTCATCGAGCTGAATCACGGCAGCGGTCTTCAACAGCTCGAAGCCGGGGATCGACAGCTCGCCACCCAGGTTGAACAGCTCGTTCTGGATGCCCACCAGCAGCTCGCGCACGTCGCCTGGCAGCGGCTCCGCCAGCAGCACGCCGAGCTGAGAGTTCAGCTCATCGACATCGCCCATCGCATGCACCCGCAGGCTGTCTTTCGACACCCGGTTGCCATCGCCCAGGCCAGTGGTGCCATCGTCGCCCGTGCGGGTAGCGATCTGAGTGAGTCGGTTCGACATGGGGTGGACCTGCCTGGTTAGTGAGCCCGGCTCATTGCGCCGGATCGGGGCAGGATGATGCCTCAAGACAGGGCCTGCTTCGCCCGGGGAAGAAACACCACTCTTGAGCCGCCGTGCATCAGCATGGAGGGCAGTGCGTCAGTTGTCCGGCGCACTCACCGTCCAGCGCTTGCTGATCTCGCCGCTGGCCTTGACGCTTTCGAGGTGCACACCAAAGCCCCAGAGCCGGGCCACGTGCTTCAGCACCTCTTGCGTACTGTCGTTCAGCGGCCGGTCGTTGTGCTGCGTGTGGCGCAGGGTCAGCGAGCGATCGCCACGCAGGTTGACGCTCCAGACCTGGATGTTGGGCTCGCGCTCGCCCAGGTCGTACTGGCGCGACAGCGATTCGCGCAGGCGTCGATAACCAGCATCGTCGTGGATGGCAGCCACCTCGAGTTCTTCTTCCTTCTCGTCGTCGTGGATCGCGAACAGGCGGAAATCGCGCATCAGCTTCGGCGACAGGTACTGACCGATGAAGCTCTCATCCTTGAAGTTGCGCATCGCGTGGTCCAGCGTTTCCAGCCAGTCACCACCGGCAATCGCCGGGAACCACTGCCGATCCTCCTGCGTGGGCGCTTCGCAGATGCGCTTGATGTCGGTGAACATCGCAAAGCCCAGCGCATACGGATTGATGCCGCTGTAGGCCCTGTGGCCCACCGGTGGCTGGTACACCACATTGGTGTGCGACTTCAGCCATTCGATCATCACGCCGTCGCTGAGGTAACCGCGGTCGTACATCGTGTTGAGCAGGTGGTGGTGCCAGAAGGTGGCCCAGCCTTCGTTCATCACCTGCGTCTGCCGTTGCGGGTAGAAATACTGCGCGACCTTGCGCACGATGCGCACGACCTCGCGCTGCCAGGGCTCAAGCAGTGGCGCATTCTTCTCGATGAAGTACAGCAGGTTTTCCTGTGGCTCATCAGGAAAGCGGCGCACCTCGGTCTCTTCGGCGGCCGGCCCCGCCTTGCGCGGCAGCGTCCGCCACATCTCGTTGACCTGCCGCTGAGCGTAGGCTTCGCGGTCCTTGCGCGCAGCCAGTTCCTGCGCCAGGCTCTTCCGGCTGGGGCGCCGGTAACGGTCGACGCCGTGGTTCATCAGGGCGTGGCAACTGTCGAGCAGGGTTTCGACTGCGTCGAGGCCGTGCTGCTCCTCGCACTCGGCGATGTAGTTCTTCGCATAGACAAGGTAGTCGATGATCGAGCCCGCATCGGTCCACATGCGGAACAGGTAGTTGCCCTTGAAGAAGCTGTTGTGGCCGTAGGCAGCGTGCGCAATGACCAGCGCCTGCATCGCCATCGTGTTCTCCTCCATCAGGTAGCTGATGCAGGGGTTGGAATTGATGACGATCTCATAGGCCAGACCCATGTGGCCGCGGCGATAGTTCTTCTCGGTCGAGATGAACTCCTTGCCGTAGCTCCAGTGTCGGTAGTTCACCGGCATGCCGACCGATGCATACGCATCCATCATCTGCTCGGCGGTGATGATCTCGAGCTGGTTCGGATAGGTATCAAGGCCGAAGCTTTCGGCGGTTTCCCGGATCGCATCGTGGTAGCGATCGATCAGTTCGAAAGACCAGTCGCTGAGCGACGGCAGAGGCTCGCGGCTGCGTGGCGGCACGAGGATGTCGGCGGCACGCCGCCGCACACCACCGCTGTGGTGCTCGTTCCGCCGCTCCTCGCCCAGGGGCGGCGTGCTGCCCGCGTGGATGGCCGTATTCATGCGGGAGCGCCTTCCTTCCTGAACAGATCACGGAACACAGGGTAGATCTGCGAGGCCTCGGTCGCCTTGCGAACCGCAAAGGCCTTGCTCTCTTGCGACAGCGCGGCGTACTCGTCCCAGAGGTTCTGCTCTTCCTCGGCCACCTGCACATAAGCGAAGTAGCGGCACAGCGGCAGGATGCGGTTGGCCAGGATGTCGCGGCAGCGGCCACTGTCGTGGTGCCAGTTGTCACCGTCGCTGGCCTGCGCGCCGTAGATGTTCCATTCAGTCATCGGGTAGCGCGCCCGGGCGATCTCGTCCATCAGCACCAATGCACTCGACACCACCGTGCCACCGGTCTCGGTGGAGTGGAAGAAGTTCTGCTCGTCGACCTCCTGCGCCTGCGTGTGGTGGCGGATGAAGACGATGTCGATCTTCTCGTAGTGGCGCGTCAGGAACAGATACAGCAGGATGAAGAAGCGCTTGGCCAGGTCCTTGCGAGCCTCGTCCATCGAACCGGACACGTCCATCAGGCAGAACATCACCGCCTTCGAGGTAGGCATCGGCACGCGCACGCGGCTGCGGTAGCGCAGGTCGATCGGGTCGAGATAGGGGATGCGCTTCAAGCGTGCCCGCAGGGTCTCGACTTCCAGACGCAAGAGGGCAATCGCGGCCTCGTGGGGGTTCGGGTCGGGGTGGCTCAGCAGGTGATCCAGATGCGTTTCAAGACGGTGCAGTTCGCGCCGGGACTCGCTGCCGATGGCGATGCGCCTGCCGATCGCGCCGCGCATCGAGCGCACCACATGCAGATTGCTCGGGTTGCCATCGCTGCTGTAGCCCGCGCGGTGCGTCTTGAACTCCGGCGTCTCTGCGAGCGTGGTGCGGGCCAGGTTCGGCAAGGCCAGATCGTCGAAGAAGACCTGCATGAACTCTTCCTTGGTCAGGTGGAAGACGAAGTCGTCCTCGCCTTCACCAGAATCGCTCGCCTGAGCACCACCACCGCTGCCACCGCCACCCTTGGGCCGCGCAATGCGATCGCCACGCAGGTAGTCCTGGTTGCCCGGGTGCACCATGTCGCGCTGACCGCCCTGGCCATGTCGGAAAACCGGTTCGGAAATGTCGCGCCTCGGGATGTGGATGTCTTCGCCCTGGGCGAGGTCGCGGATGCCACGACCGTCGACCGCGCGTTTGACGGCTTCGCGGATCTGCTCCTTGTGGCGCCTGAGAAACCGCTCGCGGTTGCCGATCGACTTGTTCTTGCCTGCCAGTCGTCGGTCGATGATCTGCTGGAACATGAAGTCCTTCCGAAGCCGCCAGACGCCTTAGCTCGACTTCCTGACGCGCAGGTACCACTCGCACAGCAGCCGCACCTGCTTCGAGGTGTAGCCCTTGGCCACCATGCGCGTGACGAAGTCCTCGTGCTTCTTGGCCTCGTCGGCGCTGGCCTTGGCGTTGAAGCTGATCACCGGCAGCAGTTCCTCGGTGTTGGAGAACATCTTCTTCTCGATGACCGTGCGCAGCTTCTCGTAGCTGGTCCACACCGGGTTGTTGCCCGCATTGTTGGCGCGCGCGCGCAGCACGAAGTTGACGATCTCGTTGCGAAAGTCCTTCGGATTGCTGATGCCGGCCGGTTTCTCGATCTTTTCCAGTTCGGCGTTCAGCGAACCGCGGTCGAACACCTCGCCTGTGTCAGTGTCCCGGTACTCGTGGTCCTGGATCCAGTAGTCCGCATAAGTGACGTAGCGATCGAAGATGTTCTGCCCGTACTCGCTGTAGCTCTCGAGGTACGCGGTCTGTATTTCCTTGCCGATGAACTCGGCGTACTTGGTCGCCAGGTGTTCCTTGATGAACGACAGGTACTTCTGTTCGGTCTCGGCCGGGAACTGCTCGCGCTCGATCTGCTGCTCCAGCACGTACATCAGGTGCACCGGGTTGGCAGCGACTTCGGTGCTGTCGAAGTTGAAGACCTTGGAGATGATCTTGAAGGCGAAGCGGGTGCTGATGCCGCTCATGCCTTCGTCGACGCCCGCGTAGTCGCGGTACTCCTGGAAGCTCTTGGCGCGTGGGTCGGTGTCCTTCAGGTTCTCGCCGTCGTAGACCAGCATCTTGGAGTACAGGCTCGAGTTTTCGGGCTCCTTCAGCCGCGTCAGGATGGCGAACTGGCTCATCATCTTCAGCGTGCCAGGCGCGCAGGTGGCTTGCGCCAAGGACGAGCTGCGCAGCAGCTTCTCGTAGATCTTCACCTCTTCCGACACGCGCAGGCAATAAGGCACCTTGACGATGTAGATGCGGTCGAGGAAGGCCTCGTTGTTCTTGTTGTTGCGGAAGGCCTTCCACTCGCTCTCGTTGCTGTGCGCCAGCACAACGCCATCGAACGGGATGGCACCGAAGCCCTCCGTTCCCTTGAAGTTGCTTTCCTGCGTCGCGGTCAGCAGCGGGTGCAGCACCTTGATCGGCGCCTTGAACATCTCGACGAATTCGAGCAGGCCCTGGTTGGCCAGGCACAGACCGCCGGAAAAGCTGTACGCATCGGGGTCGTCCTGCGCATAGGTCTCGAGCTTGCGGATGTCGACCTTGCCAACCAGCGAACTGATGTCCTGGTTGTTTTCGTCGCCCGGCTCGGTCTTCGCGATACCCACCTGTTTCAGCACCGACGGGTAGCGCTTGATGACCTTGAACTTGCGGATGTCACCGCCGAATTCCTCGAGCCGCTTGACGGCCCACGGCGACAGCACACGTTGCAGGTAGCGGCGCGGGATGCCGTATTCCTTCTCGAGGATCGGGCCATCCTCGGCCGCATCGAACAGGCCCAGCGGCGACTCGTTCACCGGCGATCCCTTGATCGCGTAGAACGGCACCTCCTGCATCAGTTGCTTCAACCGTTCGGCGATGCTGCTCTTGCCACCACCGACCGGGCCCAGCAGATAGAGGATCTGCTTCTTCTCTTCAAGGCCTTGCGACGCATGGCGGAAGTAGCTGACGACCTGTTCTATCGCGTCTTCCATGCCGTAGAACTCGGCAAACGCGGGGTAGATCTTGATGACCTTGTTGGCGAACAACCTCGACAGCCGCGGGTCGTTGCGGGTGTCCACCGCCTGCGGCTCGCCGATGGCCTGGAGCATGCGCTCGGCGGCACTGGCGTAGGCAACCCGGTTGCGTTTGCATTCGGCGAGGTACTCTTCGATCGAGAGTTCCTCTTCGCGCGTACGCTCGAACCGAGCGGCGAAATGACTGATCACGTCCATGCGGGTCTCCTGTGGATGGAGGAGCGATGGCAGGCCGTTTCACCTCGCCACCGTCTGGGGAAGTTCTGATGAAGTCCTAGCTTCAGGGCTCCATCAGAGCTTTCCGCGACATCAACACGGACACCGACTGTGATTCAGGCTTCTTGCAACCCGCCAGAGGCCACAGCACAAGAAACAGATGATCAAGCTTTCAAACCCAAGGTCTTGACCAGACATTAACAGCAATTTGCATGCCTTTTGGTCAGAAAGAGTTTCGAGACATACCAGTACAAGGACTCCTGGACAAGGTTCTCAGTTCCCTGATTCAACCCGCGCTCATGTGCATAACGCGGCACCTGCCATCGGCGCTGACGTCGCTGTAAAACCCGCGAGAGCCTGTCGCGCGCTGCGCCGCGGTCAGGGCTTCGACAGGCCAAGCTTGTCGAGCAGGCCGTCGAGCTCTTCGAGCGAGCCGAATGCGATCGAGACCTCGCCCTGCTGGCCGCGCGCAGTGCGCCTCTTGACGCGAACCTCGACACGCGCGGTCAGCACATCAGAGAGCTCCTGCTCAATGCGCAGCAGATCGCGTGATTTCGCTGCCGTTGCACGCTTCGCAGGCTTGTGCCGACCACCGTCGTCTGCGCGAGCCACCAACCGTTCGGCCTCGCGCACGCTGAGCTTCTTCGCAACGATCTCGCCCGCAGCCAGGATTTGTCGGGCACCGTCGAGCGACAGCAAGGCGCGCGCATGACCCATGTCGAGATCACCCGCCATCAGCAACTGCTGCACCGGTTCGACCAGATTCAACAAGCGCAGCAGGTTGCTCGCGGCGCTGCGCGAGCGACCCACTGCCTGAGCGGCCAGCTCATGGGTCATGCCGAATTCGTCGGTGAGGCGCTTCAGGCCCTGCGCTTCTTCCAGCGGGTTCAGGTCTTCGCGTTGGATGTTCTCGATCAGCGACATCGCTGCGGCGGCTTCGTCGGGCACATCCCTGACCAGCACAGGCACTTCGGCAAGTCCAGCCAGCTTGGCGGCACGGGCACGCCGTTCACCAGCAATGATTTCGTAGTGCGGCGCATCAGTCGCAGGGTTGTCCTGCAAGTCGTGCACGCGTCGCACCAGGATCGGCTGCATGATCCCTTGTGCCTTGATGCTTTCGGCCAGTTCGTAAAGCGCGCCCTCGTCCATTCGCGTGCGCGGCTGGTACCTGCCCGGCCGCAACTGCGCAAGCATCAGGCTGTGCGGCGCGCTGCCAGTCGGCGCGTCGGAGGGATCCTTGACGCGAGGGCCGAGCAGCGCTTCGAGGCCGAGACCGAGTCCTTTG
Source organism: Burkholderiales bacterium (assembly GCA_947474755.1). Taxonomy (GTDB): domain Bacteria; phylum Pseudomonadota; class Gammaproteobacteria; order Burkholderiales; family Burkholderiaceae_C; genus PBB1. Next base: position 275,788 of record CANJJE010000002.1, on the reverse strand, counting down.
GGTTTCTTGGTGACCATCTGCAGATTCTCCCGTATCACGCCCATACGACGACAGCCATCGGCACGCTGCGCGTTCAGGCCAGCAAATTCAGCAAGGCAGATGCCTCATCACGATCGCCGAGCCCGGTTTCACCGCTGATGTGTCCGTACGTGCCGAGCAGGCACAGGGCACGGCAGCGGGGTCCGCCTGGTCGGCTTGCCAGTGGGCAGGCCATACGCGGGATTCGACAGATCCAGTCATTGTCGGGATCGGCGTTTCACGCAGAGTCTGTTCTTCACGCTCGCTTATCCTCCCCGCTCAATCTTTGGGAGCGCGCTTCATGAAACACCGTGTGTTTGTCGATGGCCAGGAGGGCACGACCGGTCTGCGCATCCACGAGTATCTAGCGCAGCGCGACGACATCGAGGTGCTGCGCATCGACCCGGCACAGCGCAAGGACGTCGCCGAGCGCGCGCGCCTGCTGAATGCGGCTGACGTGGCTTTCCTGTGTCTGCCCGATGGCGCCGCTCGGGAAGCGGTCTCCCTGGTCAGCAATCCCGACACCTGCCTCATCGACGCGAGCACGGCACACCGTACCGCGTCGGGCTGGGCCTTTGGCCTGCCCGAGCTGGCCCCGGATCAACGAGCAGCAATCCGCGCCAGCAAGCGCATTGCGAACCCCGGTTGCCACGCCAGTGCCTTCATCTTGCTGATGCGCCCCTTGGTGGACGCCGGGCTGATTCCGACCACCGCGCCGCTGACTGCCACCTCGATCACCGGCTACTCGGGCGGCGGCAAAAGCATGATCCATGACTACGAAGCGGCGCTGGTAGCCGGCGGCCCATCGCCCGCGGCGGATGCGCCGCTGGCGGCACCGCGCCCCTACGCACTGACGCTGGCCCACAAGCATCTGCCGGAGATGAAGGCGCATACCGGCCTGGCCTCGCCGCCGGTCTTCATGCCAGTGGTCGGCCCTTTTTACAAGGGTTTGACTGTGAGTGTGCCCTTACATATTTCGCAGCTTGGCGGCGGCACATGCGCTGCAGACCTGCATGCCGCGCTGATGCAGCGTTATGCAGCCGAGCGCTTCATTCGAGTGATGCCGCTTCGCGACGAGGACACGCTTGCGGGCGGCTTCTTCGATGTGCAAGGCTGCAACGACACGAACCGGGTGGACTTGTTCGTGTTTGCCAGCGAGACCCAGGTACTGCTGATGGCGCGGCTGGACAATCTGGGCAAGGGTGCCAGCGGTGCCGCAGTACAAGCAATGAATGTGCACCTGAGCATCGATGAGGGCCTGGGTCTTTGATTCAGCTCGCCGCGAGTCTCGACCAGAGGCAAACACTCATAACGAGTCGGCTCGACTGACCATTTCCTGGGCAAAGGTGACAAAGGCCTGAGCACCCTTGGACACGGGATCAAACACGACCCCGGGCAGTCCGTAACTGGGCGCCTCGGCCAGACGCACATTGCGCGGGATCACGGTGTCGAACACCTTGCTGCCAAAGTGCGATTTGAGCTGCTCGCTGACCTGCTGTTGCAGCGTGATGCGCGAATCGAACATCACCCGCAACAAGCCGATGATCTTCAGCTCGGGGTTCAGGTTGGCATGCACCTGCTTGATGGTGTTCACCAGATCGGACAGCCCTTCCAGCGCAAAGTACTCGCATTGCATCGGCACGATCACGCCGTGCGCGCTGCACAGCCCGTTCAGCGTCAGCATGCTGAGCGAAGGCGGGCAGTCGATCAGCACGAAGTCGTAATCGTTCGCCACAGCAGCCAGCGCGGTCTTGAGCCGCCGGTCTCGTCGCTCGAGCTTGACCAGCTCAACCTCGGCACCGGCCAGTTCTCGGTTGGCGCCGACCACGTCGTAGCCCACCGCCTCCTTGCGCTGACGGACTTCGGCAATCGTTGCGTTTTCCAGCAGCACGTCGTACACCGTCAGCTCGAGCGTGCGCTTGTCGATGCCCGAGCCCATCGTGGCATTGCCCTGCGGATCGAGATCAACCACCAGCACGCGCTGGCCAACCTTGCTCAGGCCGGCAGCAAGATTCACCGTCGTCGTGGTTTTGCCGACTCCGCCTTTTTGATTGGCGACGCAGAAGATTCGGGCCATGGGCGACGTGAGTGATCGGAAGCGGTGTGGGGTAGGCGGAGCCAGGGCGGAAAGGCCTCCTTCCCAAGCCTCGACAGCCTGGGCGATTATAGGAAGCAGGCCTTGCGGGTCAGCGCGGAACCTCGCGCTTCGGACGCATCCAGACCAGGCAGCGTTCAGCGCCCAGGCCGGGCACAGACAGCGGTTCCACGTGAAACACCTCGATGTCATCGGGAAGCGCAGCCAACTCATCTGTCGGCGCCTTGCCTTTCATGGCCATCCAGACGCCATGTGGCGCCATCGAAGCCCGACTCAGTCGGGTGAAGTCGTCCAGCGAAGCGAAGGCGCGAGACGTGATGACATCAAACGGCCCGGCCTTCAGCGCCTCCACTCGAGCGTGCTCGGCACCCAGGTTGCGCAAGCCAAGCTCGACCGCGACCTGACGGATAAACGCCGCCTTCTTGCCGACCGCATCGACGCACACGACCTGCCAACCTGGAAACATCAGGGCCAGCACCACGCCAGGCAAGCCACCGCCGCTGCCGACGTCGAGCACACGCAGCGAATGGCGCGCACTGCCCTGCGCCTTGCCCATGACAGAGTCCAGTTGCCGCACCATCGGCGCGATCACCGCCAGACAGTCGGCCAGGTGCTGGCGCAGCATGTCTTGCGGATCACGCACCGCCGTCAGGTTGTAGATGGCATTCCAACGCTGCAGCAGGTCGAGGTAGCCCAGCAGGCTGTCGACGCTCTCCGGGGCGGCCAGCAACTCCAGCTCCGCAATGACACCGGTCAACGGCTCACGCAGCGAGTGGGCGGGATGCTCAGGCGGCATGGGCCAGATCGGCGAACCCAGCGAACCGCCCTTTCTTCAGGTGCACCAGCAACAAGGACACCGCTGCGGGTGTGACCCCCGACATCCGCGAGGCCTGACCCAGGGTTTCAGGACGATGCCGACTCAGCGTCTGTCGCACTTCGAAGCTGAGTGCCGAGACCTGCGTGTAGTCCAGATCGGCCGGCAACACCAGATGCTCATAACGCGCCACCCGCTCGATCTCGTCGTTCTGCTTGACGATGTAGCCCGCGTACTTGGCGCTGATCTCGACCTGCTCGATCACCGCGTCAGCCAGGGTGACACCCAGCTCAACCCGCAAGGTTTCACGTGAAACCGCTGCGTCCGGACAGGCGATGGAAGCCATGGCACTCAGCACATCGTGATCGACCTCGGGTCGTCGCAGCAGGTCCATCAGGCTGTATTCATGCTCCAACGCCTTGCCCAGCAGACGCTCGGCATCGGCTCTGGGCAGTGTTTGCGGTCGCACCCAGGTGGCCTTCAAGCGCTGTGTTTCACGTAAAACTGCCTCGCGCTTGCGGCTGAACGCCGCCCAGCGCACATCATCGACCAAACCCAGTCGGCGGCCATGTTCAGTCAGTCGCGCATCGGCGTTGTCCTCGCGCAGCTGCAGGCGGAACTCGGCGCGGCTCGTGAACATGCGATAGGGTTCGGTCACGCCCTTGGTGATCAGGTCATCGACCAGCACACCCAGGTACGCCTCATCACGGCCGGGCGTCCAGGCCGGTTGATCGCGCACCAGCAAGGCCGCGTTCAAGCCGGCGAACAGGCCCTGCGCGGCCGCCTCCTCGTAGCCTGTGGTGCCGTTGATCTGTCCGGCGAAGAACAGACCGCCAATCGACTTGGTCTCGAAACTGGCCTTCAGCGCGCGTGGGTCGAAGTAGTCGTATTCGATGGCGTAGCCTGGCCGCAGGATGTGTGCCCGCTCCAGGCCGACCATCGAGTGCACCGCAGACAGCTGGACGTCAAACGGCAGCGAGGTCGAAATGCCGTTCGGATAGAACTCGTGCGTCGTCAGACCCTCGGGTTCCAGATAGATCTGGTGAGAGGTCTTGTCGGCGAAGCGATTCACCTTGTCCTCGATGCTCGGGCAGTAGCGCGGCCCGACACCCTCGATCACGCCGGTGAACATCGGGCTGCGGTCGAAGCCCGAACGGATGATCTCGTGGGTGCGCTCGTTGGTGTGGGTGATCCAGCACGGCACCTGCGCCGGGTGCTGCGACACATCGCCCAGGTAACTGAACACCGGCATCGGCGTCTGCGGCGCGGCGCCATCGATGCCTGGAACACCGTCGCCATGCTGGGGGGTCAAGCGAGTGAAGTCGATGCTGCGCCCGTCGATACGCGGCGGAGTGCCGGTTTTCAAGCGGCCTTGCGGCAGCTTCAGTTCCTTCAGCCGCGACGACAAAGTGATCGCCGGCGGATCGCCAGCGCGACCTGCCGCGTGGTGGTCGAGGCCCACATGCACCTTGCCATTCAGAAAAGTCCCAGCCGTCAACACCACTGCCCTGGACTTGAAGCGAACGCCCACTTGCGTGACGACACCCGCCACAACTTCACTTTCAACAATCAGGTCATCGCATGCCCCTTGAAACAGCCACAGGTTCGGCTGGTTCTCCAGCCGACGCCGAATGGCCGCCCGGTACAGCACGCGATCGGCCTGGGCACGCGTCGCGCGCACTGCGGGGCCCTTCGAGCCATTCAGGATGCGAAACTGGATTCCGGCTTCGTCCGTCGCTGCGGCCATCGCGCCGCCGAGGGCGTCGATCTCCTTGACCAGATGACCTTTGCCGATACCGCCAATCGACGGGTTGCAGCTCATCTGGCCGAGCGTCTCGATGTTGTGCGTCAGCAGCAGTGTGGCGCAGCCGAGCCTAGCCGATGCCAGCGCCGCCTCGGTGCCGGCATGGCCGCCACCGATCACAATGACGTCAAAGACTTGTGGAAACCACATGGCGCTGGCTGTTTTTTGAGCAATCCGCGATTGTAGGGAGCGGCCTGGGTGAAGTCACCCTGCCGCCCACAAGCTGCGGACATCGACCCTGCACATGCCTCGCCTCGTTACTCGTTTGAACGCTCACGGCGCGCAGTCCATCGAGGCGAGCTGTCGACCCGGTTGCGGCGCATGCTGCACCGCACCATCGATTTCCAGCCCGATCCCGGGTATGCCGTTTCACAACGGCCTCGGCAAAGCCGCTGGCGTTCCGTGCGTCCAGCTGACCAACGACATGCGTTGCGCCCTCTTCGGATTGCCGCAGCGGCCGGCAGTGTGCTCGTCGTTGCGGCCAAGCGCCGAGATGTGCGGCGACACACGGGCCGATGCCATCGCCTGGCTCACCGCGCTCGACCGAGACACCGAGCCTGACCCGGTGCGCAACGTGCGCCGAACAGAGTGACCAGGGCGGAACTCATGCTGGCGAGGGTGGCGGCCCGATCGCAGGGAGGTTCTTGTCGCAGCGGTGTGGATGGTCGGTCAGCCGGGTCGGCACATCTCGATGTGCGGGATACCGTCTTCGAGATAGACCTCGCCGACAGACCGAAAACCTTCCGAGCAGTAAAAGCCCTCCAGGTGACTTTGTGCCGACAGCCGGAGGCCCCGCCCCGGATACTCGGCGACAGCCTTCGCAACTGCGCGTTGGACCAGTACCCGTCCGAGCCCGATACCGCGACCGGCACCGAAGGTCAGCACGCGGCCGATCGCCGGCTCGGGGTACTTGACACCAGGATCCAGGACGCGGGCGTAAGCCACGGGCATGCGTTGCTCTCCTGACCAGGCGGCGAGGTGCCAGCAGCTTTCATCACGCCCATCGGCATCGAGGTAGGGGCAGCGCTGCTCGACGCAGAACACCTGCTGCCGCGCCATGTAGATGTATTGCAGTTCGAGCACGCTCAATTCGTCAAAGCGGCAGCAGCGCCACTGGATCGAGGGGGCAGAAACGGTCAGCATGGGCTGATCATGCCGTGTCGAGGCCGACTTTCCACGTCAACCTCTCGGACGACATGGGCTGCGATGCCGCATCTCGGGCCCGTGCTCGACGTTGCTCGACGTGGGTCTCAGCGCACGGCCGCGTTGTTCAAGCGGCGCGCCACCCACGCAAGCGCCAGCACCGTGAGACCCGCGCAGACCATGAGCTGCGCGGCCAGATCTGCAGCGCCGAGGGACTCGCCCTTCAACACGCGCGCCATCAGTGTCGACTGTGCCAAGGCTGGCACCCACAGATGCCATGGCGACTCGCCTCGCTGATCGAACACCGACACCAGCGGCAGCAGCGAGACCGCGGCCAGCACCACGGTGCTGCTGGCCTGGGCCTCCTTGAAGCTCTTGCAACGGATCGCGATCGCCATCAGCAGCGCCGACATCGCCGCGGCAAACGGCAGCAGCAGCGCCAGAAAAGCCAGCGCCTCGTGCCAGCCGTACTGGAACATCGCCTGCAAGGTGTCGCTGCGCAGCAACCACTGCGCAGGGATGAAGCTGAAACAGCTGAGCGTCGCGATCAGCAACGCCACGCTGGCGACCGCACCCCACTTTCCCAGCACGATGGCGCCGCGCCGCGCAGGGTTCATCAGCAGCGGCTCCAGCGACCCGCGCTCGCGCTCGCCAGCCGTCGTGTCCAGCGCTGCATTCAAGGCGCCATACAACACCGCCATGATCACGAAGAACGGCAGCATGCCGGTGATCTGGGCCGCGCGGCTGCGCGCGCTGGCGAGATCACGCTCCTGCACCGCGAAGGGCTCCAGCAGCTCGGTCGCTACCCCGCGCAGCGCCAGGGTCAGTGTCGCTCGCTCCTGAGAATAGGCCGCCAGAAGGCCCTGCACCCGCGCGGCGCCGGCCTGGGCCTGGGCATTGCCGCTGTCGCTGACCACCTCGATCGTCGGGGACTCGCCGCGTTGCACCGCCGCGTCGAAACCCTTCGGCACCACGAGCACTGGATCGGACCATTTGCGCGCGCGCAACTGCGCCTCGTAGTCAACCGGTGGCGCCTTGACGAGGCGGGTCTGCCGCTGCAGGAAATTGACCAGAGCCGGCGCATGCTCAGCACCGTCGACATACACGACGCGGCCCTCCGCGCTGGCCTCGAAGCTGGCGAGCAGCACCGACAGCGCCACCAGCAGCAATGGGCCCATCAGCACGCTGCTGAACAGCACGACCATCAGCGTGCGCCGGTCTCGCAGCGCATCGACTATCTCCTTGCGGAAGACGGCCCAGGCCGCGCGAGGCGCGATCATGAAAAAACCTCGTGCGCCGGCGGGAAGGCCAGTTGCACGAACGCCTCCTCGAAGTCACTCTGCCGGGTCAGCGCCAGCAACTCGGCCACCGTGCCCGCGGCCACGCTGCGACCGTGCGACACCACGACAACGTGGTCGCACAGGCGCTGGACCTCCTGCATGATGTGCGTCGAGACCACGATGCACTTGCCACCGCCCTCGGCTGTACGCAGGAAGCGCAGAGACTCCCGCAAGCTGCGCGTGGCCGGCACGTCGAGCCCGTTGGTCGCCTCATCGAGCACGATGTTCACCGGATCGTGCACCAGCGCGCGGGCAAGCGCGATCTTCATCCGCTCGCCCTGGCTGAAGCCTTCGGTACGGCGATCGAGCAGCGGCTTGAACGCCAGCATGTCGGCCAGAACATCGGCACGCGCCTCGGCCAGATCTCGGCCGAGGCCCTGGAGTGCGCCGTAATAGACGATGTTCTCGCGGGCGGTCAGCCGCGGGTACAAGCCACGCGCGTCGCTCAGCACGCCCATCCGCGCAAGGGCTTCACGCGGATGGCGCATCACGTCAATGCCGTCGACCACCATCCGGCCCGCATCGGGCAAGATCAAGCCGGCCAGCATCCGCAAGGTGGTCGTCTTGCCCGCACCGTTAGGGCCCAGCAGACCCATGATGCCGCCATCGGCCGCGGTGAAGCTGATCTGCTCGACGGCCGAGACGCCTGACTGCACGGGTCGGCGCGCCAGAGCATCGCGCAAGGTGCGCGCCGTTGGTGCGAATCGCTTCGCGAGTCCTTCGACGACGATCACCGCGCGCCCTTCTCGACCACTGCCGCCGTTGGGCTCGTCGGCACGACTGTCACCGGCTCAAACGCTGGTGGTCGAGGAATTCCGTCGATGCAAGACGCATCGACGGCGAGCGCCGCGGCGTCATCTGCGGCATCGATGAAGCGGAACATCACCTCGCGCACGCAGCCAATGCCCATCACGCCGTGGCCCGCGTTCGCCACCGTGACCTGCCGCGCCTTCGGCCCGAGCGCGCGTGCAACACGGTCGGCGTGGCGCGGCGGCGTGGCGGGGTCCAGCCCGCCGGTGAGCAGCAGCATCGCCGCCGGCGCAGTGGAGAGCTTGTAGAACGCTTCGGGCACCGCGCCGCGCGGCCAGAAGGCGCAGGCGCGTCGATAGAGCTGCGCCGCGTGATCGATGAACGGTGCGGTCGCCGCTGCCCCGCCCGTGCCAGCCGCTTCGGCGGGCGCGTCACGCCAAAGCAGCGGCCCGTCCTCCGCGCACAGCACGCTGAAGTGCATGCCCATCGCGACCGTGCCACCGCGGCGGCTGGCCAGGGCTTGGGCCAGACCCAGCAGCGCTTCGTGGCGCCCCCGCGCCGCCTCGTCGATCGCCTGCGGCAATCCCGCCGCCAGCGACGGTGAATACAGCGGTCCGCGCACGGCGCCCAGCACCCGGCCTCGGTCCAGCGTGAAGGACTCGCGCTGCCCGGTCAGTGGATGGACTGCACTGACAGGCTCGGGCAGCCTGGCCAGCAATGCGAACCAATCGGCTCGCAGCGTCGGGTGCCTGCGTTGGCAGGCCGGGCTGCGCTCGCAATCGGCCAGCATCGCGTCGAATGCAGCCTGGGCATCGATGCCGCTGCTGATCGGCAGCACCATGTCGGGCGGCGCGACGCCGTCAAGCACACTGCGCCGCAGCCGTTGCGGGAACTGGCGCGCGTACTCCAGCGCCGCGCGGGTGCCGTACGAGGCACCCACCAGGTTGATACGCTCGGCGCCCAACCGCTCGCGCACCGCATCGAGGTCCTGCATCGCGATCGGCGTGGTGAAGAAGCCCAGATCATCGGGCGAGCTCAGCGGCACGGTACTCGACAGCCGCGTCAGGCATCGTCGCAACTGCGCCAGCTGCGCGTCAAGGCCGGCCGGCTCGACCAGCGCCGCATGCCGGCGGTCTTCGCATTCGAGCGGCGAAGATCGACCGGTGCCACGCTGGTCGACGAACACGATGTCCCGACGCTTGTTCAGCCGGGCCAACAGCGGCAGTACTGCGGGCGCCAATGCGATCGCGCTCTGCCCCGGACCGCCGGCCAGCAGGAACACCGGGTCGGGCAGGCGACGGCGCGCTACGGCGGGCACCACCATGAAGTGGACATCGAGTCGCGGACCGGTCACCCGCGCCGCGTCAAGCGGGCGCTGCACCACGCCACAGCGCACCTCGTTGGCCAGGCCCGGCACACGGCACGGTGCGGTCGCCTCCTCGGTCTGCGCCCGCAGCGCTGGCGCGCAGAGCGCCGCCAGCAAGGCGATTACCGTGATCTGCCGTGCTCCGGTCACGCTCAGGCCAGCAGGCGCTTCAACTCGCCACTGGCGATCAGCTTCGCCAGGTCATCGGCGCCGCCGACCAGCGCGCCCTTGACGAAGACCATCGGGAACGTGGGCCAGCCGGTCCACATTTTCAGCGCAAGCCGCTCGCGCCACTGGCTCAGGTAGCTGCCATATTCCAGGTAGTGGTGGGGCACGGCAGCGGCATCGAGCGCCTTGCGGGCCCGCTTGCAGAAGGGGTTGCCGGACATGCCGACCACCAGCACCGCGTTCGACATCGAGGCCGCCTGAACGTTGTGCATCACCTCGGCATGCAGATGTTCCACGGTGTCGCGGATGGCGGGGTGCAGGCGGGATTCATCGAGCAGGGGGCGGGACATCGGGGGCTCCTTCGGTGCCGTCAGAGGGGTTGACGCCAAGCGACAAGCGTAGCCGACTGCGCAAGCCTTCGACACCCGGCGGTGCTTCGCTGGCCTGGTTCTCGTGCAGAATTTCTGGGCCTTCATGCCGGCTCGGTTTCTGCTTCGAGGCCCTCTGCCCACCACCCCTCTGATTGCAACCTGACACGACAAGGATCACACCGCCATGCGCAGACCATTCATCCCCCGCCGCTTCAAAGCGCTCAGCCTCGTTCTCGCCGGCCTCGGCTGCCTCGCCAGCCAGACCGCCGCACTGGCTGCCGACCCCAAGGTCCTGAATATCTACAACTGGTCGGACTACATCGCCGAGGACACGATCAAGAATTTCGAGAAAGAGACCGGCATCAAGGTCAACTACGACAACTACGACAACAACGAGGTGCTGCACGCCAAGCTGGTCGCCGGCAAGACCGGGTACGACATCGTCGTGCCCGGCGCGCACTTCGCGAAGATGCAGATCGAAGGCGGCCTGTTGCAAAAGCTCGATCGCAGCAAGCTCACCAACTGGGGCAACCTCGACAAGGGCCTGCTGGAGCAGCTGGCCAAGGTCGATCCGAACAACGAGCACCTCGTCGACTGGCTGTGGGGCTATATCGCGGTGGGCATCAACGCCACCAAGGTCAAGGCCGCGCTGGCTGCTGGCCCGAACCCCCTGCCGATGCCCGACAACGCCTGGAGCCTGGTGTTCGATCCGCAGTACGCGAGCAAGCTGAAGAGCTGTGGCATCAGCGTCCTCGATTCGGCCTCGGAAGTGCTGCCCATCGCCATGCTGTACGCCGGCAAGCCGCCGTTCAGCCGCGAGGCCTCCGACTACGACGCCGCCGCGAAGGTACTCAAGGCGGCTCGCCCGTACGTGACGCGCTTCTCGTCGTCCGGCTACATCAACGACCTGGCGTCCGGCTCGGTGTGCGTGGTCATGGGCTATTCGGGCGACATCAACATCGCACGCGCACGCGCCATCGAGGCGAAGTCGAAGTTCGAGATCCTGGCCCTGGTACCCAAGGGTGGCTCGACCTTGTTCTTCGACACGATGGCCATCCCGAAGGACGCCAAGAACGTCGAAAACGCGCACCTGTTCATCAACTACATCCTGCGCCCCGAGGTGCATGCATCCTTGACGAACAAGGTGTTCTATGCGAACCCGAACGCGGCATCGCTGAAGTTCGTCAAGAAGGATGTGGCGGAGAACACCACGATCTTCCTGAGCGACGCCGACAAGAAGCTGATGACCGCGCCAGACAGCGTGCCGCAGCCGATTCGGCGCGTGCAGACACGGGTGTTCACAGCGTTCAAGGCTGGGAAGTAAGCCTTCCTGTGCTTTGATGCCCGGCGGGCGGGGTGCGCCGTTGCGGTGCACCCCGCCGGTTCTCGGCCCGGCTGCCGAGTAACTTTCTTCTGCTGGCACAGAAGAAAGTCACCAAAGAAGAGTGCCCGAACACCAGCCCATTTGGCCTGCTCGCGTCGGCTACATGCCTACTTCAAAGGCTCTGGCACGAGAACACTCCCCGAACTACCGCCTCGGTTTCCTCGCTCAGGTTCAAACATGCGGTCTTGCTACGGCTCGACCCTTCGGGTCATCGGTCTGGCTTCTTGTGCCAGAGCTTCTGCCGTTCGCCTCTCGCCGAAGCGTGGTCACCAAATGGCTGGTGTTGAGGCCCTTTGCTTTGGTGACTTTCATTTGGGCCCGCAAATGAAAGTTACCCGCCCGCCGGGGCGGAACCCCGGCGCGGCCTCACCCAGGAACAGCCGAGGGCAAGTCAGTACAACGTGCGCTCAGCCACAGCCGGCGGCACCCAGTGGTAAAGCCACGTCTCCGTCAGCGACTGCCCATCGCAGCTGAGATACAGCCGCAACTCGATCGGATCGGTCGATGCGGTCGGCACGACGTCGAACAGCGCACGGAAGCCGCGCACCGCATGCAGCGGCCGCGCCGAGGTGGTTTCGATGCGGGCGCCGGTTGACGCGGTGACCACCGCGGTCACCGCTGCGTTGGGCCCGATCAGGGCGAAATCACCGCCTGCGAAGTCGACCGCAAAGCGCCATGAGAAATACGTGCGCTTCTTGCCAATCACACCGCCCAGGCCCGTGCGGGTGGCAACGCACCTCGCCAACGGCGGCTGCGCTGGCGGCTGTGCGCCCCAGTAGAGCCGGTAGCCCAGCAGCAGCTCCTCGCCCGCCTCGGGCTTGCGCGCCGGGTTCCAGAACGCAACGATGTTGTCGAAGGTCTCGTCCACCGTCGGGATCTCGACGAGTTGCACCGAGCCCGGGCCCCAGCCCGACTTGGGCTCGACCCAGAGGCTTGGGCGCTTCTCATAGAACACGCCATCGTCCTGGTAGTGATCGAAATCGCGGTCGCGCTGCAGCAGGCCGAAGCCCCGCGGGTCATGGTCCTGAAAGGCGTTGAAGGCGAGCTGCCGCGGGTTGGTCAGCGGGCGCCAGATCCATTCGCCGCTGCCGGTCCACATCGCAAGCCCATCGCTGTCGTGGATCTCGCCGCGCCAGTCGTAACCCATGCGGCGGTCGTTTTCACCGGTCTGGAACATGCTGGTGCACGGCGCGATACCGAGGCGATCGATGGTGGTGCGGGGGTACAGCGCGGCGTCGATGTCCATCACCTGGGTGTCGCCCGGCGTGATCACGAAGCGGTAGGCGCCAGCCACACTGGGCGAGTCGAGCAGCGCGTAGACCGTGACACTGTTCGAGCCCACGGCCGGGCGTTCCAGCCAGAAGCCGATGAAGTCCGGAAACTCTTCCGGCTTCGGTGCGCCAGTGTCGATCGCCAGGCCGCGCGCCGACAGCCCGTACTGCCACTCGCCACCCACCGCGCGGAAGTAGCTGGCACCCAGGAAGGCGGTGATGTCGCGCTGCAGGTCGGTGTGGAAATTCAGGCGGAAGCCGGCGAAGCCGAGGTCGCGGGGCAGCTTCGCGTGGTCGAGCCCGCTCTTGCCGTGGTCAAACATCTCGGGCATGTAGGCCAGTTCCTGCGCCTGGCCGTCGGCCAACTCGTACAGGCGCACCGGCGACTTGAAGTACAGGCCGAGGTGAAAGAACTGCGCCTGAAAGCGCAGCTTGTCGTCGCGCCACAGCGCGTGGTCGGGGCGAAAACGGATCGCCTGGTAGGCGTCCCAGTCCAGAGCCTCGATTTCCTTTGGCAAGGCCGTGCGCGGCTTCTGGTAGGGCCTGCGCGACAGCGCCTGCGCCTGGCCCTTCAAGGCGGCGTAGTCGAAGCGCTGCGGCGCGCCGATCGCCTGCAGCTTCTCGGCCCAGGCGGGCACCGCAGCACTGCCGACCAGGGCAGCGAGGCTGGCGATGAACCGTCGGCGTTGTGATGGCGGGTGGTTCGTCACCGTCACTCGACTTTCACACCCTTCCAGAAAGCGACGCGTCCCTTGATGTGCGCAGCGGCCTCGGTCGGCTCGGGGTAGTACCAGACCGCGTTCTCGTTCATGTCACCGTTGACCATCAGGCTGTAGTAATGCGCCTGACCCTTCCACGCGCAGCCGCTGCGGTGGTTGCTGAAGGTCACGTAATCGCGGTTCAGGCTTTCAGCAGGGAAATAGTGGTTGCCCTCGACGACCACGGTGTCGTCGCTTTCGGCCAGGGTCACGCCGTTCCAGGTGGCTTTCATCTCGACTCCTCTCAGTGGGCTCGCGGCGGCAAGACATCCCGGCGCCGCGATGGCCGCAGACTCAAGCGTACAACGCCGCCGCCTGGTGCAGCCGCCTGGCCACCGCCGCCGCCAGCGCCTTGTCGCCAACCACGCGCACGCTGTCGCCGTGGCGAAGGATGTCCATCATCAGTTCGGTCGCTTCGACGTAAGGCACCTTCAGTTCGTAGCGACCTTCGCCTTCGGCCCCACCGAGCCAGCGCGAAGATTGCTGCGGGTGCCATTCCTCGTTGGACACCCACTGCGCAGCGTCAGGCTCGAACACCAGCGTCGCCCATTTCACCTTTGCGCCCCCGCCACCGTAGATGCCGTAGCCCGCATCGAGTTCGGCCTCCAGGTCTCTGAGGGAAACGGGTTTGGCGCGCGTGTCGAGGGCACGGGCTTGCCGCACGGCATCGAGCGCGAAGCGGCGCAGGCCCTCGCTGGCATGGCACCAGGCATCGAGATACCAGGTGTTGCGGTAGTTGACCAGCCGCTGCGGCGACACCTCGCGCTCGCTGGTCGTACGCTCGCTGCGCTTGAAATAGCGAAGCCAGACCCGCTTGCGCTGCACCAGCGCGCTGCCCAGCAGCTCGAAATGCCGACTCGGCACGCGGCGCCGTGCGGTGCCGATCAGCTTGACGCGGCGCACCAGTTCGCGCGCCTCGGTCTCGTCAGCCCCCAGCAGTCCCTGCAGCCGGTCCATCATCGGCTGCAGATGGCGCGCCAGCACGCCGTCGTCGTCGAGCCCGGCCATCAGCTGGTGCATCGTCAGCAACGCATGCAGCTCGCGCTCACTGAACCACATGCCCGGAAGCTCGTGGTGAACGGGCTTCGCCGCACCGGAAAAGCCTGCCGCCTGAGACGCGAAGCGATAGCCGTTGTCGGCACGGTCGTAGGCAATCGGCGCGCCCATGCGGTCGCGCAGGTACTGCAGATCACGCTTGAGCGTGGCGGGCGACACTGCCAGTTCGGCCTGCAATGCGTCGAAGCTGACGCAGCCGCGGCTGCGAAGCAGCAATTCGATCTTGTAGAAGCGTTCGGTTCGATCCATGGTGGGCCCTGCGGAAAAGATCGATAACACGGCACTGGCTCACCAGATGAGCCCAGGTCAGCAATGACGCCGTCGAAATTATTGCTCATTCGGCATTGGTGGCTCATCTCATGAGCCACCTGGTTGACACACTGGGGTCATCGCGGCGTGTCGCTGCGTCAACAGGAGTCCGCCATGAACACCGACCTGAGCACCCGCGATCTTTTTCCCGTTGACCTGGGCTCCATGGCCCATCCCTGCGGGGGCCGCGCCGCGCCGTCAGCGCCGCTGACGAACCACGAGCGCATCGGTTTCGACCTCGGCTGGGACCATGCTCACCATGGCATCACTCCGCCGGCGCCTTATGCGCTGGAGCCCTCGCTGCTGCGCAATGGCTGGTTGGCTGGTTCGGCCACTTTCGGCGAACGCACGCGGCCCGCGACCAATGCGGTGCGTCAATGGCTGCAACTGCGGCTTCACGCCTGGCTGCGCGGACGCAGTGTCGAGCTGATTCAGGTGACACCACATCATCTGCGGCAACTGGCCGTCACACACTGCCCGGTCACCCGCGAAGCGCTCGATCTGCCCAACGACAACGCCTCCCGTGTATCGATAGAACGGGTGCGCCACGACGCGGGGTACGCAGCGGGCAACCTGGCCATGATGAGCGCCCGCGCCCATGCAGCAAAGGCGGCGCATGGCTTCGCGTCTGCGGTTGATGTCGCCCGTCGGCTGGAGGCGCAGGCCACACGGGGCCACACAGCACCACCAAGACACGACGGGCTGACCCCGGCCCAATGGGCTCGCATGGCCGTCCTGTGCAGCTACGTCGAGTTGCTCCCGCACGCCCGCGCCTGCGAGCTGCCCATGCTCGTGCTGCCGCCAAACCGGTTGCGTCTGTTCAATCCGGCGCAGGCACTGCAGGCCTTCATCAGCCAGCAACTGCTGCGCCCAGGCTGGAGCCGGCGCATCAACGGGATCGAGGCGCTGCTGAGCACGCCCGCGGCGCGGCGCGCCTTCCGCTCTTTCTTCCAGACACTGCTGCCACGGGTGCTCGACGCCGGGCGGCCCGCCGACCCGCAGCACGCGCGCTGGGCCATCGAGGACGCCTGGAGCCACGCGCTGGTGATGCAGCGCTGGGTACGCTTCGCCTCGATGCTGAGCAGCGTGCAATGCGAGTCGCTGTTGTCGCGCGCAGCGGCCGAGCGGCTGCTGCCCGAACGCCTTCGCGTCGAGGTGCTCGCCGATGCAGACGCGACCGACGGGTGGTGCCTCGCAACTCGGGGATATGTGCCGCACGGCGTGTCGGACGAGCCCATGACCACCCCATCCCCGGGCTCGAAGTCCGTCGTCCGCACGCTGCACTGAGCTGGCGACCGGGGCTCGACTGCAAACCGCCGCAGTCTGCGGCGTGCGTCAACGCCACGCCCGACGGGCGCCGACCCAGAAAGCCGCTTGTCTTCAGCGATCGCAGATGGCCATGCCGCTGGTGTCCCACAGCGGTGCGAAACCGCTGCTGCCGGAGCGCGAAGATCGCAGCAGACGCAGGCGAATCAATTCCTGCGTGACCTCGGGCGGGAAGCCTGCGCGGTCGCGCCGCCGGTCGATCACCAGCTCGTCGAGCACCCTGGACATCAGCGCGGGATCGTTACGGCACAGCGCCAGGCGATTGGCCACGCGGGGGAAAAGCTCGCAGAGCAGGGTGGGCCGGTGCCGCTGGTGCAGCGAATCGCGCCACGTCTCGGCCAGGGTCGACAACACCAGGTCCTGAGGGCGTGGCTGTTCACGCAGACGCTGCCAACCCGCCCCGGTGGTCGGTTCTGCCACCGGACGGCGTACAGGGGAAGTCGTGCCGGCCGCGCTCCGGGAATGGCGCCCGCCCCGCTCGAAAAAACTCATGATGTCTGTGCTCCGGGAATCGATGGCCGCGCCTGCACAGCGGTCGCTACAAGGCCAACGCCACGCTGGTAACAAAAGGTTTCCATGGAAACAGTGTGGTGCCGCGGTCGATCGAAAACCACCCGCAAGTCGGGCGCGCACCCGACTTGCGGGTGTGCATCTTTCACACTTGCAGCGACCCTTTTCTCCCTGTCGCGCGAGCCAGCCGCGCGGGCACTGGCGGCGCCGAGCGTTCGGCTGGCGACTCATGGTCAACCTTTACCATCGCTTCATGTTCTCGATGGCGACCATCGCGTTGTGGAGTGTGGTCACCCGCCTTGGCGAAGCACAGATCCTGCTGCCTGCCACCTTGATGACGGCGGCGTGGTTCGTCTGGCGTGATCACTCACCGCGGCTCGCGGCCTTGTGGCTGGGGGGCATCTCCGTCGCCACGCTGGTGACGACTGCGTCGAAGGTGGCTTTCCTCGGCTACGGTTGGGGTTGGCCGGCGCTGGACTTCACCGGTGTGTCCGGTCATTCGATGTTCGCCGCAGCGATCTACCCCTTGACGGGTGTCGCGATCAGTCGCGCGGTGGCCGGATTGCAGGCGCCGCGCTGGTGCGGGCTGGGTCTGGCTGCAGGGGTAGCCCTCGCGATTCTGGTGGGGATGTCTCGGGTGGCGGTCGAGGCGCACTCCTGGTCGGAGGTGGTGGCCGGCTTGCTGGTCGGTGGCACCGTGACGCTGGTGGCTGCGCGCGCCGAGCGCTCACCGCCAATGCGCCACTCGCTGTGGTTGCCCATGGTGGTGTGCGCGTGGTTGGGCAGCGCCTTGCCCAACGCTCCACCGTCACCCACCCACGGCTGGGTGACGCAGTTGTCTCTGGCCCTGTCGGGGCGCACGGAGCCTTACACCCGCGCTGACCTGTTTGCGCCGCACACGGCGCCCGCAGAGAGCGCTCGCTGAAGCGGCACGGGCCGCTCAGCCCCGGTCCGACAGCGACTTCGCCAATCCGGTCTGGTCGAGCACATCGGCCACCAGTTCCAGGCGCAGCAGCGGGCTGTCCAAGGACATGAGGCGTTGCTTTTGCTCGGCCCCCAGCGGGAGCAGTTCGCACCAGCGGTTGGCGACCCAGCCGCAGTCGCCCCAACGGTAAGGAGGCTGGATGGGCGCCTGGCCACCGGCCCGTTCGGCCATGCTCGTGACGACCTCGCGCAGGGTCGTCGACACCGTCTCCAGATCGGATGGCACGGCGACCTCGACATCGTCGGTCAGCAGCTCGACATCGGCGACCCACAAGCCATGCTTCAGTTGCTCATGTGAATGAATTCGAAAGCGCCGGGTACCCGTGCAGCTGATCGTCATCAGGCCGGGGTTGGGTCGCTGCAGCTGGGTGATGCTGGCGAGCGTGCCGACCTCGTGAAACGCCTCTTGCGCGACCCGCTCGCTGCTCAGACCCTGATGACCGCCACGAGACGAAGCCGTGCGAACTTCGCGGCCTTCGGTCAGGCAGACCACTCCAAACGGCGTACCCTCCTTGAAGGCCCGGCCGATCATGTCCAGGTAGCGCACCTCGAACACGCGAAGCGGCAGATATCCCCCTGGGAACAGCACGCATTGGAGTGGAAAAAGCGGCAACTTCGCGAGGTGGGTCGGTGGCATGTCCATCGTTCGATTGTGGTCCTACCGGGCCGCTCCTGCACGACAGGGATTGCCCTTGTCCGGGCGGCGTCCCTCGGCGAGCAGCAGCGTCTCGAGGCACTGGTCGCGGATACCGTAGAAGGCCTTGATGTCGTCGATCTGTGTCCACACCGCCTCTGCCGACTGTGACTGCACGCGCTTCACGGCCAGGATCATCTTGTTCTTCTGTGTGTGCTCGAGCGCGACGAACTCGAACACCTGGGTGTCGTAGCCGCAGGCATCGAGCAGCATCGCGCGCAGGCCGTCGGTCAGCATCTCGGCTTGCTGCCCGAGGTGCACACCATGCTGCAGGATCGGCCGCATCGGGTGCGGGCTCAGCAGCTGCGGCCGCAGTTCCTTGTGGCAGCACGGGGAGCACAGGATGATCGATGCGCCACCGCGCAGCCCCAGGTGGATCGCGTGGTCGGTTGCGGTGTCGCAGGCGTGCAGCGCGATCATCACGTCGATCGGCTGCACCGCGCGGCTGCGCACATCGCCCTCTTCGAAGCGCAAGCCGGCCAGGCCCAGCTGCGCGACCACCGCATTGCCCAGCCGCACCATGTCGGGCCGCAACTCGACACCGGTGACCTGGGCGTCGACCCCCGGCTGCTGCGCCAGATGATCGTGTACCGCAAACGTCAGGTAGCCCTTGCCGGCGCCGAAGTCGACCACTCGCACCGGACGCTTGCCCGACGGCGCAGGCGTGGTGGCGTCCAGCAGATGCGAAGCCCGCACGGCCCCGGCGAAGACCTCGACGAACTTGTTGATCTGCTTCCATTTGCGCGACATCGCAGGCACCACCGTGTGCTGCGCGGTGGTGACGCCGAGCGCGGTCAGGAATGGCCGGGTGACGTCGACGAACCGGTGCTTGTCGTGATCATGCGCTTGCCCCGCGGTCGCCGCCTCGCGCACCAGCGTTCGCGGAGCATCGAGCGGCGCGGCCGGCCGCCGACGCAGGGTGCACACTCCGCGCCGACTGATCATCAACTCCACCACCTCGTCGCGGGTGTACAGGTGTGCATGACGGAACACGGCACCCAGGAGTTCGCGCACCCGGTCCAGCCCCTCGGCAGGCGTCAGGTTCTTCGTCTCGTCGCGGGTGTTGTAGCGGTACACGAAGGACAGGAAGGGTGAGCCGCGCAGCACGATGGGCCGTACCGTGACGCGGCTCAGGTCGGTGTCGGGACCGCAGTGCCTGGACAACAGCAGCGACTCGAATCCTCCGCTGTCCAGGCTCGAAGCGCACAACGCGACGAATCGGGCTTGCGTGGTGGCGCCTCGAGGGGGTTCCGGCAGCGTGTCAATGGCGGTCATGGGAAGAGTGCCGGGTCGCCGGGTCAAGGCCATCGCGTGATGCGTCCTCCCAGCCTATGTGTTTACCAACGGTTTACCGAACCTTACCAAACCGCGGGCCAGATTCGTCGAATGCCGAGCCTGGTTGCCTAAGCTGACAGCAGCCTCAGTCACCGATCAGGAACTCACCATGCAAATCATCGCCACAACGCTCACGAATCGCGCTCCCACCCCGGTCTGTCGCGCCCCGATCGCGCCTGCACTCCAGACCTCCGGCCAGCGCGTCGCGCAGTTGCTCGCGCTGATCGACAAGGAACTGCCGGTGTTGCGCCGCGTGGTGCACGCCGGTGAGGCGGTGTACCGCGCAGGTGATGCCTTCGAATGCCTGTATATCGTGCATGCCGGCCTCTTCAAGACGGTCAGCGTCTGCGCCGATGGCCGTGAGCAGATGGTCAGCCTGCATTTCAAGGGTGACTGGCTCGGCTTCGACGGGATGGCCGACAGCACCTTCGGCTGCGATGCCATCGCGATGGACATCGGCGAGGTGTGGGTCATCCGTTATCAGGCCCTGCTGGAGCGTTGTAGTCGCGCACCCGATCTGATGGTCGCCATGCACAGCGCGATGAGCCGCGCGATGGCCCGCGACCGGGACTCGATGCTGGCGGTATGCACGCTGTCGGCGGATGCCCGCGTCGCCGACTTCCTGCGCAACTGGGCCAGCAGCCTAGAGCAACGCGGCCTGCGAACTGATCGCATCACGCTGCGCATGACCCGCGCCGAAATCGGCAACTTCCTCGGCATGACGCTGGAGACGGTCAGCCGCGCGCTGTCTCGTCTGGCGCGCGACAGGATCATCGGTTTCTCGCAGAAGGGCCGTCGCGACATCGAGATCCCGGACATTGCAGCGCTGGGTGCCTTCGTCGATCGCAGCCTGGCCGCCAGCCTGCACTGAACATGGCCGAGCGCAGGCCTCAGCGCGGGGCGATGTTCTGAGGTCTGGCCTTCAGCGCGCGCGCAATGGCTCGCGCGAGGTCGGCGCGTTCGTAGGGCTTGCGCAACAGTTCCCAGGCAGTGGGGCCGTCCTCGGGGGCCTGCAGCATTTCGGCCGAATACCCGGACATCAACAGCACCGCGATACCCGGCCAGCGCGTGCGCACCTGACGGGCCAGCTCGGTGCCGGGCATGCCCGCGCCCAGCGCGATGTCGGTCAGCAGCAGCTCACAGCGCGTTCCACCCTCCAGGCAGGCCAGCGCTGCTTCGGCCGCGCCGAACTCGGTGACCCGACAGCCCAGCGACAACAGGAACTGGCGCACCACGGCACGCACATCCTCATCGTCCTCGACCAGCATGGCTTCGAGGCCAGAGGGCAGCTCCTCGGCAGAATTCGCGGCGAGCAGCCTGTCCACCTCTACAGGGCCGTGCTGCCACGGCAGGTAAAGCGTGACCTGCGTGCCGGCGCCAAGCGCCGTGGTCAGCCGGACCGCACCCTTCGACTGCTTGACGAATCCATAGACCGTGCTCAAGCCAAGCCCCGTGCCGCGGCCGAGTTCCTTGGTGGTGAAGAACGGCTCGAACACCCGGTCGCGCACGCTGTCGGTCATGCCTTGCCCGGTGTCGGCAATCGCGATCTCGATGAAGGCCTGCCCTTGCGCGCGGTCGCCGAGTTCGGCGGCCACATCGGCCGGCAGCGCCGCACATGTGGCGCAGGAAAACGACAGCGTGCCGCCCTGTGGCATCGCGTCGCGCGAATTGATCGCGATGTTCAGCAGCGCCGACTCGAGTTGCCCCGCATCGACCCGGCAGTGCAAGCCGCGGGAGACGGCGGCCACCTCGATGCGGATGCGCTGGTCGAGTGTGCGGCGCAGCATGTCGGCCAGTGAGTCGATCAGCTCGGCCACGTCGACTTCGGTCGGGCTGAGTTGCTGGCGGCGCGAGAACGCGAGCAGCTTGCCGGTCAGCTCGGCGCCGCGACGGCTGGCGCGGGCGGCTGCGGCGACCATCTGCTGCGCCACGGTGTCGGCTGTCAGCGCAGGATGATCTTCCAGCACCTGCAGATTGCCCTGGATCACGGTCAGCAGGTTGTTGAAATCATGCGCGATGCCGCCTGTCAGCTGTCCCACGCTTTCCATGCGCTGCGCATGGTTCAGCGCCTCCTCGCTTTGCGAACGCTGCAAGCTGGCGGCGAGCAGGTTCGACAGCGACTCGAGGAAGTGCAACTCGTCGGCACCGAAGCGCTCTCCATGCCGCGCACGAGCGGTCAGCACGCCGATGATCTGCCCGCGGTCCACCAAGGGCACCGCCAGTGCGCTGACCAGGCCATGTGCCAGGTAGTCCGACGGCACCACAAAGCGTTGCTCCGCACGAAAATCGGCAACCGTCACCGCATGGCCCTGAGCCAACACGAAGCCCGGAGGCGTGTCGGGTCGATTCGGGCAACGGCTGCCCAGGCCCTCGCTGGCGAGCAGGCCGACGCCGCCGGCAACCTGGAACTCGAGCCGGGTCGTGTCGAGCAGAAAAACCGCCGCCGAGTCGACCTGCAGCGCATCGGCGGCGACTGCGGGCACCTGTTGCAGCAGCAGTTGCGGGTCTCGCGTGTCCACCGCCAGCCGCCCCATCTGGGCGACGAATTCGCTGTAACTCGCCCGCTGCAAGGCCTGACGCACGCGCGGGTAGGCCTCGATGCCGCGCACGGCCGCGACGACAAAGGGCTCGCCGTCGATCTGCAACGGACTGAGCGCGATCTCCACCATCACCTCACGGCCATCGCGCCGCCGGGCTACCAGCTCCATCTGCGAGCCCATCGGCCGCGCCTTCGGCCCGTGGCTGTAAGTCTCCCGGTAGGCCGCATGGCGCGGGCGGATCGCATCGGGCACCAGTGCGTCCACCATCAGGCCCGACAGCTCGTCGGCGGGGTAGCCCAGCAGGCGTTCAGCCTCCGGATTGGCCAGCATGATCCGGCCCGCGACGTCGACCAGCAGCAGCGCATCCGGGTAGGCGCCGAACATCGACCGGTAGATCGAGTCCTCGGAGAGGTTGGGTTGCTTCGGCAGGGGCGACAGCGGCTCAGTCATGCACAGACTCCAGGGCTCAGCGCAGCGTCACCGCCGAAACCAGCACATAGCCGACCCCGCGCACCGCCTTGATCAATCGTGGGTCGTCCTGGTCATCGTCGAGCTTGCGTCGCAGGCGACCGATCTGTACGTCGATCGTCCGGTCGAACGGCGCAGCATCGCGGCCGCGTGTCTGCTCGAGCAGGAAGTCACGAGACAGCACGCGTCCGGCATGGCGCGCCAACACACACAGCAGGTCGAATTCACCTGACGTCAGTGCGACCTGCCGGCCGTCGGTGGCGCTGACCTGCCGCGCCGTCACATCGATCTCCCAGCGATCGAAGCAAAGCCGTTCGCGCGATGGCGTCGGCGCGTCTGCTGCGGGCGCCAGCCGACGCAGCACCGCCTTGATGCGCGCCAGCAACTCGCGCAGATCGAAGGGCTTGGTGACATAGTCGTCGGCGCCGATTTCCAGCCCCACCACCTTGTCGATCGCGTCGCCGCGGCCAGTGACGATGATCAGACCGCACCGCCAGTGCTCGCGCAGCGTGCGGGCGATCGCAAAGCCGTCTTCGCCAGGCAGGCCGAGATCAAGCAGCACCAGATCGGGTGGATCGGTCGGCATCAGCACGTTCAGCGCCTGACCGGAGGCGAGCTCGCTGATGCGAAAACCCTCGCGAGACAGGTAGCCTGCCAGCAACCGGGTGATGTCGGGCTCGTCGTCGACGATGGCAATGTGGGCGGGCGCTGTCACCGGGTGATTCTGCGACAGCCTTGCGTCTCATGCACTCTGGCACCACGCCGATCCGTGGTGCATCCATCGCCCGCCCGACGATCACCTGCTGCGCCGGTACTCAGACGACACGGGGGTAGCCCTGCCGCGCAGGGTCGCGTCGCGCCTCCGGCGCCAGATGGCTGTCGAACACCATCACGATCGCCCTCACGAAATACCACCCCAGCGGCGTGACCTGGATCCCGCTCGGCTCCAGGTCCACGAGGCCCTCCGCCTGGAGTGTCCGCAGACGCTCCATCTCGCTGGCGAAGCACTCGTGCACGCGCACCGGATAAGCCCGTTCGATCGCATCGAAGTCGACCCGGCCCTGGCACATCAGCGCCATGATCATTTCTCGACGCAGCAGGTCGTCGTCACTGAGTTCCAGGCCGCGCACGGTCGCAAATCTCGATTGGCCAATGGCGTCGTAATACGAGCTCAGCTTCTTGTCGTTCTGGTTGTAGCAGCGGCCGATCTTGCCAATCGCCGACACGCCCAGGCCAATCAGGTCGCCATCGGCCTGGGTGCTGTAGCCCTGAAAGTTGCGATGCAGCCGGCCCTCGCGCTTGGCCACCTCGAGCGGGTCGCCCGACAGGGCGAAGCAGTCCATGCCGATGTGGGTGTAGCCCAGGCCCTGGAGGCCGCTGATCGCCGCTCGCAGCATGTGGACCCGCTCGCCAGCGGCGGGCAGTTCGTGGGCACTGATGCGCCGCTGCGGCTTGAATCGTTGCGGCAGGGGCGCATAGGCATGCAGCGCGATACGGTCGGGCCGCAGCGCGCCTATCTGCGCGATGGTGTGCGAGAAAGTGACCGGCGTCTGTCGCGGCAGGCCGTAGACCAGGTCGGCATGGATCGATTCGAAACCGGTCTCGCGGGCCACCCGCATCAGCGCCTCGACCGCTTCGTACGACTGCTCGCAGTTCACCGCCTTCTGCACCTCGGGATCGAAGTCCTCGACGCTGAAGCTGAGCCGATTGAAGCCCAGCGCGGCCAGATGGCGCAGTCGGTTCGCATCGACGGTGCGCGGATCGACCTTGATCGACAACTCGGCATCCGGTGCGATGTGGAACGCCAAACGCACCGCCGCCACCAGCTGATCGAGTTCCTCGTCGTCGAGGAAAGTCGGCGAGCCGCCGCCCAGATGCAGCTGGGTCAGGGGCGGTCCGCGGCCCAGCACCGCCACATGCAAGTCGATCTCGTGCTGCAGCGCCGGCAGGTACTCGACTGTGCGCTCGTGCTGGTGCGTCACGACCTTGTTGCGGCCGCAGTGACAGCAGATCGATTCGCAGAACGGGATGTGCACATAGATCGACAGCGGGGCTGCAACGCCGACCACGGTGTCGCCCGCGCGCTGCTGCAAGGCACGCCGATAACTCGCCGCATCGAAGGTGTCCGCGAATCGATCGGCTGTCGGGTACGAGTTGTACCGCGGCCCCGGCACATCCAGTCGGGAAAGCAACTGACTCACCCGGTCAGCGGCAAGGGTGTCGATCATCATGCGCATACTCTGCCGAGCGTGCAACCTTGGAGCTTGATGCGCATCAAGCTGCCGACTCTTCGGCCCTCGGCAGCACGGGAATCGCACCCGCAAACAGCCCCCGGAACAACGGGAGGTTCAGGGTGAAAGTGCTTGTGCCCGTCGGCTGGTGCTGCAAGCGCAGCGTGGATTCGACCCGTCTGGATGGCGGGAGAACTTGATCTGGATCAAAGCACGATCACACCGCGCCGGGCGGCCGGTCGCCACCCGGCCGCCTCGGCTCACTGGTGAGCGCGACTGTGGCGATCGAAGCAGCTGGCGCGCTCGGCAGCATCGACCAGCGCGCTGCACCGCGCGGCGTCGTCGTCGATGGCGGGGGGAGGCGGTCGGCGCGACAAGGGGTCCTTGCGTGGCTCGGCCTTCTGCGGCGGCGTCGACTTCTTGCCCAGCGGAATGTGGATCTGCGGCGTGACGGTGCCCTCGGGCCGAGCGTGGTCGTGCGGGGACACGTTGTCGCGCTTTTCCTCAGGCGTCAGCAAGCGCGGTCCGGGCTTGTCTGCGGGCGCAGCCACGGGAGGTGTCGGGCTGGCCTGAGCCAGGACGATGGTGGTGGGAGACATGGCGAGCACCAGCAGAAAAGCCAGGAATCGAATCTTCATCGCCTCTCCTTTGCAGGGCTGGAAAACGCCTCGCGGTGACATGGTGTAGCACGTTCGACCGCCCGTGTCGCGAGAAGATTTTCCCGAGGTATCCCGCCACCCTTGTCGAGCATCGCCCAGTCGAATAGCGAGTCGCTGCCCGAGGCCGCGCGGCTGATCCGGCGCCTTTCACGAGGCCCTGAACAAGCTCGCTCAATTCAAGCCAGCCCCCGCGACGAGAATTCGCGAGTGACCCGCCCGTCCCGCGACCTTTGCCGATTCGACACCGCCCAGGCAGTGGCCGGTTGGCGGGCCATCGACGACCGGGTGATGGGCGGTGTCTCGCTCAGCCGGCTGCAGTTCAACGCGCAGGGCCACGCCACCTTCGAAGGCGAGGTTTCGCTCGAACACAACGGCGGCTTCGCCAGCGTGCGCAGTGGTCCGGGCCTGCGGGGTGTGCCTGGGGCAACAGAGTGCGCGATCGAAGCCCGCGGCGATGGCAAGCTCTACAAGCTGTGCCTCTTCATCGTCGATGCTTTCGACGCGACGAGCTACCAGGCCGAGTTCAGCCCGCCCGCACACGATTGGGGGGTCATCCGACTGCCCGTGGCGGCGTTCAGCGCCAGCCTGCGCGGGCGCCTGGTGCCTCATGCACCCCCATTGAGCAGCGACTGCATCCGCCAGGTGGGACTGATGATCGCTGGCCGCCAGGCCGGTCGCTTCGCACTCGACATTCGCGCCATTCGGCTCGAATGACTGCGGGGCACATGTCAACGCCTGGCAGCGGACGCCGCCGGGTTGCTACTGCGGCGATACGGGCTGTGCCGCAGGCGCCATGGGCTGCATCAGCTGATCGGGCTCGACCGCCTTCACACGCTTCGATCGCCTGATTCGCTCGAGCGTCGGCGCGTCGATCTCGAGCACGACGGAGGGCGTCCACGCAAAGCGATTGAGCACCCGGCTGGAGGAGCCCTCGAGCACCTCGCTGACGAACGCCTCCTGCGCAGCGGCAATGGCTGCGCGCTGCTGTGCTGCAGCGGCAGGGCTCAGCGTGCCCTCGGGCACGAACGGCAGGTTCAGTAGCACGATGACGCGTGCGGTTCCGCCGTGTGCGATCTGTGCAGCGATGCCGTCCGGGTTCATGACTTCCGCTTTCACACCCTGGGCGCAAACCCCTGTGGCCAGCGACACCGCCAGCAGCATCGCGGCACCTCGGATCACGCATACAGGTTGGCTCAGGGGCATGGCGCGAAGGCAGTCTCGTTCGGTCGTGGCCACAAAGTTACCACGCGCGCCTCAACGCCATCAGTTTGCCGGCGAGGGCATCGCGGCCAGTTCACGCAAGCGCTGGTGGGCCGGGTCGTCCCAGGCGACGGGCAGCTGGTTTCTGGCTTGCAGGTAGTGGTGGGTGAACACGTCGAGATAGGCCTCCAGGACCTGCTCGGCCCGGTGTTCGCCGGCCAGGTTCAGGCACAGGGCCGCGACCTCGCTGGTGCAGAAGTGGTCGTTGCGGCGAGAGCGCCTCAGCCTGTACTGCGAGACCTGGTCTGGCTGCAGGCTGAGCACCGGGAGGTGGTCCAGGTAGGGGCTCTTGCGGAACATCTTGCGAGCCTCGGCCCAGGTAGCGTCGAGCAGGATGAACAGCGGGCGCTTGCCTGCCTCCCCGTCGCTGGTGCCAGGCCGCTGGACGCCGTGCACCACGCGATGCGGCGCCGCATAGTCTCCCGGAAACACCACATACGGCTGCCACAGCGGGTCGCTCAGCAGCCGAAGCAGGGCGGGATCGGTCTCGGTGCGCGCCCAGCCAAAGGCAAAGGTGTCCGCCACCACATCCGCAATCAACCAGCCCGTGTTGCTGGGCTTGAGCGGCTCGATGTCGGCCATCAGCAGGCACACCCCCGAGCGCGTGGGCACGCTCGGGCGCAGGGCACACATGCAGTGACTGGGCAACAGCCGGCAACCCGCACACCGCTCGCGCTTGAAGCCTCCTCGGGCGAGAAAGGGCTTGGCGCTTCGCGCCAGACGGGCGGCACGCAACAGGGAGACGGCGTGAGCCTTGGCGCTGGGCAATGTGGTGCGATGAAGGTTTTGCCTGATGTTCACACACCTCGGTGGATGTGAGCGGCAGCGCACACCGCCTGCGACCCGAGGGCCTGCGAGGCAGCGGGCCGAAAAGCCCGCTGCCCAACCCGGCTCATGTCAGAGCACGGGAATCAGGACCTTGCTGATGACGTGGATCACTCCGTTGCTCGCGCGCACATTGGTCGCCACGATCGGCGCGGGCGTGGCGGTGGTGTCGGTGATCGTCAGCGGGCTTGCATTGATGGTGATGTTCTGGCCGGCCACGGTGAGGATCGGCGTGCCGAACGGGATGCTGGCAGCGAGCACCTGGCTGGGCAGAACGTGGTACGTCAGCACCTTTGCGAGCTGCGGCGTGGTCAGGCCTGCGACCGTCGACGCGATGGCCGTGAATGCAGTATCCGTTGGCGCAAACACGGTGAACGGGCCCGCACCGCTGAGGGTGGCCTGCAGATTGGCCTTCACCACGGCATCGACAAGTTTGCTGAAGATCGGATTGACCTGGGCGGTCTGCACGATGTTGAGCACCCCCGGTGGGATCAGCACCTTGTCGACGACATGAACGATGCCATTGCTGGCCGGCACATCGGCCGAGCTCACGTTGGCAGTGGTCAGCACCCCATCGGTGATGACAACGCCCGAACTGGTGTTCAACGCCAGCGTCGCAGGCGAGCCTCCAAAGCTGTAGGCCGTGGGCTGCGTCGCACCATCCGAGGTGAGTTGGGCGGCCGTCTTGCGCGCAGGCAGCACGTGGTATGTGAGGATGCTGGCGAGTGCGGTCGCGGGGAGCGCGTTGACGAGCGCTGTGGCATTGGCGAAGCCGAGCCTTGTCGCCAGCGTATTGAAGGCCGCGTCAGTCGGCGCAAACACCGTCAGGCTGGCTGCGCTGTTACTCAGGGTCGGGATCAGTCCTGCCTTGTCGGCTGCGGCGGCCAGCGCGGTGAAGCCGTTCGCCTGCGCGACTTGAACAATGTTGCCAGGGGGTGGGGGGTCGTCGTGGCCGCCGCCACAGGCTGAAAGGGTTGTCGCTGCTGTGATGGCCAGAAGCCAGTTGTGCCAGGTTTTCATGGGAGCCTCCAAATGTCGAGTTGACGTTGTGTTGCCGCAGCCAGATCGACCGCGACTAGGCAGACTCGTGCGCAAACCGACAAGTTCTACAAATGCACCGGCTGGTCTTGTTTCGTTCGTAACAGAGCCGAGCGCCTCTCAGACCACAGCACGCAGGCGCGAGATGGGCGGCACGGGCTGCCATGCCGACCCACAAGTCAGCGCATCAGGTCAAGCGTGCGCACGTTGCGAAGAAGACTCCTGCGCCAGCGGCTGCGGCGCCAGTTGCCCGGCCAGCGAAGCTCACTTTCGATGCGCGGACCTGGTCAGACCCCTGGCGGGCATGAACATGCCGGAATGGATGTTCAATCGCTCTGCGCCATCGCCAGCAAGGTCAGGTACAGCCGAGTGTCGAACTCGACCTGGTGATACCTCGGCAGCATGTGCTCGCACAGCGCATAGAACGCCTTGCCGTGTTCGCGCTCCTTCAGGTGCGCGAGCTCGTGCACCACGATCATCTTCAGCATCTCGGCCGGCGCTGTCTTGAAGACCACCGCTACCCGGATCTCGCGCTTGGCCTTCAACTGCCCGCCCTGCACCCGCGACACCGCCGTCAACGTGCCCAGCGCCCGCTGATCGATCTGCAGGCGCCCGTCGTACGCCACCCGCGACAGCAGCGGCGCGTGCCGCAGGTGCCGCTGCTTGAGCTCCATCGCGTACGCGTACAGCGCCGGATCGTTGCGCACCGTGTGCGCCTGCGCATAGCGCTGCGCCAGACGCGTGGCCAGCGTGCCATCGGCGATCGAGACGCGGACCTGCGCGAGCAGGGGCTCGGGGTAGCCGGTGAGGAAGGGGAGGGTGGGGGTCACTCGCACTCCTTCAGGAGCGCGAGATCGCGAACTACGGTTGTCGTCAGGCATCTCAGCCCGCGCGTTCTGAAACACCTCCGCCATCGGCGCCCAGATCGCCGGCAATCAGCCTGAACTGCTCCAGCGCAGCCTCCAGATCGTCGACGATTTCCTGAGCGATCACGTCTGGCGGCGGCAGGTTGTCGCTGTCGGCCAGCGTTTCGTCGCGCAGCCAGAAGATGTCCAGGCTCGCCTTGTCGCGCGCCATCAGTTCATCAACGCCATAGGAACGCCAGCGCCCCTCTGCGTTCTCCGCACTCCACGTCGACGCACGGTCAAAGCGGTTCGCCGAGTTGTAGAGCCGCACGAATTCATCCAGGTCTTCGCGCCTGAGCGGGTTGGTCTTCAGCGTGAAGTGCTTGTTGGTGCGCAGGTCGTAGATCCAGAGCTTCTTCGTCCATGGCGTTTCACTCGCGCCCTTCTTGTCGAAGAACAGCACGTTGGCCTTCACGCCCTGGGCATAGAACAGGCCCGTCGGCAGGCGCAGAAGCGTGTGCAAATCGCACTCGTGCAGCAACTTGCGGCGGATGGTTTCGCCGGCCCCGCCTTCAAACAGCACGTTGTCGGGCAACACCACCGCCGCACGCCCGTTCACTGCCAGCAGCGTCTTGATGTGCTGCACGAAATTGAGCTGCTTGTTGCTGGTGGTGGCCCAGAAATCGTCGCGCTCGATCACGTCTTTTTCAGTGCTGCGCTTGCCGTCGGCGCCTTCGATCTGGGTGCTGCTCTTCTTGCCGAAGGGCGGGTTGGCCAGCACGACGTTGAAGCGCGCGCCGGGGTCGGCCGCCAGCGCATCGGCCACCTTCACCGGCACGCTCTTTTCCGAGCCGATGCCGTGCAGCAGCAGGTTCATCGCGCACACCCGCGCGGTGGCCTGCACCAGCTCGTAGCCTGTGAAGGCCTCTTCCTTCAGGTGACGCTTCTGATCGCGCGTGAGGTTCGTGTTGTGTTCGGCAATGTGGTTGTAGGCCGTGAACAGGAAGCCACCCGTGCCGCAGGCCGGGTCGCACACCGTCTCGCCAGCCTTCGGCGCAATGCAATCCACCATCGCCTGGATCAGCGCGCGCGGCGTGAAGTACTGGCCCGCACCGCTCTTGGTGTCCTGCGCGTTCTTTTCCAGCAGGCCCTCGTAGGCGTCGCCCTTCACGTCCACGCCCAGCGCCGACCAGTTCTCGGCGTCGATCAGGTCGACCACCAAGCGGCGCAGCTTGGCCGGGTCCTGGAACTTGTTCTGTGCCTTGCCGAAGATCAGGCCGAGCGTGCCGGTCGACTTGCCCAGCTCATCGAGCGCGTGGCGGTAGTGATCGAACAGCTCGTCGCCGTCCTTGGCCAGCAACGACGGCCAGGCCCAGGCGGCCGGAATGATGCTCGGCTGGCTGTACGGCGGCTGGCTTCGCTCGTCGGCCATCTTCAGAAACAGCAGGTAGGTGAGCTGCTCGACATAGTCGCCATAGCTCATGCCGTCGTCGCGCAGGACGTTGCAGTAGTTCCAGAGTTTCTGGACGAGGTTGGATGCGTTCATGTTTTTGTGCCGAGTGAGCGGTAGGCCTGATCCGGCCGGTTCGGCACGTCTGGGAAGCGCAGCACCAGCAAGCCCTCGCGCACCATCGCCGTCAGTAAGCGGGTTTGCAGGTTGTCTGCGTCGCGTTGGAGCAAGGCTCCAAGTTCTCTGCTGGTCAGCCACCGTTGCGCGCAAAGCGTAGCAATCAGGCTGCGCATGGCCGCGGCAGGTAACCTGGCATGTCGGCGTGCTGGTTCGGCAAGCGCCAGAAGTTCTGGCGTGAACTGAGGGGAGTCTCCCAGCGATTGAGGGGAGTCCCCGGCCGATTGAGGGGAGTACTCCATTGATTGAGGGGAGTCCACTGGTGATTGAGGGGAGTCGCCTGCCAGCCGATAGCTCGCCCAGCGTCGTTGGTTTTGCTGGGTCAGAAGCCCATCGCGCACCAAGGTCTGCAGCACGACCGTGATGTCCTTCGGGTGTTCGCCGGTCACCTCCTGCATCCGCCCATTGGTCACGCTGCCCTCGATCCTCGCCGTCACCACCGCCTGCACCGCGGTCTTGTCCAGCCCAACAAAGCGCGCCCCGAACCGCCCGCGCAGCTCCTCGTTCACCTCTGGCGGAATCAGGCTCACCATCGGCAACACCAGCTTCACCCTGTCGGGTTGCAACGATTCCTCGACCTTGGGTGAGCGCCAGTGCTGAGACCGCCACCCCGAGCGAATCTTGTCCATGCCCGAGCCGGCCTTCTCGCCGCCGCCGATCATCTGGAACATCAGTTGCAGGCTCTTGTTGCGACACTCGCTCACGCTGCCGCGCAGCAACTGCCCGCGCGACACCAGCAGCGAGCCCGGGTTCGACAGCTCGATGCGATCCGGATAGCGCTCGATCACGATGCCACCCTGACCCCGATAGTCGGCATGGATCAGCGCATTGACCACCGCTTCGCGCAAGGCTTCGTGGACGATAGTGTCGTCCTTGCGGTACAGCTCGCGGCTGAGCTGGAACGGGATCTTCAGGTCTGCCGACAGCCGCTGCACCACGCGCTGGTAGAACTGAAAAACGTTGCTTTCCCAGGTGCCGTCGGGGACCACGCGGTCGGTCCAGCGCACCGCCGGGTCGGCGGACAGTTTCTCTCGGTAGTCCACATGAAAGGCTGGCAGCGCTTCACGCAACGCCGCAAAAGTGCCGAACATCAGCAGCCCGGCGACCGTGGCGCCTTCCAGGCCACTCGCCCGGTCACGCCGCACCGCGCCGAGCTTGACCATCAGACCCGCATCGTCCTCCGACAGCCAGGGATGGTCAGGATCACGTGAGGCAAACCGGTTGCGGTACTGCTTGACGGTGTCCCCATCGAAGTCACCCATGCCGAAGTGCTCGACCACCACGGCGTCAGCCGGCACATCCGACTGGTCGGCCAGCATGCGCCGCACCTCTTCATCGCTGCAGCGGTAGTCACCGTCTTCTGCACGGCGATAGCTGCCACTCAGCGGGTTCGGGCCCACGTACACCGGCCTGTCGCGCCTCGGCGCACGCGGCACATGCACCACCACGAAGCTGCGGCCGGCATCGGTCACGGTCCGGATGTCGGCATCCGTGAGCAGGTTGCGGCTGACCTTCTGCCGATCGTTCAGCTGATTCCACAGCACCGTGCGCAACTGCGCCGCGTCGGGCACGCCCTCCCAGGCGAGGCCGGTGTCCTTCTCGACCACGCCAAGAACGATAGTGCCGCCCTGGGTGTTGGCCATCGCGCTGTAGGTTTCCCAGAAGCTGCCGGGCAAGCCGCCGCGCGCCGACTTGAACTCGGTGTCGATACTTTCGGACGTGGGCTGCAGCGCCGCAAACAAGTCAAGCTGCCTCAATGGATTACCCCCTGGCCCCACTTAGATGGCGCTCACATGACGCACTGCGACTGCTGCTGAGCACATCCATCATCGCACCCCGAAGATCCAGCCTTCCAGCCCCGCCGCCGCACGCTCTGCGGCCGTGAGCGGCGGCTCGAAGTACCCGGCAAGCGCTCCTCGCGCGCCCATCTCGACCATCCAGCGTGCGGTGGCATAGGCATCCTGCTCGTCGCCGCTGCGCTCTTCACGCAGGTAGCGGTTGCGAAAGATCGACGGGTACACCTCCACGATCACCGCCTTGTCCTCCGGCGGTAACCAGCCGTCGAACGGCCAGAAGTGCACATGCTCGCCCACCTCCGCGCGCAACCAGCGCAGCCACGGGATGCCAGCGTGCGAAGACTTGGCCACCGAGCCGTTCACATCGAACAGGAACACGCTCTTGGCAGACGACGACCAGCGCTCAGTGAGACGAAACTCATCCGAGGTGCCGACACGCTGACCCGGCGGCGGCGCCTCGCCGCGCTCGTGCAAAACGCCTCCGCGCACGAAATCCACGTACACGTTGTCAAGGTGCGTCGGCCAGTGCGTGGTGAAGTCGTCCAGAAAGTCAGGCCAGCTCCCCAGCCCGTAGCGGCCAAAGTAGGCGGCCGGGAACGAGAACGCATGGTCAATGCCGGCCAGGAAGCGCGTGCCGCGCTTCGCTTCGTCACGCAGCCGCTCGGCAACTTCGCGCCGCGTCCAGTTCACACGCTGGCGGTTGTTGGAGCGCGTGGGGCTGGCCCACTGCTCAATCTCCCCGCCACCGGGGCGGGCCGCATACACCTGCAGCCCCGGCAGCCGCGAGGTGGGCGTCTCGGCGCCGGAGTAGTCGATGCCGATGAAGAGCTCGAACGCCACGTTCACTTGCTCGCCTGCAACTGTCGGGAGCACCTGGCGGATCGCACGGCCAGCCATGTAGCAAAACTTGCTTCAAATGAAGCCATTCTGAGAACGACCTGCATCGCCATCAACCGTCCGCCTCCCGCTCCTGCAACTCCTTCAACGTCCGCCCTTGCCCATCCCTCCACTCGATGCGCCCATTGGCGCTGCGGCCCAGCACCACGGCGGCGGCGGTGGAGGGTGAGGTGAACACGAAGTCCTGCGAGAAGCGGTAGCCGCCCCCTTCGGCCGCCAGCACGCCGTTGCCGATGAGCTCCTGCCGCAGCTCGAACATGCCGCGCACATGCTGCTGCATCGACGGCACCGCATCAGGCACCACATGCGAGCCTGCCTTCACCACGAAGCCCTGGCTCGATTCATAGCCCGTGGCCAGCACGCCCTTGCCCTTGCAGGTGAGCAGTTGGGCGGCGGCCGCTGCGGCGGGCGGGGCCTGCTCGAAGGCATGCACGCCCAGCACCGGCAGCACGCCCAGCATGTGGGCCAGGAACACCAGCATGTCGGCGCGGTCGGCCTCGGAGAGCGTGGGCTCGGCGGGCGCGTTGCCGTTGTCCAGCGGCATGCGCTTGGCGGCCAAGGCCTGCCGCACCAAGTTTGCCTCCAGGAACTACACATGCGCCTTGTTCAGCTGCCCCAGCGCGGCCACGAAGCACACCGCGCGGGTCCAGAAATCCTTCTGCGCATAGTGCGACTCAAGCCGCGGGCGGATGGGATCGCCCTCGCCGATGTAGAGCTTCTCGCCCTCGCCATCGTCGCGCGGGCCGAGCAGCAGGTACACCCCCGTCTGGCCCAGCTCGTCGCGCAGCTTCACCTTGGGCAGCAAGGCGCGCGGGAAGATCAGCGCCTTGCCGATCCAGTTGGAGCGCTCGACGACGCGCAGGCCGTCGGGATCGCCGTCGGCGACGAAGATGCGGAGGGAGAAGGGATTACTCACTGCAATTGGCAAGGCGTTGTGGATTGGCTACTTGTCTTTCTTCTCCAGAACCTTGCCTACAACCTTGGCCAGCACATCGTAGAGCGGATGCGAAGCAGGTTCGACGTCCCTTCCTTTCGCCGGATTGTTCCGAATCTCCATGAACACCTCGGCGGTTATCTCCTCCTCGTACTTTGGCGCCTGACGCTTGAATCCGTCGACAGACATCGCGAGCGCAGCCTTGTGCGCGTACTCACGCTCGAGATGGAATGACTCGGCAAATGACTTCGTGAAGAAGCCAGTCAGCCAAGTCGCCGGCACCATGAGAATCACCTTTCCAAGCACGCCATACCAACTGCTGTGTGCGCCTTCAGCCACCTTCGGGAAGAGGTCGCCCAATAAGCCTGGCAACAAGTGCGCCGCGAGCGGAAGCGCAGACACTGCCAGTAGAACTACTGAAGCGATGAACCAGTTCCGTGCTGTGTTCATTCGTTCCTCGTAGCGGGCGCGCGTCTTCTCCAAGCTGTTCGCCAACCCAGCCGTTGTAGAGCCCGAAATCATCGCGTCTGCCAACGTGGACAGCCGATCAATTTCGGCCTCGCGCGCAAGGTTCTTCTCCTTCGCTTCCTTCGCGTCAGCCTGGAACTGAGCGAATTCTTTGCCTCGACCGTCCAGTTCAAGTTGAAAAGCCTCGAACTTTGGCCGGTACGCATCAATCAGGGCTTCAAGGGCGGTAGAGGCAGACCCAATAGTCTTGATCTGCTCTATGAGCGTGGCGACACTGCTTGCGTCAGTTGTCGCCTTCTGCTGCAACTCGCGGATATTCGCAACGACAGCTTCTACCTGGACAACAAGTTCTCGCGCTGTGCGCTCCACCTGTTCAGTGCGCTGTGCATGCTCTTCGGCCGTACGGGCGCTCTGCTCTGACCGCTGCCGAAAGGAATCAGCTCGGCGAGTCGTTTCGCCGAGTGCTTCCGCTCGTACAGACAGGTCCGAGATGGCGTTGGCTTTGCACAACGGCACGACCGATCCAAGGACCGCCACCAATTGATTGACGGCCACCCTTAGCTGCTTGAGCTGCGGGCCCACATCGAGATTCGCGTAGTTGCTGCCAGCGGCGTCAAAGAGCTGAAGCGCGAATGCCTCGTTTGCGTCTCGAATGGTCGCGCCGTCTCGCCAGTTCGATCGAATTTGGCTTGCCGCGTCTTCGGCGTGGGTCGCTATCGCTTGAATCTGTGGTCGGATGTCCCCATCGCGGGACTCCAATATGACCGTAGACGCATCGGTTGAATTCGAAGGCCGAATCGCTTGCAGCAACTCAAACGCGAGATCGACGCGACGCCTGAAATCGGTGAGTGAAACGTCCGCAAATGTTGGTCGCAATCGCTCGAAGTCAGCCGATCCGCGACTGAGCAGGTCTATCAGCCCGACCCACGCCCCGCGCGCGGTGTCAATCTCGGCAAACAGTGTTTCGACGGTCACGTTTTGATCTCCAGTGATGCTCGACTGAATGCGACTTTCAATACCGCGTCTCGCAACCTCGACGCACGGCCAACGTTCATATCAAGCTCCGCTGCGATTGCACGGACGATGGACAGGCGGCGGTCGACTTCGGCGACTATGCGGTGTTGTTCGGCAAGCGGCGGCAGCGGCACCGCCAACGCCTGCAACTTGGAACCATTGACGTTTGCTTGGCCGACCTGCTGCGTGACCACCGACTTGACCCATTGCCTGCCATGCGTCGAGTTGATGTACGCAGCAAGAAAATCCGGCAGACAACCCGAGAGCGTTCGCACACGAATGAGGTAGGAAGCGAACGAGCACTTGCGTGTGGTGCCCTTGAACACCGCTGTCTTGCCGACCAACTCCGGGCTGTTCGTTCGGTTGAACAAAATGTCTCCCACCTCGAGACAAAGCTTTGGGAACTCGTCGTGCGCAGCCGGCAGGTACTTCAGGTCGTCGAAAAAGAGCTGACCATCTACGAGATTCCCCATCCGGAGCACGGGCACACCAGACGTGTCTCCGGTTGTCTTTGCCGACGAGCCGTACTCAACCGACCACGAAAGCTGAGCCACAGTGGCTACCGCCCAGCCATGCGGCAAATCGAAACCGATCGCCTCAGATGGCTCTTCAGGTTCGCGATACAAGCCCGGTCTGTTCCAGCGCGTCCGCCTCTCGCGCAGTAGAGATTCAAGCAACGCGTTCCCGTCTAAAGCGCCCATGCCGCGGGACTTCGCAAGCTCACCTTCGTTCGCTACCAACCGGCCCTCGACCGCATCTTTCAGGATCGCAGTCTTGATGCGCCTTAGATTGGCCTTGACGCGCTGGAGGTTGGCGACGGCTTCGTCGAGGCGGGAGAACTGCTTTTCGATCTCGGCGACGATGCGGCGCTGCTCGTTGAGGGGCGGTAGCAGTAACTCGCTCTGCTGCAAGAAGGACAGCGGCACGCGCTTCTGACCTACTGCGCCAGTCATGTGGTGCGCAGCCTCGCGCCGAAAATCCGAGCTCGACACGAAGTAGTAGACGTAGCGTGCATCAACACCAGCACGAGGACGAAGGACATGGAACTCGGTTGAACCGAACCCGATGCCGTTCCGAAGGCCGGATGCGACAGCCATCTTGCCGTTCTCCATGCACGGCGTGATCTTGGCGAACAGCACGTCGCCGTCGCAAAAGTACGTGAAGCCCTTCTTCACCTCGGAGTAAGGGCGTGCCTGGGTTGGTTCCATGCGACCAGAGCCGGCTTCCACGGCGGCCATCGGTACGAATGAAATTTCGAGGTCCTCCGGTAGCGAGCCGCGATCAGGCTTCGGGTTGAACTCGACCGCATCCGACAGCGGCACGGTGCGCGTCTCGGTTAGCGTGCCGGCCAGAACAGCACTCACGCCACGAACTTCCGATTCAAGTCCTCAATCACCGTCAGCAACGCCACGCCTCGCAGTCGCTGCATCCGCTCCGGCCGGTCCTTCACGGCCGCTGCGCCAACAGGGGGTGCACATCCAGTAGCGGCGAACGCAACGGGATCACCTCGCCGACAAAGGCCGCCGTGTCGCGGATGTCCTCAAGCAGCTTCGGTGAGCGGGCGTGCATACACGGGCTGGCGCGTGCGGTTGACCGATTCGATGAAGTACGGGTTGACCATGCCGCCGGGCATCACCAGATCGACCTTGCGGCCGAACAACGCGGCCAGGGCCTCGTTCAAGCCGAAGTAGCGGTTGAACAGGTCAGGCTGCGCGCCGGGACCGAAGTCGACGACGAAGTCGATGTCGCTGCGTTGCGGGTCGAAGGCATCGCCCGTGGCCGAGCCGAACACATCCAGGCTCTGCACGCCGAACTGGCGGCAGAGGCTGTGGATTTCATCGCGGTGGGTTTCGATGCTGCTGTGCATGCTGGGCTCGCCACCAAATTATGCTGCCAGCGATGCGTTCAGGCTCGCCAGGACGCTGGGCAGCTCCGCCCCGAACAACTGATGCACCCGCCCCAGCCCGCCCTGCTGGCTGAAGGGCGGCAGGTCGAAGTCGTCGATCTCGATGCCGAGGCTGGCTGCGATGTGGTCGCGGATCATTTCGAGCCAGTGGAGTTGTTCTGGAGTGAAGCGGCTTTCGCCCCTCACTCCGGCCCTCTCCCCGTTGGGGAGGGTGAGTGAAGACTGCTGCTGTTGGGCCAGCCAGGCCTTGAAGTTGGCGGCCACGCGCTCGGGGTAGGGCACGAGCTCGTTGTCCTGCTGCATCGCAAAGCGCACCAGGCTCACCAGGTCGGTGAGGATGCGGCTGCGGCTCGCGCCTTTCACCTTGCTCTTGTCCAGCGCCGCATAGGCCTGCCACAGCGTGCCTTCGTCCAGCAGGTGTGGCGGCGCGTGCAGTGCGTCGGCCAGTAGCTTGATGTCGCTGAAGGTCAACGGCGCCTTGATCGGGCGGCTGTAGAGGATCTGCAGCGCGGTGATCTCGTCCTTGTGCTGGGCGATGAAGGCCTCGAAGCTCTGGACGATGCCCAGTGCGCGCTGGCGTGCGGCCTCGCTGAAGCCGGCTTCGAGCACGCGGTCTTGCGTCACGGTGTCGATCACCAGTTCCTTGCTGGCCTTCAGGCCCAGCAGCAACGCGCGCAGCGCCGGGTCGGCGAGCGGCTTCACGGCCTGGCGCAGCGCGGCATCGGCTTCGTGCGGGCTGCGGTCTTGCGCCGGGTTCAGTGCATGCACGATGCTGCCGGCGATCTGCTTCACGTCGAGGCCGCCGCTGGCCTCGCGCACTTTTCTGCGCTCGGCGTCGCTGAGTTGCGCGTCCAGGCGTGACAGGCGCACCGCCACGCTGGAGAGCACTTCCTCTTCCACGTTGCCCAGGCTCACGGCTTTCAACAAGGCGTCGAACGGAACCGTCTTCTTCTGATCCATCGGCCGAGAATCAGTTTTATCGCGCTCGCACACGCCCACGCAATCGACGATGACGAAGTGGTCCTTGTGCACGCCCTCGCCGGGGTTCACGCCGCGCAGATCGTCGTCTTTGACGATGCGTACGCCTCTCCCCTTCATCTGCTCGAAGAAGCTGCGGCTCTTCACGCTGCGCATGAAGACCACGATCTCCACCGGCTTGATGTCGGTGCCGGTGGCCACCATGTCCACCGTGACGGCGATGCGCGGGTAGTAGCTGGTGCGAAAGGCCTTGATCAGGTCTTCGGGCTTGGCGCCGGTGGTGCGGTAGGTGATCTTCTGCGCGAACTCGTTGCCGCGGCCGAACTCCTCGCGCAGGATCTGCACGATGGTCTCGG
Source organism: Burkholderiales bacterium (assembly GCA_947474755.1). Lineage (GTDB taxonomy): Bacteria > Pseudomonadota > Gammaproteobacteria > Burkholderiales > Burkholderiaceae_C > PBB1. The sequence continues at coordinate 236,450 of CANJJE010000002.1, read as the reverse complement.
CGTGGTTGTCGTCCTTGGCAAAGACCAGGGTCTTGGGCAGCTCCTGGCGCTGGGGGAAGAGGTCGGCTTGCCAGTTGTCACGCAGCGTGCGGGCGATGGTGCGGATCTGGTCTGGCGTCTGCACCGAGCGGTCGAGCTCCTCGGGCGCGTAGTCGAAGTCGTCGTCGAGCTGCCAGTCGCGCCTGGCGCGGGTGGCCTTGTCGCGCACCTCCAGCCAGTAGCCGGCTTCCACCTTGGCGCCGGCTTCGGTCACTTCGGTCTTGATTCGGTAGACGTCGTAGTTGACGTTCACGCCGTCGGCCACCGCCTGCTCGTGGCCGTACTCCATCACCAGGTTCTGGTTGAAGAAGCCGAAGGTCTGCTTGTTGGGCGTGGCGGTCAGGCCGATCAGATACGCGTCGAAGTATTCGAGCACCTGGCGCCACAGCTTGTAGATGCTGCGGTGCGCCTCGTCGGTGACGATGATGTCAAAGCTCTCGATCGGGAAGCGCGGGTTGTAGTCGATGGGCTCGGGTTGCTTGAAGAGGCTTTCGATCTCTTCGGTGCTGTGCTCGTCGTCCTCGTCGGCCAGCTCGCGGCCCTTGAGCATGCTGAACATGCGCTGGATGGTGCTGATCGTCACGCGCGCGGTGGTGTCGAGCGTGTTGCCCTGCAGGTGCTGGACGATGTACTCCTCGCCGAACTTGTAGTTGTTGACGGGCGAGACGTAGGCGTCGAACTCCTTCTTCGCCTGCCGGCCGAGGTTGGCGCGGTCCACCAGGAACAGCACGCGCCGCGCACCGGCGAACTTGATCAGCCGGTAGATGAAGCCGATCGCGGTGAAGGTCTTGCCGCTGCCGGTGGCCATCTGGATCAGCGCGCGCGGCTTGTTCTGCGCCAGGCTCGCTTCGAGGTTGCGGATGGCGGTGATCTGCGCCGGCCAGAGCTTGAAGTCGCCCCATTCGGTGACGAGCGCGGGCATGGTTTGCAGGCGGGCCAGAAAGGTCGCCGGTGGCGCCTGTGCTTCAGCCCGTGGAGCGGCGCCGTCGGTGGTGAGCACCGTGGCCACAGGAATTGCCTGCAGCCATTCGGCCAGCATCTCGGGCCGGTGGAAGGCGAAGACATTGCGCGCGCGCGGCGCCGGGTCGAGGCCGTTGGTGAAGTGGGTTTCGATGCCGGTGGATTCGTAGGCTAACGGCAAGGGCCGGCGCCAGGCCGGCAGCCCGAAGGGCAGGCCTTGCAGGTAATGGGCGGACTGGATCTCGACGCCTGTGAGCGTGGTGCCGGGCTTCTTGGCTTCGATCACCCCGCAGGCCTTGCCGTCCACGTAGAGCAGGTAGTCCGCAAAGCCATGGCCCGGGTTCAACGGAAATTCGCGGATGGCCACGCCCCGCGCGGCATGCAGATGAACATCAGCGATGTCCTGCACGGCCCAACCGGCGGCCTGCAGCAGCCGATCGATTTCCACTCGTGCCTGCTGTTCCGGGTTGGCCAACGCTGTCTTCCCTTCTGAACGCTCAATCGCGCCGGTCCGGGGCGCCTGGTTTACCCGCCGAGGTCACACGTCGATATTCGACGCCCTCAACGCATTCGTCTCGATGAACTCGCGGCGCGGCTCGACCTCGTCGCCCATCAGCATCGTGAACACGCGGTCGGCTTCGATAGCGTCATCGATCTGCACGCGCAGCAGCCGGCGTACGGTGGGGTCCATGGTGGTTTCCCAGAGCTGGCTGGGGTTCATCTCGCCCAGGCCCTTGTAGCGCTGGCGGGCCACGGCCCCTTCGGCCTGCTGGATCAGCCAGGCCATCGCCTGCCGGAAGTCCGCCACCGTGGCCTGCTTCTGGCGTTCGCCTTCGCCGCGCTTCACGATGGCCGTGCTGCTGACCAGGCCCTTGAAGGTCTTGCCCGCAGTGCTCAGCGCTTCGTAGTCGGCGCCGTGCACGAAGTCGGCGGTGATCACGCTGCTCTTCACGTTGCCGTGGTGCATGCGGCTGATGCGCAGGATGTGCTTGTCGAGCCGGGTGTCGAATTGCGCAGTCACGTCGGCGTCGTGCAGCGCTGCCTTCAGATCGGTGGCTGACTGTTCGGCGGCTTCCAGCGTGTCGAGGTCAAGGTGCAGGCCGTTGGCCATCGCGCGCAGGGCTTCGATGTCCATCCAGGCGCTCAGCCGATCGACGACGTTGTTGGCCAGCACGTACTGGCGCGCCAGCGTCTCCAGCGTGTCGCCCTGCAGCACGGCCGCGCCTTCGATACCGGTTTCGAGCTGCGCGTCTTTCAGCGCCACCTTCAGCAGGTAGGCGTCAAGCTCGGTGCCGTCTTTCAGGTACTGCTCTTCCTTGCCCAGCTTGACCTTGTAGAGCGGGGGCTGTGCGATGTAGATGTGGCCGCGCTCGACCAGCTCGGGCATTTGCCGGAACAGGAAGGTCAGCAGCAGCGTGCGGATGTGTGCGCCGTCCACGTCGGCGTCGGTCATGATGATGATGCGGTGGTAGCGCAGCTTGTCGGGGTTGAAGTCGTCACCCCCCATGCCCTTGCCGATGCCGGTGCCCAGTGCAGTGATCAGCGTCAGGATTTCATTGCTGGTCAAGAGCTTTTCGTAGCGCGCCTTCTCCACATTCAAGATCTTCCCGCGCAGTGGCAGGATCGCCTGGAACTTGCGGTCGCGGCCCTGCTTGGCCGAGCCGCCGGCGGAGTCGCCCTCCACGATGTAGATCTCGCACAGCGCAGGGTCTTTTTCCTGGCAATCGGCCAGCTTGCCGGGCAGGCCCATACCGTCGAGCACACCCTTGCGGCGCGTCATCTCTCGGGCCTTGCGAGCAGCTTCACGCGCACGCGCGGCATCAACGATCTTGCCGACGATGATCTTCGCGTCGGCCGGGTTTTCAAGGAGATAGTCGGTCAGTGCCTTGCTGACCACGTCTTCCACGGGGCCGCGGACTTCGCTCGACACCAGCTTGTCCTTGGTCTGGCTGCTGAACTTCGGCTCAGGCACCTTCACGCTCAGCACGCAACACAGGCCTTCGCGCATGTCGTCGCCGGTGACCTCCACCTTGGCCTTCTTGGCCACTTCAGTGTCGTCGATGTACTTGTTGATCACCCGCGTCATCGCGGCGCGCAGGCCGGTCAGGTGGGTACCGCCGTCGCGCTGGGGGATGTTGTTGGTGAAGCACAGCACGTTCTCGCTGTAGCCGTCGTTCCACTGCATGGCCACGTCGGTGGTGATGGTGGTGCCCTGGTCGCTGACCTTCTCGCCTTGCGCGCCGAAGATGGTGGGGTGCAGAACCTTCTTGCCGGTGTTGATGAACTGCACGAAGCCCTTCACGCCGCCAGCGTAGGCGAAGGTGTCTTCCTTGTTGTTGCGCTCATCGACCAGGCGGATCTTCACGCCGTTGTTCAGGAAGCTCAGCTCGCGCAGCTTCTTGGCGATGATGTCGTAGTGAAAATCGATGTTCGAGAAGATTTCCAGGTCGGGCAGGAAGTGCACTTCGGTGCCGCGTTTTTCGGTCTCGCCAGTCACGCGCAAGGGGGAGACTTCAAAGCCGTCGCGCTTCTCGACCAAACGGTCCTGCGGAATGCCTTGCCTGAATTCCATGAAGTGCGTCTTGCCGTCGCGCCGCACGGTCAGGCGCAGCCATTTGCTCAGGCCATTGACGCAGCTCACGCCCACGCCGTGGAGGCCACCCGACACCTTGTAGCTGTTCTGATTGAACTTGCCGCCGGCGTGCAGCTCGGTCAGCGCGATCTCGGCCGCACTGCGCTTGGGCTCGTGCTTGTCGTCCATCTTGACGCCGGTGGGGATGCCACGCCCGTTGTCAGTGACGGAAATCGAGTTGTCGGAATGGATGGTGACGACGATGTCGTCGCAATGCCCCGCCAGCGATTCGTCGATCGAGTTGTCCACCACCTCGAACACCAGGTGGTGCAGGCCGGTGCCATCAGACGTATCACCGATGTACATGCCCGGCCGCTTGCGCACCGCTTCGAGCCCTTCCAGGATCTGGATGCTGCCTTCACCGTAAGCAGCACTCTGAGCCGCGTCGTCGGCAGCCTTGGCCGTCTTCTTGGCGGCGTCGTCGGAAGGGATCGATTCAGTCATAGATTGGCTTCAGCGGGCCTGCAAGGCCCGGGTGTTCTTCGCTTCAGAACCCGCCGCTTGGCGGGGGGCAGGGGGCGCAATGACCGCGAGGCGGATACGAGCCGCCGTGCGGCTCATATACGCATCGGCATCACGACGTACTTGAATCCGGTCTGTTCAGGTGCGGTGATCAAGACGCTGGAATTGGTGTCCTGCAGTTCGAGCTTGATCATTTCGGCGCTCATATTGGACAGGGCGTCCATCAGGTAGGTCACGTTGAAGCCGATCTCGATCGTGTCGCCACCGTAGTCGATCTCGATTTCTTCCTTGGCCTCTTCCTGTTCGGCATTGCTCGATGCGATGCGCAAGGTGCCGGGCTCGATATTGACGCGCACGCCCTTGAACTTCTCGCTGGTGAGGATCGCGGCACGCTGCAGACTGGACAGCAACGGAGCACGCCCCATCGTGATCTGGTTCTTGTGGTTCTTCGGGATCACGCGGTTGTAGTCGGGGAACTTGCCTTCGACCAGCTTGGTGACGAATTCCATGCCGCTGAAGCTGAACTTCGCCTGATTGCCAGCGAAGCGCAACTCGATGGTGCTGTCTTCATTGGCCTTGTCGTCCTTGAGCAGGCGCTGCAGTTCGAGGACCGTCTTGCGCGGGAGGATCACCTCCTGTTTCGGTATCTCGGCATCCAGCGTGGCGTAGGCCAGCGCCAGGCGGTGACCATCGGTGGCAACCAGTGTCAGCGTCTTGCCTTCAGCGACGAACAGGATGCCGTTGAGGTAGTAGCGGATGTCGTGCACCGCCATGGCGAAGTGCACCTGGTTGATCAGGTTCTTCAATGTTGCTTGCGGCACCGTGAACGCCGGCCCGAAGTCGGCAGCTTCCTGTACCAGCGGGAAGTCATCGCTGGGCATGGTCTGCAGCGTGAAGCGGCTCTTGCCGCCTTGCAGCGTGAGCTTGTTCTGGTTGGCACTCAGCGTGACGACCTGATCTGCCGGCAAGGAGCGCAGGATGTCGATCAGCTTGCGCGCGCCGACAGTGGTCGAGAAACTCGCTGCATCGCCGTCGAAGGTGTCGCGGGTGCGCACCTGGATCTCCAGATCCGAAGTCGTGAATTCGACCTCGCTTCCGTTCTTGCGCAACAGCACATTGGCGAGGATCGGCAAGGTGTGTCGACGCTCGACGATGCCCGAAACGGACTGGAGCGCACTCAGTAATTTTTCCTGCGCCGTCTTCAAGACAATCATGTGAGCCTCTCAAGTTAGCCGTAGTAGTAGGGGGCGGCACCTTCTGTGCACAACCCCATTTTCTTTATTCACATCAACCATTTAGCCCTCGTTCAACCTTGTGTACCGATGAGCTTGAAGCACGGGAGTCAGACACAACAACTTTCCGATTTCCAGAACCGCTGTGGACAACACGCTCTTGTGCGGAAGTTGTCCCCAGTGTTGTGCCTTGACAGAAGTCCAAAGGATCAGCCTTTCAGCGTCTGCTCCAGCACATGGAGCTGCTGGTTCAATTCGGTGTTCTTCTGGCGCTCGGCCGAGATCTTGCGAACCGCATGCAGCACGGTGGTGTGATCTCGCCCACCGAACAACTCGCCGATCTCGGGCAGGCTCTTCTGCGTCATTTCCTTGGCCAGGTACATCGCGATCTGGCGCGGCCTCGCGATGCTCGCAGGCCTCTTCTTCGAGTACATGTCGGCGATCTTGATCTTGTAGAAATCAGCCACCGTCTTCTGGATGTTCTCGACCCCGATCTGCCTGTTCTGGATCGACAGCAGGTCCTTCAGGGCATCGCGGGCCAGCGCGATGCTGATGTCCTTCTGGCTGAATCGCGAATACGCCAGGATCTTGCGCAATGCGCCCTCGAGCTCACGCACATTGGCGCGCACGTTCTTCGCGACGAAGAAGGCGACGTCTTCCGGCATGGTCGCGCCTTCGGCGTCGGCCTTTTTCATCAGGATCGCGACCCGCATTTCGAGCTCGGGTGCCTCGATCGCCACCGTCAGGCCAGCGTCGAAGCGCGATGTCAGCCGCTCATCGATGTCTACCAGACCCTTCGGGTAGGTGTCGCTGGTCATGATGATGTGAGCCTTTTTGGCCAGCAATGCTTCGAAAGCGTTGAAGAACTCTTCCTGCGTGCGCTCCTTGCCCGCAAAGAACTGCACATCATCGATCAGCAGCAGATCCAGAGAGTGGTACTTTGCCTTCAGCTCATCGAAGGTCTTGCGCTGGTAGTTCTTGACGACGTCGGTGATGAACTGCTCGGCGTGCAGGTAAAGCACCCGTGCATCGGGTCGATCGAAAAGCAAGGCGTTGCCCACCGCATTCATCAGGTGCGTCTTGCCCAGCCCGACACCTCCGTAGATGAACAGCGGGTTGTACATCTGACCGGGCGCACCCGCCACATGCAAGGCCGCGGTACGCGCCATCTGGTTGGCACGCCCTGGCACCAGGTTCGAGAACGTGAGGCCGACGTTGAGCCGATGGCGCGACTGCGTCGCAGCCGATGCGGCCTGTACGCCATGCGTCGACCCATTGACCGGCGGCACGATGCTCAGCGAGGGCATGACACGCGGGGCCACCGCGACAGGCCCGTCGCTGTCTTTGTGAGAGAAACTTCTGGCTTGTGCGGGTGCCGGTGGCCGAAACTCCCCGTCGCGTGGCGCCAGATTGATTTCCAGACGCACCGGTCTGCCGGCAATCTCTGACAACACCGCTTCGATGCGGCCGCCATATTGATTGCGGATCCAATCGAGCTTGAAGCGGTTCGGCACCAGCAGGCTTGCGACGGCCCCCGAGGCGCTGTCGGAGACTGCGGCAGCCTGCAGCGGGCGGATCCAGGTATTGAACTGTTGTTCGGGCAATTCGGCGGCGAGTCGCTCGCATCCGCGTTGCCAAAGATCTTCGGTCATGTTGTGGAGAACCGCGCTTCCAAGGCCGCACAGTCTATATGAAAGGGGCGAAGAATAGTGAGTTATCCACAGACTGAAAACGCAGAACCATCCGCGGCTCAGAACGCCGCATGAAGGTCGTGCGCATGATGATTTTTGACGACAGAGAAGATTCTTGTTCTAATCCGCGGTTGCCTTGTCAACGCACAAGTCGGCCTGGCGGCCTTCAGCGACGGCGCAGGCAACGTCATTTATCACTGGATTTCCCCCATGAAACGCACCTACCAAGCCTCGAAGACACGCCGCGCCCGCACCCACGGCTTTCTGGTTCGCATGAAATCGCGCGGTGGGCGCGCCGTCATCAATGCTCGCCGCGCCAAGGGCCGCAAGCGCCTCGCCGTCTGAGCGCGAGCACTCGCCTGACCGCAGGCAGAGCTTCGTGAGCGCTTCTCGAACCGTCGTGACCCGCGCTCTGACTCAAGCCAGCGATTTCACCGAGGTGCTCAATGCACCTGCCCGTGCACGAACGGTGCACTTCGCGGTGCACCATCTGCCACGCCGGCCCCTGGCTGGGGGAAAAGCGGTTCCAAGCCTCGACGCAGCAGACTTGTCAACAGCGCTGACCCCGATGGTTTCCCGGTCTGTGAATGGTCCGTCCCTGACCGGTCTCTGGCTCGGCCTGGTGGTACCCAAGCGATATGCCAAGCGCGCCGTTACCCGCACGCTGTTGAAGCGACGCATCCGGGCCGCGGTTTCCACATCCTCGGCCACCCTGGCACCAGGTCTGTGGGTGGTTCGTCTGCGAACACCATTTGCCCGCAGCGAATTCATCAGTGCCGGCTCAGAGCGTTTGGACAAGGCGGCCGCCGGCGAGCTGGCCATGCTGATGGCTGCGGCAGTCGCGCGCAGTCCACGATGAGCCTGCTTGCTGCGTCACCGGCGTCTCGGTCCGTCGTTCAGCGCGTGCTGATCGGGGCGGTGAAGTTCTACCGACTGATGCTCAGTCCATGGTTGGGCTCGTCCTGCCGCTTCGAGCCGACCTGTTCGGCCTATGCGCTGACGGCGCTTGAATCTCATGGTGCGGCAACGGGTGCCTACCTCAGCGCCCGCCGGCTGCTACGTTGTCATCCCTGGTGTGCCGGTGGCTGCGATCCGGTGCCTGCCGTCCGTTACATCCCTGCTGTCATGGCTCCATCGACGACGCCAATGGCCGCCGATCTCCCCGAAAAGAACTTGTCATGACCGAAATGCGCCGCACCCTGCTTTGGGTGGTGTTCTCAATGTCGCTCGTCCTGTTGTGGGATGCCTGGAACAAGCACAACGGTCACCCGTCGATGTTCGGCCCGTCGACTGCCAGCGCCCCGGCAACTGCTGGCGCAGCTCCGGCCAACCCGTCCGCAATCCAAGGCGCAGGGTCCGGCGCAGTACCCAGCGCCGCTGGCGTCGCCGCGCCCGGCGCGGTGCCTGCCAATGCTCCGACGGCGACCGATGCAATCGCCTTGTCGCAGAAGATCGACATCGTCACCGACGTGGTCAAGGCCACCGTCGACACCGCGGGTGGCTCGATGGTGCGGCTCGAACTGCTGAGGCATGTCGATCACGTCGACCGCGACAAGAACGTCCTGCTGTTCGATGAGTCCAGCAGCCGCCTGTACAAGGCGCAAACCGGGCTGATCCCGGCGCAAGGTGGTGCGGCCCTCCCGAATCACCTGACAGCGTTCAACCTGCTGCCCGGCGATCGAACGCTGAAGGAGGGTCAGGACACCCTGGATGTGGTCTTCGAGTCGCCCGAGATAGGCGGCGTCAAGCTGCGCAAGACCTATACCTTCCACCGCGCGAGCTATGTGGTCGGCGTGAAGCATGAAGTGGTCAATGACTCGCCCGCACCGGTGATGCCGCAGGTCTATTTCCAACTCCTGCGAGACGGCAATGCGCCCGAGGGCGAGTCGATCTTCTATTTCACCTTCACCGGTCCCGCGATCTACACCGACCTGGCCAAGTTCGAGAAGGTCGAGTTCAAGTCCATCGAAAAACGCGGTCCGAATGAGAAGCCCGACCACGGGACCTCCGCCGACAACGGCTGGATCGCCATGGTGCAGCACTACTTCGCCAGCGCCTGGCTGCTCGGCGCCAGCACCGATGACAAGCGCCCACGGGAGTTTTTCACTCGCAAGGTCGACACCAACCAGTACGCGGTCGGCATGATCGTGCCGCTGGGTGAGCTGGCCCCGGGCGCGACGCAGACGCTGGACGCGCGACTGTTCGCCGGCCCGCAGGAAGAAAACAAGCTGAGCCAGCTGGCGCCAGGGCTCGAGCTGGTCAAGGACTACGGCTGGCTCACCATACTGTCGAAACCGCTGTTCTGGCTGCTGACGCAGCTGCACAAGCTGATGGGCAACTGGGGCTGGGCCATCGTCGGTCTGGTGGTGCTGCTGAAGATCGCCTTCTACTGGCTCAACGCCACGGCGTACCGCTCCATGGCCAAGATGAAGGCCGTGGGCCCGAGGGTGGTCGAGATGCGCGAGCGGCTCAAGGACAAGCCGCAGCAGATGCAGCAGGAAATGATGCGCATCTACCGCGAGGAAAAAGTCAACCCGCTAGGCGGCTGCTTGCCGATCTTCGTGCAGATGCCGTTCTTCATTGCGCTGTACTGGGTCCTGCTGGCGAGCGTCGAGATGCGCAATGCGCCGTGGATTGGCTGGGTCACCGACCTGTCGGCCAAGGACCCGTACTTCATCCTGCCGCTGCTGATGACGGTGACCAGCCTGTTTCAAACCTGGCTGAACCCCACCCCGGCCGACCCGATGCAGGCCAAGATGATGTGGATCATGCCGCTGGTGTTCTCGGTGATGTTCTTCGTGTTCCCGGCGGGCCTGGTGCTCTACTGGCTGACCAACAACATCCTGTCGATTGCCCAGCAGTACGCGATCAACAGGCAGCTGGGCGTCCTCGGCAAGTAGCCCGCGCCAGGCGCGGTCCCGGCGACGAGGGCATCACGGAGAAAGCCCAGCATGCTGCCTCGTCACCATGACCCGATCGTCGCCATCGCCACGGCGCCCGGACGGGCGGCCGTGGGCATATTGCGGGTTTCAGGCCGCGAACTGAGTGCGCTGATTGCCGCGTTGTGTTCAAGGCCCCTCGTGCCCCGGCATGCGGCCTACGTGCCGTTTCTCGACGCGGCCGGCGCACCGATCGACCACGGTCTGGCGATTCACTTCCCGGCACCGCACTCGTACACCGGTGAAGACGTGCTGGAGCTGCAGGCCCATGGCGGACCGGTCGTGCTGCAGTTGCTGCTCGCGCGGTGTCTTGAAGCCGCCACGGCCGTCGACGCCGATACCGGGCGCACCACGCTGCCGGGTCTGCGCCTCGCGCTGCCAGGTGAGTTCACCGAGCGGGCCTACCTGAACGACAAGCTCGACCTGGCGCAGGCCGAGGCCGTCGGCGACTTGATCGATGCCAGCACCGAAGCCGCCGCGCGCTCGGCAACCCGTTCACTCAGCGGCAGCTTCTCGGCCGAGATCCGCGCGCTCGACGAGCAGTTGATGCGCCTGCGCATGCTGGTCGAGGCGACCCTGGACTTTCCCGAAGAGGACATCGACTTCCTGCAGCAGGCCGATGCCAACGGGCAGCTGGCAGCGATCACCGAGCGGTTGAGCCGCATCGAGAGCACCACTCGTCAAGGCGCATTGCTGCGCGACGGCATCACTGTGGTGATCGCCGGTCAGCCCAATGTGGGCAAGAGCTCGCTGCTGAACGCGCTGGCGGGCGCCGAACTCGCCATCGTCACGCCGATCGCCGGCACCACCCGCGACAAGGTCAGCCAGACGATCCAGATCGAGGGCGTGCCCGTCCATGTGATCGACACGGCCGGCCTGCGTGACCCTGCAGACACCGACGACCCGATCGAACGCATCGGCATCGAGCGCAGCTGGCGCGAGATCGAAGGCGCCGACGCGCTGGTTTTCCTGCATGACCTCACAAGGATGGACGACTTGGATCACGTTGCCGGCGACGTGGCCATACAAGAGCGCTTGCCGCGACCGCTGATCGATGCACAGCGCGTGCTGGACGTCTACAACAAGGCTGATCTGCGGCCGGCCGCACCGACCGGGGGGGCGTCAGGCTTGTGCCTGTCAGCCGCAACGGGACAGGGACTCGACGCATTGCGCCAGCGCCTGTTGCAGATGGCAGGCTGGCACGACCACCTCGAAGGCGTCTACACCGCCCGCGCCCGCCATGTGCAGGCGCTCGCACAAACCCGCCTGCACGTCGATTGCGCGGTGGCAAAGCTGCACAGCAGGACACCCGCGCTCGACTTGCTCGCCGAGGACTTGCGGCTCGCGCAACGAGCGCTCGGCGAGATCGTCGGACAGTCGACACCAGATGAATTGCTCGGGGAAATCTTCAGCCGCTTCTGCATCGGGAAATGACACGCCGTTGTTGATGGATCAGCCCGTTGCGCAGACGCCTGGACAGGCGTCCGAAATCAGCCATCGACATCCTTGAACCGCAGCATCTGCAGCACCTTGCGCTCCTGGGTCGGGCTGAATCCGCAGTCCACGGCGCGTGTGGAGTTCTCGTAGGTGCCGAACAGCATGTCCCACACAGGGATGCCGTAGTTGCTGCGGTGACGGTCCTTCTCGTGATGCACTCGGTGCATCTCGGGCCGCACCACCACAAAGCCCAGCCAGCGCGGTGTGCGCAGGTTGGTGTGCTCCCAAAGGTCGAATACGCCGACCCAGAAAGCCGTCCACGCCGCCGCATCCAGCCCGTAGCCGAGCAGGCCGTAAGACACGCCGCTGACGATCAGCGCATTGCCTGCGAAATCATTCGGATGCGCATAGAACGCGGTCGCCGCTTCCAGCCTGTGCGTGCTGTGGTGTATCTGGTGAAACATCCGCCACAGAAGGTCGCTGTGATGACGCCAGCGGTGCCACCAGTAGACGAAGAAGGTCACGCACAGGTAGCCGACGAAACCCTGCAGCCACGCGGGCAACGCGGTCAGTGCGCTGTCGCGTTGCAGCAGACCGGGCGCGCCCACCAGCCTGTCAATCACGGCGCCGAGCAGCAGCGTCAGACCGATGCCGATGCCGCCGAGCGACGCGACGCGCAGCAGCCACGCGCCATCGGTGGCGTAGGCCCGGTTCGGCCGCAGCCGCTCCAGAACCATCAGGCCCAGCGCCACCGCCACGGTGAGCAGCAGCGTCAGTGTCGGGGTGTGCAGCTCGCTCATCAATAGAAAGCGTCGACGCGTGTGGCACCCATCAGGGGTTCGATCAGCCTTGCCAGCGGACCCAGGCCTTCGTATCGGGTCGCCACCTTGTGGGCATACGCAAAGAAGCGCGGCAGATCGGCGCTGTAGGCGGGCTTGCCATCGCGGTGCTTGAGTCGGCAGAAGATGCCCAGCACCTTCAGGTGGCGTTGCAGGCCCATCCATTCCAGCGGCTTCCAGAACTCCCCGAAATCGGCAGGCACCGGCAGGCCCACCTTGCGCGCCTGCTGCCAGTAACGGATCGCGAAGTCGAGCTCCTGTTCCTCATCCCAGCTGATGAAGGCGTCGCGCAGCATCGAGGCCACGTCGTAGCTGATCGGCCCGCGCACCGCGTCCTGGAAGTCGAGGATGCCAGGCCCGCCCGGCGCACCCTCGCAGACCATCAGGTTGCGCGGCATGTAGTCACGGTGCACCGCGACCACGGGCTGCGCCAGGGCGCTTGCCACCAGCAGGTCGCAGGTGCTTGCCCAGGTGGCTTGCTGTTCGCTGTTCCAGCGGACGTCGAACTCACGCTGCACGCACCAGTCGGGGAACAGTGCCAGTTCACGGCGAAGCAGTGTGTCGTCGTAGGGGGGCAGGGAGCGCGCGTCGATGCGTTGCTGCCAGTCGACCAGTGTCGACAACGCTGCGCGCATCAGACGATCCACGCTCGAGGTGTCAGCCGCGGCCACGGCGGCCTGCAACTCGGCCAGGTAGAGCCGCGAACCCAGGTCCGTCAGCAGCAGAAAACCATTCGTCGCGTCTTGCGCGAGCACCCGCGGTGCGCGCAAATCGGCTGCATCGATCAGCCCGGCGACGTGGACGAAGGGTCTCACGTCCTCGTGCTCGGGAGGTGCGTCCATCACGATGTAACTGGTGCGCTCGCTGTCGACCCGCAGGTATCGGCGGAAGCTGGCGTCACTGGACGCCGGGCGTAAAGTCTCCGGCCGCAGGCCGTGCGCCGGCGCAAGCGCACCCAGCCAGGCGTCGAACGTCACGCGCCGACGCTCATCGGGCCAGGTCACGGCGAGGGGGCGCTTGTCGCTGAGGGTGTTCATCGTGTGGCGGTGCCTGTGGACTCGGGTGGCTTGCGGGTTTGCGCGAACCCCCCCTCATGGATAATCGATTTTACAAACCGCTGCTCGCGCTCGTGGCGCACGCTACCTCCCCCGTCTGCCCGTCGCCTTCCTTGTTGCTTCGCTCACCTGCCTGTTCATCCCGTTCCGGCGGCCTGGCTGTCGTCCTCGGCCGTTGCCGTGCGTACCCTCGCATGCTGTGGACCACCGTGCTCGTCACCGCCATGAGCCAGGCGGGTGCACAGTGGGGCCGCCCGCCGATCGGCTCGACACCCGCGCCGACGGCCACGCCGACCCGTTCACCGAGCGCCGCCGCGACCGATCCACCTAGCACTGCGCCGGTGCCGCAGTGGGGCACGCCATTGCGCGGCGCAGCACCAGCCGTCAAGCCGAGCGCTGGCGGGGTCCTGCCCGCAGCGACGGCTGCACCGGCGCCGATCGCCCTGACCGAGTCCGGCATTGCGCTGAAGCTCTCGCGCATCCTGCAACCGCCACCGACGGGCGAGGCGGCCAAGTTGCTGCCCATTGCTGTGCAGGGGCAGTCCTTGCGCGGGCGTCCCGACCTCGATGCCGTCGTCGATGGTGATGCCCGACTGCGGCGCGGCAATCTGGCAATCAACACGGATCGATTGACCTACGACCAGGCAGAGGATCTGGCCGTAGCGCGCGGCAACGTGACGATCACGCAGGACAGGAACCGCTACAGCGGGGCCGAACTGCAACTGAAGACGCAGCGTTTCGAGGGCTACTTCCTCAACCCAACTTACTTTTTCGGGCGCACCCAGGCGGGCGGCACCGCGGAGCGCATCGACTTTCTCGGCCCGCAGCACTCGGTGGCCACCAATGCCACCTACAGCAGTTGCCCGGCCGACGGCAGCGGTGACCCGGCGTGGCTGCTCAGCAGCGACCAGATCGACACCGACTTCGACACCAACACAGGTGTCGCCCAGGGTGCGGTGCTGCGCTTTCTGGGCGTGCCCATTCTGTGGGCGCCGGAGCTCAGCTTCCCGCTCACCAACGAGCGAAAGTCCGGCTGGCTGCCGCCGAGCGTGGCGATCGACAGCAATGCAGGCGTTCGTGTCGAGGCGCCCTGGTACTGGAACATCGCGCCAAACCGCGACGCTACCTTGACGCCGTCGGCGAGTCTGCGCCGCGGCGTCGGCCTGGACAGCGAGTTTCGCTATCTCGAACCCACATACAGCGGGCAGTTCAACTTCAACTTCCTGCCCGACGACAACGTCGCGAACCGCTCGCGCTATTTGCTCAGCGCGGTGCATGAGGCGGACTTTTCTCAGGACACGACGCTGTCGATCAGCATCAAGCGCGTCTCCGACGACAACTACTGGAAGGACTTCCAGCGCGAGCCTGGCACGTTCACGCCACGTCTGCTGTTGTCGGACATCCGGGCTTCGCATGAGCTGGGCGACTGGACTACCTACGCGCGAGTGCAGCGCTGGCAGGTGTTGCAGGACCCTGATGCAAAGATCATCACGCCGTACCAGCGTCTGCCGCAGATCGGCGCGAGCACGTTGCAGACGGTCGGTAATGGATTCGATGTCAGTTTCCAGGGCGAATTCAACCGATTCACCAATCCGGCATCCACCATCGAAGCGCGCCGGCTGGATGGCGATCGGCTGCATGCGCTGACATCGATCAGCTACCCATGGGTCACCACGCCGGGCTGGACGCTGACCCCGAAGCTGGCGTTGAACGCTGCGGCATATTCGCTCAGTCGCGCTGTTCTGACGGGGGGCAACAAACAGACTTCGCGGGTGATCCCCACCGTCAGCCTGGACAGCGCCTGGGCGCTGGAGCGCGACACCAACTGGTTCGGCACCGATCTGCTGCAGACACTGGAGCCTCGTGTGCTCTACGTGCACACACCGTATCGCAAGCAGGGCAAATTCCCCATCTTCGACTCAGCTGCGCGCGACCTGAACTTCGAGACCGCATTCAGCGAAAACGCGTTTTCAGGCATTGACCGGGTGTCGGATTCCAACCAGGTGATCGCCGGCGTGAATACCCGCCTCATCAACCCGCAAAATGGTGCGGAGGTCATGCGCCTGGGCGCTGTGCAGCGCTACCTGTTGAGCGACCAGCGAATCACGCCGCTCGGCACGCCGCTGACGCGGCGCGTGTCCGACCTGCTGCTGCTGGGGTCGACCAGCGTGATTCCAAATTGGTCCCTGGGCAGCACGCTGCAGTACAACCCGCAGATCAATGCCTTGATCACTTCGACCTCCGGCATCACCTATTCGCCCTCGCCGTTCCGCACCGTGAGCCTGATCTACCGGCAAGTCCGCGGCGCCAGTCAGCAGATCGAGACCGGCTGGCAATGGCCGATCTATGGCCGCACGCCCGACCTATCCGGCCAGGCTGATGACGGCCGCGGCAACCTCGGCACCTGCACCGGATCGCTTTACACCGTCGGACGCATCAACTACAGCACCCGGGATAGCCGACTCGTCGATGGCATCATGGGCTTCGAGTACGACGCGGGTTGCTGGATTGCCCGCGTGGTGGCCGAGCGGCTGTCCACCGGGAGCAGCAAAGCGACCACCCGACTGCTGTTTCAAATCGAATTCGTCGGTCTATCTCGCCTCGGATCGAACCCGCTCCAGGTGCTGAAGGACAATGTTCCCGGGTATCGCCTTTTGCGCGACGGGCCGCAGGCCACGCAGTCCTCCAATCTTCTGTATGAGTGAACCGTTGAAATCGATCATGGCTGGATGGCTGACCGCAGGTCTGATGACCTGTGCCATGGTGTCTCCCCAGGCCTGGGCACAGTCCGATCGTCAGGCTCAGGAAGTCATTCAGCCGGGTGATTTCATCGTGGCCGTGGTGAACCAGGAACTGGTGACGGCCATCGAGATAGAGCAGCGCCTGGTTCGAGTGCGCGAGAACGCGGTGCGTGCCGGACAACGCCTGCCGCCTGACAGCGCGCTGCGCAAGCAGATCCTGGATGGCCTGATCGACGAACGTGCGCAACTGGCGTATGCCCGCGAGAGCGGGCCGCGCATCGACGAAGCGGAACTCGATCGTGCCGTCGCCAACGTCGCGGCACAGAACAAGGTCACCATCGCGCAGATGCGTGAACAACTGGCCAAGGAAGGCATCGACTTCGCGCGCTTCCGAAAGAATGTCCGCGAGCAATTGCTGCTCGAGCGGGTGCGCGAGCGCGAGGTGCAGTCCCGCATTCGCATCACCGATGCCGATGTCGAGGCCTTGCTGGCCAAGCAACGCGCCGACAATGCAGCCACCCCGTCCGTCAACCTCGCCCAGATCCTGATCCCGGTGCCCGAAAACGCCCCCGACGCGGAAGTCGCGCGGCTGAAGGGACGTGCTGAAGCAGCCCTCGTTCGTATTCGCGGGGGCGAAGCGTTCGAGGCTGTTGCCCGCGATGTGGTGGCCGATGAACGTGACAAGGCCAGCGGTGGCGAGCTGGGCATGCGCCCGGTCGACCGCCTGCCAGATGCATTCATCGCGCATGTGCGCGGTATCGCTTCTGGTCAGATCGCCCCCACGGTGTTGCGCACGGGTGCGGGCTTCCATCTGCTGAAGGTTGTCGAGCGACAGGACGGTCAGGCCTTCTCGGTGACCGAAACCCACGCTCGCCACATCCTGATTCGCCCCAACGCACAGCTCGATCAGGCGGCCGTCATCCGGCAGATGGCCGAGTTCAAGGCGCAGATCTTGTCGGGCGCAGCGACTTTCGAGGCCATAGCCAAGGATCGTTCGGAGGATGGCAGCGCCGCACAGGGCGGCGATCTTGGCTGGACCATGCCGGGCACCTTCGTGCCAGAGTTCGATGACGCCATGAAGGCCCTACCGCTCGGCGAGGTGTCAGACCCGGTGATTTCGCGTTTCGGCATTCACCTGATCCAGGTTCTCGAGCGGCGTCAGGCCTCACTCGACGCCAGGCAGGAGCGCGAGCAAGCACGCAACATGCTGCGCGAGAAGAAATACGAGGAAGCCTATGCCGAGTGGAACCGCGAGTTGCGCCAGCGCGTGTATATCGAGATGCGCGAGCCGCCGCTGTGATGGCGCGCTGCGTACGCCGCACTCTATCGATTTGAAGAGGGGCGGCCCCCGCTACCGACGTTGATGGCACACATCGCGCGCAAGCGCTTCGGGCAGCACTTCCTGCACGACCGATTCGCGATCGACGCCATCATCGATGCAATCGCCCCGTGCGCACACGACGCGATGGTGGAGATCGGTCCTGGTCTGGGCGCGATGACCTTTCCTCTGCTCGAGCGGTGCCCGCGGCTCACGGTCATCGAGCTCGATCGCGATCTGGCCGCGCGCCTTCGTCGCCGGCCTGAATTGACGGTGATCGAGGCCGATGTGTTGAACGTGGATTTCGATGCGCTGGCGACGGCCGCAGGCCAGCCTCTTCGGGTCGTGGGCAATCTCCCCTACAACATATCGACGCCCATCCTGTTTCACCTCCTGCCCACAGCCTCACGGGTGATCGATCAGCACTTCATGCTGCAAAAGGAAGTCGTCGAGCGCATGGCCGCCACGCCAGGCAGCAAGACCTATGGCAGGCTGTCGGTGATGCTGCAATGGCGCTACGACATCACCTCGGTGCTCGACATCGAGCCCGAGTCGTTCGACCCGCCACCTCAGGTGCGGTCAGCGATCGTGCGCATGATTCCACTGTCGGCGCGTACCGACATCGACGCCGCCCTGCTGGGCGAACTGGTCACGGTGGCCTTCTCGCAGCGGCGCAAGGTCCTGCGCAACACTCTGGGTCGCTGGCTCGAAGAACGGCACTACAGCGGCATGTTCGACCTGCAGCGCCGAGCCGAGGAAGTGCCGGTGACCGAGTACCTTGCCTTGGCGAGCGCACTCGGTCCATGATGGAAAAGGCGGCCTTCCGACCGCCTTGCTGTTTCAGATCACACCAGCCACCGCGATCACGGGACTAGCGGAAATGCATCACGCTGCGTTCAGCCACATCGAGGTATCGAACGCGCTGCTCATCAGCGGCATGTTCATGCCGAAGGTGGCATTGGCCGTACTTTTTGCGGCGGGCTTGGCGGGTTTTTCGCAGGGGCCGGTCGTTTCGGTAGCCCGCTCCCAAGAACCGAGTTCTTGAGAGCGGGCTACTGAAAAGAATAGAAGCACCTGAAAGCAACTTTTCGCTCGGCCCAGAAATCTGCCGCATCACGAAATACATCGAGCAACTGCTCGCGCGCCTCGCGATCAAAGCGGGGGTTGTCGGGCAACTGTTCCAGGACAACCACGAAGCCGGGCTGTGCACCCGCCTTGTGTACCAGATCGGTCATGCAGTCGTAGAGGGCGTCAAGGTTCTTGCCGAAATGCAGGGGGAACATGAACGCCTCCGCGATGGTGTCGAGAACCTCTTGTTTCGACTGGGCCGTCGCCAGGTTGGCATAGAGGAAATGCTGGTCGGCGTTTTGCGCGGCCAGCATCAGATCCTCAACGCGGTAAGCGCGTATCGATTGGACGATGTTCGATCGGACGGTCTGCAAGAGCATGGACTCGTTCCTCCTGTGGTCAAGTAACTAGCGCGCCGTTCACTGCACGATGAGACTGAAGCTCGCGTAGTGATCGGCGCTGTAAAAACAGCTGTCAGGTGCCTGACGTTGCTTCCCCCCGCACACGATGCGTCGGGCGCCTCTGTCGCGCGACCCCGGGGTCGCCACGGTGTATTCACGGTAAAACCCGCGGGCCCGAGCAGGCAACAAACGCTCACGGTTGCCAAACACGGTACCGTCCTTTCGGAACGGAAACGGCCCGCCTGAATGGATCAACACATGGGTTTGTCTCGCTTCTGGTGGCAGTTGCTCCAGCGCGATGACTGAAACTGTTGCCTCGGCTTCTCTGGCCCAGGACGTGCCGGTCAACAAACAAACACTCACCGCACAAACAGCCATCAACGAGCCGACGGCAGAAGCGAGGCGTTTCTGGGGAGCCCGAAACAGGCGCAACAAAAACACGGGTTATCCCTAAATTGCGAATGTGAGATGGTACCGAATCGGGCGTGAAACCTCAAGCCGGTGCATCAGGTCAGGGCGGTGCAGTTGCGAGAAAAGTGTTTGCTCACATTCTCCTTTAGCTCCGCGAAGGCACAAGTGCGCAAGCGTAGAGCCATTAACTGGCGTTCCTAAAAGAGCGCCTTGAGACCGTCATAAAGCCCCCTGGAAGCGCGCTGAGCAGCGCGCGTCGCGCGGTCAGGGGCTACCCGCAGTTCGGGCGGCCGAGGTTTCTTGCGCTCAACGCGTCGCGTTGGCGTCGGCCACGGCCAGTGCCGTCATGTTGACAATGCGTCGCACGGTGGCCGAGGCGGTCAGGATGTGCACCGGCTTGGCCGCACCGAGCAGCAGCGGGCCGATCGCGATACCGCCGCCGGCAGCCGTCTTCAGCAGGTTGTAGGCGATGTTGGCGGCATCGATGTTGGGCAGCACCAGCAAGTTTGCTTCTCCGGTCAGGGTACTCATGGGCATCAGACCCCGGCGGTGATCGGCATCGAGTGCGGCATCGCCGTGCATTTCGCCATCGACTTCCAGCCAGGGCGTGTTCTGGCGCAGCAAGGCCAGCGTGTCACGCATCTTGACCGCCGAAGGATGGTTGCTGGATCCAAAATTGCTATGCGACAGCAAGGCCGCCTTGGGCCGCAGCCCCAGGCGCACCATCTCTTCGGCGGCCATTTTGGTGATTTCGGCAAGCTGCTCGGCCGTTGGGTCATAGTTGATGTGGGTGTCCACCAACATGATTTGACGTCCCGGCAACAGCAGGCTGTTCATGCATGCGTATGTGCTCGCGCCTTCCCGCTGCCCAATGACCTGGTCGACGTAGTTCAGGTGATAGGCGGTATTGCCCCAGGTGCCGCACAGCATGCCGTCGACCTCGCCCTTGTGCAGCAGCATCGAGCCAATCAGCGTCAGGCGCCGGCGCATCTCGATCTTGGCGATCTGCTCGGTGATGCCCTTGCGTGCGGTGAGCCTGTGGTAGGTCTGCCAGTAGTCGCGGTAGCGGTGGTCGTTGTCGGTGTTGACGACGTCGTAGTCGCGCCCGGCATCGAGGCGCAGGCCGAACTTCTGGATGCGTGAGGCGATGACTTCCGGACGCCCGATCAGTGTCGGGCGCGCCAGCCCTTCGTCAACCACGATCTGTGCGGCACGCAGCACACGCTCTTCCTCGCCCTCGGCATAGGCGATGCGCTTGTTCTGCGCGCGTTTGGCCAGGTTGAAGATGGGCTTCATCGTCGTGCCCGAGGCGTAGACGAAGCTCAGCAGCCTTTGGCGGTAGGCCTCCAGATCGCGCACCGGGCGGGCGGCGACGCCGGAATCGGCCGCAGCCTGTGCCACGGCGGGCGCGATCTTGATCATCAGCCGCGGATCGAACGGCTTCGGTATCAGGTAATCCGGCCCGAAGCTGAGATTCGCACCCGCATAAGCAGCGGCCACGACCTCGCTTTGCTCCGCCTGTGCCAGTTCGGCGATCGCATGGACCGCAGCAATCTCCATCTCCACCGTGATCGTCGTTGCCCCCGAATCCAGTGCGCCCCTGAAGATGTATGGAAAGCACAGGACGTTGTTGACCTGATTCGGATAGTCGGTGCGACCGGTCGCGATGATCGCGTCGCCGCGCACTTCCTTGATCTCCTCGGGCATGATTTCCGGCGTGGGGTTGGCCAGCGCGAAAATGACCGGATTCGGGTTCATCGTCGCGACGACTTCCTTCTTGAGCACGCCGCCTGCGCTCAGTCCGAGAAAGACGTCGGCGCCGCGCATGACATCGGCGAGGCTGCGGTGCGTGGTCTTCTGTGCGAAGAAGATCTTGTCCTCGTCCATCAGCTCGGTGCGGCCTTCGTAGACGACGCCCGCCAGGTCGGTCACCCAGATGTTCTCGCGAGGCAGGCCCAGCTTTACCAGCAGCGTCAGACAGGCCAGCGCTGCAGCGCCCGCACCCGAGGTGACCAGCTTGATTTCCTTGATGTCCTTGCCTGTCACCCGCAGCGCATTCAACACGGCGGCGCCGACCACGATGGCCGTGCCGTGCTGGTCGTCGTGGAAGACCGGAATCTTCATCCGCTTGCGCAAGGCGCGCTCGACACAGAAGCAATCCGGTGCCTTGATGTCCTCGAGGTTGATGCCGCCGAAGGTTGGCTCGAGTGCCGCAATCGTGTCGATCAGCTTGTCGAGGTTGCGTTCGGCCAGCTCGATGTCGAACACATCGATGCCGGCAAACTTCTTGAACAGCACCGCCTTGCCTTCCATCACCGGTTTGGCCGCCAGCGGCCCGATGTCGCCCAGTCCGAGCACTGCGGTGCCGTTGGTGATCACGGCGACGAGGTTGCCGCGCGCGGTGTACTTGTAGGCATTGGCTGGATCGGCAACGATTTCTTCACAGGCTGCTGCGACTCCTGGCGAGTACGCCAGGGCGAGGTCGCGCTGGTTGACCAGTTGCTTGGTCGGCGTAATAGCGATCTTGCCTGGCGTGGGGAATTCGTGGTATTCGAGCGCTGCGAGCCGCAGTTCAGCGTGCCTGCTGTCGTTGGATGTGGTCATGGGGGGATTCCTCTGGGGAGCCGGTTTGTCCGGCGTATCGGTTTGCGCAACGATACGCCCACGCTCGCGGCGAGAATGTGATGATGTCGCTCGGCGAATTCGACCTCATCGCGAAATACTTTGACCGCCCGACACGGCGTGCGGCTTTGGGCATCGGCGACGACTGTGCGCTGCTTGCCGTGCCAACCGGCATGCACCTCGCCACCTCGTGCGACATGCTCGTCGAGGGTCGACATTTTCTGTCGACGGTGGATCCCGAGCGGCTGGGCCACAAGGCCCTGGCGGTCAACCTGAGCGACCTCGCCGCCTGCGGCGCCGAGCCGGTGGCGTTCACGCTGGCCCTGGCCCTGCCGAGCGCCGATGAAGCGTTCCTTGGCGGCCTGTCGCGAGGGTTGCTGGCCCTGGCCGATGCGCATGGCTGCGAACTGATCGGCGGCGACACGACCCGTGGGCCGCTGAGCATCTGCATCAGCGTCTTCGGCCTGGTGCCAGCGGCGGGTGCCGGCGCACTGCTGCGCTCGGGTGCGCGCGCCGGTGACGAGCTCTATGTCAGCGGCCGCCTGGGCGATGCACGCCTCGCGCTCGAAGTCTTTCGCGGTACGCTGTGCCTGACCGGTGGCGACTTCGAGGCGGTGCGCCGAGCGATGGAAATGCCGCAGCCTCGCATCGCTCTCGGGCAGGCGCTGCGCGGTATCGCGACGAGCGCGATCGACCTGTCCGATGGCCTGCTTGGCGATCTGAGGCATGTGCTGCAGCGCTCCGGTGTCGATGCGGTTGTGGATGTCGATGCCGTGCCGCGCAGCGCGACGTTGCGCGCGCAGCCGCTGGCGGTTCAGCGCCTGTGCACACTGTCCGGTGGCGACGATTACGAGTTGCTGTTCACCGCGCCGCCGCAGAGTGCTCAGCAGGTGATCGCAGCCGGCATTTCGGCCGGCGTCGCCCTGACGCGCATCGGGCGTATCGTCGGGCGCTCCGGCGCGGGGCGCGAGGCTCAAACCGCACTGATCGACGCCAATGGCCGTGCGGTGGCGCATGGGGTGGCATCGTTCGACCACTTCCGCACATGATCGACATGACGCCGCGCCGACCGACGGTCAGGCTGCTGCTCAGCCATCCGGCACATGCGATCGCGCTGGGCTTCGGCAGCGGTCTGTCCCCTCTTGCGCCGGGCACGGTAGGCACGCTATGGGCCTGGCTGGCCTTCCTGGTGTTGCAGCCGCACCTTGGCGAAATGCAGATGGCCGCGCTGCTGCTGGCCGGCTTCTTCGTCGGCTGGTGGGCGTGTACCGTCACGGCCCGTGCGCTGGCGATGCCTGACCCCAGCCCTGTCGTGTGGGACGAGGTGCTGGCTTTCTGGCTGGTGCTGTGGCTCGTGACGCCGGCCGGGGTGATCGCTCAGGGCGTGGCCTTTGTGCTTTTCCGGTATTTCGACGCTGCCAAGCTGGGCCCGGTGGCCTGGGCCGATCGCCTTTACAAGGGCCGACGCGGCCAGCCCATTGGCTGGGCGCAGGGTTTCGGCATCCTTTTCGACGATCTCGTGGCGGCGTTGTGCACCTTGCTGGTGATCTCGGTGTGGCGATTCGGCGCGGCGATCCTCTGAGGCTGCAGATGAACAAACTCGACCCAGACCAAAACGTGCTGGTTCTAGCGCTGGCAGACGCCTTGCGGTTACGTGGCTGGCGGCTGGTCACCGCCGAATCCTGCACGGGGGGGCTGATCGCTGCCGCCTGCACCTCGGTGGCAGGGTCCAGCGATTGGTTCGAACACGGGGTGGTCAGCTATTCGAACGAATCCAAGACCGGCCTGCTCGGTGTGCCCGCCGAACTGATCGCACGCCACGGCGCTGTCAGCGAAGCGGTCGCGACAGCAATGGCGGCCGGCGCGCTGCAGCGCTCGCAGGCGCAGCGCGCCGTGGCGGTGACAGGCATCGCCGGGCCGGGCGGTGCGATGCCGGGCAAGCCGGTCGGCACGGTGTGGCTGGCGGTCGCCGGCCGTGAGAGCCTGGATGCTGTCTTCGATGTGCGGGCGACCTTGCTGCAACTGGCGGGCGACCGCGCCGCAGTGCGAGGCCAGACGGTGACGCAGGCGCTGCAAGCCCTGATCGCCTCACTGTGACGATCCTGCTCGCCACGGATTTCGACGTCCAGGCGCTCGGCCTGTGGCGCAGCCTGCTGCAAGCCGCGCTGCCCGAAGAGCACATCGTCACCGAGCGACACACGCTGGTCGCCGCCGACGCCGACGTCGCCATCGTCGCCAACCCGCCGCCTGGCACGCTGCAGGGACTGACGCAGCTGCGGCTGATTCAGTCCCTGTGGGCCGGTGTCGACAGGCTGCTC
The DNA here is from genome assembly GCA_947474755.1 of Burkholderiales bacterium. Taxonomy (GTDB): domain Bacteria; phylum Pseudomonadota; class Gammaproteobacteria; order Burkholderiales; family Burkholderiaceae_C; genus PBB1. The sequence goes on along the minus strand of CANJJE010000002.1, from coordinate 212,285 downwards.
GCCGATGCCAGTGTGCCGCCCACGGTGCCGATCGCCCGCATGGTCGATCCGTCGATGAGCGCCACCATGTCCGAGACCGCGCTGTGGGCCGTGCTCAGCCTCCACCGAGGGTTCCAGACCTACGCCGCGCAGCAGCGCGTGAAGGTCTGGCAGCCCTTGCCGCAGCGGCGCGCCGATGAGGTCGCCATCGCGATATTGGGCCTGGGCGAGCTGGGCCGCTGCGTTGCGCGGTGCCTGGGCGCGCAGGGCTACCGGGTCAGCGGCTGGAGCCTGCGCCCAGCCGCGCTGCCGTCCATCACCACACATCACGGCGACGACGCGTTGACCGGCGTACTGGGTGCCGCCGACATCGTCATCAACCTGCTGCCGTTGACGCCCCACACCCGTGGCCTGTTCTGCGCTCGCCGTCTCGATGCAATGCGGCCCGGCGCGAGCCTGGTCAACCTCGCGCGCGGCGGCCACGTCGTCGATGCCGACCTGCTCGCTGCGCTTGACAGCGGACACCTGCACCACGCAGTGCTCGATGTGTTCAACGCCGAGCCACTGCCCGCCGAGCATCGCTATTGGCAGCACCCGAAGGTCACGGTGCTGCCGCACGCTGCTGCGCAGACCGACCCCCGCAGCGCCGCCGAAATCGCCGCAGCGAATGTGCGTCGGCTGCGTGCCGGAGAGGCCTTGCAAAACCTGGTGGATCGGGCTCGAGGCTACTGAGCCCTCGGCGAGCGCCGAGGCTGCCCTCAACCCTGCAAGGCCAACCGCGGCACCACCACCGCGCGGCCGCCACGGCGCGCGGCCGGCGGCGCCGAGGTGCTCTGCAGCACCATCAGCAGCAGCCGCTTCAGGCCGTCCCACGGCTCCAGTGGCCAGTCGGGGTGCTTCAGACCCTTGACCAGGCCGTCACAGACCTGAGCGGCGTGCAGCAGCTGGGCCAGTGCAGCCTCGGTGAACAGCGGCAGCGCGCGCTCGAACAGCCGCTCCTTCTGACCCCAGACACGTGCTTCGCGCAGCGCCAGCGGCAGGGGACGACCCGCGCTCATCGCATCGTGTACCCGCTTGAGCGCCCGCACATCTTCGGCGAGCGTCCAGTGCACCAGCACGGCCGCCTCGCCCTCGGCCCGCAGGCCATCCAGCATGCGCAGCGCCCGTGTGACCTGCCCTGCCAACACCGCCTCGCCGAGCTTGAACACGTCGTAGCGCGCCACGTTCAGCACCGCTGCCTCGACCTGCTCGAAGCTCAACTCACCCGCCGGGTGCAGCAGCGCGAGCTTCTGTATTTCCTGGTGTGCCGCCAGCAGATTGCCTTCGACGCGGTCGGCGAAGAACGCCAGCGTGCGCTGCCCCGCCTCGCCGCCCTGCACCCGCTGGCCTTGCGCGCCCAGCCGCTGCGCAATCCATTGAGGCAGCGCGTGGCGTTCGACCGGGTCGACGCGCAGCGTGACCCCTGCCGCATCGAGTGCGCTGAACCAGGCACTTTGCTGCTGCTGGCGGTCCAGCCGAGGCAGCTGCACGATCGTCACCACCTCGTCACACAGCGTCTGGCAGTAGCGCTGCAATGCTTCCGAGCCGTCCTTGCCAGGCTTGCCGGAAGGTATGCGGATCTCGACGAGCTGCCTGTCAGCAAACAGGCTCATCGCATGAGAAGCGCCTAGCAGCGCACTCCAATTGAAATGGGCGCCCGACACTGCATGCACCTGGCGTTCGCCGTGCCCTGCGTCGCGCGCTGCGGCACGCAGCGCGTCGCAGGCTTCCTGCATCAGCAGTGGCTCGTCACCCCAGACGGTGTACAGCGGCCGCAGCCCTTTCTGCAGGTGCGAGGTGAGCTGGTCGAGGCGCAGCTGCATGGGTGCTCAGGGTCGAGATGACAGGTGAGACAGGATCACAGTGCCGGTACCGCGGACAGTCGGCGCATGATCTGCGAGACGATGTCGCTCTGCATCTCCCGGTACAGCAGGGCCTCTTCCTGCTCTTTCGCCAGCGCCTCGGATTCGTTGTAGCTGATGTCGCGCCCCAGCAGCAGCTCGGTCGACCCGATCAGCTCGCGGTCGGACGGTGTGCGCAGCTTGAAGGTGAAGCGCACACGCAGGCTGATCTGGCGCACCTGCCCCGACGAGGTGGTGGCCACCACATTGCGCTCCCGGCGTTCCGAGATCGCCTCCAGCACCACTTGTGCCTCGCCGCCCGAATCGACGACCAGGGTGGTCTTGCTGGCATTGATGGCTCTGCGCAACTCCTTTTCCAGCGGCGAGTGGGGCTTGAAGCCGGTGAGCTGCACTGTGCGGAACCTGAGCTCCTGTGCACCGCGCAGCTGAAAGCCGCAGCTGGCGAGCGGCACCGCAGCGAGCGAGGTCATCGCGATCAGCCAGGTGCGGCGGTCTGCGGAGGCCTCTTCAACGAGCAAGGCCGTGGGGTATGGGGACATCAGGGCGGGCCTCAGAGCACCACATTGACCAAGCGGCCGGGCACGACGATGATGCGTTTGACTGACGCCCCATCGGCAAATTTCAGCAACTCGGGGCTGGCCAGGGCGGCCTTCTCGATCACGGCCTTGTCGGCGCTGGCGGGCACGGTGATCGCTCCGCGCAGTTTGCCGTTGACCTGCAGCATCAACTCGATCTCATCTTGCACCAGTGCCGACTCGTCGACATCGGGCCATGTCGCATCGAGCAAGTCGCCGAGGGACGTGGCATAGCCCAGCTCGTTCCACAACGTCCAGGTGGTGTGTGGGCAGGCAGGGTACAGCGCGCGCAACAGGATGCCGTAACCCTCGCGCAGCACAGGCTGCGCGCCAGCATCCCTGCAAGCTTCAAGCGCGTTCAGCAGTTTCATGCTGCCGGACACCACGGTGTTGTATTGCATGCGCTCGTAGTCGAAGCTGATCTGGCGCAACACCTGGTGAACTTCCCGGCGCAGCGTCTTGCCGGTGTCCGACAAGGCGGCTGCGCCCGTGCTGCCCTTGAGCGCCTCGGCATTCCTGGCGCCAAACCCCCATACCCGTTTCAGGAACCGATGCGCGCCTTCGACGCCGGCATCGTTCCACTCCAGCGTCTGCTCCGGCGGCGAGGCGAACATCACGAAAAGCCGCGCCGTGTCGGCGCCGTACTGATCGATCAGTGCCTGCGGGTCGACGCCGTTGTTCTTGCTCTTGCTCATCGTGCCCACGCCTTCGTAGGTCACGGCCGAACCATCCCCCTTCAGCGTCGCACCGTCGATCTTGCCGTCGGTGCCAAAGGTGTTGTTCACGTCGTGCGGCCAGAAGTATTCGATGCCGCCCTGTTCCGTCTTGCGCGAGTAGATGTGGTTGAGCACCATGCCCTGCGTCAGCAGCCTGGTGAACGGCTCATCGACCGACAACAGCTTCAGGTCGCGCATCACCTTGGTCCAGAAGCGCGCGTACAGCAGGTGCAGGATCGCGTGCTCGATGCCGCCGATGTACTGGTCCACCGGCATCCAGTATTCGGCGCCATCGCCGACCATCGCTTCGGTGTTCTGCGGGTCGCAGTAGCGCATGAAGTACCAGGAGCTGTCCACGAAGGTGTCCATCGTGTCGGTCTCGCGGCGCGCCGGGCGTCCGCATTTCGGGCAGGCCACGTCCAGGAACGCTGCATGTTTCGCCAGCGGGTTGCCCGAGCCATCCGGGATCAGGTCTTCCGGCAGCACCACCGGCAGGTCGGCCTCGGGCACGGGCACCGCCCCATGCTCGTCGCAATGGATGATCGGAATGGGCGTGCCCCAGTAGCGCTGGCGACTGATGCCCCAGTCGCGCAGCCGCCAGGTGGTCTTCTTGCCGCCCAGGTCGTGCGCGGCCAGCGCCTTGGCCACGGCATCGACCGCGTCCTTGTGGCTCAGGCCACTGAAATAGTCTGAGTTGATGGTCACGCCGCGCTGCTTGTCGGCGTACCAGTCCTGCCAGCGGGCGTAATCGAAATGCGGTTCGCCGTCGACATGCACGACCTGCAGGATGTCGATCCCGTACTTCTTGGCGAACTCGAAATCACGCTCGTCGTGCGCCGGTACGCCCATCACGGCCCCATCGCCGTAGCTCATCAGCACGTAGTTGCCGACCCACAAGTCCACCGCTTGATGCGTCAGCGGGTGCTGAACCGTCAGCCCGGTGCGCACGCCCTTCTTGTCCTGTGTGGCGAGTTCGGCTTCAGTGGTTCCACCGGCCTGGCATTCGGCGATGAACGCAGCCACTTCAGAGTTCGCCGCCGCAGCGTGCTGCGCCAGCGGGTGCTCGGGTGCAACCGCGCAGAAGGTCACACCCATGATGGTGTCGGCGCGCGTGGTGAACACATACAGCCGACCACCCTGGATCGGCTGGCCGCTGCTGTCGCGGATGTCGTGGGTGAAGGCGAAGCGCACGCCTTCGCTCTTGCCGATCCAGTTTTCCTGCATCAGGCGCACGCGCTCGGGCCAGCCGGGCAGGTGGTGCTGAACCTGATCGAGCAGTTCGTCGGCGTAGGCCGTGATCTTCAGGTAGTAGCCCGGGATCTCGCGCTTCTCGACGGTGGCGCCGCTGCGCCAGCCCTTGCCGTCGATCACCTGCTCATTGGCGAGCACCGTCTGGTCGACCGGATCCCAGTTGACGACCTGGGTGCGCCGCTCGGCGATGCCGGCGTCGAGCATCTTCAGGAACAGCCACTGGTTCCAGCGGTAGTACTCGGGCCGGCAGGTGGTGACCTCGCGGCTCCAGTCGATTGCCAGGCCCATCGCCTGCATCTGGCCCTTCATGTGGGCGATGTTGTCGTAGGTCCACTTGGCAGGCGGCACCTTGTTCTTCATGGCCGCGTTTTCCGCCGGCAGGCCGAAGGCGTCCCAGCCCATGGGCATCAACACGTTGTGGCCCTTCATGCGCAGATGACGCGTCAACATGTCGTTGATGGTGTAGTTGCGCACGTGGCCCATGTGCAGCTTGCCGCTGGGGTAGGGCAGCATCGAGCAGGCGTAGAACTTCGGCTTGGGCTCGCCGCAGCTGTCGAGGGCCCCTTCAGTGACGCGATAGGCGTCTCGTGCGTTCCAGGCGGCCTGCGCCGCGCGTTCGACCTCGGTCGGCTTGAATTCGGGATTCATGAGGGGGCGCGGTGCGCTGCGGGACGTGACTTTTGATTATAGGAAGCACCCCTGGCTGGCCGCGGGTCGGGCCGGCGCGCCTACACTGCGCGGGCTTGTCGGGGCGCCGTGGACCTTGGGTCGGTGGCTGAGACCACATCGATGTGGAACCCGCTGAACCTGATCGGGGTCGTGCCCGCGTAGGAATCAAGTGCAGCGGCCATCGCGGCGGGGTCTGACCCCCTGCGGTGCCAGGCAAGCGCACAACGACACGCCACCTGGAGCTGACATGGCCAAGCAAGCACAACACGTCGATACCGCCGCACTATCGCAGCGCATCACCCGCACGCCGTTTCCCGGCTCGCGCAAGGTTTACCTCGAAGGCCAGCGCCCCGACATTCGCGTGCCCTTCCGTGAGATCACGCTCGGCGACACCCTGGTGGACGATGGTGCCGGTGGCTCACGTCGCGAACCCAACCCGCCCTTGCGCGTCTACGATGCCTCGGGCCCGTACACCGACCCGCACGCCGCGATCGACATCACCCGCGGCCTTCCGCCACTGCGCGCCGCGTGGATCGCTGACCGCGCCGACACGGTGGCCTTGCCCGGCATCAGCAGCGCCTACGGCCGCGAGCGCCTGCACGACCCGAAACTGACCGCGCTGCGCATGGCGCAGGCACCACTGCCGCGCGTCGCCAAACCCGGCGCCAATGTGTCGCAGATGCACTACGCACGCCGAGGCATCGTCACGCCCGAGATGCACTACATCGCGGTGCGCGAGAACCTGGTGAAGGCGCAGTTGCGCGAGCGCCTGGCCACCGAGCGTGTGCCCAAGCGCGGCCACTCCTTCGGCGCGAACCTGGCGCAAGACATCACGCCGGAATTCGTGCGCGACGAGGTGGCACGCGGCCGCGCGGTGATCCCGAACAACATCAACCATCCCGAGAGCGAGCCGATGATCATCGGCCGCAACTTCCTGGTGAAGGTCAACGCCAACATCGGCAACTCGGCTGTCACCTCGAGCATCGAGGAAGAGGTCGACAAGCTGGTGTGGTCGATCCGCTGGGGCGCCGACACGGTGATGGATTTGTCGACCGGTGAGAACATCCACGAGACGCGCGAATGGATCCTGCGCAACTCGCCGGTGCCCATCGGCACCGTGCCCATTTACCAGGCGCTGGAAAAGGTGCACGGCAAGGCCGAGGATCTGACCTGGGAGTTGTTCCGCGATACGCTGATCGAGCAGGCCGAGCAGGGCGTCGACTACTTCACCATCCACGCCGGCGTGCGGCTGGCCTACATCCCGCTGACCGCCGAGAGGCTGACCGGCATCGTCTCGCGTGGCGGCTCGATCATGGCCAAGTGGTGCCTGTCGCACCATCGCGAGAGCTTCCTGTACGAGCACTTCGACGAGATCTGCGAAATCATGAAGGCCTACGACGTGTGCTTCTCGCTCGGCGACGGCCTGCGCCCCGGCTCGATCGCCGACGCCAACGACGAGGCGCAGTTCGCCGAGCTGCATACCCTGGGCGAGCTCACGCAGATCGCCTGGAAGCATGACGTGCAGGTGATGATCGAAGGCCCCGGCCACGTGCCGCTGCAACTCATCAAGGAGAACGTCGAGAAGCAGCTCGAAGCCTGCTACGAGGCGCCGTTCTACACACTGGGCCCGCTGATCACCGACATCTCGCCGGGCTATGACCACATCTCATCGGCGATGGGTGCGGCCAACATCGGCTGGTACGGCACCGCGATGCTGTGCTACGTCACGCCGAAGGAGCACCTGGGCTTGCCCAACCGCGACGATGTGAAGCAGGGGCTGATCGCCTACAAGATCGCCGCGCACGCGGGCGATCTGGCCAAGGGCTTCGCCGGCGCGCAGATGTGGGACAACGCGGTGTCGAAGGCGCGGTTCGAGTTCCGCTGGGAGGATCAGTTCAAGCTGGCCATCGACCCCGACACCGCGATGGCGTACCACGACGAAACGCTGCCGAAGGAAAACGCCAAGGTGGCGCACTTCTGCTCGATGTGCGGGCCGAAGTTCTGCTCGATGAAGATCTCGCAGGAGGTGCGTGACTTCGCTCGGCTGCAGAAGGCCGAGGCGCCCGCCTCAGCCACGGCGCCGGTGATTCCGATCCATGCCGCGCTCGAAGAAAAGGCGCAGCAGTTTCGCGAGGGGGGCGGCCAGATCTACCTTTGACCCCTGCCTCTGACGCGTCGCGGCTCCGTCAGGCGGCGATCTGTGCGGCCTGCGCTGCCGTGGCCGCATCCAGGCACTTGTTGCACTTGCCGAGCCCGCGCAGCCGCGGGTCGGGCCGACCCTCGCCGGTCTTGAAGTTGGCCTGACAGCGGCGGCAGACGTACATCTTCGAGCTCGACATCATGGGCTTGATGCCGGGTTCGGACGAGGGTCGGGCGGCCGAGTATTCGGCCTGGGTCTGCCGCAGCTTGACGTTTTCAGCGCTGGCGACGACCGGAATGGGCGTGGAACTGGGTGAAGTCTTGGTTCGTTGTGTGGCCATGGCGCGGGAGTGGACCTCTCAGGTTGAGCCGGCACGTCGGGGCGATAACGTGCCAACGAAAACCCCTATTGTCCCCGCTGTGACCAAATCCCGTCAAAACGGGGTGATCTTCGAGTTGTGACCAGGCGTTACAGCCGCTTCTGGTGGGCGCGAACTCCGGGCCGTCAAGGCACGTCTCGGCGGCCGTCCTTCAGCAGTGAAAGGGCCGGGAAGGCCGCGCGCTGGTGCTGATGGCTGAACCTGCAGCATGAGGCATCGAACGCGTCAATTCACCACAAACACTTCCCCAGGAATCCGAACGTCCGATCCCAGGCCTGCTGCGCCCATACCGGATCGAACTGCGTCGCCGCAATCCGCCCCGGGCCGACGGCGGTTTCGTTGGCGAACGCGTGGTGTGCCAGGTAGCGGTGGAACTCGAAGTTCGCGCCGGCCTCGCGCAGCTTGGTTTCCAGCGCCTCGATGGTGGCGATCGGGAAGAACTCGTCCTGCGTGGCCCAGTGGCCCAGCAGCGGCACCTTGATCGTCGCCGCGTCGATGTACTCCAACGGTGGGCAGCCATACCAGACGACACCGGCATCGGCTTCTGGCGTGGCGCACAGGCCGAGCAGCGTCAGTGCGCCACCCATGCAGAAGCCGGTGATGCCGACCTTGCCGCCGGCTTGCTTCAGGTGCAGCACCGCGCCGCGGATGTCTTGCGAGGCGGCCTCGCCGAAGTTCAGCCCACTCATCAGATGGTGGGCCTCAGCGGCTTCCACCGTCAACTGCCCGCGGTACAGGTCGGGCACCAGCGCGCGGTAGCCCGCCTGCGCCAGTCGGTCGGCCACGCCGCGGATCTGCTCATTCAAGCCCCACCATTCCTGGATGACGACGATGCCGGGCGCATGGGCCTGGTTTGCTGGTTCGGCCAGATAGCCCGTGGCGGTTTGCCCGTCCGGGCGCTGGAAGGTGGTCATGGTGCCCATGGGCGGTCTCCGGCAGGTGAGTCGACGCGCGGGGCGCCGAAGGTTTTGGGGGCGGGTGTCAGGCTCGTCGCGAATCGATCGGCTGCACCATGCCGCGGGCATCGAGCAACATGTCGAACGGGTCCATGTCCCATTCTGGCCGAGCCATCGTTGAGTGCAATCCCCCCGTGAGCGACCGCCCGCCAGGGCGGCGCTACTCGATCAGGCGAGCGCTGATCTGCTGCGGCTGGTCCACCCTCCACGGGTTCAGCCCGGCCGCTACCGCATGGGCGCCATAGCCCCAGCTGACGAGCGCAGCCGGGCAGCCGGCGGCCAACGCGGCCAGGATGTCCGGAGGCGCGTCGCCGACCAGCAGCAGCTGCGATGTCGACAGGCCCAGGTGCGCAGCGGTGGTCTGCAGCATCCGTGGTGACGGTTTGCGCTGTGCAGCCGAATCTGCGCCCTGCACATGCGACAGCCAGGGCAGCAGACCGGCTGCCTCGACGACGGCGCGTGCCAGTCGCGTCGGCTTGTTGGTGACCACTGCCAGAGGGTAGCCATGCGCGCTCAGCTGGCCCAGCAGCTCAGGAATGCCGGGGTAGACACGGCCATGTGCCAGCGGTGCGGCGAGCGTTGCCGCATCGAAGCCGGCACGCAGCGCCTGTCGCAGGGTCAGGTCGTCCGCTGACACGCCTTGAGCTTCAAGCGCGCGAGCAATCAGCGTGTCCGGGCCGTCGCCAATCCAGCCGCGAACCGTGGCCGGATCGAAGCGCTGCAGCCCTGCGGCGCTGAGTGCGGTGTTGACCGCGTGGCCGATGTCGGCCGCGCTGTCGATCAGCGTGCCATCGAGGTCGAAGGCGACGGCCCTGACGGGGCGCAGCTCAGCAAGCATGCGGGTGCCGAGCTCAGGCTCGGCGAGCCAGAGCGCCGGCGAGTGCGTTGGTGCGGATCGCGGCGATCGATTCGGCATAGCGCCCACCGCTGAACACCGCCGAGCCGGCGACCAGCGTGTCGGCGCCCGCGTTGCCGACGCGCTCGGCGTTGTCGGCCTTGACGCCGCCATCGACTTCCAGCCAGATGTCGCGGCCGCTCGCATCGATGCGTTTTCGCACCGCATCGATCTTCGGCAGCACGTGCTCGATGAAGCTCTGCCCGCCAAAGCCGGGGTTGACCGACATCAGCAGCACCAGCTCGAGTTCATCGAGCACGTGGTCGAGGCAGTTCAGCGCAGTGGCCGGGTTGAGCACGAGCCCGGCCTTCATTCCGAACGAATGGATCAGCTGGATCGTGCGGTCGATGTGCTCGCTGGCTTCTGGATGGAACGAGATGATCGAGGCGCCGGCCTGCGCAAACATCGGAATCAGCGCATCGACCGGCTTGACCATCAGGTGCACATCGATCGGCACCGACTGGCCGTCTTTCACCGCGTAGGGCTTGATCGCCTGGCAGACCAGCGGTCCCACCGTCAGGTTGGGCACATAGTGGTTGTCCATCACGTCGAAATGGATGACATCGGCGCCGGCGGCGATCACTGCGGTGACTTCCTCGCCGAGGCGGGCGAAGTCAGCGGACAGCAGGCTGGGCGCGATGCGCATGGTGGGGCTGGGCATGGGGACTCTTTTCAAGGGAGGGCGGAGGTGGCCTCGTCGTGCACCGGTGATGCCAACGGGATCAAGCGCGATTTTCCCGCCGTTCGTGCCGCGGCGCGGCTGCTTTTGCGTCAAGCCAACGCCCGGAGTGTCAATGCGCGGGGGCGCGGCAGCCCTTGACCAGATCCAGCGCCGGCTCGTAGACGCTGGTCTGCACGTCGAGCAGGCCGAGCATCGTGTGGAAGAGGTTGTCGTGCGTGGCGCGCTGGGTGGCACGGCTGCGCAGGCAGGCAAGGTCGACCCGGCGGCTGTCGGCGAATGACGGCGACAGCCACATCACCATAGGAACCTGCGTCTGCTGGACGGGAGCGATGGCATAGGGCAACCCATGCAGGAAGAGGTTTTTCTCGCCCAGCGACTCGCCGTGATCGGACACGTACAGCAAGGCGGTGTCGAAGCGGGTGCTCTGCGACTGCAGGAAGCGGATGGCGTCGGCCAGCACGTGGTCGGTGTAAGCAATGGAGTTGTCGTAGGAATTGACGACGGCCTCGGTCGTGCACTTGCGCAGCTCGGCGGTGTCGCAGGTGGGCTTGAAGCGCTTGAAGTTCTCGGGCGAGCGCCGGTGGTAGGCCGGACCGTGGCTGCCCATCTGGTGCAAGACGATCAGGTGGTTGCCCTTGCCATCGGCCACTTCGTCCGCCAGGCCTTTCAACAGGATCTCGTCCATGCATTCGCGGCCGCTACACAGCGCGGGGTCGGGGGTGTCGACCATCTTCTGGCTTGGCAGTCCGTCGCACACGCCCTTGCAGCCCGACTGGTTGTCACGCCATTGCACATTGAAGCCGGCACGGTGAACCACGTGCAGCAGCGACTCTTCGCCGCGGATGCGGTCCTCGTCGTAGTCGCGTCGCCCGATCCGCGAGAACATGCAGGGCAGCGAGGTTTCGGTGTTGGTGCCGCAGCTGCCCACATCGCTGAAGTTGACGACATCGAGCGCGGCCAGTTCGGGAGTGGTCTGCCGGGCATAGCCGTTCAGCCCCCAGTTCATCGCGCGCGCGGTTTCACCGACGACCAGCACGAACAGCAGTGGCCTGCTGCGCCCGGCCCAGGCGGGGCCGGCCACCGCGTCCGTGCCGATCGGCACCAGCGGCTTGGCCGCTTCCACCGCGTCGGCGGTGGCCACCCGCGCCAGCGAATACACATAGTTGCCCGGCGTGATCAGGTAGCGCATCGATTTGTTCGAGCGCATCAGCGAGGACAGGTCCTGCGACACCGCCAGGAAAACACCTGTGCCGACGGCCAGCGCCAGGCCCATCGATCCCAGCCGCCAGGCCGTGGCGCTGCGCCAGCTGCGCTCACGCAGCGGCGTGCGCCAGACCAGCCAGATCGGTATGGCGGCCTGCCAGGCGAAGTGGATCAACATGTCCCAGGCCAGCAGGTCGCGCGCCTCGCCCACATCGGTGTGCAGCAGGTTGCGCAGCATCGTCGGGTCCAGAAACACCGAGTACTTGCCCATGAAGTAGGTCGCGAAACCGTTGCACACCAGCAGCAGGATCAGCAGCGGCTTGGTGCTGCGCCGGCTGGCGACCACGCACAGCGCAAGGAAATGCAGCGCCACCAGCAGCACGAACACGCAGATGCCGAAACGCCAGGTGCCCGGATCGCTCGGCGATCGATCGGTCATCGCGCTGGACCAGAAGGAATGGTTGCAGACCGCGATGAAATAAGCGCAGACACCGAGCACCAGGCCTTCGGTCGACAGCGCCCAGGGCTTGCGCGCGCCCTGCGGCGTGCCGGTTGATGAACGCATGGTCGTGATGGGTGAGCGTGGGAGGAGAAGAGGCAAGTCTGCAGTCGCGGCCAGCTCGCCCCGCAAGCTTCAAGCGATGCTGGAAGGCATGCGACAGCAGAGTTTGAGGGCCACAGCTTAATTCCGGATGAGCATCAGGTGCGCGGCGACCTCAGTTGGCAAAGGCCGCGATGCCCGTCATGGCCCGGCCGAGGATCAGGGCGTGGATGTCGTGTGTGCCTTCGTAGGTGTTGACCACTTCGAGGTTGACCAGGTGCCGCGCGACCCCGTACTCATCGCTGATGCCATTGCCGCCCAGCATGTCGCGCGCCATTCGCGCGATATCGAGTGACTTGCCGCAGGAGTTGCGCTTGAGCATCGAGGTGATCTCGGGTGTGGCGGTGCCCTCGTCCTTCATCCGGCCAAGCCGCAGGCAGGCCTGCAGCCCCAACGCCACCTCCGTTTGCATGTCGGCCAGCTTCTTCTGAATCAACTGGTTCGCCGCCAGCGGCCGGCCGAATTGATGTCGCTCGAGCACGTACTGGCGGGCACGGAACCAGCAGTCCTCGGCCGCGCCAAGCGTGCCCCAGGCGATGCCGTAGCGCGCGCTGTTGAGGCAAGTGAACGGGCCCTTCAGCCCGCGGATGTCCGGGAAGGCGTTCTCTTCCGGGCAGAACACTTCGTCCATCACGATCTGCCCGGTGACGCTGGCGCGCAACCCGACCTTGCCGTGCAAGGCCGGCGCGCTGAGGCCGGCCGAGCCCTTGTCGAGGATGAAACCGCGTATCTCCCCGGCATCGTCCTTCGCCCAGACGACGAAGACATCGGCGATCGGGCTGTTGGTGATCCAGGTCTTGGCGCCCGTCAGCCGATATCCGCCCGGAACGGTGCGCGCGCGCGTGACCATGCCGCCCGGGTCGGAGCCGTGGTCGGGCTCGGTCAGGCCGAAGCAGCCGATCGCTGTGCCGGTGGCCAGCTTCGGCAGGTACCGCTGCTTCTGCGCTTCGGTGCCAAAGGCGTGAATCGGCAGCATCACCAGCGAGCTTTGCACGCTCATCATCGAGCGGTAGCCGGAGTCGACACGCTCGACCTCGCGCGCCACCAGACCGTAGCAGACGTGGCTCATGCCGGCGCCGCCGTACTCGGGCGGGATCACGATGCCGAGCAGGCCGAGATCTCCCATCTCGCGGAAGATCGCCACGTCGGTGGTTTCGTGGCGAAAGGCCTCCAGCACCCGCGGCGCCAGCCTTTGCTGGCAGTAGGAGGCGGCTGCCTCTCGCACGGCGCGCTCATCACCGGACAACTGCTCGCCGAGCAGCAGCGGGTCGTCCCACGCGAAGCGGGTGGAATGCGTGTGGTTCATCTAGGGGCTCCGTGCGGCTTGGCGCCGCCGTCGGCAATCATGCCTTTGAAATTCGCAGATCGATCTTTGCTGTGGGCAATCACCACGACGCGGAAAAATCGCGGGAAAATGCGCTTTTTGTCGATCCGGCCCATTCATGAGTGCATTCAACGAAGAGCGCGTGCTGAGCGTCCACCACTGGACCGACCGGCTGTTCAGCTTCACCACCACCCGCGACCCGAGCCTGCGTTTCAGCAACGGCCATTTCACGATGATCGGCCTGCGCGTCGATGGCAAGCCCCTGCTGCGCGCTTACAGCATCGTCAGCCCCAACCATGACGAAACGCTCGAATTCCTCAGCATCAAGGTGCCCGACGGCCCGCTGACCTCGCGGCTTCAGCATATCCAGGTCGGCGACACCATCATCGTCGGCAAGAAGCCCACAGGCACCTTGCTGATCGACTACCTGTTGCCCGGCCGACGGCTCTACCTCATCGGCACCGGCACCGGCGTGGCGCCGTTTCTCAGCATCATCCGCGACCCGGACACCTATGAGCGCTTCGAGAAGGTGATCCTGGTGCACGGTGTGCGCGAGGTGAAGGAACTGGCGTACCACAGCTACCTGAGCGAGGACCTGCCGGTGCACGAGTTCCTCGGCGAGATGGTGTCCAGCCAGCTGCTGTACTACCCGACGGTGACCCGCGAGCCCTTTGTCAACCAGGGCCGAATCACCACACTGATCGAGAGCGGCAAACTGACGGCTGACCTGGGTCTGCCCGCGCTTGACCCGGAGCACGATCGAATCATGTTGTGCGGCAGCCCGGAGATGCTGCGCGATCTGAAGGCGATGCTGGAAGCGCGCCACTTCAAGGAAGGCAACACCTCCAAGCCCGGCGACTACGTGATCGAACGGGCTTTCGTGGAGCAGTGAGCGTCGACCGGGGTTGACGGGCGCCCTACCACGGCAAGGGCGCGCCGTCGTGGTTGAAGAAGCCGCCGGTGTCGGCAGCGCTCAAGCCGTCGATCACCTTCAGCAGCCGCGCGGCGGCCTCATCGGGCGTCTGCACCTCCAGCCCCGACTTGGCGAACCTCGACGACAGGGACGTGTCGACAGTGCCCGGATGCAGCGCGACGCATATCGCCTGCGGCTTGTGGCGCGCCAGCTCGATGGCTGCGGTGTGCACCATCTGGTTCAGCGCCGCCTTCGACGCGCGATAGCTGTACCAGCCACCGAGCCGGTTGTCGCCGATGCTGCCGACCTTGGCAGACAGCGTGGCGAACACCGCCTTGCCCGACTTCGGCAGCAGCGGCAGGAAGTGCTTCATGAGCAGGGCCGGGCCGATCGTGTTGATGGCGAAAGCGTGCGCCATGTGCGCTGCATCGAGTTGGCGCCATGATTTTTCCGGCTCGAAACCTTTGCCGTGCAGGAAGCCGGTGGCGTCGATCAGCAGGCGCAGCGGCAGGCCCTGTTCGACCAGCTTGCTCACAGTTGCAGCGGCTGCGGCGATGCCGGATTCGTCGGTGATATCGATATCGATGTCGAGATCGATGCTGCCTTCGGGTGAATTCGTCGAAGTCGCGGTTCGCCCTGCACCCAGAACCTGATTGAACAGGCCTGAGCCTCGCAACCGTCGGCAAAGCGCTGCACCCAGGCCGCCACGAGCGCCGACCACGAGAGCCAGCCCCCCAGGGAAATCAAGCTCACCGCCCGCGGCGGCGGGATCGGCCGTCATGCCCGCTTCCGTCAGGACGATGACGGGTCCAACGACCTGCCGGAGGACGCCGCTCCAGTGGCGGCTGCAGCGAGAGCGAGGCAGGGATTGCATTTGCCCAAGCCCGCCATGCGAACGTCCGGCCGACCGTCACCGGTCTTGAAGTTGGCCTGGCACCGGCGGCACACATACATTTTCGAACTGGACATCATTGTCTTGGCGCCGTGCTCCACCGGGGGTCTGGCTGCCGAGTACTCGGCTTGTGTCTGCCGCAGCTTCTGGGCAGAGCCTGGAGATTTGTCGGTCTTGGCGTTGCGTGTGGTCATGGCAAGCGGCGAAGTCATGTTGACCGCTCCGAACGACAGAATCGTGGGCGGAAGCGAATTGTCCATGCAATCGACATGCCGCGTCCCTCCCCGTCAAGGGGGGAAATCAGGCTGCCGCAGCCTCGCTGCGAATCCATGAGCAAAGGGTCAGGGTTGCGGCTTTGGCACGACCACTGTTGCGGTCATTCACCTGCCTTCATGCCAGCAGGGCGTGCAGCTCTGCTGCGATGAATGGCTTGTGCAGGCCGCCCGCCACATCGAGCCCTCCGTCGCGGGCCTGAGTCAGGGCCCGGCCAAGTCGTTCGGCGTCGGCACCGCTGGCGACGATGATGCGCGCTCGGCAGCCCCGCGTCGCCAGTTCACTCAGCACCTGCTCTCCGCTGGTTTCGGGCATCGTCAGGTCGATCACGACATGGGTCGGATTGCACTCAGCCACGGCGTCGTAGAACTCGTCGGCCTCGCGCGTCAGGCAAGTCGCCACACCAGCCAGCCGAGCGACCGACTCGACCAGCAAGCCGACCAGCGCGTCGTCGTCAAGGATCACCAGCCGTCGCTCGTCAGCAGGGCTCATCGTTGCGAGCTCGTCTTTATTCAGTGCCGTCCGCGCCTCGCGCGTCAGGTCGACCAGTGCCGAGCACAAACCTGTGCCCCGCGTCAGCCCAAGCTCGATGCGGGCCGACGGTGACTGGCGCAGCAAGGCTCCATGGGGGCCTACAACAGGTGTGCATGCCTCGATTGTGGGCTCGCCTGTCGCAGCAGCACTTCGAGTTTGAGCCGTGCGGGCGGCGCCATCGGGCGCCCTGTTTTGGTGCGGACCTGGCCACTCGGGGGAGCGCTTGCGCCAGCGACGCCGACATGCGGCTTGCTGCTGGAGCACGCCGCGAGCCGCTCGCGCGCGTGATCTCGCGATCCGCGGTCGAACGTCGGGTTTCCTTTGTGCCTTGCCGACAATGTCTGGCACTGACCTTGCTTGAATCGGGCTGCGAGAGTGGCATCTGCTTCGGCAGCGCTGCTTGATCTGCAAGACAGCTAGGGTTCCGTGCCTGGTCAGGCGCCAGGTGGACTGGTCCGAGAGCGGTCGGCCGCAATGCATCGCGGTTCCACGGAGGGACAAAAGCCCGGGAGGAAGTTGTCGTCAGCGCACGGCAGCTGCCCCTCTCGCCTTTGCCACAGCCTGGAGCGATCGATGTCTGCCAAAGCACCCCCCGTCCGATCCAGTTCCGTGGGCCCAGCTCAAGCTTCGGCTTCCCCACCGGGCCCCGGCATCTGGGCTATTGCCGGCCGTCTCTCCCGCACTCAGTACTGGGCCTTCGCCACCCTGGGCCTGGTGCTGCCGTTCGTGGCCTGGGCGGTGCTGTCGGCGTCAGGCTGGATCGACCCCGTGTTCATGCCTGGCCCGGTCGCCGTGTTCAATCGTCTTGCCACCTGGTTGATCGAGGACGGTCTGGTAGCCGACACCGGGATCAGCGTCTACCGGGTGCTCGCCGGCTTCGCGCTTTCCGCCGCGCTGGCGCTGCCGATCGGGCTGCTGATCGGGGCCTTCCGACCGGTCGAGGCACTGCTCGAGCCGCTGACGGACTTCATCCGGTACATGCCAGCGGTGGCCTTCATTCCGCTGGTGATGCTGTGGTTTGGCATCGAGGAGAGCGCCAAGATCGCGATCATCTTCATCGGTACCTTTTTCCAGATGGTGCTGATGGTGGCGGAGAACGTGCGGCTGGTGCCCACCGCGCAGATCGAGGCGGCGCAGACCATGGGCGCGACGCGCGAAGAAATCCTCCGGCTGGTGATGTTGCAGTCGGCCAAGCCGGCCATCCTGGACACGCTGCGCATCACGATGGGCTGGGCATGGACCTACCTGGTGGTAGCCGAACTGGTGGCCAGCAATTCGGGGCTCGGCTACGCGATCCTGAAGGCGCAGCGCTTCCTGAAAACCGACACGATCTTCGGCGGCATCATCCTGATCGGTGTCATCGGATTGCTGATGGACCAGGCCTTCCGGTGGCTGCACCGCCGCTCCTTCCCCTACATGCATTTCAAGCGTTGACCTGGAGCCCCGAATGCTGCCCATCGTTCCTCACAGCGGTGCCCCGAAGGCGGAGGTTCGTCGTCTGGGCAAGGTCTTCAGCGGTGTCGCGCCCGGCACCCCGGCCGCACTGCAGGACATCGATCTCTCGATCGAAGACAACGAGTTCATCACGCTTGTGGGTGCCTCGGGCTGTGGCAAGTCCACGCTGCTGCGCATCCTCGCCGGCCTCGAGCATCACACCTCAGGCGAGGTGATCTGCAACGGGCGAGCCATCGCCGGTCCCGGCGCCGAGCGCGCAATGGTGTTCCAGCACTACAGCCTGTACCCGTGGCTCACCGTGATGGAGAACATCAAGTTCAGCCGAACGCTGAAGGTCAACCGCGAAAATCTGAGCTCCTCGGACGTCGAGGCCGCGTCGGGTCGCGCCGATGCGCTGCTGAACCTGATCGGCCTGGCGAAGGTCGCCAAGTCGTACCCGAGCCAGTTGTCGGGCGGCATGCAGCAGCGGGTGGCGATCGCCCGCGCGCTGATGGGCCGCCCGCAGATCCTGCTGATGGATGAACCCTTCGGCGCGCTCGACGCGCAGACCCGCGAGGTCATGCATGACCTGATCCTGCACATCCACCGCATCGAAAAGACCACCATCGTCTTCGTCACCCACGATGTCGATGAAGCGATCTACCTCGGCCAGCGGGTCGTGCTGATGGAGCCACGCCCTGGGCGTATCCACAGCATCTACCCCGTGCCGCTTCCGGCGCGGCGCCAGCAGGACATGAAGCACAGCGCGCCGTTCCGCGAGCTGAAGGCCGAGATCCTCGAGCGTATCCGCGTGAGCTCTGGAATCACCACCGACCTCGATCTGCTGGATCAGATTTCCCAGCAGGGCGAGGCCGTCTGACATTTCATTTGTGACGCTGCCGATCCATGTCAACGAACTTCAATACCCTGACCCCACTGGCACGCGCTGCCGTGCCCGAGCATTCGACACGGTATTCCCCTGATCTCGTGTTGTGGGAAGACACGATGCCCGGTGGCGCCCACTGGTCGGGAGTGCTGCGCCGTGGCACCGCGCTGCGGCTGACCGACGTCGAAGGCCGCGCCAATGTGTCGGCGCTGTTCTTCAACCAGGAAGAAAAGACCGAGCGCTACAACATGCCCGACACGCTGAAGGCCCAGCACACCGCACACCTGACGCGTGGCCATGCGCTTTATTCCGACATGGGCCGTGTGCTGTGCTCGATCCCCGACGACAGCTGCGGCTGGCACGACACGGTGTGCGGCGCGATCGATTCCCGCACCGTGCGTCGCCGCTGGGGCGAGGCGAATTACCAGACGCATCGAAACGCCATGTACCGCAACGGCCATGACGGCTTTCTGGTGGAGCTGGCGAAGTGGGGCCTGGACCGACGCGACGTGGTCGCGAATGTCAACTTCTTCAGCAAGGCCGTGGTCGATGAGACGGGGCGGCTGCGGTTCGACACCGCGCACCGCGAGCCCGGCCAGCATGTCGACCTGCGTTTCGAGATGAATGTGCTGGTCGTGCTGTCGGCCGCCCCGCACCCTCTCGATCCTTCGACAAGCTACGCGCCGACTCCGGTCGGGCTGACCGCCTGGCGCTCGGGCACAGCCGGTGCCGACGATGTGTGTCGCCTGCTGTGCCCTGAAAACGACCGGGGCTTCATCAATACCGAGCGGGGGTTCCTGTGATGCTTGCCACTGTCGAAAGCCCGCTGAAACCCGCCGATGCGGTGCTCGACGAGGTGTGCCTGGCGGGAGACCCGTGGGCGAAGGTGTTGAAGCAAGGGCAGATCCTGCGAGTCGTCGATCTGGAAGGAAACCAGGCCGTCGACACGATCTTCTACAGCGCCGCAGATGTCGGCGAGCGCTACAGCCTGACGCACACGATCCAGGCACAGGGCGCGCTCTACCTGACGACGGGCTCGGTGCTGATGTCGAGCGAAGCGCGTCCGATGCTCACCATCACCGCAGACACCTGCGGTCGCCACGACACGCTGGGCGGTGCCTGTTCGTGCGAGAGCAACACCGTTCGCTACGCGCTCGAGAAGCGCACCATGCACAGCTGCCGCGACAGCTTCATGCTGGCGCTGGCGCGGATCGATGAGGGCAGCGAAGCCGCCTGGGGCCTGCCGCACCTGACCAAGCGCGATGTGGTGTCGAACATCAATTTCTTCATGAACGTCCCGGTCACGCCCGAGGGCAAGCTGACCTTCGAAGACGGGATCTCCGCCCCGGGCAAGTACGTCGAGATGCGCGCCGAGATGGACGTGGTCGTGCTCGTGTCGAACTGCCCGCAGCTGAACAACCCGTGCAATGGCTACAACCCCACGCCGGTGCGCTTTCTGGTGTGGGACCCGGCCTGACGGCCATGCCGCGCCGGACGACCGGCGTGTGCCTTCGATGAGCGCAGGACGACCTGCTAGCCCGCTGAGCCCGCCATGTTCACCAAAGTCCTGATCGCCAACAGAGGCGCCATCGCCTGCCGCATCATCCGAACGCTGCGCCGCCTCGGCGTCGGCTCGGTCGCGGTGTATTCCGAAGCCGACGCCAGCGCGCCCCATGTGGCGATGGCCGACGCAGCCGTTTGCATCGGTCAGGCACCGGTCGCGGCCAGCTATTTGAACCACGCGCGGATCATCGAGGCGGCGCTGGCCGCCGGCGCGCAGGCCATTCACCCGGGCTATGGCTTCCTGTCGGAGAACGCCGGTTTCGTCGAGGCTTGCGAAGCCGCAGGGCTCGTCTTCCTCGGCCCGACGCCGCAGCAGATGCGCTTGTTCGGCCTGAAGCACACCGCGCGCGCGCTGGCTACCGACAGTGGCGTGCCCTTGCTGCCGGGCACCGGCTTGCTGAGCGATCTGGACGAAGCGCTGGTCCATGCCGAGCGCATCGGCTATCCGGTGATGCTGAAAAGCAGTGCCGGAGGCGGTGGCATCGGCATGCAGATGTGCATCGGCGCCGAAGAGTTGCGCGCCGCATTCGACACGGTGCGGCGGCTCGCTCAGAGCAATTTCTCTGATGCCGGCGTATTCATCGAGCGCTACATCACCGACGCGCGTCACATCGAGGTGCAGGTTTTTGGCGACGGCGCAGGTGGCGTGCTGGCGCTCGGCGACCGGGACTGTTCGTTGCAGCGGCGCAACCAGAAGGTCGTCGAGGAGGCCCCGGCACCCCACCTGCGGCCCGAGGTGCGCGCCGCGCTGCACGACACCGCGCGCCGACTGGCTCAGGCGGCGAGCTACCGATCCGCCGGCACCGTCGAGTTTGTCGTCGACGCGCGCACGCAGGAGTTCTATTTCCTCGAGGTCAACGCGCGGCTGCAGGTCGAGCACGGCGTGACCGAAGCCGTCACGGGTGTCGACATCGTCGAGTGGATGGTCAAGCTCGGCGCAGGCGACATGCCCGCGCTGGACAGCCTGCACATCGAAGCCACCGGTCATGCGGTGCAGGCGAGGTTGTACGCCGAAGACCCGTACAAGAACTTCCAGCCGGCCACCGGTGTGCTGACGCGCGTGAAGTTTCCCGACGATCTGCGGGTCGACGCCTGGGTCGAG
This sequence comes from Burkholderiales bacterium, assembly GCA_947474755.1. GTDB lineage: Bacteria > Pseudomonadota > Gammaproteobacteria > Burkholderiales > Burkholderiaceae_C > PBB1. The sequence continues at coordinate 191,417 of CANJJE010000002.1, read as the reverse complement.
CGCGGTACCGAGGTCACCGCTTATTACGATCCGATGCTGGCCAAGCTGATTGCCCATGGCAGCGACCGCGACGACGCGATCGCGAAGCTGTCGAGGGCTTTGCGCGACACCCGCGTTGATGGACTGGTGTCGAATCTCGATTACCTGCGCGGGGTGATGTCCTTCGCGCCGTTCGTCGAGGCGACGCACACCACACGCAGTCTCGCGTCATTCAGCACGCCCAGCCGCGCCTTCGATGTGATCAGCCCCGGCGTGCAGACCTCGGTGCAGGACTGGCCAGGCCGCCTCGGCTACTGGGATGTCGGCGTGCCGCCGTCGGGTCCGATGGACCCGCTGGCCTTGCGGCTCGCGAACCGGCTGGTCGGCAATGCACAGGGTGTGGCCGGGCTCGAGATCACCGTCGCCGGACCGACGCTGCGCTTTCGCTGTGCCGCCCGCGTCGCGGTTTGTGGCGCGCCGATCGAGCTGACCCTGGATGGCGAAGCAGTGGCCATGGGCCGACCCCTCACGGTCGAGGTCGGCCAGACGCTGCGCATCGGCCGCGTCGGCCCGGCAGGCGGCAGCCGCGCTTACCTCGCAGTGCACGGCGGTATCGACGTGCCCGACTACCTGGGCAGCGCCTCGACCTTCACGCTCGGCCAGTTCGGTGGCCATGGAGGCCGCGTGCTGCGTGGGGGTGATGTGCTTCACATCGGCATGCCCACAGCCCACAACCCGGCGCCGATCCGCGCCGATGAGGCGTCGCTGCTGACGCCGGTCTACGCGACGCACTGGGACATCGGCGTACTGATCGGCCCGCATGCTGCGCCCGACTTCTTCACGCCGGCCGACATCGACACCTTCTTCTCGACCGACTGGCAGGTCCACTACAACTCCAGCCGCACCGGAGTGCGGCTGATCGGCCCGAAGCCGACCTGGGCGCGCCGCGACGGCGGCGAGGCCGGTCTGCATCCGTCGAACATCCACGACAACGCCTATGCCATCGGCGCGGTCGATTTCACCGGTGACATGCCCGTCATCCTCGGCCCCGATGGCCCGAGCCTCGGTGGCTTCGTCTGCCCTGCCACGGTGGTTCAGGCCGAGTTGTGGAAGCTGGGGCAACTGTCCCCGGGCAACACGGTCCGCTTCAAGCCATTGACGCTGGAACAGGCGAGGGCGCTGGCCCGGGCACAGGATGTGGTGCTGGCCACCGATGCATCGCCGCGCATCGAGGTGCCGCCCGCGCGCACCGAGCTCGCCGACGCCGCAGTGCTGCACCGACGTGCCGCCGACGAGAACGGCATCGAAATCGTCTACCGCCGCGCCGGGGATGCCTATGTGCTCATCGAATTCGGCGAGCTCAAGCTCGACCTGACGCTGCGCTTCCATGTGCATGCGCTGATGCTTCGGCTGCAGGCGTGGCGAGATGAAGGACGGCTCGGCGGCATCGTCGACCTGACGCCGGGCATCCGCTCGCTGCAGGTCCACTACGACCCTTCGCGCATCGCCTTGACGACGTTGATGGACGCATTGCTCGATGCCCAGCACGGCGTCGTCTCGACCGCCGACATCGAGGTGCCGAGCCGCACCGTCTGGCTGCCACTGTCGTGGGACGACGCGGCGACGCGCCTCGCGATCGACAAGTACATGCAGTCGGTGCGCGCCGATGCGCCCTGGTGCCCGAGCAACATCGAGTTCATCCGCCGCATCAACGGGCTGGACGACATCCAGGCGGTCCATGACACCTTGTTCGAGGCCAGCTACCTGGTGCTGGGTCTCGGCGACGTGTACCTCGGCGCGCCGGTCGCCACGCCGCTCGACCCGCGGCACCGGCTGGTCACGACCAAATACAACCCGGCGCGCACCTGGACGCCGGAAAACGCGGTTGGCATCGGCGGCGCCTACCTGTGCGTCTATGGCATGGAGGGCCCGGGCGGCTACCAGTTCGTCGGCCGCACGGTGCAGATGTGGAATCGCTGGCGCGATGCCCGCCATGGCGCGCGGGATTTCGAGCCCGGCAAGCCCTGGCTGCTGCGCTTCTTCGACCGGCTGCGCTTCTATCCCGTCAGCGCCGAACAGCTGCTGACGCTGCGCGCTGACTTCGTCGCGGGCCGCGCGCAGCTCCGCATCGAGGAGGGTACCTTCAAGCTCTCCGAGTACCAGCGATACCTGGTCGATAACGCGGCGCAGATCACCGCCTTCAAGAACCGGCAGCAGGCGGCCTTCGAGGCCGAGCGGGAACGCTGGCGCGAGGCCGGCGTGGCGGAGACGGTGGACGACACCACTGACCCCGATGCCGAATCCAGGGCCGCGGCTGCCAGCGCCTTCGATGGCGAGGTCGTCACCTCCGAAGTGTCGGGCGGCGTCTGGTCGGTGCCGGTCACCAAGGGCAGCACCGTCAATGCCGGCGACACGCTGATCGTTGTCGAGTCGATGAAGATGGAGATCACCGTGCTCGCGCCACGCGATGGCGTGGTGCACGAGGTGCTGTGTGCCGAAGGGCAGCCAGTCACCGCCGGCCAGCCGCTGGTCTTGCTGAGCTGAAGGCCGAGGCCGCCTCGCGCTCCCCGTCGACCACTCAAGGACTTCCTGCATGCCACTCGATCTGTCCCTGCCCGCCTTGCGGGCTCGCTACCTCGGCGGCGCGTTGACGCCGACCCAACTCGTCGCCGAATTGCACGCGCAGATCGAGGCCGAGGAGGCGGCCTTGCCGCGTCATGTCTGGATCCACCGCCTGTCGCTCGACGCGCTGACGCGGTACGCCAGCGCACTAGAAGGCCGCGACCCGGCCACGCTGCCGCTGTACGGCATCCCTTTCGCGATCAAGGACAACATCGACCTGGCCGGCGTGCCGACCACCGCAGCCTGCCCCGCATTCGCCTACACGCCCGAGCGCAGCGCGACGGTGGTGCAGCGGCTGATCGATGCCGGCGCGATACCGCTGGGCAAGACCAACCTCGACCAGTTCGCCACCGGTCTGGTCGGTGTGCGCTCACCCTACGGGGCCTGCCGCAATGCATTCGATCCCGAGTTCATTTCGGGCGGATCGTCGTCGGGCTCGGCGGTCTCTGTGGCGCTGGGCCTGGCCAGCTTTTCGCTGGGCACCGATACCGCGGGTTCGGGTCGCGTGCCGGCGGCGTTCAACAACCTGATCGGCCTGAAGCCCAGCCTCGGCCGCATCCCGACCACCGGCGTCGTGCCGGCCTGCCGCACGCTCGATGTGGTGTCGGTGTTCGCGCTGACCGCAGCCGACGCGGCCTGCGTGCTGGCTGCCGCGCAAGGTGTCGATGCGCTCGATGCCTACTCCCGCGCGATGCCGCCCCACGGCCGCAACTTTGGCAGCGCATCGAGCTTTCGCTTCGGCGTGCCGCGCATGCAGGACCGGGTCTTCTACGGCAACGATGTCGGTTCCAGGCAGTTCGATGCGGCGATCGACCGCCTCGTCGCACTCGGCGGCACGCCGGTCGAGATCGACCTGACGCCTTTTCGCGCTGTCGCCACGCTCCTCTACGAAGGCCCTTGGGTGGCCGAGCGCTACGCCGCCATTCGATCTTTCATCGAGCGCCACCCCGAGGCCTTGCACCCGGTCACCCGTGCGATCACCGAGGCTGGCGCACGCATCAGCGCGCCAGACACGTTCGAGGCGTTCTACAAGCTGCGCGCGCTCGATGCCCAGACGCGTTCGGTGTGGCGCGATATCGACTGCCTGGTCGTGCCGACGGCGCCGACGCACCCCACGATCGCCGCCGTCCAGGCCGACCCGATCCGCTTGAACTCGCAGCTGGGCCACTACACGAACTTCGTCAACCTGCTCGATCTCGCCGCGGTCGCGGTGCCGGGCGGCTTCGCTGAAGACGGCCCAGGCCGCGGCCTGCCGTGCGGGGTGACCCTGATCGCCCGCAGCGGGGCGGATCTGCCCCTGCTGTCCCTCGCGGCGTGCCTGCACGCCGAGTCGGTCGCAACCGTCGGGGCCACCCCCCACGCGCCCCACCGCCCGCCCCAGCCGCCGGCGGAGACGGCCTTCCCGAGTGGCCTCGTTCGCGTCGCGGTGTGCGGCGCGCACCTGAGTGGGCTGCCTTTGAACGGGCAGTTGACGCAACGAGGCGCCAGTTTGGTGCGCGCAGCGCGCAGTGCGCCGATCTACAAGTTCTACGCGCTGCCGGGTGGGCCGCCGTGGCGACCCGGGATGGTGAGGGTTGGGGCCAATGCCGGCGGCGGCTCGATCGACATGGAGGTCTGGGAACTGCCGGCGAGCGAGTTCGGATCCTTCGTCGCGGGTATCCCGGCGCCGCTGGGCATCGGCACGGTCGTGCTCGATGACGGCAGCACGGTGCAGGGCTTCGTCTGCGAGGCGATCGCCGCCGAGGGTGCGCGCGACATCACTGCGCTGGGCAGCTGGCGCGCCTTCGTTGCCACCTCGGGTTGAGAGCAAGGGCCGCGCCGCTGGCACGTCCCTTGCAAATGTCCCGGTGCAGGTGGAGCGAATTCGTATGTTCAGAGCATGCGCAACTCCTCACACTCAGGGGCACTAGGGTTCCGATCGGCCGAAACGCCGGTGCTGGTCCGAGAGTGACCCGGCTCAGGGCGTCACAAACCCGGGGCTCCACGGAGGGATAAAAGCCCGGGAGATCGACGCATCGAACGTCTTCTCCTGCGCGTGTGCTCTCTCAACACCTGGAGTCCTTGCCATGTCCCATGCGATCCGCTGTTCGTCCTCCTCCCTGTCGGCGTCGGGCCTGTTGCGCCGCGCTGGTGCCTCCCTGAGCAAACCCCTTGCCGGCCTGGCGCTGGGCGTGATGGCACTCACCAGCCATGCGGCCGACGTTGCGTCGATGAAGATCGGCACCGTGGTGTGGATCGGCTACGGGCCCTTCTACGTCGCCGAAAAGCTCGACCTCTTCAAGAAATACAACCTGAAGGTGTCGCTGCAGGTCTTCACCGACCCGGCGCTGATCCCTGCGGCGATCGCCAGCGGCGCCGTCGACGGCGGCATGCTGACGTATGACCAGGTGGTGGGTCAGGTGGCTGCCGGGCGTCCGCAGAAGGTCGTCATGCCGATCGACTACTCGAACGGCGGCGACGCGATCGTGGCCGACAAGAGCATCACCAAGATCGCCGACTTCAAGGGCAAGAAGGTCGGTTTCAACCCGCTGTCCCCGTCGGACTTCCTGCTGTCCTATGCGCTCAAGGTCAACGGCCTGACCGACAAGGACATCACCGCGGTGAACATGACGCCTGAGGCCGTTCCGGCGGCCATGGCGTCCGGCCAGCTGCAGATCGGTGTCACCTACGAGCCGAGCCTGTCGCAGATCGTGAGCCAGGGCGGTGGCAACAAGTTCAAGGTGGTCTATTCATCCAAGGACGCCCCGGGTCTGATCGCCGACGTGCTGGTGTTCGACGAGAAGGTCATCAAGGCCAAGCCGACCGAGATCTCCGGCATCATCAAGGCTTACCTGGACGGCATGGCCTACATGAAGGCCAAGCCCGATGACGCTGCCAAGATCATCGGAAAGTTCATGGGCGTGTCGGCCAAGGAAGTCAAGGAGCAGCTCACGGGGGTCTACAACATCCCCCTGGCCGAGATGCCGAAGGCCTTCGTCAAGGCGCCCGAGACCACCTCGTACTACGCGAGCGGCGAAGTGATCTCGCAGCTGCTGAAGTCGAAGGGACAGATCACCGCCATCCCGACGACCGAGTCGACGATGGACGCACAGTTCGTCACCGCGCTGACGAAGAAGTGAGGTTGGCAGGTCGGGCGTGACCCGACCGCGAGGGTGACCGCGCGCACAGCGTGTGCGGGTCGGTCACCCCTCGATTCCGCAATCTTCCGCGCGAGCGTGCGCGGGATTTCCGTTGACGCCTGTTTCCCGAGGCCGAGCCATGCTGTTCCCTGCCACTTTCCGGTATGCCGATGGGCCAGCGCCCAACATTGCTGCACTTGCCTTCACGCTGCTGGGCTTTCCACTCGGCATCGCGCTGTTGACGGCGCAATCCTGGTCGCTGAACGCCCTGGGCTTCGTGCTGGTGACGCTGACCCTGATCTGGTCGGCGTACTACATCCACGAATTCGCTCACCAGGCGATATTCAAGGACGCTGCCGCCAACGACTCGTGGGGCACCCTGATGAGCTGGATCAACGGCAGTTGCTTCGCGAGGTTTGCGGACCTGCGCCGCAAGCACATGCGCCACCACGTCGAGCGTGCCGACGTCATCACCTTCGATGCTCGCGGCTTCATCGAGAAATCGCCGGCATGGTTCCAGGCAACGGTCGTGGCTCTCGAGTGGGCCTACTTCCCTGCGGTCGAGTTCCTCATGCGCGGCTTCGTCATGGCCAAGCCGTTCATGATGAAGGACCCGCTGCCCGTGCGCCTGCGCATCATCGCCATCGCCGTCGTGCGTCTGGCCGCATTCGCGGCACTCGGCGTGTATTCGCCCAAGGCGCTGCTGCTCTACTTCGTTGCCTACCTGCTGTTCGTCACCGTGCTGCGGTTTGCCGACTGCTTCCAGCACACCTACGACGCGTACCCGATCCTCGGCGACGCACCCATCCCCGACGACAAGGTGCGCGACCGGGCCTACGAGCAGTCCAATACCTATACCAACGTGGTCGCACTGGAAAGCTTCTGGCTGAACCTGCTGTGGCTGAACTTCGGCTACCACAACGCCCACCACGAGCGTCCGACCGTGCCCTGGCATCGGCTGCCCGCCTACCACCGCGAGATCTACGGCGACACGTACGCGCAGGTGGTGCCGGTGCGCACCCTGCTCAGGGCCTTCCACGACCACCGGGTGAAGCGCGTCCTGTCCGACGACTACGGCAAGGTCCTCGAACCCACCGCGCCGCGTCGCGCCGACGGCTTCGTCGGCGCGGTCGGGGTCTCCTTCCTCACGGCGGTCTGAGTTGAGTGAGCACCGCAGCGACCACGGCCTGCGTGGTCTGACCGTCGTGCTGACCGGCGCTGCCGGCGGCATCGGTCAGGCACTCGCAGCGGCGTTCGTCGATCAGGGCGTGCGCCTGGTTGCGACAGACCGCGACGTCACGGCACTCGACGCTCTGGCCGAGAACCTGCAGTCTCGCGGCAACGTCACCGCTCTGCCCTGCGATCTCGCCAGTGGTGACGCGATCGATTCGCTGCGCGCATCGGTGTTGTCCAGTCACGGTGACGTGCACGTGCTGGTGAACAACGCCGGTGTCGAGTACCCGACACCTCTGGCCGACGGCGACGAGGCCGCCGTCGCCCGCTGGTTGGCGCTGCTCGACAACAACGTCGGCAGCATGATGAGGCTCACCCGCGCACTGTTGCCACTGATGCCTGCGGGCGCGAGCGTGATCAACCAGTCGTCGATGTGGGGGCTGATCGGCATTGCCGACTTCTCGGCCTACGTGGCGAGCAAGCATGCGGTGATCGGTCTGACGCGATCGCTGGCGTGGGAGCTCGCCCCGCGCGGCATTCGCGTCAACGCGGTGTGCCCGGGCTGGATCCGCACCGCCGCTGCCATGCGGTCTCTCACCAGCATGGCGCAGACGCAGGGGCGCAGCGAAGCCGATGTCGAACGGGAAATCCTGTCGCGGCAGGCCAACCCGACGATGCTCGATGCGGCCGACATCGCCGGGGTGTTCCTGTTCCTGGCGAGCCGCGATGCGCGCTCGCTGACCGGCCAGGCGATCAGCGCCAGCCATGGGGAGGTGATGAATTGATGGCCACTGGACAAGAACCTACCGAGGCCTTTCGCCTGAACCTTGCCGGCCGTGTCGTGCTGGTCACTGGTGCGGCTTCCGGCATCGGTCGTGCCACCGCACTGGCCTGTGGTCGTGCCGGCGCGGCGGTCGCGGTCAATCACATCGGGCGAGCGGCCGAGGCGCAGGCCGTCGTGGCGCAGCTGACTGCGATCGGCGCCTCGGCGAAGGCCTTCGAGGCCGACGTGACCCGGCCTGCCGCAACGACCGCGATGGTCCGCGAGGTGGAGGAGGCTTTCGGTCCGATCGACGGACTGGTCAACAACGCCGGCATCCTGCAGGAAAAACCCTTCCTTGACACGACCGAAGCCGACTGGGATCGCATGCTCGACACCGACCTCAAGTCGGTCTTCCTGATGTGCAAGGCGGTGCTGCCCGGCATGGTGAGCCGCGACACCGGGGTGATCGTCAACATCGCCTCCGACCTCGGCGTGCTCGGCCGTGCGCAGTTCGCACCCTATTGCGCGGCCAAGGCCGGCGTGATCGGCCTCACCCGTTCGCTGGCCCGCGAGTTCGCGCCGAACATCCGTGTCAATGCGATCGCGCCCGGCGCGGTCTCCACCGCGATGGTGTCAACCGAACACATGAGCCCGGAATGGATAGCGAAGGAACTCGACATCCCGCAGCACCGCTTCGGCGAGCCCGACGAGATTGCTGCCACGGTACTGTTCCTGCTCTCGGACCTGTCGCGCTTCTATTGCGGGCAATTGCTGAGCCCCAATGGCGGCTCCTTGATGTCCTGAGACTGCGACACGGCCCATGTCTCTCGTCACCACGCCCGTGATCGCGGCTGTGAAGCCGGCCTCCCCCGGTACCCGCGGACCCACGCTGGTGCTGCTGGCCTCGGCCTGTCTGTGGGGCCTGCTGTGGTGGCCGTTGAAGGGATTCGCTGCCGCTGGCCTGTCGGGGCCGGTGTTGTCCTTGCTGTGCTACGGCGTCCTCGGGGTGTGCGGCATCGGCCTCCTGTGGCGCGAACGCCGCGCCTGGCAAGCGCACATTGCACTTCTGCTGTCGTTGATGGCGGTTGGCGGCTTTGCCAACACGGCGTTCGTGCAGGCGCTGGTGATCGGCGATGTGGTGCGGGTGATGCTGCTGTTCTACCTCGCGCCGGTCTGGTCGGTGCTGGGCGGGCGCGTGTTCCTCGGCGAAAAGATCAGCCGCCGCCGAGCGCTCGCCGTGGCATTGGCACTGGTTGGCCTGTGGTTCGTGATCGGTGGCGATGCGGCCTGGTCCAGGCCCTTGGGCTTTGCAGACTGGCTGGCCCTGACAGCAGGCCTGGCCTTTGCCGGGCACAACCTGATCGCACGCGCCGCACAAGCGATACCGATGCTGTCGAAAACAGCGGTGGTTTTCCTGGGCAGCGGGATCGTGTCCGCTGTCACTGTGCTGCTGACCGGAGAGGTCGTGCCGGCGATCAGTGCCCCGCTCGCGCTGGGCCTCCTCGCCTATGCCTTCATCTGGGTGGTGCTGGCGACAGCCACCTGGCTGTACGGTGTGACCCACCTCGAATCCGGCCGCGCGGGCGTGATCCTGACCGTCGAGCTGCTGGTGGCCGTGGTTTCGGCCGTGATTCTGGGCGACGAGTCGTTGCGGCCGCTTGAATGGGCGGGCGGCCTGCTGATTGCCGTTGCCGCATTGATCGAAGCCACCGATCCGAACGATTCCACTCCCAAGGAGAAGACTGCATGAGCACCGTCTGGATGAACCAGTTGTCGTGGGTCGACTATGAGGCGCGCATGAAGCAGGATCAGCCGGCGATCCTGCTGCCGGTCGGCGCGCTCGAACAGCACGGGCCCCACCTGCCGCTGGGCACGGACGGACTGCTGTCCGCTGCGGTCGCCGCCGATGCCGCCGGGCGCATCGGTGCGCTGGTCGCACCGATGCTGTCGTACGGCTACAAGTCGCAGCCGAAGTGCGGCGGTGGCCAGCACTTCTGCGGCACCACCAGCGTCGACGCGGCGACCCTGATCGGTTCGGTGCGCGACGCGGTGCGCGAGTTCGCGCGGCACGGCGCGACCAAGCTGGTGTTCGTCAACGGCCACTATGAGAACCAGTGGTTCCTGACCGAAGGCATCGACCTCGGCCTGCGCGACCTGGGTACGCGCTCGACGCTGCAGGTGATGCGCCTCGAGTACTGGGACTTTCTGTCGGAGACGACGCTGGCCAGCGTGTTCCCCGATGGCTTTCCCGGCTTTGCGCTGGAGCACGCGGCAGTCATCGAAACGTCGATGATGCTGCACTACCACCCGGGCCTGGTGCGGCTGGACCTGATCCCCGACGAACCGCCGGTCGACTTCCCTCCGTACGACGTGTACCCGACGCGCAAGCACTGGGTGCCGCTGTCGGGCGTTCTGTCGTCGGCACGCGGGTCCAGCGCCGAGAAGGGCGCAGCGATGGCCGCCGAACTGTCTACGCGCATCGCGGCGGCCATCACGCACGAATTCGGCTGAACCCCGCGCCCCATGTTTGACGCGTCCCGCACTGCCTTGCTGGTGATCGACCTGCAGCGCGACTTCCTCGACCCGCGTGGCTATGCGGCACAGGCAGGCGTTGATGTGTCGCGCCTGCGTGCCACGCTGGGCCCGGTGTGTGCGTTGATCGACGCGGCACGCGCAGCCGGGCTGCGCATCGCCTACACCCGCGAAGGGCATCGGCCCGACCTGTCCGACTGCCCGCTGGCCAAGCGGGAGCGAAGCCGCCACGCAGGCGCCGAGATCGGTTCGACCGGGCCGCTGGGCCGTTTGCTGGTGCGTGGCGAACCGGGCCACGGGCTGGTCGACGAACTGCAGCCGCGTGCCGATGAGCCGGTCATCGACAAGCCCGGCTACAGCGCCTTCCACCAGACCGACCTCGACCAGATCCTGCGCGGTTGGGGCATCGACACGGTGATCGTCTGCGGCGTCACCACCGAGGTCTGCGTGCACACCACGCTGCGCGCGGCGACCGACCACGGTCTGCGTTGCATCACGGTCAGCGACGCCTGTGCGGCCTCCGATCCGGGGCTGCAGCAAGCGGCGCTCGCGATGATTGCGGTCGAAGGCGGCATCTTCGGCAAGGTGGCTGACAGCGCCAGACTGATCGCGCAACTGCGGCGCCCCCGCAACACGGAGTCCCCATGACACAGGTTCGCAAACTCTGGCCGCTGCTGACCGCGACGCACCGCTACGACAAGTCGATCTCGACCTGGCAGCGCGGGCATGGCCAGCAGATCGAGGCGCCGATCCTCGCCTACCTGATCGAGACGGCGAACGGCCGCATCCTGTACGACGTGGGCTGCGATCACGCGAAGATCGCCGACCCGGTCGCCCGCAATCGCCACTACAACCCGGCGACCTTCGAATTCGGCGCGCCGGACATGCGCGACGAGCAGCGCATCCCGCACCATCTGGCGCGGCTCGGGCTGACGCCGGCCGATGTCGACGTGATCTTCATCGGCCACCTGCACTTCGACCATGCGGGCGGGCTGCGCGAATTGCGTCGCTGCGGCTGCGGCGCCGAGATCCATGTGCAGCGCGACGAGATGGCGGTCGCGACCAGCGGCGCCGACCCGGCGGTGTTCGCCGATGACCTGATTGACGAGGTCGGCGCACCGCTGCAATTCCGGCTGCAGTCGGGCGAGTACAGCGTGCTGCCTGGCGTGCAGGCGGTGGCGACGCCCGGCCACACGGTGGGCCACATGTCGATGTGGATCGAGATGCCGAAGGGCCCGCCGGTCCTGCTGGCCGGAGACGCCGCCGACCTGCAGGAAAACATCGACGACGAGATCGCGCCGGGCACGCTCTGGCAAGGCCGAGAGGCGCAGGCGATCGACAGCATCCGCAAGCTGAAGGCGCTGGCCGCCGACACCGGCGCGTGGCTGTGGCCGAACCACGACTTCCCGTTCTACCGCTCGCTGCCCGCGTTTCCGCAGTTCGTGGCGTGAGCAGCGGCGACCCGGTACCCGACGTTCCCGAGCGCTACCGCGGCGTGTGGCGGCGAACGCTGCTCGAAACGCCGGAGGGGTCGGACACCACCACCTGGGTGCATTGGCTGCAGACCGAACGATGGCATGCCGACCTGCGCGTGCCTGCCGTAGCCGACGTGGGCCGGTCGGCGAGCGGGCTGGCCACGATGAGCACTGAACAGTGCCTCGCGCTGGCGCAGCAAAAGGGCTTCTTCGGTCGCACCGAGGTGCAAGCGCAGGTACCGCGCGATGTGTGTACCTGGCATCGCCGGTTCGATCTTCAGCCGGCAGGGCCCGCACCCGATGCCGGCTGGATGGAATTCGATGGTGACGACCGCGTCATCGAGACCGGTGTGCATGGCGTCTACCGCGAAGTGTGGGAACGCGTGCCAGGCTCGACCGGGCGTACCCTGGTGCTGGCCGACACTGATGCACGGCCGGGTGACGAAGCCAGGATGCTTGCGACCGCGCGCGCCTTTCTGCTGCTGGCCGGTGCGTGCTTGATGCGCGTGCGGCCGCGCCGGCTGGGCTGGCCGTTCGGTACGGCGCCGGGCGACACGCTGAGCCTGCTGCTCGCCCGGCACCCGGCGTCGGCCACTGCGCTGCTCGACTTCGAGATCTCGTACGGTCGGTTGCGCGACGGCGTCTGGTGCATCGAGCGATCCAGCCTTCCCGAGTTCGAGGGTCGCACCGAAGCGATGCACTGGCAGCGCCTTGACGACACCCGCGCCGAGGTCCGCAGCGCTGCGGGCGCATCGGTTTGGCGCGTTCTCGGCTGACACCGCCACTGGCGCACACTTCATCATGACGCTGCACGCCCTGAAGGCGCGCCGTGATCACGCCCTCTGTTGAAATCATGGCATTGGTGATGCCGTGGAGCTTCGACGTCGGGCGCTGCACCAACGCCCGTCATCCTTCTTTCAGGATCTGTCCATGATCGTTCGCATCGAAATCGATACCCCACCTGGAGGCCTGTTCGACTATCGGGTCACCGACGAAGGGCAGACGCTGTACGCCGATGCCGAACTGCCCTCGCTCGCCGACGCGCTGGTCGCGGCGGTAGAAGGCCTGGCGCCCGAGGTCGCCGGCGCCGAGGTCTGGTTCCGTGGCGTGGTGTCGGGCACCTACCCGCTGCACGTCATCGCCGCCAACCATGCGCAGATCGCCATCCACGCGGCCAACACCACCGCGGCGATCCTCGAAGTCTTGTCGGCATCCGACTGAGGCGCCTGTTCACAGAATGAAGCTGTTTCTGAAGTCCCGTTGCTCACTGGGCGCAGCGATCGCCGCAGTGCTGCTGCTCTGCGTCGCCGGAGTCACACCGGCGCAGTCCCCACCCCCGCTGGGCGAGCTGACGCTGTACGGCGTGCGGCTGCGAGGAGCGTCCACCGAGGTCTTCATCGCCGCGGCGCTGAAGGCAGGGGCCACCCCGCTGGCGCCGCGCGCCGACGGGCCACCGAGCTTCGACACCCGGGCCGCCGGAGCGCCCGCATTGCAGCGTCTGACGGTGTTGAGCGATGCCGCCGGGCTGGTCAGCGCGCAGTTCGTCATCAAGCCGTACGGCCAGGAAAACGAGGCGCTGCGCGAGCTGCTGGTCAGCAAATACGGCGTGCCGACCACCGCCGATGGCGCCCGTCGTCCCTTCCCTGCATTTGCCGCCCGCTTTGCGCCGCGGGGCAGCTTCGACTGGGACTTCGCCGGCGGCATGAAGCTGATCTACCGTCAGCCAGCACTCGGAGATGCCACGCTGTCGTACACCGATGTCGAGCGCGCACGGCGCCTGTCAGCGTCGGCCCCGAAGCCCGGCGCCTCAGGCGCGGGTTCGCTGATCGACCGCTTCTGATCCCAGCGCGGCGGCTGTAGAGTCCGCATCATGAAGAACGCCGCGCCGCTGTTCCTCGACGAGCTCACGGGCTTGCATCACCGGGCGTACTTCCTCGATCGCCTCAGCGAGGCCGCAGAGGCTGAGCAGCCCGCACTGGCGCTGTTGCTGGTCGATCTGGACAACCTGTTCCTGATCAACCTGGAGCGCGGCCGCGACAGCGGCGACCGTGCCTTGGTGGCACTGGCTCGGACCCTGCAGCGCTCGGCGCGGCCCGGCGATACCGTGGCACGGCTCGGGGGCGACCAGTTCGCGCTGTTGCTGCCGGGCACCTCATTGGCCACGGCCACGCAGTTCGCCTGCGGCATCCGCAGCCTGGTCGGCCGGGCGCACGATGTCCATCCGGACATCGGAACGATCGATGTCTGCATCGGTGTGGCGGCACGCCCTGACGGCGGGCCGTGGCGGGCGCATGACCTGCTGTCGCTGGCTGATCTGCGGCTGAACTCGGCCAAGCGCTCGCGCCACCGGCCGGGCTCGACGCAGCAGGTGTGGGCCGGCCCCCCCGATCTGCCCGATGAAGGCGACGAGTGACGCGCGAGCGGAGCCTTGTGCCGCGTCAGTGAGCGAGCGTCAGCTGCCAGCGTGCCACCGCTGCTTCGCTGATTTCACTCGCACGCACCAGATCACTGAGGAACAGGTGCGCGGCATGGTCGATGCACCGGTGCAGCTCACTCGAGTCGAGATACTCATGGCAGTCGGGGTCGATCGCCAGCGTGGGCAAGGCGGTTCGCTTGAGCAGGATCGTCCGGATGTGCCGGCAGACGACGTACTCGAAGACGAACGACTGGTCGAGGTCCACTTTCGCGGCCACGGCAAAAACGATGTGCTCAAGTTTCATGGCGACTCCTGTCGGTGCTGTCGGTCTCAAAGGGCAGCCGTGACCGCCATGACCGAGTTATCGGCCGAGTCGTCCCGCTTGTGAGCTCATTCCGCACGAAAGCAGCCGCGAGGCCAGCCAGACACGACGATCTGGATCCTGCGGTGCCAGGCCGGTCATTCGCGCTTCAGCTGTGCCGACAAGGTGCCGCGCAAGGCGTTGCACACCATGATGGCCTCGGCGCAGGCGAGGTCCGCAGCGCTCAGGCTGCGTTCTGTGGCCTGCCACTGCGGATCGTCGAGCACCAGGCCGCGCATGACGCCTGGCAGGGCGCCATCGGTGACCGGGGGGGTGCACCAGCGGCCTGCCAGCTTCAGGAACACCGAACTGCGCCCGCCCTCCACAAGGCGCCCGTCCTCGGTGAAGAACAGGCTGTCGAACGCGCCGATGCGCTCGGCTGCGCGCACGCCGTCGTCGTAGTGCTGGCGCAGCGTGGTCTTGTGGGAAGCCAGCGGCTGGCAGTTCGGCAGGCGAAGTTCGGCGATCAGCAGCGACACCGCTGCGCCGTCGGAGCCGGGTGGCAGCTCGCTCAGCACGGCCTGTGTCAGCAGCAAGCGACCGTCGTGGGACAACGACAGCCGCAGACGATGTTGTTGATGCGTCTCGTGGGCCAGGCTGCGCAGTCGGGACTCGATCAGGCGCTGCGCGGCATCGCGATCAAAGGCGAATCCCAGCACCTGCGCGCTGCGGCCGAGTCGAGCGAGGTGCAGCTCCAGGTGAGCGACGCCATCGCCGCGCGTCGCGCGCATCGTCTCGAACAGCTCGAAGCCGGGTGGCAGCCCGGTCAGGAAGCGTGACTTCAGGCGGCACTCCTCGAATTCCTCATCGACCTGGCTGTCAAGAACGATGCCTGCGCCGATGCCAAGGCGCGCCGGGCGCAGGCCGCTCGCCTGCGCGCCGAGGGTGATGGTGCGGATCGCGACCGACAGGCAGAAGCTGCCCAGGCGCGCGTCGCCCTGCGGCGCATCGACCCAGCCGATCGTGCCGCAGTAGAGCCCGCGCGGAGTCGATTCCAGCCTGGCGATCCAGTCCATCGTGTGGTGCTTGGGCGCACCGGTGATCGATCCGCAGGGAAACACGGCCCGCAGCAGGGCGGGAAAGTCCACCTCCGGTCGCACGCGCGCCTGAACCGTCGAGGTCATCTGGAACACCGTCGGGTAGGGCTCGATCGCGAACAGGTCGGGGACCCGCACCGAGCCGGTCTGCGCGATGCGGCCGAGGTCGTTGCGCAGCAAGTCGACGATCATCAGGTTCTCGGCCCGGTTCTTCACATCGAGCGACAGGTGGCGAGCGGTCTCGCTGTCGGCTTCCGGCGTGCGGGTGCGCGACGCCGTGCCCTTCATCGGCCGCGCGGTCAGCAGCCCGTCCTCATGCCGCAGGAACAGCTCTGGCGAGCATGACAGCACGTGCGTCGTTTCGGCATCGCGCGGGTGTTGTGCCTCGGCGCCTGGCAACTGGATGTAGGCGCCGAACGCCACCGGCTGCAGCGCGCGCAAACGACGGTACAGCCCGACCGGGGAGCCATAGGCCTGCCCGTGCAGCCGATAGCTGTAGTTGACCTGGTAGGTCTCGCCGGCGCGGATGGCTTCCTGAATCCGGTGGATCGCCTGGGTGAATGCCGCTCTGTCAACGCTGGATTCGAGGTTCAGCACACCGGCAGCATCACGCACGTCGTGCGCGTCGGTGATCTCCGCGTCAAGCTGCTCCAGCCACTGGTCGGCCTCGACCCGCGACAGCTTCGCGCAGTTGGCAAACATCAGGACCCGCAGCGCCGAGCCGTCGTCTCGGGGCAAGGCCTGGTGACCGGCCTGCAGCAGCTTGGCGCCCCATTCGTAGTCGGCCAGCAGCAGCGCGTGCAGTCCGCTGCGCAGGTCGGCATCGACTTCAGCCCAGGTGGCCGCCAGCTCGGCGGCGTCGACGCACCGGTGCTCGCGCACGAAGCCGCTGTAGGCCCTGCTGCTCGGCCGCTCGGGCGAGGCGTCGCGGTCGTCGAGCAGCGCGACGCAGCGAGGGCCGCTTTTCGGCGCGGCCGACGGCGCCGCGGTGTGCACGTTCAGTGCGCCCCGGCGCCCAGCGTCCGACCCAGCAGGTCGATCATGGACTGCATCATGGTCTGGTACGTCGCCCAGTGCTCGCGGGCCAGTTGGCGCTGCGTCAGCGCTGCGTCGATGTCGTCCAGCGCCTCGAACACCTGGTCGAGCCGCCCGCAGGCGATGGCCCTATCTTCCATGAACATGCCAGGGTTCACGAGCGCCGCGGCGGCCTGCGCGTCCAACCGGGCGCCGCTCGCGTCACCCACGTGGAAACGGCACCAGGCCTGATCGGCGAGGTGCGCCGCGCGCATGTGCGCGAGACCCTGCCGTTCGGTGTCGGCCAGGTGGATTTCGTACAGGGCGAGGGCTTGCGGATACTGCCCTTGCGCGCAATACAGCTGCGCGCGCAGCGTGCAGAGAAAGCTGTCCTGTGGTGCCGACCCGATCCACTGGTCGAAGTTGAACGATGCATCGAGCCATGCCTGCGCACGGCGGGCTTCGGCCGTGTCGACGCTGCCGAAGATCGACGCCCTCGACGCATGGTTGCTGCGGTGACACGCCATCATGAAGGTGACGTTGCCGAGCAGAGATTCGTCGGTATCGGCGACCGCATGCTCGCGAGCGCGGATGTACCAGGGCCGTGCCAGGTCGAGGCGATTGGCCCGGTGGTAGCCGGACGCGGCAACCAGCGCCGCGCGTGCCCGCGCCGCGTGATGGTCCGGGGCCGCCAGTTGCAGCGCCAGCGCAAGGTACTTCGCCATGTCGTCGAAGTCGTCCTGCATGTAGCCCAGGTGCGCCAACCAGGCGGCGCTCAGCGCCTGCAGTGGTTTCAGCCGGGCGGCAGCGCTCAGCGCCTGGGCGCGCCGCATCTTGTCGCCGCCGGCCGAGGGACGACCGCTGTGCTGTTCGATCCAGGCCTCGACGATGCAGATCCACACCGTGACCACCGCCGTCGGCCGATCGGTGAAATCGCGCCTGAGAATCTGCAACTCGGCGTTTGCGTCGTCCAGGTTGCCCTGCCGAGCCAGCAAACCGGCCCGTTCGGCCCGTACGCAGGCCGCATCGACGGGATGCCTGCAGGCAGCCAGCGCGGCATCGAGCCGCACCATCATCGGCGACGGGGGCGGCTTCATCGTGTGAGGCGTTGCAGGGCTTCCCGGTAAGTCGCTGCAGTGTGTTCGACCACCGAGGCCGGCAGGGCCGGCGCCGGGGCCTGCTTGTTCCAGGGCGCCCCATCCACGACGGCCTGTTCCAGCCAGTCGCGCACGAACTGCTTGTCGTAGCTTGGTGGGTTGAGTCCGGCGACAAATGCCTTGTCGTACCCCCCAAGCGGCCAGAAGCGCGAGGAGTCGGGCGTCAATACCTCGTCCATCAGCGTCAGCGTGCCGTGGGCGTCGAGGCCGAATTCGAATTTGGTGTCGGCGATGATGATGCCCTTGGTCAGCGCATAGGCGGCGGCCGTCTCGTAAAGCTCGATGGCCACTTTGCGCACCTGCGCAGCCAGCGGAGCGCCGATGATCTCGGCCATGCGCTCGAAGGAGATGTTCTCGTCGTGGTCGCCCATCTCGGCCTTGGTCGCCGGCGTGAAGATCGGCTGCGGCAGCTTGGCCGCGTTGACCAGCCCCTCCGGCAGCGCCACGCCGCAAACCGAGCGACTGTGCTGGTACTCCTTCCAGCCGCTGCCTGCCAGATAACCGCGCACCACCGCTTCGACGGGCAGAGGCGTGACTCGCTTGACCAGCATCGACCGGCCGATCACCTGGGCCCGCTCATCGGCGGCGACGACGCTCTCCGGCGCTTCGCCGGTCAGGTGGTTGGGCACGATGTCCTTGAGGCGCTCGAACCAGAACAGCGCCATCTCGGTCAACAACTGGCCCTTGCCTGGAATCGGCTCGCTCATCACCACATCGAACGCGCTGAGGCGGTCGCTGGCGATCATCAGCAACCGATCCGTACCGACGGCGTAGTTGTCGCGCACCTTGCCGCGTGCCAGCAGGGGCAGGCTGTGCAGGCGGCTTTCGAGCAAGGCTTCTGTCATGGCGCGGCGTGTTCGTCCGGTGGTTCAAAAAGGCATCAGACGACGGTCTGTGCCAGCTCGCCCCTGGCATAACGCGCGGCCACCACCGACAGCGTCTGCGGCTTGATCTTCGCCGCCTGGCCTTCGCAATTGAATTCGAGGTAACGCTGCCTGCAGATCTGCCTGGCGGCCTCGCGTGCGGGCTTCAGGTAGTCGCGGGGGTCGAACTTGTCCGGGTTCTCGAACAGGTACTTGCGGATGGCGGCGGTCATGGCGAGCCGGACGTCGGTGTCGATGTTGATCTTGCGCACACCGAACTTGATCGCTTCCTGGATCTCGCTGACGGGCACACCATAGGTCTCCTTCATGTCGCCACCGTACTGGCGAATGATGGCCAGCAGCTCCTGCGGCACGCTGGAACTGCCGTGCATCACCAGGTGGGTGTTCGGGATGCGCCGGTTGATTTCCTTGATGCGGCCGATGGCGAGGATGTCGCCGGTGGGCTTGCGGGTGAACTTGTAGGCGCCGTGGCTGGTGCCGATGGCGATTGCCAGCGCGTCGAGCTGCGTCTTCTTGACGAAGTCGGCAGCCTCTTCGGGGTCGGTCAGCAGCTGGTCCATCGTCATCGTCGAATCGGTGCCGTGGCCGTCTTCCTTGTCGCCCTTCATCGTCTCCAGCGAGCCCAGGCAGCCCAGTTCGCCTTCGACGGTGACGCCGAGCCGGTGAGCCATCTCGACGACCTGCCGCGTCACCTCGACGTTGTAGTCGTAGCTGGCGATGGTCTTGCCGTCGGCCTGCAGAGAGCCGTCCATCATCACCGAGCTGAAACCGAGGTTGATCGCGCCCTGGCAGACATCGGGGCTCTGGCCGTGGTCCTGGTGCATCACCAGCGGGATGTGCGGCCAGCTCTCGACGGCCGCCTGGATCAGGTGCTTGATGAACGGCTCTCCGGCGTACTTGCGCGCGCCGGCGCTGGCCTGCAGGATCACTGGCGAGCCGACCTCGTCGGCCGCGGACATTACTGCCTGCACCTGTTCGAGGTTGTTCACATTGAACGCCGGAATGCCATAGGTGTTCTCGGCGGCGTGGTCGAGCAACTGGCGCATGGAGACGAGTGGCATGGTCGTTTCTCGTGGAGTGTTGGAACTCGAGAGGTGGCCCGGCTGACCGCTGCCAGCAAGGCGCCTGGGCGGCCGCAGCAGCGCCCTCCGTGATGAAAATCATTGTATCGGCCGGGTCTTCGGCGCAGCGCCCATCCCCGCAGGCGCGCGACCGTCAGCACGTGCGGAATGTCGCGCCGCAGCGCATCACGCCACGCGACAGACCTTCAGCATGTTGGTGCCGCCCGGATAGCCCATCGGTTCGCCGATGGTGATGGCGTAGGTGTCGCCCGGCTTGAGCACTCCCTGCTCGACCAGCAATCCCTCGGCCCGGGCCAGCGCCTGGTCGCGATCGGCGAAATTGGGCATCAGCAAGGGCCGCACATTGCGGTACAGCGCCATCTTGCGCTGGCTGTTGACCTGCGAGGTCAGCCCGTAGATCGGCACATGGATCTTGTGGCGGCTCATCCACAGCGCGGTCGAGCCCGATTCGGTCAGCGCCAGGATCGCCTTGCAGCCCAGGTGGTGCGCGGTGAACAGGGCGGCCATCGCGATCGACTGGTCGATGCGTCCGAAAAGCTTGTTGGTGAAGCCGGCATCGAGCGAGATCTCCTCGGCGCGCTCGGCCTCGATGCAGATCGAAGACATCATCTCCACCGTCTCGACCGGGTGCCTGCCCGTCGCCGTCTCGGCGCTGAGCATCACCGCATCGGTGCCGTCGAGCACCGCGTTCGCCACATCGCTGACCTCGGCTCGCGTGGGCACCGGGTTGACGATCATCGATTCCATCATCTGGGTGGCGGTGATGACGATGCGGTCGAACTCGCGCGCCATCTTGATCATCTTCTTCTGCAGCGCGGGCACCGTCGCGTTGCCAACTTCCACCGCCAGGTCGCCGCGTGCGACCATGATGCCGTCGCTGGCCTTCAGGATGCTTTCCAGCACCGCAATCGCCTCGCTGCGCTCGATCTTCGCAATCAACGCTGCCTTGTGCCTGTAAGGCTCGCCAGCCAGGTTGGCGAGCTGGCGCGCCATCTCCATGTCGGTCGCGCTTTTCGGAAAACTCACCGCCAGGTACTCGCACTGGAAGCTCATCGCGGTCCTGATGTCTTCCATGTCCTTGGCCGTCAAGGCGGGCGCGGTCAGGCCGCCGCCGGCCTTGTTGATGCCCTTGTTGTTCGACAGCTTGCCGCCGACCACCACGGTGGTGTGCACTTCGGCGCCGCGCACCGCATCAACGGTGAGCCTCAGCAGCCCGTCGTCGAGCATCAGCGTGTCGCCAGGGCGCACGTCGCGCGGCAGCTCCTTGTAGTCGAGGCCGACGCGCTCGTTCGTGCCGAGCGCGGTCATCTCGGCATCGAGGATGAATGTCTGCCCCGCTTCGAGCATCGTCTTGCCGCCCTCGAACTTGCCGACGCGGATCTTCGGGCCCTGCAGGTCGGCCATCAGGGCCACTTCCTTGCCGACCCGCCTGGCCACGTCGCGCACCAGCGCTGCGCGGGCGATGTGATCCTGCGCGCTGCCATGCGAGAAGTTCAGCCGCATCACGTCGACGCCGGCGCGAATCATTCGCTCGAGTACCTCGGTGGAGCTGGAGGCAGGCCCGAGGGTCGCGACGATCTTGGTGGCTCGGAGCATGGTCGGTTCTTTGAAGAAGGGCCAGGCCGCGCCTTGCGGTCGGTGGCCGGTCAGGCCGGTGCGTCTTTCGCGCGCTGTTCGAGGATCTCGATCGCGGGCAGCACCTTGCCTTCGAGCATTTCGAGGAAGGCGCCGCCGCCGGTGCAGATGTAGCCCACGCCGCTCTCGACGCCGAACTTCGCGATCGCCGCCAAGGTGTCGCCGCCGCCAGCGATGCTGAACGCGCTCGAGCCTGCGATCGCGCGCGCGATGGCTTCGGTGCCATGCGAGAAGGGCTCGAACTCGAACACGCCGACCGGGCCGTTCCAGACGATCGTGCCAGCCGATTTCAGCCGGTCGGCCAGCATCGCTGCGGTCTTCGGGCCGATATCGAGGATCAGGTCATCGGCCGCCACATCGGCGGCCTCCTTCGTCGTGGCGGGAGCGTCGGCTGCAAAGGTCCTGGCGGTGACCACATCGACGGGAATGGGCACCTCGGCACCGCGCGCCTTCATTGATGCGATCACCGCTTTCGCCTTGTCGACCAGGTCGGCTTCGGCCAGCGACTTGCCGATCGGCAGGCCGGCGGCCAGCATGAAGGTGTTGGCAATGCCGCCGCCGACGATCAGCCCGTCGACCCTGGCCGACAGCGCTTCGAGGATCGTCAGCTTGGTGCTGACCTTGCTGCCGCCGACGATCGCGATCAGCGGGCGTGCCGGCGCGGCCAGCACCTTCGTTATCGCGTCGGCCTCTCCGGCGAGCAGCGGGCCGGCACAGGCGATCGGTGCGTACTTCGCGATGCCGTGCGTCGAGGCCTGCGCGCGGTGCGCGGCACCGAAGGCGTCGTTCACATAGATGTCGCACAAGGCGGCCATCTTGCGGCTCAGCGTCTCGTCGTTCCTGGCCTCGCCGACGTTCAGGCGGCAATTCTCCAGCAGCACCAGTTCGCCCGGGGCAAGCGCGCGGCCGTCGACGGTGATGCCATCGACCCAGTCCCTGATCAGCGGCACCGGGCGCCCCAGCAGTTCGCTGACATGCGCGGCGATCTGAGCCAGCGAGTCTTCAGCGGTCCAGAGTCCCTCCTTCGGCCGGCCCAGATGCGAGGTGACCATCACCGACGCGCCGGCTTTCAGCGCAGCCTCGATGCAGGGCAGCGACGCACGGATGCGGGTGTCGTCGGTGATGCGACCGGTGTCGTCCTGCGGGACGTTGAAATCGACGCGGATGAACACCCGCTGTCCGGCGACCCGGTTGGCGGCGATGAGGTCGGTGAATCGAATGGCTTTCATGGGAGCAGGCCGGATAGCGGCTCGAGTTTAAGGTCCGTGAGGGGCGCTGTGCGACTCACCAGCCGCAGATCAGCCGCAGAGGCAGGTACGCCGCCAGCCCGGCCAGCAGCGGTCCCAGCACGCCCGGCCGCCACGCGTACCAGAGCGTCGCCACCAGCGCCGCAGGCAGCCGGGCGTCCTGCCAGGTGCTGATCAGGTGGCCCTGCGTCATCACGATCTCGGGCACGATCACCGCCGACAGCGCGGCCAGCGGCGCGACTTTCAACCCCCGCTGCAACCAGGAGGGAATCGGCACCTCGCGCTCGGGGATCAGGAAGAAGCCTCGCGAAACCACGGTGATGACCGCCAGCCCGACGATGGTGAGCGTGGTGTAGGCGGCGTCACTCATGT
The DNA here is from genome assembly GCA_947474755.1 of Burkholderiales bacterium. Lineage (GTDB taxonomy): Bacteria > Pseudomonadota > Gammaproteobacteria > Burkholderiales > Burkholderiaceae_C > PBB1. Next base: position 168,549 of record CANJJE010000002.1, on the reverse strand, counting down.
GATGCGCTCAGGGAGACCGTTGCAGCCGCCGGGCTGCGGTCTGGGCCTGCTCGATCAGCAGGCCTGCGGCCACTGCCGCGACGATAGCGACGATGATGTTGAGCTTCAGGGGCAGCGCAAACGCCACCACGGCTGCCGTACCCGCCACCCCCGCAACGACCCAGGTGCTGCGGTCCGACAACAGGCTGTAGGTGATGCCGAGCATCGCCAGCGTCCCGGCAAAACCGAGGCCCCAGGAGTCCGGGATCACGTTCGCCAGCGCGATGCCGATCAGCGAGGGCACTTGCCAGGCCACCCACAGCAGCAGCGAACCGCCGAGGAAGTAGGGCAGCTGACCCGGCGCGCGACTCGGCCCGTGTTCGTCGGCAGGGTAGGCGCGCTGAAAGCCGATCAGGCTCAGATCCACCGCGAGGTAGCCGAGCAGCAGTCTGTAGCGCCGCGGCAAGGGCGCGAACACCGCACGCCAGCGGGCGCTGTAGATCACGAAGCGCAGGTTGACGCAGAAACCCGCTGCCCAGATCACCCACATCGGCGCCCCGGCCGCCAGCAGGGGCAGCGCCGCGAGCTGGGCACTGCCGGCATAGACGAGCAACGTCATCAGCGCGGCCAGCGGCACGCTGAGGCCACCCTTGACCATTGCCACGCCCGTCACCAGACCCCAGGCGCCGATGCCGGCCGCCAGGCTGCGCATCTCGCGCGCACCGCGGCGGAAATCAGGGTCGCCCAGCAGCGACCGGAAGGCATGACTCATGGCCGATTGTGTGGCCTCGCCCTGCGCCCAGGCGTCGTGGCGGCGACATGGCCCGGGGCCATGCCCGGCTTTGCACCGCGATGTGAACGCGAGCCGCACGCCCTCAATAGGCTGCCGGGTCCTTGGCGTCCTTGGGCGCTTTCGCAGTCTGGGCGTTTGACTCGGGCGCATCGGCCGCCGTCGTCTTGCTGCTCGCGCTTTCTGCCGATTTGTCGAGCTGCGACGCTACCGCGTCGATCTTGTTCTCGCGCATGTAGTCGTTCATTTCGCGCCAGCCTGCAAAGATCGCCGCCTTGTCGGCCTTCTTGTTCAGCGTGTAGCAGTCCTCGATGGCCCGGCCGGCGTGGCGACAGGCGCCACCGATGGCCGTGCCTTCGGCGGTGCGTGCCGCCGCGATCTTTTCGGGCGACTCGATGCCCAGCTGGTCGCAACCGGACAGTGGCAGCGCGACGATGGCAATCAGGGCAGACAGGGCTAAGCGCGACATGGCGAACTCGACAGGGCGAAGAAACTCTTCGGGGCTCATCGTGGTATCGGCCGCGTCAGCGCCCACTTGAGCGAGAACTGGCCGCTGATGACCCGCTGTTTCCTCGACCGAGGGCACCGATGACAGAATGCCGAATGCCGCCGTGGCGTCACCCCGGCGATCCTGATCTCAACTCACGCCGCCGTGCCCCGACACCTCAACATCGACCTCGCCTGCGTGACGCCGTCGCCCCGCAGCGTCGCTCCTGCGGACGCTTCACAGCCGATGGATGTGATCTTCATCGAGGGCTACACCGGCCAGACGGTGATCGGCATCCACGATGCCGAACTGCATCGCCCGCAGACCATCGTCGTCGATGTCCATGCCGGGCTGCCGCGAGCCAAGGCCTGCGAGACCGACCGCATCGCCGACACCATCGACTATGGAGGTGTGCATGAGCGGCTGCAGGCCCTGTACCGGGACCACAAATCGACACTGCTGGAATCGTTCGCCGAGACGATCGCCGACATGCTGATCGTCGACTTCGGTGCCGCCTGGGTTCGCGTCAAGGTGGTCAAGCCGAAGAAGTTTCCCGATGTCGAGGGGGTCGGCGTCGTCATCGAGCGGCGGGCCGCCGCCTGAATGCTCAGTGCCCCACGGACGGGTTCGGCGTCGAGCCCTTCCTGGCGACCACCTCAGCGGCCTTCGGCCATCCGGTGACGGCGCGCTGGATCGCTTCCTTGGCCGCCAGGTAGTTGTAGTCCAGGATCTTCCTGTCGTCTTCTGCCAGCCAGTGGATGAAGACACTGACGCAGATGAACAGGTTGTCGGCCTCGGCGATCGGGATCGTGCCGTCCTCGACCGAGTCGGCCACGGCCATCGCGATACCGCGCTGCGCCGGGCCGAACATCTGCACGGCCTGCTTCGCGCCCTTGATCGTGACCTTGTTGAACATCACCGTGGAGGGTTTGGTCAACAGGTTGGGCTCGACCACGGCCAGCATCGACGTGAAGCCATCCTTGTTGTTGACCAGCGCATTCGCGAACGCGGATTCGGCCGCGCTGCCGCGCGGGCCGATGAGCAGGTCGATGTGCGCCACTTCGTTGCCGTCGCCGACCATTGATTCGCCCACCATCAAGCGGTCGATCTTTGCCATGCTTTTGAATCCAGTGAGAACAAATCGAGATTTCAGGGGTGGGTGATCGCCCAGCCCGAGGGAACCTTATCACCATCCCCGGGACGGCCAGCCCTGCCACAGCCCTGACATTCGACAACCTCTCGATGCTCCGCTTCACCGCTCACCTGGAGGACACTGCCACCGCGACAGCGGCGAGTTGAATGACCCGCTCCAGTTCGACCTGATCGACTCGCTGGGCTGCAGCGGTCGCGTCAGCTGCGGGTACCGGCCTCTCGCGGGCAGCTCCGCCATGTGTCGGCGGAACTCCCTTCGCCCACCAGAATCCAGCTCTCTCGACGAGAAAATGAAGGATGTTGATGAATTCACCGGCGGTTGATCGACCCTACTCGCGGCGGCCCGGGGCACCATCGGCTGCGGTCGCCATGCGTGCCTGGCTCGTCGGGCTGATCGCCGCATTCGTCTGCACCTTGCCCGTGGCGGCCCGGCCGGTGAAGACTGAACACGTCACCGCCGAGCTGGTGGCCGAGCGCAGCTCGGTGCAGCCCGGCCAGGCGCTGCGCATCGGGCTGCGCCTGCAGCACATCCCTCACTGGCACACCTACTGGCGCAACCCCGGCGATTCCGGTTTGCCCACCACGCTGAGCTGGACGCTGCCCCCTGGCAGCGAGGCTGGGGAGATCGAATGGCCGGCGCCGAAGCGGCTGCCCATCGGCCCGCTCGTCAACTACGGCTATGACGGCGAACTGCTGCTGCCGCTGATCTACACCGCCCCGGCCGATGCGCGTCCCGGAAGCACGCTCAGCCTCCAGGCAAAGGCGACCTGGCTCGTCTGCAACGACGTCTGCATCCCGGAGAGCGCGACGCTGGCGCTGCAACTGCCGGTCGTCGGCGGCGGCGATTCAGCCGATGCCGTCACGCCCGGCAGCACCGAGCACACCGAGTTGTTCGAGCGCGCCCGGGAGGCCCAGGCCGCACCGCTCGATGGCTGGACGGTCGATGCCCAGCAGGCTGGGCGAGAGCTGCTGGTCACCTTCTCGAAGCCCCTCGAACCTGACGCGCCGCGCCCGGCGCTGCAATTGTTTCCGTATGCCGAACAACTGATCGAGCCGGCGCAGCACGCCGTGTTTCGCACCGACAGCGGGTATGCCGTCAAGCTGCGCCTGCTCGACGGCGCGGCCCCACCTGCGTCGCTTTCCGGCATCGCGGTGGCGCAGGGCGCCACTGCGCTCGGCGTGCCGACGGTCTGGGGGGGCACGCAGCGATCGGCCGAGTTCGACACGCCGGTGCGGGCCGTTGCCGCGTTTGAATGGCCGACGGGAGCGAAGGAACTGGTCGACACGCAAGCCGCCGCCCTGACACCCGAAACGCTCGGTGGCGGGGCTGACATGGGCTGGGCCATGGCGCTGTTGCTCGCCTTTGTCGGTGGCATGGTGCTGAACCTGATGCCCTGCGTGTTCCCGGTGCTGTCGATCAAGCTGCTGAGCCTGGTCAAGCACGGCGACAAGCCGTCGATGGATGCCGCCGCACTGCGCACGCACGCGCTGGCCTATGGCGCGGGCGTCGTGCTGAGTTTCCTGGCGCTGGCGGCCTTGCTGCTGGCCTTGCGTGCGGCCGGCAGTGCGATCGGCTGGGGCTTCCAGTTGCAGGAGCCGGGCGTCGTGTTCGTGTTGGCGCTGCTGTTCTTTGCGCTCGGCCTGAACCTGATGGGTGCCTTCGAGTTCGACGGCTTGCTGCCGCAAGGCCTGGCGACCTGGCGCGACCGGCGACCGGCCGTCGATGCGCTGGCATCGGGCGTGCTCGCGGTGCTGGCGGCCAGTCCGTGTACCGCGCCGTTCATGGGCGCTGCGCTCGGCTATGCGATCACGCAGTCGCCGGCCGTTGGCCTCAGCGTGTTCGGCGCGCTCGGGCTGGGCATGGCGTTGCCGTATGTGCTGCTGGTCCTGATGCCGGGCTGGCGTTCACGGCTGCCGCGGCCAGGTGCCTGGATGTTGCGGCTGAAACAGGCATTGGCCTTTCCGATGTTCCTCACGGTGGTCTGGCTGATCTGGGTACTCGGCCAGCAGAGCGGCATCGACGGCGCTGCGAAGGCGTTGATCGCGCTGGTCGCGATGGCGCTCGCCATCTGGCTCGCGAGCGGACGCAGCACTGCAGGCCCGGGCGGCGAAGGCCGGGCGGTGGTGCGCCGCGTGACCGGCGGCCTGATGCTGGCCGGCGCCCTGGTCTGGAGCTGGCCAGTTGGGGCCCTCGGTGGCGGGGATGGCGCCGCTGCCCGCACCGCAACGCCCGGTTCGCCCGAGGCGGCCTGGGCGCCCTACGACGAGACGGTGATCGCCGAGCGGCTCGCCGCCGGACAGCCGGTGTTCGTCGATTTCACCGCGGCGTGGTGCGTCAGCTGCCAGGTCAACAAGCGCCTGGTGTTGCACACCGACGCCACGATGCAGGCCTTCGCGAAGGCCGACGTCGCCTTGATGCGTGCCGACTGGACGCAGCGTGATGCACGCATCACCGAGGCGCTGGCCCGCCTGGGTCGCAACGGCGTACCGGTCTACGTGCTGCTGCGCCCGGGACGTGAGCCGCTGCTGTTGCCCGAGGTGCTCACCGCTGCGCTGGTGCGCGACGCGCTCGCCACCCTGTGACTTTCTGTCATGGTGTCTCTGCGCAGGAACCCATCGCCGTTTTCCGGCTCTGTGCACGGAGTGCCGTCCGTACCCCTCGTTCAGCGATGGCCGTCATCCCCAAGACTCAGGAGCCCCTCGTGATCACTCGCCGACACCACCATCGCCTTGCCCTGGCCGCCGTCGCGTTACCGCTGATCTCACTGTTGCTGACGCCAGCGGCGCACGCCACTCCCGTCGGCAAGACCGCCCCCGCCTTCGAGCTGAAGGATGTCGGCGGCAAGACCGTCAAGCTGGCCGACTTCAAGGGCAAGCATGTGGTCCTTGAATGGACCAACCCCAGCTGCCCATTCGTCGTAAAGCACTACGGCACGCAGAACATGCAAGGGCTGCAGAAAGAGTTCACGGCGAAGGACGTCGTGTGGCTCGTCGTCACCTCGACGGCACCTGGCACTTCCGACCACCTGGCGCCGGCTGCGCTGTCCGCGAAGTACAAGGCCTGGGGCGCTTCGGCGACCCACGTGTTGTCGGACGACAGCGGTGCCGTCGGCAAGGCCTACGCCGCGAAGACCACCCCGCACATGTTTGTCATCGACCCGAAGGGCGTGCTGATCTATGCGGGCGGCATCGACGACAAGCGCTCGGCCAACCCGACCGACGTGAAGGACGCGAAGAACCACGTGCGTGCCGCGCTCGATGAGAGCCTGTCCGGAAAGGCGGTCAGTGTGCCGACCGCTGCGCCCTACGGCTGCGCCATCAAGTACGCGAGCTGAGCCGGGTGCGCTCTCGCAAGCGCTCGACCGTGGCGTTGCTCCTGGTCACCGCGGTCTGCGCGATGGCCGCTCGAGGCGCGATCGCAGCCGATGGCGTCGCGCCCGCTGCGTCCGTGCCGCACGTCCGTGGCGCGGCCGTCGATGCCGCCGTCGACGCCTCGGGCCGATCGCTCGACATCGCCGCGCTGGCGGAGCGGCTGCGCTCCGCGCGCTACGTGCTGCTCGGGGAAATCCACGACGACGCTCAGCATCACCGTCTGCGTGCCGCGCTGCTGAGCGCGCTCCTGGCCGATGGTCGGCCGACCTGGGTTGTCTTTGAGCAGATCGACCGGCAGCACAACGCTGCGGTCGCCGCCGCGCCGCGCGACACCGAGGTGGTCGTCAGCGCCGGGCAACTGGACCGCAAGGGCTGGAATTGGCCACTGCACCGACCGCTGTTCGATGCGGCGCTGGCCGGTGGCGCCACCGTGCTCGGTGGCAACCTCAGTCGTGCCGAGGCCAGCAGCGTGGTTCGGGGTGGCGTGGCCCAGGCGCCGCTCGAGCTGCAGCGCTGGCTGACTGCACCCGCTGCCGCTGACGCCGCGCTGTCGCCGGCGTGGACACCCGCACAGGACGCGGAATTGCGCCACCAGGTCGACGTCGGCCACTGCGGCGCGCTGCCGTCCGCGATGCTCGCATCGATGGCCCTGGCGCAGCGGGCCCGCGATGCAGCGCTGGCGGCGGCGATGACCGGCGCACCGCCCAACGTGCGGGTGGTGCTGATCGCAGGCAACGGCCATGTGCGGCGAGACATCGGCGTGCCGCACTACCTGGCGGCGGCGCGGGCCGATGGCATCGTCAGCATCGGCTTCCTGGAACGCGGCAGCGATGGCCGGACAGCGGCCGACGGCCCCTATGACGAGGCCTGGTTCACGGCGCCGGTCGAGCGGCCCGATCCCTGCGCATCATTTCGGCCGGCCAGTGCGGCCAGGTAGCCAGCGTCACAATGCCATCACCCTTCACCTTGTCCCAGCCCCGGCAGAGCCATCCATGAGTGTCCCCCGTGTTCTGGTCATCTCTGGCAGCGCCCGTCATGGGTCGCTGAATCAGCGTCTCGCGGCCGTGGCGGCGCGCGAACTCGAACAGGGTGGCGCAGTGGTCACGCCGGTCGATCTGCGCGCTTTGGCCTTGCCGGTCTACGACGCCGACATCGAGGCGCTCGGCATGCCTGAAGGCGCGCGTACCTTGCGGCGGCTGTTCGCCGAAAACGATGCGCTGCTGCTGGTCTCGCCCGAGTACAACGGCTTTCCGACGCCGCTGCTGATCAACGCGCTCGACTGGGCCTCGCGCCCGGTGGCCGAGGACGGCCTGCCTTCAGGCCCGGCTGCCATGAGCGGTACGGTGGCCGGCCTGCTCAGTGCCTCGCCCGGTGCCTTCGGCGGGCTGCGCAGCCTGTTGTTCACCCGCCAGTTCCTGCAGATGAACCTGGGCATGCTGATCGTGCCTGAGCAGTTTGGTCTCTCGCGGGCCGACGAGGCCTTCGACGCCGCTGGCGCGCTGGTCGATGCGCAGGCGCACGCTGGCTTGCTCAAGGTCGTGCAGTCGGTGCTTCGAACGGCGGTGGCGATGAAACCGCCGCGCGCTGTCTAGGCCGATCCCGCGACGGCCTCGCAGACCACCGCATCGCCGACCTGCAGCGTCCCGCCGACATGAATGCGTGCGGTGAGTCCGCCGTGCCCGCGCATCGCGTTGTAGCCGCCGGCACCGAGCAGTTCTTCCATCCTTGAACAAGGCTCGCACGGCCCGGTGATCTCCAGCAAGACATCGGCACCGATGCGCACCCGCAGCGCTTGATCCTTGAACAGGCTGCGCGCGGCCAGCAGGTTCAGCCCCGACACCACCAGGTTGCGCCGAAGGCCCAGGGCATCGATCTCGGCCCATGCGGCCAGAGCGGCGATCACCGGCAGGTGTTCGGCCTGGATCAGCGTGACCTGCCGCTTGCCGCCACCGCCCGGCCCGATCGGGCGCTGGGCGTGGCGATCGCCCTCCAGGCCCCGCCCCGTGATCGCCACGGCCGAGGCGACCGATACTGCCGGCACCCGACGTGCCGGGCGCAAGGCGATCAGCTCCAGGCGCCCCGCACGCGGGAACTGGCGCGTCAGCTCGCGCAGCGCGCCGGCGGGGATGTGCGGCAGTGCTTGCATCTCTGGCAAAGGGCTCTCCTCGCGGACGAGTGTCTCACCTCATCTGGCGCAGCCTTCGAATCTCGGATCGCCCGCCGCAGAGCCTGACCCGAGATCAGACGGCGAACGACCACCCCATCGGGTGCGCCCGATCGAAGCGGCGTTCGCGCTCGGCACGGTGGATCAGTTGCTGAGCCACGGATGTCGCCAATGGCAGCGAGCCGAATCCGGACGCCACATTGATGTGGCCGGCATCGCCGAGGTTGATCAGGTGCGACTCCCAGGTGCGTGCCCAGCTGCTGGCCTGGGGGTAGGCCATCCACGGGTCGGTCTCGCTGGCGATCAGCACGGTGTCGATGCCGGGACGGCCTTGTGGCAGCAAGGGCGCGATGCCGAACTTGTCGGGGTCGGCTGGCGCGACCAGCAGGGCCGATTGCACGCCGTGGTGCTTGCTGCTCGGTTCACGCGTGGCCAGGTGGCGCAGCAGCGCGAGGCAGCCGAAGCTGTGAGCGACGGCCACCCAGCGTGCGGGCGGCTGCGCGGCCAGCGTGGCGTCGATGCGCGCGGCCCAGGCGTTCAGATCGGGTGTGGCCCAGTCTTGCTGCTGCACGCGGACCGAGTGACGAAAGCGGGCCTGCAAGCGGCTTTGCCAATGGGTGGGTCCGCTGTCGTGCAGTCCCGGAATCACCAGCACCCGCACCCGGTCGCCGTGGAACGCCATCGGCTCAGAGCGTCGCGATCGACACTTCGGTGGACTTGATCAGCGCGATCACGTCCCGGCCGGGCTTCAGGCCCAGTTCGCGCACCGAGCGGGTGGTGATGACCGAGGTGACGATCAGGCCCGACGGCGTTTCGACGTCGATCTCGGACACGACCGGCCCTTCGATGATCTCTTTCACCTTCCCTCGGAACTGGTTGCGTACGTTGATGGCGGAAATGCTCATGAGGCTGGCGTGCGGCGAGCCACGCGCGTGGCAATCGAAGGATCGCTACCTTAGTAACGGCCGCGTCGCCGCGCAACGAACAAGAACGCACTTGCTTAGCCGCCCAGTGCATGACCGGATGGCGAGACACGAGCGGCGTCAATGCAGCTGGTCGGGTCGCCTTGGTTTGCGAAAGGACTTTGGTGTGTAGACGTTACCGGTCCACTCACCCTGCGTCTCTGCGTTCCCGGCGCGGGCGCGTCGGATCGCGGCTTCCGCCTCGCTGCGAGCCAGGCGCCGCGCCGCGCGCCAGTGCCACAGCTGAAGCGCGCCATGGCGCAGCGTCCAGCCCCAGCCGCGCAGGATCCGATCGAACCGCTGCCGCCGCGCCGGACTCAGACACAGGCGTACCAGCAACACGGCACAGACGGCCAGTGTCAGCCCGGCAAGCAGCTGTTCGGAAAGGTTCATGGCTGCTTATTCTGCGCGCGCACCGTCATGAGGTCACGCAGGGCGTGGGCGCGAGGCGCTGTGCCTGGCGGCTGGGTCAGACGCTGATCCTCAGCCGCTGGCAGACGCGGTCCAGGCGCTGGGTGTCCTGGTCGGTCAGCAATCCGGCGCGCAGCCGCACCGCGCGTTCGATGCAGCGCAGCCGGTAGCGCAACTCGCCCTCCACCGCCTCGACCTCGGCAGCGATGGGTGCCGACACCGGGTCGAGCTGCCACAGGCCGGTGGTGGTCAATCCACGGCGCAGGCGGTTCAGCAGGTGCTCGGTCAATGCCAGCGCCCTCTTCAGATCGTCGGACATGGCCTCGTGCAGCAGCGCCGCTGCGGTCTCGCTGGCGTCGTCCATCGTTTCGGAGAGTCTGGTGAGGCGTGTCTTCAATTCGTTGGCGCGGCAATGCGCCACCGCTGGTGGTTGATCCCGCACCACCTGGGAGATCAGTCCGATCCAGCGCAGGTCGAACTCACCCGGCACCACGCGAAGCGAAATGCTGGCGCGTGACACCGGCGCCTGCTCGTCGGCCAGCGCGGCCAGCGTTGATTCGGTCACCGCCAGCAGCCGACCGAGCGGCGACGCCTGCTCGCCCTGGAGGCAATGCGGAAAGCCCGAGCCGTCCATCCGCTCGTGGTGCTCTGCGACCGCGCGGGCGATCTCCGCCGGGTAGTCCGTCAGCTGCTTGATCAGCAGGCTACCGACGTGCGGGTGCACGACGAGTTGCTGGTAGCTCAGGAAGTCGAGCGTGCGTTCGGTATCAGCTTCGCCGAACTCCGGCCCGATGTACATCTCGCCCAGGTCGTGAAGCAGTCCGCACAGCATCGCCGTGCGCAGGTCGGCGGTGCTGCCGCCGTGCGTCAGCATCAGTGCGCCATTCAGGGCCATGGCGTGGATCGTGTGCTGGAACCGGGCCGGACTGCTGGCGCGCGACGCACTCAGCAGCAGCTGCACGACCGGGTGCACCGGCAAGGTGGCCGATTCGCGCAGCAGGGCGTCAGCATGCGGGTGCAGCAGCGTGGCGAGCGGTATCGGCTCGTACAGCAGCGCTTGGACCGCATCGGCCAGCGTGCGCGCAGTGACGCCGTTCTCGACCTTCAGGCAGCTTTCCAGCGGCGCTCGCAGCTGACGGTCGAGCAGCTTGCGCCGCAACGCCTGCGAGACCGGCTGGTCCTGCGCCCAGAGCTTGATGCCGGAGATGTCGAAGATGTCGAGTGTGGCGATGATCCGCTGGGTCTTGCTGGCGTCGAGGATGGTGGCCAGCGCGTGTGGATTGGCAGAGGAAAAGTCAGTGTCGGTGGCCGTGGCGGGGTGGGTCATGGCGACTCCGGTATCGGGAACGTGCCGGGTTGTCGTCAAAACGGCGCAGGACTGTAGGGGTGCATTTCCTCATGCGCAGCCTAGCCATCGCCTCGGTGTGAGCCGCGCCACGTCAGCAGGCCTTCGATAATGCGGGCACAACCCTTGTTGTGCCGTCCGACATGTCTTCACCCCTTGCCCCTGCGCCCGCGTCTTCCATCAATGCCGATTGGCAGCGGCGCAGCATTGCCAGCGTGTGGCACCCGTGCACACAGATGCAGCGCCTGGGCGAGGTGCCGCCGATCGCCATCGCGCGGGCCCACGGACCCTGGCTGGAAGACCACGAAGGCGGCCGCTACTTCGACGCCACCAGCTCGTGGTGGGTCAACCTGTTCGGCCATGCCGACGCGCGCATCAACGCGGCACTCAAGGACCAGCTCGACACGCTGGAGCATGTGATGCTGGCCGGCTGCACTCACGCGCCAGCCGTGGAACTGGCCGAGCGCTTGTCGGCACGTACCGGCCACGCGCTGGGGCACACCTTCTTTGCGAGCGACGGTGCCTCGGCGGTCGAGATCGCCCTGAAGATGAGCTTCCACAGCTGGAAGAACAGTGGCCTGGGCGACAAGCGCGAATTTGTCTGCCTGCGCCACGGATACCACGGCGAGACGATCGGCGCGCTGGCGGTCACCGATGTCGCGGTGTTCCGTGATGCCTACGACCCGCTGCTGATGCGCGCCCATGTGGTGATGGCGCCTGATGCGCGGCATGCCGTGCCCGGCGAGTCGGCGGCCGACGTGGCCCGACGAGCGGCGGCAGAACTGTCGGCGCTGCTGGAATCACGTGCCGGGCATATCGCGGCCGTGATCATCGAACCGCTGGTGCAATGCGCCGCCGGCATGGCGATGCACGACCCGACCTATTTGCGCGAGGTGCGTGCACTGTGCGATCGCCACCAGGTCCACCTGATCGCCGATGAAATCGCGGTCGGGTGTGGCCGCACTGGAACTTTCTTTGCATTCGAGCAGGCCACGAGCCCGGGCGAACCCGCGATCTGGCCCGACCTGCTGTGCCTGTCGAAAGGCATCAGTGGGGGTTATCTACCGCTGTCGCTGGTGCTGTCCACCGACGCGATCTATGGCAGCTTCCTCGACGACGACACCGCACGTGGCTTCCTGCACTCGCATTCCTACACCGGCAACCCGCTGGCCTGTCGCGCCGCGCTGGCGGTGCTGGACCGATTCGACGAGGAGCCGGTGCTGCAGCGCAACCGCGAGACCGGCGCGCTGCTGACGGCCGCACTCGCCGCCCGGCTGGATGGTGACACCCGCGTGGAGCACGTTCGGCAGCGCGGCATGATCTGGGCCTTCGATGTGCGCGCGGCGCATGCCGGTGTGCGCTTCGCCGAACGCTTTCACCTGGCCGCCCGCACGCAGGGCCTGCTGATCCGACCCATCGGCCGCACCGTCTACCTGATGCCGCCTTATCTGCTGAACGAAGCCCATGCCGCCTACCTTGCCGAGCGCGTCGTGGCGACGTTGAACTCGGTGCTGTGAGCGCCAGCGCCTCACCCGACTCCCGCGATGCTGAAGTACCTTGAACAGCAACTGGCCGAGCGCGACGCGCAGTCGTTGCGCCGCCATCGCCGCATCGCCGAGACGGCCTGCGCGCCGCAGCAGACCGTCACCTCGCATGATGGGCAGCGGTGCGAGTTGCTGGCCTTTTGCAGCAACGATTACCTGGGGCTGTCCAACCACCCGTTGCTGATCGAGGCACTGGCCGATGGCGCTCGGCTTTACGGCGCCGGCAGCGGCGCCTCGCACCTGATCAGCGGCCATTCCCGCGCGCACGCGTTGCTGGAAGAGGATCTGGCCGAGATGCTGTCGCCGCAAGGCCCCGAGCTGAACGTGCTGACGTTTTGCACCGGTTACATGGCCAATATGGCGCTGCTGACTGCGCTGGGCGACGCGCAGACGACGATCTACACCGACCTTCTGAACCACGCATCGCTGATCGACGGTGCGCGGCTGGCCAGGGCCGCCGTCTTCACCTATCCGCACAACGACCTCGTCGGCCTCGAACGCCGGATCGCGGGCTGCAGCACGCCGCGCAAGCTGATCGTGACCGACGGTGTCTTCAGCATGGACGGCGACCTCGCGCACCTGCCCGAGTTGCTGGCGCTGGCCGAGCGGCATGATGCCTACCTCGTTGTCGATGATGCGCACGGCTTCGGCGTGCTCGGCGCGCAGGGGCGAGGCGTGCCGTCGCATTTCGGCTTGCGCAGCGAGCGCATGATCTGCATGGGCACACTGGGCAAGGCCGCTGGTGTCGCGGGGGCCTTTGTCGCGGCGCACCGCACCGTCATTGACTGGCTGGTGCAGAGCGCGCGGGCCTACATCTACACCACGGCCTCGCCGCCGGCGGTGGCGCATGCGGTGAGCGCCAGCCTGCGGCTGATTCGCGCAGAGGAGGGCGAGTGGCGCCGCCGCCATCTGGCAGAACTCGTTGCTGCCTTCCGGCGCGGCGTGCCCGAGGTGCTGGGCGATCTGCTGAGCACGCGGGGCTGGCGGCTTGCCCCATCGCAGACCGCGATCCAGCCGTTGATCGTCGGCAGCAGCGAGCAGGCGCTGGCGATGTCTGCCGCGCTCGAATCGAAGGGGCTGTGGGTGCCGGCGATCCGTCCACCGACCGTGCCGTCGGGCAGCGCGCGGCTGCGCATCACGCTGAGCGCGGCACACGGTCCGGGCGATGTCGAGCGGTTGCTGTCGGCGCTGGCCTGGGCAGGAAAGGGAATTTGATGACCAAGATGCTGGGCGGCGGTGAGCCGCCGACCGTGTTGCCCCTGAGCGAGGCGCAGTTGCTTTGCGAACCCGATTCGCGGCCGCAGGCTGCCGTTGAGGCTGACCGCGACCGGCCGTTGCGTGGCTGCTTTGTCACGGGTACCGACACCGAGGTCGGCAAGACCACGAGTGCCGCCGGCCTGCTGAGCGCGCTGGCGCAGCAGGGCCTGCGCGTCGCCGGCTACAAGCCGGTGGCGGCCGGGGCCGTGTGGCAGCCTGCGGTGAACGGCACTGGCGGCCATTGGTACAACGAGGATGTCGAGGCCTTGCATGCGGCGAGCAATATCGAGCTGACGCGCAGCGAGGTTTGCCCCTGCCTTCTGGAAGAGGCTTGTGCACCGCACCTCGCCGCCAGGCTCGAGGGCGGACGAATCGAGCCTGAGCTGCTGATCGCCGGCGCCCATCAGCTGATGTCACGCTGCGATGTGCTGGTGGTCGAAGGGGCGGGCGGTTTCTGCGTGCCGCTGGTCGAAGCCCAAGAGATCAGCGGTGACCTCGCGGCGCTTGACGCCGCGGCTCCCCCGCGCACTGGCACCGGCTGGGGGACCGATGATCTTGCCGTCGCACTCCGGCTGCCGGTGATTCTGGTGGTTGGCCTGCGTCTTGGTTGCATCAACCATGCCTTGCTGACCGCCGAAGCAGTCGTTGCGCGCGGCCTGCGACTGGCCGGCTGGATCGCCAACCGCATCGAGCCGGCGATGCCGCACGCCCAGCTCAACATCGATACGCTGACCCGCGCACTGCAGCAACGCCACGATGCACCGCTGCTCGGCGTGGTGGCGTACCACGCGCCGGCAACGGCTGCTCGGGTAGCCGATGAGCTGGACGTCGGCGCCGTGCTCGACGCACTCGGCTTGCGCGATTGAAGTCCGGCCCCGCAGCGAATGGCCTGTCAGGGCGCGCCGGGCAAGGCGGGGGCGGTGCGCCGAGCACCACAAATGCCCGACTTCCCGGCTTGTCAGTCTGCCGCAGTCAGGCGAATGAGCGGCCAGGCGTCAAAATCACAGGATGAATGATCGTTATCAGGAGCAACGTCCCCCAGCGCGAAGCATTCTGGAGGACGAACAAGCCGCGGTTCGGGTGGACCGGGCGCAGACGGAGTTGATGCACGGACGGGCCATCTGCCTGATCGGTCCTGCGGACGAGAGCCCGGTCGCTGGCGCACCCTGCAATCTGGTGGTCGCGGTCGAAACACTGAATGCAGCCCGGCTCGCCTGGCTGACATCGTGGGCGGCGCCGCTGCAGCTGCTGCTCACCGCCGAGCGCGCCTCGACGCTGGGCCTGTCGCCAGGCTCGCCGCCGGGCTCCGCGGTGTCGGTCTCGCTGCCAGCCGGGGTTTCGCTGGAGGCGCTTCTGGAGCTGGCGGCGGTAACGCCCGCTTCGGGCCGGCCCATGCCAACGACATCGCTGTCGGTGTTGCAGCAGTCGGCGGCGCAGCAGCAAGTCTTCAGCAGTGCCTTGGCGCTGGCCAAGAGTGGGCGCCTGATGCCGGCCTTGCTGATCGTCGAGCTGCCTGTCACCGCCACCGCCAGGCTGACCGCGGCACAGCTGCTGTCTGTTTTCTCTGCCGATGTCCAACTCGTGCCAGCCCGTGGGGAGCGCAGCCTGCGCCGCATCAGCGACGCCCGGGTGGCCATCGAGGCTCACGAGGACTGCGAGGTGGTGCTGTTTCGCGAGGACGCGAGCGGCGCCGAGCATCTGGCCATCATCGTCGGACAGCCTGACTTCGGCCAGGCGGTGCCGTTGCGGCTGCACTCGGCCTGCCTGACCGGCGACTTGCTCGGCAGCCTGCGCTGTGACTGCGGGGACCAGCTGCGCCGTGCGATCACCCGGCTCGCGGAACATGGCGGCGTGCTGCTGTACCTGCAGCAGGAAGGCCGCTCGATCGGACTGGCGAACAAGCTGCGTGCCTATCGCCTGCAGGACGAGGGGCTCGACACCATCGACGCCGACCGCTACCTGGGCTTCATGGCCGACGAGCGAGACTATTCGCCGGCGCTGGCGATGCTGAAGTCATTGGGCATCAAGCAGGTTCGCCTGCTGACCAACAATCCGAAGAAGATTGCCGCAATCGAAGCCGGCGGCATCGAGGTGGTCGAGCGGCTGGCCCTGTACGGCCCGGTCAATCCCTACAACGCGCGCTACATCGAGACAAAACAGCAGCGGGCTGGGCACCTCAAAGAAGACTGATCCGGTATCAGGGCGTCGAGGAAGGCGCAACGGCGACAAAACCGATGCGCGTCAGCCCGCCCTTCTGAACGATGCCGATCAGTTCTGCCACGCGGCCGTAGGGCACGGCCTGATCGGCTCGCAACTGGACTTCAGTCTGCGGGTTGGCTTGAGCCAATTCCACGACCCGCTGTGCCAGCGCGGTGGCGTCGATTTCCTGGTCTGCGAGGAACAGGTGGCCGCCGGCGTCGATCGACACGGCGATGAAACTCGGCGCGTCGCTGGACTGCGCTGCATCCGATCTGGGCAGGTCAAGCTTCAGGCTGCTGGTCATCAAAGGCGCTGTGATCATGAAGATCACCAGCAGCACCAGCATCACGTCGATCAGCGGCGTCATGTTGATGTCGCTCATCGGCTGCGGGCCGGAGGTGCGTTCGAGGCGTCCGAAGGCCATCGGTCACTCCCGCAGCGCTGGGCTCTCGTGGATCGACGGGCTCGCCTGCATCTCCCTCAGATCGTGCGCAAAGCCTTCGAGCTCGGCTTCGCACACACCGATCATCTTGCCAAAGATGTTGTAGGCCAGCACCGCTGGAATCGCCACCGCGAGGCCCGCCGCGGTCATCACCAGTGCTTCGCCGACCGGGCCGGACACCCGCTCGATGGAGATCGTGCCCGCGGACGCAATGCTGACGAGCGCGTGATATATGCCCCACACGGTGCCGAACAGGCCAATGAAGGGCGCCGTGCTGCCGATCGACGCCAGCACCACCTGGCCGAACTGCAGCTGCCTCAGCACCCCATGCAAGGCGTCTCGCAGGCGGCGCGTCAGTTGCGAAGCGCGCTCGCCCTGGGCCTCGAGCGTTCGGGCGTTGGGCTGCGCGGTGGCGGCCGACAGCAGGGGCATCAACACCTGCTCGCGGTCGAAGGCGGCTAACTGCGTGCCCGCGGCCTTCAGGTCGGCGGCGGCCCAGAACGCAGGCACCGCCCGGGCGATGTCGCTGCGCACGCGGCGCAGCAGCCAGCCTTTCCAGAAGATCAGCACCCAGGCGCTGATCGACATCAGCAGCATCAGCAGCGCGACGCTGCGCGTGATGGCGTCGCCTTGATTCCAGAGCTGGCTGAACCCGCTCACTGCGCGACAGCCAGCTCGGGCATGACTGCGCCGTGAATCACGCCAGCCCCAGTACGTCGTTCATGTCGAACAGACCGCAGGCCCGCTCGGCGAGGAAGCGCGCCGCGCGCAGGCTGCCCTGCGCATAGGTGGCGCGGCTCGAGCTTTTGTGGCTGATCTCGATGCGCTCGCCGATGCCGGCGAACAGCACCGTGTGGTCGCCGACCACATCACCGCCACGGATCGTGGCGAAGCCAATCGTCGACGGGTCGCGCTCCCCGGTCACGCCTTCGCGGCCGTATACGGCGCAATCCTTCAGCTTGCGCCCGAGGGCTGCGGCAACCACTTCACCCATCTTCAGCGCAGTGCCACTGGGCGCATCGACCTTGTGTCGGTGATGCGCTTCGATGATCTCGATGTCGTAGCCTTCATCGAGCATCCGCGCCGCGGTGTCCAGCAGCTTCAGGACCACATTCACGCCGACGCTCATGTTGGGAGCCATCATGATGGCGATGTGTCGGGCGTGATCGGCGATCACTGACTTCTGGGCCTCGGTGAAGCCGGTGGTGCCGATCACCGCCTTGACGCCCAGCGCGCGGCACGCGGTCAGATGCGCCAGTGTTCCGTCAGGTCGCGTGAAGTCGATCAGCACCTGGGCATTCGCCAGCCCGGCATGCAGGTCGGCGGTAATGATCACGCCACTGGTGTGTCCGGCAAATGCCGCGGCGTCCTGACCCAGCGCCGGGCTGTCGGCCAGATCCAGGGCCCCGCTGAGCACCATGTCATCACTCGCCGCAATGACCGCTTCGATCAGCATGCGGCCCATGCGGCCCGAGGCGCCTGCCACGGCGACCCTTAACCGATTCGCACCCGTAGCGGCGCCTGTCGAACGGTCCGTGCCGTACGCAGACCTTGGCTCCGACACGCCCATCAGCGCTGTGGCTCCAGCGGCGGATAGACACGCCCCGGTGGCGCGGTCGGTGGCTCGGCTGCCGCGGGCTTCGGCGGGGGCTTCAGCGCCTGCAATTCGTCAGCGCTCAGCGCCAGCGTCGGCGCCCTGCCATCTGGCGAGGCCGAATCGATCGATGCCACGAAGGCCTCTTCGGCAGGCAACTCGCCGCCGGTGTCCACGCTGACCAGGCGGTCACCGTCGAACATCAGCACGACACTGCGCCGCTGAGGCTCGGTGCCGCGGCGGCGAATCGTGAACACATAGTCCCAGCGGTCGCCATGGAACACATCGGTCAGCAACGGCGAGCCGAGAATGTCGCGCACCTGCGCTCTCGGCATGCCGATCTGTACCCGTGCGATCAGCTCCTTGGTCAGCACATTGCCCTGCACCACCTCGACGCTGTAGGGCCGGACGAAGTTCGTGAGGCTCTCCTTGGACACCAGCATCTCGCACCCTGTGAGACTGGCGGTCATCCCGACAGCGCCAAGCAGCAACAGGCTGGAGCGAACCGTTGAAATCAGTCGCATGGCAGATTCAAGGATTCACTCAGCGCAAACCCGACTCGATATGATCGAATCATTCTAGCGGCAGGGCTACGACCCGATCGCCACACGGGAGCCCTCATGTCGAACGCTGACGAACTGAAGAGCAGCGGCTTGAAAGCCACATTGCCGCGCATCAAGATCCTGGAGGTCTTCCAGCAGGCCATCCAGAGGCATCTGACCGCGGAGGATGTGTACAAGGTGCTGCTCGCCGAAGGCTCTGACGTCGGACTGGCCACGGTGTACCGGGTGTTGATGCAGTTCGAGCAGGCGGGCATCCTGTCACGCAATCATTTCGAGTCGGGCAAGTCGGTGTTTGAGCTCAACGAAGGCAAGCACCACGACCATCTGGTGTGTCTTGACTGTGGCCGTGTCGAGGAGTTCTTTGACGCCGAAATCGAAAACCGGCAACGTGCTGTTGCTCAGTCGCGCGGTTTCGATCTGCAGGAGCATGCCCTGTCACTGTATGCGGTGTGTGCAAAGAAGAACTGCCCACACAAGCCGCGCTGAGTCTGCGCCCGCCGACTTGAGTGCTCGAAGGCGCTCAGCGCCTTATTCGGCACCGCGCTCGAGCGCGCGCTGGTGCCGCTCGATGAATTCCTTGTAGGTGTCGATGCCGCGCAACTGCAAGATGGTGTTGCGCACCGCTGCTTCGACCAGCACCGCGAGATTGCGGCCCGCATCGACAGCGATCACCGCCTTGCGCACCGGAACGTCGAGGATGTTCTCGTACAGCGGCTCGTAGGGAAGCCGCTCGAATTCGCGCTCCATCGTTTCCTTGCGCACCAGGTGCACGATCAGCTTGACGCGCATCTTGCGGCGCACTGCCGTCTCGCCAAAGATGGCTTTGATGTCAAGCAGCCCGATGCCGCGAACCTCGAGCAGGTTCATCAGCAGCTCCGGGCAACGCCCTTCGAGCGCGCTCTGCGACATCCGATAGATGTCGACTGCATCGTCGGCCACCAGGCCATGACCCCGAGAAATCAGCTCCAGACCAAGCTCGCTTTTTCCCAAGCCGGACTCTCCCGTCAGCAGGACGCCGAGCCCGAGGATGTCCATGAAGACGCCGTGGCGGGTCGTGCGCTCTGCAAACAGCTGGCTCAGATAGCCGCGCACCATGTCGATGACCTGGCCGGCCGACTCGGCCGTGACGAACAGCGGGATCGCCGCACGATCACACATCGCAACCAAGCGGTCAGGCGGCGTCTGTCCGTCGGCGACGATGACCACCGGTGGCTCCAGCGTGACGATGCGCTGGATGCGCCGCTCCTCATCTTCCGGAGACGAGTCGAGCAGATAGGCGACCTCGCGGCGGCCGACCAGCTGCACCCGGTACGGATGGATGTAATTCAGATAGCCGACCAGGTCTGCTGCCGATTGCGCATTTCGCACCGCAACCTCATCGAAGCGGCGCTCGGGGTGCGCGTGGCCTGCAACCCACTCCCAGCGCAACGCGATTCGGTGGTGTTCGAACAGCGCTTCAGCGCTGATGACGATGGGTTTCATGACGCAGAGTTGCGCGGGCCTGCCCGGCTGGGCACCAGCGGGCGATCGACCTGGGGCGTGTGTGGCCGCAACGTCAGGCCACGGACTTCAGCGGTTCCCAATTCGCGATCAGTTCGTGCACCTTGGCCGCCGGACTTTCGGTCTTCAGGCGTTCGCGCAATTCCCGGTCGCTCAACATCTCGGCGATCTCGGACAGGATCTCGAGATGCCTTTGTGTCGCGGCTTCAGGCACCAGCAAGAAGATCATCAGCGTGACCGATTCGTCGTCCGGAGCATCGAATGGAATTGCATGCTGCACCCGTATGACGGCGGCAAGAGGGTTTTTCAGGCCCTTGATGCGTCCGTGAGGTATGGCCACGCCGTGGCCGAGGCCGGTCGAACCCAGGCGCTCTCGCGCAAACAGGTTGTCGGTGACGGTCGCACGCGCGACGGCGTGCTGATTTTCGAACAGCAAGCCGACGTGTTCGAACACGCGCTTCTTGCTGGTGGCGTCCACATCGACCAGCACATTGCTGGCAGGCAGGATGGCAGCGAGACGGTTCATCGGATGGTCCGAGCGGCAACTTCGGCTTGCGCCTCGTCGCACGCTGCCGTGGGGGTGACAAGAAACGTGAGGCCCTGATCAAGATGCATCGACCATGGGCCGAGAGGCATTGTGCCAATGGTGTTGCGTTGCAGCAATCTAGTTCAGCCCCCGGTGTAGGGGGAATGCCAAAGAAAAAACAGCGGCCCCTTGGCCGCTGTTTTCGATGATCAACGTGGTCAGGGGATGCGTCAAGCCGCCTGGGCATCCAGTCGTTTTGCCGCCACGTGATGGTGGTCTTGCAGCCGGCGCTTGTGGCGACACACTTGGCGGTCAAGCTTGTCCATCAACTGATCGACGGCGGCGTACATGTCTTCGCATGACTGCTCGATGAATATGTCCTTGCCTTTGACATGGAGCGTGACTTCGGCCTTGTGCCGACGCTCTTTTTCCGTCAGCTTTTCAAATGACAACAACACGGTGATGTCGACCACTTGGTCGAAATGACGCGTGACCCGATCCAGCTTAGTGAGCACATACTCACGCAAAGAGGGCGTAATGTCGAGATGATGGCCGCTGATCGTCAAGTTCATGGAATTCCCTTTCACAAGGATGAATAACAGGAGGCACAAGAGCGGGGCTTTGTCACCACGGATGGCTGGCGCAACCCGACCCGGAATCATCTTGCGCCTGATCGGCAAATCGGGCAAGGCGGAAAGCGAGTCAACCGGTATCGATTTGTGTGCGCTTTACCCGCAAGGCCCCGA
Source organism: Burkholderiales bacterium (assembly GCA_947474755.1). Taxonomy (GTDB): domain Bacteria; phylum Pseudomonadota; class Gammaproteobacteria; order Burkholderiales; family Burkholderiaceae_C; genus PBB1. Next base: position 147,516 of record CANJJE010000002.1, on the reverse strand, counting down.
TGCGATAATTTTTGCTGTCCCTTCGCTGGAGCGTTCATGCTCAATGTCTTTTCGCTGGCCCACGGGCGGCTGTTCCAGGAAGAGATCGAAAGCCGTGATGCGCTGTCCAACGTGCAGCCGGTGTGGGTCGACCTCGATGCACCCACGGCAGAGGAAAAAAGCTGGATCGCACAGCATTTCGGGGTCACGATTCCCGATGATGCGGTTGACGATGATCTGGAAGAGTCGGCGCGTTTCTACGAAGAAGACAACGGCGAGCTGCACATCCGCAGCGACTTCCTGATTGATGACGACGAAACGCCGCGAAACGTCAGGGTCGCGTTCATCCTGTTCAAGAACGTCTTGTTCTCGGTGCACGGCGAGGAGTTGCCGGTGTTCCGTCTTCTGCGGTTGCGCGCGCGGCGCATTCCAGCGCTGATCGAGGACGCCAAGGACGTGCTCCTGAAGCTGTATGACGCCGATGCCGAGTACAGCGCCGATGCGTTGGAAGGCATCTACGACGCGCTCGAAAAGGTCAGCCAGCGGGTGCTGAAGGAGGATGTCAACGATGTGATGGCCGCCGAGGCGCTGTCTGCCATCGCGAAAGAGGAAGACCTGAACGGCCGCATCCGCCGCAATGTGATGGACACCCGCCGCGCAGTCAGCTTCATGATGCGCAGCCGACTGCTGAACGCCGAGCAGTTCGAGGAGGCGCGGCAGATCATGCGTGACATCGATTCGCTGGACAGTCACACCACCTTCCTGTTCGACAAGATCAACTTCCTGATGAATGCGACCGTCGGTTTCATCAACATCAACCAGAACAGGATCATCAAGATGTTCTCGGTGGCGAGCGTCGCGTTGCTGCCACCGACGCTGATCGCGAGCATCTACGGCATGAACTTCAAGTCAATGCCCGAGTTGGATTGGACGCTGGGCTATCCATATGCCATTGCCTTGATGGTGGCGTCGGTCGCCGCGCCGTTCATCTATTTCCGCCGCAAGGGTTGGCTGTGATCCGATGAAGGACAAGTGGTTCTTGATGCTCGGCGGTCTGGTGGTGGTGATTGCCGTGTTCGGCCTGAAGGTCTGGCATGCGCAGGGAATCTGTGGCGAACTGGGTGGCCGCTGGTCCGTTGGCGAGTGCTATTTCGATGAGAAGTCAGCGGTCGGTGGGGCGCCTCGCCGGTGAGTGAGCCCCAAGGCGGCCGCTCTGCCTCTGCTTCCCAACGCGTCACCATGACCGCCTTGCTGCGAGTGGCCTGCGCCACCACGCTGATGGTGATGTCGTTCTCGATGCTGCAACCGGTGCTCGCGGTGCGCCTGCAGACGGCGGGTGTCAGCGCCTCGGCGATCGGCGTGCTGGCGATGCTGCCCTTCCTGACGGTGGCGCTGATGGTGCCGCTGATGCCGCAGGTGTTCGCACGCATGAGCGTGGCCACGGCCTACCGCATCGGCATGAGCCTGGAGACGCTGGCGACGCTGGGGTACGCCTTCACCTCGCACTACGCGCTGTGGTGCGCGCTGGCGGTGCTCGGCGGCATCGGTGCAGCGGCCGTCTGGAATGGCACCGAGGCACTGATCGCGCACAACGCACCGCCTGAACGGCGTGGCCGTTTCACCGGGCTCTACCAAAGCGCGCTCGGTGCTGCGCTGGCCATCGGGCCGTTTTTGCCGGGCTTGTTGCCGCTGTCGCCACAAGCGCTGACCGTGTTTGCTGCGGCGCTGATGCTGGCGGGGCTGTTGGTCACCTTCGGCCGGGGGGTCCGCGCCCTGCAGGCCAGCAACGAGGACACCCTCCCTGCGGGACTGTGGGCCACGATCTGCAGCGTGCCAGGCCTGGTGACGATCGCTTTTGCCGGCGGCGTGTTCGAGGCGGGCCTGGGTTCGATCACCACGGCCTATGGCTCGCAATCCGGTTTGTCTCTGGCCGCGGCAACGTCTTTGGCCGGGGCGCTCGGCCTGGGCAGCTTTGCCTTGCAATACCCCTGTGGCTGGCTGTCTGACCATGTGTCGCCGCGCACCGTGTTCGGGCTGGCTGGAGCCCTGCTTCTCAGTGCATCGGCGGCCTTCGCAATCGCAGCCGTCTGGCCGCCGGTGCTGTGGATCTGCGCGTTTGTCTGGGGCGCGGTCGGTGGTGCGCTGTACACGCTGACGATGATCCGTGTGGCTCACCAGTTCGCATCGTCGTCGGCCATTGCTGGCACCGCCGCGATGATCACCGGCTACACGGTCGGCGGGGCGATCGGCCCGTCGTTCAGCGGCCTGATGATCGATCAGTTTGGAGCGCATGGACAGGCCGCGTGGCTCAGCGTGCTGTCCGTCGTGGTGCTGGTGCTCTCGCGTCGTTTCTCAGGAACGGCTGGGCACGCCTGAAGCGTGCACTGTTCAGAGAGGCGACAAGGTTTGGTGCATCTGCTGCGCGAGTGCGCGGCCGCTGAGCCAGGCGCGTTCGATGCCATCGGGCGAAGTTGATCCAGGGTCACCATGGGCGTGCCAGGCATCGCCGCAGCTCCCCAGTCGAAGCGCCGGATGCCAGCCAAAAGGCTCGCTGCGCGGCGCGCGAACCTGCGCGTAACGCCAGCGGTGCGCGACCGCATGCAGGGGTGCTTCAAGGGCGGTGCCGAGCAGACGCGCAAAGGCGCGCAGCAATTCAGCAGTCACTGTCTCCGCTGGTGCGTCCAGATGCTCGACTGTCCACTGCGGCGTGGCGTGCAATACCCAGCGATTGGCGATACCCGCTTCGTGGGTGCGGCCCTGGCGCACGTCATCACGCCGCGCCATCAACAGCACGCGTTGTGCATCGATGCTCAGGCTTGTCTCCAGCACCGCAGGTCGCGGCCTGGCCCACGCTGCCATGACGGTCCAGCAGGGGTCACTGCGTGTATGACGCATCGCTTCGGCCTGCGCAGCATCAGGCGCCAGCAGCAACGCGGCCTGCTCGGCGGGCACCGTGACCACGATCGCGTCGAATCGTGCGGTGCATGCGATGCCGTCGCTCAAGCGGAGCTGCCAGCCCTCGCCTTCAGATACGGGCTCGATCGCAGTCACCTGACTGTCGGTGTGCAGGGTGACTCTGGCAGGCAGCTGGGCTTCAAGCTGCCGGGCCAGCGCATTCATCGACGGCACACCGTAGATTGGCGAGGGTGTCGAGTGTTGCGGCGCCTCGTGCCTCGCCAAGGCATCGCCTTCGCTGCCGGCGCCTACCCAGCCCCCGTGTCGCCAGGCCGCAACCTGTGCGCGGAAAGCGGCTGTGGTTGCACTGAAGCCAGGCGCACCGTGGTCGAACGCCCCGACCGCGCTGCGCCGCGTCGCACAGCGACCGCCAACGCTGCGGCTCTTGTCGAACAGAAAGATGTCGTGGCCGAGCGCTGCCAGCTCGGCAGTGACAGTCAGACCGGCGATGCCCGCGCCGATCACCGCGACGGCGACCATCAGGCGCCCCAGCGGGCGCAGCGCCTCATGAATTCGCCCGCCGCTTCAGCCAGCGCATCAGCACGCCGACACCCGGCAGCTTTTCGTACAACTCTTCGGCCACGTCCCAGTAGTCTCGGTGCGCCGTGATCAGCCCGTGGGCGTCGAGCTTCAGGTGAGAGGCGCCGCGCACCGTTTGCAACTCACGGCTGAAGCGTCGGAAACGGAAGATGAAATCCCAGGTCAGCACGCACTGGTCGCCTTGTGCCACCACGTCATGAATGACGAAGCGCGGCGAATCCAGCGCCACGTACATGTGCTCGAAGACCTGACGGATGGCGGGTACGCCGCGCACTTCGTTGAATGGGTCCTTGAAGTGGGCGTCGGGCGCGAAGAGATCGCCGAGCCGCGGCAGATCGGCCGGCGTCAAGGCCTCGAAGGCCTCGACGATACGGGCCACACGTGGGTCGCTGCAGCGGGCGGCTGTCATGGGTTCGGGACTCACAGCCCGGTGAGGCGCCGGATGGCGTTGAAGTACAGGCCGTCGCCAAGGTGGCTCAGCGCTTTCAGGAGGCGGGTGAAACGCTTCGGGAAATGAATCTCGAATTCCCCTGCCGCCCAGCCAGCGAGCATTTCGCGCGCGGCGTCTTCCGGCTGGATCAGCGCCGGCATCTTGAACTCGTTCTGCGCCGTCAGCGGCGTCTCGACGAAGCCCGGGCAGATCACCGATACGCCGATGCCTTGAGGCTGCAGATCCAGGTACAACGTCTGCGCCAGGTTGATCAGTGCGGCCTTGGTCGGGCCGTAGGCCAAGGCGTTCGGCAGGCCGCGGTAGCCAGCCACGCTGGCCACCAGGCTGATGTGCCCCGACTTCTGCCGCAGCACCACCGGAAGCACTGCGTTCAGCATGTACAGCGCGCCGACGTAGTTGACCTTGTCGTGCTGCAGCATCTGATCCAGGTCGAAGGCCGTCGCGCGCAGGGCCGCGTAATGGCCAGCGCAGTACAGCGCCATGTCCAGCCGGCCGAAGCGCGCGTCGATGCGTTCGACGGCACGGGCCATGGCTTCGCGGTCGGTGGCATCCAGCGCGATGCCCAGGCTGTCCGCGTGCGTGGCTTCGAAAGCCGTCACGGCGGCTGCGTTGCGCGCCGACACGACGACCTTCGCGCCCCTCGCATGCAGGAGTTTCGCTGTGGCCAGACCGATGCCGCTGGATGCGCCGACCAGCCAGACGACGCGGCCGGTCCAGTCGGTGATGCGAGGGTTCAAGGACACGACGGTACCCCCATCGACGAGTACGTCGAGCGACCCCCTGACAGGGTCGGGCCTTGCCTGGGGCGGCTCGGCGCGGCGGCTTGCGCGTCGAAGATGGCCATGCGGCCTGTCATGGCTTGTAGAACGACAGCGTCACATCGCCCAGCCGAACGCCGAACTTGCTCATCACCGCCTTGTTCAGCATCACGCGCTCATCCATCAGGTACATCCAGTCATCGAATTGCACCTCGTAGGTCTTGCCATCGACAGGCAGGTTCAGCGTGTAGCGCCAATGAAAGGCATTGCCGGCGGTCTCGCCCTGAGCCGTGCCGACCACGTCGGCAGCGGTGCCGGTGTACCTCCCGCCGGGAAGCTTCTTCAGATACCAGATGCGTTGCTGCTTTTCGCCATCGCTGTAGGTGAATTGCTCGTCCAGCACACCGTCGTCGCCCTGCCAGCTGCACTTCATCAGCACAGTGAAGCGGCGCACCACCTTGCCGGATCGATCGGTAAACAGGCCGTGCGCGGTGATGTCGCCGTCGAAATAGGTCTTCAGGTCGAGCACCGGCTTCTCTGTCGCGTAGTCGGCGGGCGTCGGGCCTGCGCAAGAGGTCAGCAAGACAGTGGCGGCCACGGCCGCAACCCACATCAAACGTCTGTTCATGGTGTTTTCCGGGCGTTTCGTATCAGCAGGGTGTAGAGCAGCGCTGCCGCTCCGGCTTTGAGCAGGCAGGGCAGCAGGCAATAGGCGGTGGTCAGCGCGGCCAGCGCCTGCGGGCTGTCGCTGCCCGGCGCATAGCCGAACCACGACAAGGCGGGCAAGGCCACGCCGGCGGCCAGTGCCAGGTTCAGCTTGGTCGCGAAATTCCACCAGCCGAAGTAGGCGCCTTCCGACTGTTCGCCGTGCCCCGCGCGCTGGATCACGCCGGCGAGGATTGCGCCAGGCAAGGTCAGGTCGGCGCCCAGGCAGATACCACTGAGCGTGCATACGATGGTGAAGGCGATCACATCGCCCGCGGACAGCATCGTTGCGCCACTGAAAACAACGATGGCCAGAGTCATGCTGATCAGCCATGCACGCTCCAGCCCCCACCAGCGTACCGCGCGTACCCACAGCGGGATCGACAGGGCGCCGGCGGCGAAATAGCTGGCGAGGAACAGCGGTTCGAATGTCGGAGCCTGCAGCCGATCGCGGATGAAGAACAGCACCAGCGTTGCAGGCACCGCACTGGCAATGCCGTTGACCAGGTACACCGCCAGCAGCCTTCGGAATGCGGGTGTCGCGAACGGAAGCCGCATCGACAGCGGTTGTGTCGACGGCCTGGACGCCGCCGGTGTCGGCGCCGCGCGCAACAACAGCACGCCGATCGCCAGCACCAGGGCGAACACGACCGTGGTCACCGTCAGCCCGGCCAGCGAGGGCAGCACGCTGGCGACCAGCACGCCCACCAGCGCCAGCCCTTCACGCCATGCGACGATGCGTGCCCGCTGAGGCGCATCCCCGCCAAGCCGCGCGCCCCACGCCTGGTGCACGACCGTGACCACGCTGTAGCCGAGGTAGGTCACCACCAGTGTGACCGCACACCACGCCAGCAAGGCCGATGAGCCGCGGACCTGCGGAAAGAACAGCGCAGCAAAGCCGGCGGCCAGCACCACAGCAGCCATCACGATGGCCCACCAGGCCTGACAGCCACCGCCAGCCAGCCATCGGTCGGCCGCGCGTCCGATCAGCGGATCGGCGACCGCATCGAGCGTGCGCGCAGCGAGCAACACAGCGCCCAGCGTGGCCAGTGGAATGCCGAACTCGGTGGCGTAATGGTTGGGCAGCACCACGTACAGCGGCAGGGCCACGAACGCCAGCGGCAGGCCGAGCGCGCCGTAGCGCACGCCCTGTCGCCAGCGGACCGTCCCGACAGGGCTCTCGCGGGCGGGGAACGCATCGGTGTCGATCGGGGCCGCCTCATGGGAACGGGGGACGGCATGTGCGGCCATGGTGCCCGTCTCGATCAGGAGCCGCTCGGCGCGCCGGCCAGCAGCGCCTGGCGCAGCTTGGGCTCGGAGGTCCGCGGCGACAGCCAGATGCCGAAGAACAGCCGGGTGAACTCGCCATCCCGGATTTCGCCGGTGAGCCTGCCATTGACGAAGAAGCGTGCTGCCACGCCGGGCACTTGCACGCCGGTGATGCGGTCACCTGAAGCGACGTCCGGGAAGGCCTGCTTCATCGCCGCCATCCAGCGCGTCACCTTCTCGGGTGCGATCGGTCCGCTGCGCCGCATTTCCTCGATCGAGCGCTCAGCAATGTCGGCGTTGTCGAAGCCGCGTGCATATTCAAGCTCGAGTGCCAGAGGCACCTGATCGAAGCGTCTCACTTCGAACTCGGACCCGGCCCACAGCCTTGCGTCGTAGACGTGGAACAGGAAATAGGTCAAACGGCCACTGCCGAGCAGCCGCGCGCCCGGCAACTCACTGCTCACCTCTGGCGGTGGCGGCGGTGCCGAGCGTGCCAACGCCTCGGCGCCGATAGCCACTGCTCCGCAGGTCAGCGGCAGCGCCAGCAGAGACCTGCGTCGACGATCGATGGATTGGTGCTTGTACATCTCAGTCGCGCTCCAGCGTGAACTGCATGACGTTGGTGTTGCCCATCGTGAATGCCGCTTCGCAGTAAGCGAGGTAGAACTCCCAGATGCGCATGAAGCGGGTGTCGAAGCCCAGCTGCCGCACCGGGCCTTCGTGGCTGAGGAAACGATGCCGCCATCGCACCAGCGTCTCGGCATAGTCGAGGCCGAATTCCAGCTCGCCCACGACGCGCAGACCGGCGCGTGCGGCTGCCTTGCGGAACTCGGTCGGGCTGGGCAACAGGCCGCCGGGGAAGATGTACTGCTGGATGAAGTCGGTCGAGCGAACGTAGCGCTCGAACAGATCGTCACGGATGACGATGCTCTGCACGCAGGCCCTGCCACCGGGCTTCAGCTGCGAGCTCAAGGTCTCGAAGAAGCTGGGCCAGTACTCGCGGCCGACCGCCTCGAACATCTCGATCGAGGCGATGGCGTCGAACGGACCGTCGATGCCAGTTTTCAGGTCGCGGTAATCCTGGAAGCGCAGGTTGCCCGGCAAACCGGCATCCGTGAGTCGCTTTTGCGCCCATTCGAGTTGTTCGCTCGACAAGGTGACGCCGGTGACCGTGGCGCCGAACTCGCGGGCCGCGCATTCCGCCAGCGCACCCCAGCCGCAGCCGATTTCCAGCACGCGGTCACTTGGCTTGACGCCGCATTCGGTAAGCGCACGACGGACCTTGGACCACTGGGCGTCTTCCATCGGCCGCGAGCGGTCGCCTTCGAACCAAGCGCTCGAATAGTTCATCGTCGGATCCAGCCACAGCCGGTAGAACTCGTTGCCGAGGTCGTAGTGCGCATGGATGTTTTTCTTGCTGCCGCGGCGCGAGTTGCGGTTGAGCCAGTGCTTCGCGCGGTACAGCAGCGCGCCCCACCAGGTGCCGTAGACGAGAGATTCGACTTCGCCGCGGTTCGCTATCAAAAGCTTGAGCAGCGCCGCCGGATCGGGTGAGGTCCAGTCCCCGGCGATGAAGCTTTCGGCAAACCCGATATCGCCTGAGCGCATTGAAGCCTCGCAGACGTTCCAGTTGAGCAGGCGCATGCTTGCTCGCAACTCGCCTTCGGCGGCGTGGCCGAAATGCATGCCACTGCCGTCAGGCAGCTGGATATCCAGCGAGCCGTGCTTCAGGTTCTTCAGAAGCCGGAATACTGCGCGGGCGGCGACAGGGGCGGTGTCGGGCAGGGCCGCTGTGGGAAATGTGGTGGTGCTCATCACGTCTGATCAGGGCATGCAGCGAAAGTTGGAAGGATAAAAGCAGGACGCGCTTTCAGCGAGTCACGAAAACAGCCGGCGGTGGGGGTTTGCGCCAAAACGGTACGCGCTTGGCCCATAGACGCAGCGCCTGCCAATGGATGCGGCCGATCACGCCCAGCGTCATCAGAGGCATGCCGAAAAACGCCTGGCGCAAGCTTCTGACGGACAGCACCTGGAGCGTGCCCGACACGCTGGTCTGGATCAACGCGCCGTTTTCGTCGTCGTGGTCGATGCGAGCTACCGTTCGGGTCATCACATCACGCCCGATGCCGCCCGACGGGCGGGCAGTACTGTGCATGAAGCGGAAGCGATACCGCCCGGTGACTGCGCAGAATGGCGACACATGGAACACCTTCGCGCTCAGTTGCTCTTTCCCGTACGCGAGCTGCGGGCCGTGCAGCAGGTAGCAGTGCCGTTCGCCGAAGGTGTTGTTGACCTCGACGACCACCGCGGCCAGCGAGTCGTCGGCGCGGTGGCAGTACCAGAAGCTGACTGGCTTGAACGTGTGTCCCAGCACCCGGGGGTAGCAGTGCAGCCAGACCTCCCCGTTCGCATCGGAAACACCCTCACGCAGCAGCAATTCATCCAGCCAGGCCAGGCTGTCGGCGCGGCCGTCGCCGTGGTCGCGGTCGTGAAAGCTGATCAGCCCGAAGCGGTTGCGCGCCAGATCCACATGGGGCTCCGAGCGCAGGCGGCGCATCGGCAGCATCAGAAAGTAGGTCGGGTAGGCGAAGCGGTTCACCGCTGGTCGCAGCCGGGTATGCCGCACCTGTCCGAAACCGATCAAGGGGTCGGCCAGGGTTGCGGTCCCAGGACAAGTCGTCATGCTGCGACTGGCAGGGGCCGGGGTTCGGTCTGAGCCCACCGTGCGCGCAGACCATCGACCACGGCGAGGCCGGACATCAGGCCGTCTTCGTGAAAACCGTAGCGCGTCCATGCACCACAGAACCAGGTGTGCGCTTCGCCCTGAATCATTGGCACGCGCTGCTGCGCGGCAATCGCTGCCGCGTCGAACACCGGGTGGGCATACTCGTACTCACCATGCACGGTGTCGGCGCGCGGTTCGGCAAGTGGATTGAGCGACACCACCACCGGCGTCTTGAACGGCAGCGGCTGCAGCCGGTTGATCAGGTAGTGCAGGCAGACCGCTGCTGACTCGCGCGATCCGGCGCGGGCGCGCTCGTAGTTCCAGGCGGCCCAGGCGATCTTTCGGCGCGGCAAAACTGCCGTGTCGGTGTGCAGCACCGCGCGGTTGCGGTGGTAGCGGATCGCACCCAGCACCTCGCGTTCGGTCGATGTGGCATCGGCCAAGAGGGCGAGCGACTGGTCGCTGTGGCAAGCCAGCACGACCTCATCGAACAACTCGGTGCCTTGGTCGGTGGCGACGCTGACCTGACCGCCGGTCTGCGAGCGCCGCACGCTGCGCACGGGTGTGTTCAATCGCGCATCGGGAATGTCCAGCAGCAGCTTCTCGACGTACTGGCGCGCGCCGCCCTGCACCGTGTACCAGCGGGGGCGATTCGTCACCTGGATCAGACCGTGGTTGTGGCAGAAGCGGATCATCGTGGCGATGGGGAAGCGCAGCATCTGATCGGTTGGGCAGGACCAGATGCAGCCGATCATCGGCAGGAAGTACCAATCGCGGAATTCCGTGCTGAAGCGGTGTTCAGCGAGGAAGGCGCCGATGGACATCTGCTGTTCGGCGGCAGTGCCGCGCTCGGCCACCGCAGTGGCCAGGCGATTGAAGCGCGTGAGGTCACGCAACATCTGCCAGAAGGCCGGGCGCACCAGGTTTCGGCGCTGGGCGAACACAGTGTTCAGGTCGCTGCCGCTCCACTCCAGGCCGATGTCGGGCACTTGCACCGAGAACGACATGTCCGACAGCGCCGTGGGCACCCGCAACTCTGCGAACAGCTGGATCAGCTTCGGGTAGGTGCGTTCGTTGAAGACCAGAAAGCCAGTGTCAACGCCATGGGTTTGCCCGTCGAGGGTGACGTTGACGGTGTGGGTGTGACCGCCGAAATAATCGCCGGCCTCGAACAGCGTGACCAGTGCGTCGCGGGCCAGTGCGTGCGCCACCGACAGGCCGGAGATGCCCGAGCCGATGACCGCAACGCGCCGCACCCCGTCAGACACCAGAGGGCTCCGCAACGCTCAGAAACGCAAAAGCGGTGGTGATGCTCCGCAAAGACATCACCACCGCCTTGAATAAAGAAGCTGCACAGCGCCCGGTGGCGAATAACGGAGGGAGGAGGAATGAAAACCGCCACCGGATTTCGATCGGTTGTGCCGATTGGCTGTGCAACGCGAAACTGTTTGCAAGCGTGATCTCCAGCCTGCGTTCATCAATTCTTGGCTCGAGACGAGTTCTAACTAACTTCGCAACTGTCAAGTACCAAGTGCAAGTGTAGTCAATAAAACGACACAGGAGATCCCCTAGTTCTAGAGAAGCCCTGAAAGTTTTCCGCCCTTGCGACCGCTGGTGGCTGTCTTTGCGTGTCGCAGGGGCCGTTTTGGCGTGATAGACCATCATGTTCAAAATATAACTGACCGGTAACTCCGTGCGCTTTCACTTTCAGATGCGCTCATCGCGCAGCCAGCAACTTTTCGAGGGTGGCGATGAATGATTTGTCGTCTGGCGCGGTCAGCGCGCTGTAGCTGTCCACTGTCGTGCCGTCTCTGGCGATCACGTACTTGTGGAAATTCCAGCGCGGTGCCGATCCAGTGATCTTGCGCAGGTCGGCATACAGAGGATTGACATCGGCTCCTGCGCTCGTGGATACGCGCGTCTTGGTGAACATCGGAAACTTGACGCCGAAGGTGCTGGAACAGAACGACGCGATTTCCTGGTTGCTGCCGGGCTCCTGACTGCCGAAATCGTTGGAAGGAAAGCCCAGCACCACCAGACCGCGGTCTTGGTATCGGGCGTAGAGCGCCTCCAGGCCCTTGTACTGTGATGTAAATCCGCAGTGGCTGGCGGTGTTCACGACAATGACGACCTTGCCGCTGTACTGGCACAGGTTCTGCGGTTTTTCATCCTGCAGCCTTGGCATGCTTCGGTCCAGCAGGGCGGAGCAATCTGCAGCGTGCGCGCTGGTCGCACACCACAGCAGCAGCACTGTCGCAAACGTCGATTTCAGCTTGGGCATCAGCGAGCAAATATTTGAGCCGTCCATGGTCTGTCCTGTTCAGAATCTGGTCAGCAAAGTATATTGTCGGGACTGAAATTCCGAAGTGCCATGAGTGATTCCACAAGAAGCCTGAAGTCTCTGACCGTTGCCATCGCCGCCGTCGAGCGCGACACTGGCCTGACCAAGGACACGCTGCGGGTCTGGGAGCGCCGCTACGGATTTCCGCAGCCTGAGCGCGACGCGAACGGAGAGCGCGCCTACCCGCTCGAACAGGTTGAGAAGCTGCGCATTGTCAAGCGATTGATGGACGGTGGCCACCGCCCCGGACGGCTGGTGCCCATGCCGCTCGACGCACTGGTCGAACTCAGCGAAAACACCGTTGATGCGCCCCGGCGTGCCGGGGGCGATCTGGCAGCGCCCGACCTGAAGGCTTATCTGGCCTTGATGCGCTCGCACGATGTGGATGCGCTGCGTCGCCTGCTGCTGCAAACGCAGATGCGTCTCGGGTTGTCACGCTTCGTCATCGATGTCGTTCTGCCGCTGAACACCCTGGTGGGCGACTCGTGGATGCGCGGTCAGCTGGAAATCTTCGAAGAGCACGCCTACATCGAATGCTTGCAAGGCGTGTTGAGACAAGCGCTGGCCGGAATTCCCGAAGCCGCTCCGCTCGATCGACCTCGGGTGTTGCTGACGACCTTGCCGGGCGAGCCCCACGGCTTGGGGCTTCTGCTCGCCGAAGTCTTGTTTTCTCTCGAAGGCGCACGCGTGCTGTCACTGGGCGTGCAAACCCCTGTGTGGGACATCTCCCTGGCCGCGACAGCATATCGCTGCGACATCGTGGCGCTAGGCTTTACCGGCTGCATGAACCCGAATCAGGTGGTCGATGGTCTGACCGAATTGCGCAGCAAGCTGCCGCCGGCAGTCGAGTTGTGGGTCGGCGGATCGGCGCCCGTGCTCCACCGCCGGCCGGTCGATGGTGTGATGGCCTTCGCATCGCTGCAGGACATCCACCCACAGATCGAGCGCTGGCGGCACGGCGGCGTCTGATGGGCTCCGCGTCGGCGTTTCATGGCAACAAGTCGGCGTTGCCGCAGAAGTCCTGCTGCAAGTGCCAGCGGCCGATGGTCTGGCGTCGCGCCTGGGCCAAGAATTGGAACGAGGTGAAGTACTGCTCCGATCGCTGTCGAACCACCGCGCGTCATCACATGCCGACGCGATGAGTGACGCGGTTCGCCGCCTGGTGCTTGTGCTCGGCGACCAGCTGACGCTGGCCAGCCCGGCGCTGGAAGGCCTCGAGAAGGCGCGCGACTGCGTGCTGATGATCGAAGCGCCCGGCGAAGCGACGTGGGTCAGGAGTCACAAGGCGCGCATCGCGCTGTTCCTCTCGGGAATGCGGCACTTTCGCGACGCCTTGCGTGAGGCTGGTTTCAGGGTCGACTATGTCGCGCTGGACGACAGCGACGAGCCCGCGCTGGTGGGTCGATTGGCGCAGCGCTTGAAGCATTGGCGGCCCGAAGTCCTGCGACTGCTGGAGCCCGGCGAATGGCGCCTGCAACAAGACATCACTGCCGCTGCAAACAACGCCGACGTGGTGCTGCAACTGCTGGATGATCCGCACTTCCTCTGCTCGCGGGCCGACTTTGCGCGTTGGGCGGACAAGTACGGCGGCAGCTTGCGGATGGAGTATTTCTACCGGGAGATGCGGCGTCGGCATCGGGTTCTGATGGATCGCGAACCCGCGAAGTCCGATCAACCCGAAGGCGGCCAGTGGAACTATGACGCCGAGAATCGCAAGGGATATCCGAAGCACGGGCCGGGACTGATTCCGCCGCACGAAGCCTTCGAAGCAGATGCGCTGACGCGTGGCGTACTGGCCGATGTCGAGCGGCTGTTTCCGGATCACCCCGGCTCGCTTGCGCACTTCGCGTGGCCTGTCACGCGATCGCAGGCGCGCATGGCGTTGCAGGCGTTCATCGAGCATCGCCTCGTCAACTTCGGGAGCTACCAGGACGCGATGTGGTCGAGCACGCCGTTTGGCTGGCATTCGCTGCTGGCCAGCAGCCTGAATCTGCATTTGCTCGATCCGCGCGAGGTCATCGCTGCCGCTGAGCGGGCGTACTGCGAAGGGCGCGCGCCGCTGGCCAGCGTCGAAGGCTTCATCCGGCAGATCCTGGGCTGGCGGGAGTTCATCCGTGGCGTCTACTGGCGCGACATGCCCCAGATGGCCGAGGCGAACCACTACAAGCACCGACGCCCGCTACCGCGCTGGTTCTGGACCGGTGACACCCGGATGGCATGTGCGCGTGACGCGATCGAGCAGACCTTGCAGTATGGCTACGCGCACCACATCCAGCGGCTGATGGTGACCGGCCTGTTCGGATTGCTGGCCGAGATCGATCCGAAGCAGGTCGCCGCCTGGTACCTTGCGGTCTATGTCGATGCGGTGGAATGGGCTGAGCTGCCTAACGTCGCCGGAATGGCCTTGTATGCGGATGGCGGGCGTTTCACCAGCAAGCCCTATGTTGCATCCGGCGCCTACATCCAGCGCATGAGCAACCACTGCGGCCACTGCGCCTACGCACCAGACGCCGAATCGATCAAGAAGACTGGCAAGCCGATGTGTCCGTACACCGCGCTCTACTGGCACTTTCTCGATCGACATGAAGCAGAGTTGAGCGCCAATCCACGCACCGCCTTGATGGCGCGCAATGTCGGCAGGTTGGCACCTGCGCAGCGCGAGTGCATCCGAGCCGATGCGCAGCGGGTGCTGGAACGCCTTGATGACCTTTGACCCAGGCTGACCGTAGCGTCCCTCCTACACACCGCGCCGGGGCAACGCGACTAAACTTGCATCAGTCTCAAAACGCCCCTTCCATCATGTCCAGCATGCTTTACCCCGAACTTTTCAAGCAGCTCGAAGCCGTTCGCTGGAGCATGGATACCGACATCCCCTGGGATCGCTTCGACGCCAGCCTGCTCAGCGACGAGCAGGCTGAGACGATCAAGATGAACGCGATCACCGAGTGGGCTGCGCTGCCGGCCACCGAGATGTTCCTCCGCGACAACCGGGACGACAGCGACTTCTCGGCCTTCATGAGCGTCTGGTTCTTCGAGGAACAGAAACATTCCCTCGTTCTGATGGAGTACCTGCGGCGCTTCCGGCCCGATCTGGTACCCAGTGAAGCCGAGTTGCACGAAGTGCGATTCGAGTTCGATCCGGCCCCCGCGCTGGAGACGCTGATGATGCATTTTTGCGGCGAGATCCGCCTCAATCACTGGTACCGCCGTGCGGCCGAGTGGCATGACGAGCCGGTCATCAAGGCCATCTACGAGACCCTGGCCCGCGACGAAGCCCGCCATGGCGGGGCCTACCTGCGCTACATGAAGCGCGCGCTGAACAAGGCCGGCGACGAGGCTCGTGCGGCTTTCGCCAAGGTTGGCGTGCTGATGGCGAGCGCCCGCCGCACCGCCCAGGCCTTGCACCCGACGAACCTGCATGTCAACGAAAGCCTGTTTCCCCGTGACACGGTGCAAAGCCGGCTGCCCGATCCGGTCTGGCTGGAAGCCTGGCTCGATCGGCAGATCCAGTTCGACGCCGAATGGGAAGGCAAGGTCGTCGACCGTATCCTCCACAACATGAGCTTGCTGATGGAGCGCAGCTTCGCGACGGTCCAGGAGTTGAACCGCTTCCGCAAGGAAGTCACCGTGCGGCTCGCCGCTGCGGCTCAGCTGCAGGCGGGCATTGCCCCGGCCTGAAGACCGACACGCTCGCGCTCCAGCAGACGGGGCGCATGGAACCCATCCGATGAGCGACTTCACCGACAAGCTGTGTCCGCCCGACGAGATCGAGCGCCGCGTCGCCGCGCTCCCGCGGCCGCTGGTGTTCACGAATGGTGTGTTCGATCTGCTGCACTGCGGGCATGTGACCTGCCTGGCACAGGCCCGTGCGCTGGGCGCCAGTCTGGTCGTCGGGCTCAACAGCGATGCATCGGCGCGCGGCCTGGGCAAGGGCCCCGAGCGGCCGCTGAACACGCAACACGATCGCGCCTGCGTCCTGGCCGCGCTGGAAAGCGTCAGCCTGGTGATCACCTTTGACGAAGCGACGCCACTCGAGCTGCTCAAGCGCGTGCGTCCGCAGTGGTACGTCAAAGGCGGCGACTACGACATCGAGACCCTGGCCGAAACCGCGCTGGTGCGCCTGTGGGGAGGCCAGGCGCGGGCGTTGCCGCTTGTCGAAGGGCAGTCCACCACGAATCTGGTTCAACGCATCCGCGGTTGACCGGCCCTGAGGGGCTGTCTCGTCAGCCGAACACCGCCTGCCACAGCGCCAGCACTGCACTGCGCTGCGCGGCCATCGTGTCCTGCGGAACCTGGGTCGGGTGCTCATCGAGTCGCGCGGCGTGTTGTGCGCGGCGCAGATCACGGTAGGCGTCCGCCGCAGCGGTACCGATCGAAGGTGGCAACAGGCCAGCCGCCTCGGCTCGCTGCAGCAAGGCGATGTTGCCGACGTTCGGGATCAGTTCGGGGTGCGTCTTGCTATGCTCCAGCACCAGCGCCTGCACCGCGAATTCAACGTCCATCATGCCGCCGGCGCTGTGCTTGATATCGAACATCTCGGCCCGGACGGGGTGCGCTGCTGCCACCTTGTTGCGCATCGTTCGCACCTCGCTGCGCAAGGCCAACGGGTCACGCGGTGCTGCCAGGACCTCGCGGCGCACCGCGTCGAAAGGTGCCGCCAGGGCTGGAGCACCGGCGCAGAAGCGCGCCCGTGTCAGTGCCTGGTGTTCCCAGGTCCAGGCAGTATTGCTGCCACGGCCGGTCTGGTACTTCTCGAAGCTTGCGATGGAGGTCACCAGCATGCCTGAGCCGCCATTCGGTCGCAGCGCAGTGTCGATGTCGAAGAGCTCCCCTGCGGCGGTGCGCAACGTCAGCCAGCCGATCAGCTTGCGCACGAAGGCAGCATAGACCTCGCTCGCCTTGTCGGGATCGGGCTCCCCGGCGTCGTCGTAGAGGAACACGACATCGAGGTCGCCGCCGTAGCCCAATTCCTTGCTGCCGAGCTTGCCGTAGGCGATGACGGCGATCTGCGGCAGTTCGCGGTGCCGCTGCTTCAGGTGCTTCCACGCCCAACGCATCGCGCAGGCGAGCGTGGCATCGGCGAGCGCCGATAGATCGTCGGCCACATGCTCGACGGTGATGTGGCCCTCGACATCACGCACCAGCGTGCGAAAGACCTCCGCATGGTGTGCACGACGCAGCGTGTCGAGCAGCGCTTCTTCGTCGACATGACCCGAGCGGCCCCAGGCCGCGTAGCGCGCCTCCAGGTCGGCGGTGAATTCGCTGGCGTCGAAGCGGCTGTGCAGCAGCCGCTCATCGGCCAGTTCATCGACGACGCCAGGATGCAGCATCAGGTAGCGGATCGGCCACCGCGCCAGCCCCAGCAGGCGCAACAGCCGGTTCTGCACCTCGGGCCGCTCCGCCAGCAAGGCGATGTAGCTTTCGCGGCGCAGCAGCGGTTCCAGCCAGTCGATGAAGCGGGCGGCGGCGTCGATCGTGCAGCGGCCGTCCTTTACTGCGTCGGCGGCGCGCAGCACCAGCTTGGCCAGCCGAGCCTTGCTCTCGTCGCGCAGCACCTTGATCTTCGGGTGCTGGCACCAGGGCAGGACCCGCGTCGCCAGTGCCTCGGGCAGCTTGGCGAGGAAGTCATCGCTGTCCACCGCCTGCACGCTGGGCGCGCAGCCGCGACAGCTGATGCCATTGGCATTCGAGGGGGCGGGTTGACCTTCATGTAGCAGCTCATCGAACTCGGTGGCCACGAACTCTCGGATCTCGCACAGCCGGTCGAGCAGTTGGCAGGCGTCGGCCGTGCAGCTCAGACCGAGGCCGCCCGCGATCCATCGCAGATCGGCATCGGCGCTGGGCAGCAGGTGCGTCTGCTGGTCATCGAGGAACTGGATGCGGTGTTCGAGCCGCCGCAGAAAGACGTAGGCCTCGGCCAGTCGCGCCGCGCTGGCTGGCTTCATCAGGCCGCCCGCGGCGAGCTTGTCGAGCGCCTTCAGCGTCGAGCGCGTGCGGATCTCCGGGAACTGACCGCCACGCACCACCAGCAGCAATTGCACGATGAACTCGATCTCGCGGATGCCGCCGCGCGACAGCTTCACATCGTTGGCGCGTTCTGGTCGACCTGCAGCACGTCGCTGTGCCTCATCGCGCACCTTGCGGTGCAATTGCCGCAGACCCTCGAACACCCCGTAGTCGAGGTAGCGGCGGTAGACGAACGCATTGACCGTGCTGCGCAGTGCCTGGATCTGCGGCGTGGCGATGGATGCGCGCGGCGCGACGACACGGCTCTTCAGCCAGGCAAAGCGCTCCCACTCGCGACCGTGCGCCTGAAGGTACTCCTCCAGCATGGGAAGGCTCACAACGGGTGGGCCCGAGTTCCCGTTCGGCCGCAGCGCCAGATCGACACGGAACACAAAGCCGTCTTCCGTGGTTTCGCCGATCAGTGCGTACAGGATGCGCACCACCTGTGAGAAGTATTCGTGGGCGCTGACCTGGAGTGGGCCAGCGGTCTCGCCACCGTCCTCGTAGACGTAGATCAGGTCGATGTCCGACGACACGTTCAGCTCGCGTGCACCGAGCTTGCCCATGCCGACGATCCAGAACTCGATGCGCCGGCCCTGGGCATTGAGCGGCGGGCCGCTGCGTGCGTCTTGTTCGGCCATCGCATGCGCCAAAGCCACGTCAAGCGTGGTCTCGGCGAGGTCAGTCATCGCAGCTGTGATGTCCTGCATCGCCGCGCCCTGTTCGATGTCGAGCACCGCCAGCCGTTCGAGTACGAGCTGGCGGGTGACCCGCAATGCGCTGGCGAGCGTGCGACCGCCGTCGATGAAGCACTGGATCAACTCGGCGATCACCATCGACCGGGGCAGTCCCGGCGGCAGCAGGCCGAGCTCGCTGGCATAGCGGCGGCGGATGCGCTGCACGAAACGGCTGTGGTCGGCGCAGACTGCCGTTTGAGTGCTGATCGGAGACACCGCAGAGCTCGAATTCGTGACCGTGTCGGAGCTGAGGGAACCCATGGGATGGCCTGAGGGTCTGTGCTAGATTGTGTTGGGGCGGATGCGAGCCGCGCAGTGTCTGCGCGATGACCGAGAGTTCGGCATGCCATTCAGGTGCTGAAGCAGCTTCTGGCCTTCAGCCTTTCCTCGCCGAAGCACCACCCACCCCGGCGCCCCGCACCACCGATGCCTGTTCCAGAAGACGACACGATCTCCGCACTGCCCCAACAACGCCTCGCCTCGGTGCGGTGGCAGATTCGCACCATCAAAGCACTGGGACTGCTTCTGGTCGTGGCATGGGGCCTGTTGATCGCGGCATGGATCGCATTGCACTCGGTGATTTTGCCGCACATCGACCGGTGGCGAGTGCCGATCGAGCAGTACGCCAGCCAGTTCGTCGGACAACCTGTGCGCATCGGCGCGATCAGCGTCGACACCAATGGCTGGCTGCCAACATTCGAGATGCGCGACGTGGCCTTGCTCGACAGCCAAGCCAGCACGGTGCTGCAGCTGCCTCGGCTGGTCGGCGCGTTGTCGGCGAAGTCGCTGTTTGCCTTGCAGCCGCGCTTCTCGCAGCTGCTGATCGACGGCGCCGACCTCGAAGTCCATCGAGATGCCGATGGCAGGGTCTTCGTGGCCGGCTTCGATGTCGGCACGGAAAGCACCGACCATCGGCCCTTGTACAACTGGCTCTTCAGGCAGCACGAGGTGGTGTTGCGCAACGGCGTGGTGCGCTGGCGCGATGCGTTGCATCCGGCCGAGCCACAGCGCTTCACCGACGTGCAGGTGGTGACGCGGAACAGCCTGCGCCGGCATGATCTGCTCATCGATGTGACACCGCCGGAACACTGGGGTGATCGTGTCACCTTGATCGGCCGCTTCACGCAGCCTCTGCTGGCCGAGCCATCCGACTGGAGGCGCTGGCACGGCACCCTGTACGCCAGCGTTCCGAAGCTGGATATCGCTGCGCTGCAGCCGCACATCACGCTGCCTGGGGGCCTGACGCAGGCCCACGGAGCCTTGCGGGCGTGGATCGACGTGGCCGATGGCCTGGCCCGTGCGGCCACGCTGGATGTGGCGCTGAGGCAGGTGCGCTTGAAACCGCACCCCGACCGCGACGCGCTGGAATTTGCCGACATGTCCGGTCGGCTGGTGGGCCGCCGGCAGGCGCAAGGGGTGACATTGGAGGCTCGCGAGTTCGGTTTTGCCACTCCCGATGGCCTGCGCTGGCCGGCCAGCACGGTGGCGGTACGCTGGCAGCGGTCGCCGACGGGTGAGATGACTGGTGGTCAGCTGAGCGCCGAACACCTGGACCTCGCCTTGATTGCACAGGCGATGCAACGGCTGCAGCTCGGTGAGGTCTCCGACCGGTGGATGGCTGATCTGAACCCGCGTGGCCGTGTCGAAGGCGTCAGGCTGAGCTGGGAAGGTGCCATCGGTGGGGCCACCGCACCAGCGGCGCAGCCTGGGGCTGCCGCGGTCTCGGCGGTCAGCTGGAGCCTGCCGCCGCGCTTCGACCTGCGCGCCTCGGTGAGCGGCCTGGCTCTGGCCTCCGCAGCGGCGCCCGACCCACTCGACGCCGGTCGACCGGGCCTGCGCAATGCCGATCTGGAGCTCAGTGCCAACGAGCGAGGGGGCGAGGCCCGGCTCGCGATGAAGCAGGGTGAGTTGGATCTCCCCGGGGTGCTCGCCGAGCCGCTGCTGCCTCTGGATCGCCTTGACGCTACGTTCAACTGGCGCATCGAGACCCCGACCACGCCCGGCACATTGCCGCAGGTGATGGTGAGCGTGCGGCAGGCCAGCTTTGCCAATGCCGACCTCGAGGGTGACTTCAAAGGCACCTGGTCGACCGGCACCGCGACGGCTGCGAGCGCCAACGGCGTCGCTGCGCGGTTTCCTGGCCGACTGGACCTGGACGGCATGCTGACCCAGGCCGACGCGACGCGCGTCGCGCGCTACCTGCCGCTGGGCATCGATGCCGAGGCGCGCCGCTACGTTGAACATGCAGTACAGGCGGGGCGCTTGTCGCGCGTCAGTTTCCGCGTGAAGGGCGATCTGAACGAGTTTCCGTTCGCCGACTCGCGCACTGCCGGTGACGGCGAGTTCCGCGTTGCCGGGCAGGTCGAGGACCTCACCTTTGCCTACGTGCCCAGCCTGCCGGCCACGGCGACCGAGCCGGCCTACGCATCGACCTGGCCGGTGCTCGATGCCTTGAGCGGCGAGCTGGTCTTCGATCGACTCTCGATGGAAATCCGCAACGCCCAGGCGAACACGCAGGGCGTGAAACTGACCGGTGTGCAAGGTGGCATCAAGCGGCTGGACGAACGGCCTGTGCTCGTGCTGGACGGTGCGGGACGTGGCGGCCTGGCTGACCTGCTTCGCTTTGTGAACGCGTCCCCGGTGGGTGGCTGGATCGACAACGCGCTGGCACAAAGTACCGCCACCGGCAGCGCCGACCTGAAGCTGTCGCTGACGGTACCGCTGGCCGATCCACCCGCCACAGCCGTGCGCGGCAGCGTCGCGCTGAAGGCCAGTGATATCCGGCTGCGCCCCGGCACGCCGCAGCTGAGCGGTGCGCGTGGACGTGTCGACTTCTCGCAGCATGGTTTTTCCATCGTCGCGGGCACTGGCAAGCTGCTGGGTGGGGATGTGAACATCGATGGTGGCCTGCAGCCCGACGGAGTGATGCGCTTTGCCGCGCAAGGGACGTTGACCGCCGATGGCCTGCGGCGCAGCAGCGACGTCGGCAGCCCCGCGCTGGCCCGCCTCGCCGCCTCTCTGAGTGGCCAGACGACCTACCGCGTCGCGCTGAACCTGGTGAAAGGCAAGCCCGAGTTGCTGGTCACCAGCAACCTCGTGGGCCTGGCCAGTGACTTGCCCCAGCCCATGCGCAAGGCTGCCGATGCGCCCCTTGCGCTGCGCTTTCAGAGCGCCGGCGTCGCCGACGCAGGAACGGCCTCGACTGCCCCGGCTCGCGACTTCATCCGACTCGACCTCGGCAGCCTGCTGCAGGCGCAGTACGTGCGTGACGTCTCTGCAGCCAGCCCTCGTGTCTTGCGCGGCGGCATTGGCGTGATGGAGTCGGCGCAGATGCCTGCTGTCGGCGTGGCCGCCACGCTGAACCTGGCCAGCGTGAACCTTGGCGACTGGCAGCGCCTGCTTGACGGGCTGGGCGCGGTACCGAGCACTATCGCGGCCAGCGAGGCCAGCGTGATGTCACGGGTGTCCTCCAGCTACCTGCCCACGACCATCGGCCTGCGGGCACATGAAGTGCAGATCGGCAGCCATCGGCTGAATCAGGTGGCCGCCAAGGTGGCGCTGGACGGTCCGCTGTGGCGGGTCAACCTCGAATCGGAGCAGGCCAGCGGGACCATCGAGTACCGCCCGCCCCGTGCGGTGACAAACGCGTCCGCCAGCCATGGCGATGAGGGCGTCGCCGGTTCTGCGGGGCGGTTCTATGCCCGGCTGTCGAGGCTGTCGCTGCCCAAGGAAGATGCGTCGGATGTCGAGACGCTTCTTGATCAGCCGACCCAGTCGGTTCCCGCGCTCGATATCGTCGTCGACGACCTGGTGCTGCGGGGCAAGCGTCTGGGGCGGCTGGAATTGGACGCAGTGAATCGCGCCGGTGCCCGCGAATGGCAACTGACGCGCCTTGCACTGACCACGCCTGAGGCCCGCCTGACGGCCAGTGGCAACTGGGCGGCCATTGCCAGAAATGCCGACATTTCCGCTGGCGCCCTGGCCACGCCGCTCACGGTTCGTCGGGTGATGCTGAACTTCAAGCTTGAATTGAGCAACAGCGGCGCGCTGATCGACCGTCTGGGGTTCGGCAAGCTGGTCAAGGGAGGCAAGGGCGGGTTGTCGGGGCAGATCGCCTGGGACGGCTCGCCGCTGGCGATGGACTACCCCAGCCTCACCGGCCAGATCAACCTGTCGATCGCCGCCGGGCAGTTCCTCAAGGCCGACCCCGGCGTCGGAAGGCTGCTCGGCGTGCTCAGTCTGCAGGCCCTGCCTCGGCGGTTCGTGCTCGACTTCCGCGACGTGTTTCAGCAGGGCTTTGCCTTCGACGACATCAGCGGCGACCTGCAGATTGCCAGGGGCGTTGCACAGACCAACAACCTGCGCATGCGCGGGGTGCAAGCGGCGGTGCTGATGGAAGGCAAGACCGACATCGAACAGGAAACCCAGGACCTGCGCGTGATCGTGGTGCCGGAAATCGACGCCGGCACGGCCTCTCTGGCTTACGCGGCGATCAACCCGGCGATCGGCCTCGGTGCGTTCCTGGCGCAGACGCTGTTCAGCAAACCGCTGATCGCCGCCAGCACGCGGGAATTCCGCATCACAGGTTCCTGGGCCGAACCGAAGATCGACAAGGTCGAGCGTGGCCTCACCGACGCGGTGCCCAACATCCCGGCGCCCAGCGTGGCGCCTGCGCCGCCCCTCCCCGCGGCCGCGTCGGCCAGTGACTCCGAAGGAAAGCCATGAAGATCGCCGCACTGCAGATGGTCGCCACACCCGACGTCGAGCGCAACCTCGCGGCAGCTGAACGGCTCATTGCACAGGCGGCCGATGCGGGCGCCACCCTGGTCGCGCTGCCCGAGTACTTCTGTCTGATGGGTCGAAACGATCGTGACAAGCTGGCGATCGCCGAGGACGCGGGTGCCGGCCCGATCCAGGACAGCCTGTCCGCTGCAGCCAGTCGGCACGGCTTGTGGGTGATCGGCGGCACGCTGCCGATCCGCAGCAGCGATGCAGACCGTGTGTACAACGCCTGCTGCGTCTATGCGCCCGATGGCATGCAGGCCGCGCGCTACGACAAGATCCACCTGTTCTGCTTCGACAACGGCCGCGAGCGCTATGACGAAGGCCTCGTGCTGCTTGCCGGCAGCGAGCCGGTGGCCTTCACTGCCGCGGTGTCAGATGTGTCCGCGCCGATCAGGGTGGGCCTGAGCATCTGCTATGACCTGCGCTTTCCCGAGCTGTATCGCGCGCTGATGGCGACGCCTGGGCAGCCGCCCTGCGACCTGATCGCGGTGCCTGCTGCCTTCACCCACACCACCGGCCGGGCGCACTGGGAACTGCTGCTGCGCGCACGCGCGGTCGAGAACCAGTGCTACGTGATCGCCTCGGCACAAGGCGGGCTGCACGAGAACGGGCGGCGCACCTGGGGCCACAGCATGGTCATCGACCCGTGGGGAGAGGTACTCGCGGTGCAGCCGGAAGGCGAAGGGGTGGTTCTGGCCGAGCTCGATCTGGAGCGGCTGGCCGCCGTGCGGTCGCAACTGCCGGCGCTCGCGCACCGGCGGCCCGACGGGCGGTTCTGATTCAGGCTGGCTGGGGCGGCGCCGCGGCTGCAATCACCTGCGCGACGGCCGCCGTCAGTTTCTTGCCGTAAGGCACATGCAGAAATTCGTTCGGCCCGTGAGCATTGCTCTTCGGGCCGAGCACGCCACACACCATCATCTGCGCAGCAGGGAAGCCGCGCTGCAGCAGGCTCATCAGCGGGATCGTGCCGCCTTGGCCGATGTAGCCGCAGGGGGCGCCGAAATGGTGCTGTGACGCGGTGTTCAGCGCGTCGTCGAGCCAGGGCGCGAGCGTGGGTGCGTTCCAGCCTGTCGCCCCGGAAGGCCGACCCCCACCGCCACCGCCCGATCGACCATCGGCGCTGAAAGTCACCTTCGCGTTGTAAGGCGCGTTGTCTTCGAGCAGCGCCTTCAGCTTGGCGGCGGCCTCGTTGCCGTCGACCAGTGGTGGCAGGCGCAGGCTGAGCTTGAAGGCGGTGTAGGGCCGCAACACATTGCCCGCGCTGCGCATCTCCGGGAAGCCGTCTGCGCCAGTGACGCTGAGCGTCGGTTTCCAGGTGCGTCGGATCAGTGCCTGGAACGGGTCAGTGGTGGTCGGCAGGGTGGATCCGCCATCGGCGCCACAGGACCACGGGAAGCGCTTCCAGACCTCGTCGCCCAAGGCCTGCGCGGTGGCGCGCGCCTGCTCGACGCGGTCGGCCGGGATCTCGCAGTGGAAACTCGCCGGCAGCAACTCACCGGTTTTCGAGTCTTCCAGCCTGTCGAGCACCTGGCGCAGGATGCGGAAGCTGGACGGCACGAGTCCGCTCGAGTCGCCAGAGTGCACACCCTCGGTCAGCACCTCGACCTTCAGCACCCCGCTGACCATGCCGCGCAGGCTGGTGGTCAGCCACAACTGGTCGTAGTTGCCGGCGCCGCTGTCCAGGCACACCACGAGACCGACGCGGCCGAGTTGTGGCCGCAATGCATCGATGTAGGCCGGCAGGTCGTACGAGCCACTTTCCTCGCAGCTCTCGATCAGGCCGACACAGCGCGGTCGCGGGATGCCCTGCGCATCGAGCGCCATGATCGCGGCCAGTGATGCGTAGACAGCATAGCCGTCGTCGGCGCCGCCGCGGCCATACAGCAGGCCAGCCTCCAGCTTCGGTCTCCACGGTCCGAGGTCATGGCGCCAGCCGCTGAACTCGGGCTGCTTGTCGAGGTGGCCATACATCAGCACCGTGGGCGCGTCGCTCGCGTTGCCACCGGCGCATGTGGCCGGCACGTCGAAAAAGATCACCGGCGTGCGGCCAGGCAGTCGCACCACTTCGAGTTTCAGCCCGGCCACCGGCTGCCGTTCGACCCACTGCGCCGCATCGCGGATCACGCGTTCGATGTGACCGTGGGCCTGCCAGTCGGCATCGAACATCGGGCTCTTGGCCGGAATCGCGATGTAGTCGATCAACGCCGGCACGATGGCATCGTCCCAGGTGCGATCGCAGAAGGCGGCGATGGCCGCAGCGTGTTCGGGCGCCGCCGGTGAGGACGGGGGCAGCGAGGGGTCGCGAGCATTCATCAGCGCTCTCCGGGTAAGTTCGACGCCAGTGTAGGAGCGACATCGCTCGCAGGCCCCGCACGACCCACGCGCGCGCATGGCTGAATACCCGTAGCCTTCTGCCGAGCAAGACTCCCCCCTAAGGTGGACGCCGGGCCAAAAAATCGCTCCTACAATACTGTACAAATATCCAGCTTTTGCAATAATCGATCCGTCACTCTGGAGAACCCCATGGACGCACCCGTCAAAGCCCTGAACACCGAAAAAGCCAAAGCCCTGCAGGCCGCGCTGGCGCAAATTGAAAAGCAGTTCGGCAAGGGCACGATCATGCGCCTGGGCGAAGGCGAGGTGATCGACGACATCGAGGTGGTGTCCACAGGCTCGCTGGGTCTCGACATCGCGCTCGGCGTCGGCGGTCTGCCGCGCGGCCGGGTTGTCGAAATCTACGGGCCGGAATCCAGCGGCAAGACCACCTTGACGCTGCAGGTCATTGCCGAGATGCAGAAGGTCGGCGGCACCTGCGCCTTCATCGACGCCGAACACGCGCTCGACACCGCCTACGCGCAAAAGCTCGGCGTCAATCTGCAGGAACTGCTGATCAGCCAGCCCGATACCGGTGAGCAGGCGCTGGAAATCGTCGACGCGCTGGTGCGCTCCGCCTCCGTGGACCTCGTCGTCATCGATTCGGTCGCCGCGCTGACGCCCAAGGCCGAGATCGAAGGCGAGATGGGCGATTCGCTGCCCGGCCTGCAGGCGCGGCTGATGAGCCAGGCGTTGCGCAAGCTGACCGGCACCATCAAGAAGACCAACACCATGGTCATCTTCATCAACCAGATTCGCATGAAGATCGGCGTGATGTTCGGCAGCCCCGAAACCACCACTGGCGGCAATGCGCTGAAGTTCTACGCCTCGGTGCGCCTGGACATCCGCCGCATCGGCAGCATCAAGAAGGGCGAGGAGGTCATCGGCAACGAGACCAAGGTCAAGGTCGTCAAGAACAAGGTGTCGCCACCGTTCAAGACCGCCGAGTTCGACATCCTCTACGGAGAAGGCATCAGCCGTGAAGGCGAGATCATCGACATGGGCGTTGAAGCCAAGGTGCTGGAAAAGAGCGGCGCCTGGTATGCCTACAAGGGTGAAAAAATCGGCCAGGGCAAGGACAACGCCCGCGAATTCCTGCGCGAGAACCCGGCGCTGGCCTTCGAGATCGAGAACCTGGTGCGCGAAGCTGTCGGCATCCCCGCCTTGCCGCCTCTCGATGGCAGCGAGGCGCCGAAGACCGCCAAGGAACGACCTGCGAAGGCGTGATCCGAAGAGTGAAACGGCCTCGGCGCAGGCGGGTCACGGGCACGCGCAATGAAGCCACGGCTGTCACTGAAGGGCCGGGCGCTTCAATGGCTCGCGCAACGCGAGCACAGTCGCCTGGAACTGCGGCGCAAGCTGCTGCGGCGGCTGCGTGAAGACGCCCGCCGCGACGACACTGACGCACAAGGCCTTCCGGCTGATGGTCGCGCCGAGGTCGAGTCCGTGCTCGATTGGCTGCAAGCCCACCGCTACCTGAGCGACGAGCGCTTCGTCGAAAGCCGGGTTCACGCCCGTGCATCGCGCTTTGGCAACATGCGGATCCATCAGGAGCTGTCACAGCACGGCGTCGAACTCACGCCAGCGATCACCGCCGAACTGCGGGACAGCGAAAAAGCGCGTGCCCGGGAAGTTCAGCAGCGCAAGTTCGGCTCGCCGCCCGCCACACCAGCCGACCGCGCGCGACAGGCGCGGTTTCTGGCGGGGCGGGGCTTCTCGGCCGAGGTGGTCTGGCAGGTCTTGCGGGGGGCCGGTGATGGCGATGGCGATTGACGCCAGCTCGCGCTCAAACATGCCGACTGAACTCGCGTCGGCTTGTGAGCGCTGCGACGGATCGCTGTGGTGCGCTCATGCCCAGGGACAGAGCCCGCGGGCTCAAAAGACAGGCCGTCCTCCTTTACTCCGCCACGCACACCGACCCACCGCAGCGAGGTGAAGGAGGAGGGCCGACTCGGCCGCTTCGATCGCCGGCCCCGGTCGATATCGGGATATCCCTCGCTTGCGCCGATAATCCCCGGAGATTTCTTCCTAGTCAGAAAGCCCCCGAATGAAGATACATGAATACCAAGGCAAAGAGCTGCTCGCCCGTTATGGCATCCCGGTGCCGAAAGGCTATCCGGCGTTCAGCGTCCACGAGGCGCTGGAAGCGGCACAAAAACTAGGCGGCCCGGTCTGGGTGGTGAAGGCGCAGATTCATGCGGGCGGCCGTGGCAAGGGTGGCGGCGTCAAGCTGGCTCGCTCTCTCGACGAAGTGAAGAAGCTGTCGAGCGAGATCCTCGGCATGCAGCTCAAGACGCACCAGACCGGACCCGAGGGCCAGAAAGTGCGCCGCCTGCTGATCGAAGAAGGCGCCGACATCAAGCATGAGTACTACGTCGCTGCCGTGACCGATCGCGGCACGCAGAAGGTCGTGCTGATGGCGTCCAGCGAAGGCGGCATGGACATCGAGCAGGTGGCACACGACACGCCGGAGAAGATCGTCAAGGTCTTCGTCGACCCGCTGGTCGGCCTCACTGATGCCCAAGGGCAACAGCTCGCCAACGGCATCGGAATTCCCGCAGCCAGCCAGGCGCAGGCCATCGATGTCTTCAAGAAGCTCTACACCTGCTACATGGAGTCCGACTCCAGCCTGGCCGAGATCAACCCGCTGATCCTCGAAGGTAACGGCCACATCAAGGCGCTGGACGCGAAGTTCAACTTCGACAGCAATGCGCTGTTCCGTCACCCCGAGATCGTCGCCTACCGCGACCTCGATGAAGAAGACCCGGCCGAGATCGAGGCCAGCAAGTTCGACCTCGCCTACATCCAGCTCGACGGCAATATCGGCTGCCTGGTCAACGGCGCCGGCCTCGCGATGGCGACGATGGACACCATCAAGCTGTTCGGCGCCGAGCCGGCCAACTTCCTCGACGTGGGCGGTGGAGCCACCGCCGAGAAGGTGACCGAGGCCTTCAAGATCATGCTGGGCAACCCGAAGGTCAAGGCCATCCTCGTCAACATCTTCGGCGGGATCATGCGCTGCGACACCATCGCCGAAGGCGTGATCGCCGCCTGCAAGGCTGTCAATCTCAATGTACCGCTGGTCGTGCGGATGAAGGGCACCAACGAAGAGATCGGCAAGAAGATGCTGAAGGACTCGGGTCTGCCGATCATCAGTGCCGATTCGATGGCCGAAGCCGCCCAGGCCGTGATGGCCGCGTTGAAGTAAGCGCCCCGAGACCAAGGACACACACATGAGCATCCTGATCAACAAAGAAACCAAGGTCATCACGCAGGGCATCACCGGCAAGACGGGCCAGTTCCACACCCGCATGTGCCGCGAGTACGCCAACGGCCGTAACTGCTTCGTCGCCGGCGTCAACCCGAAGAAGGCCGGCGAAGACTTCGAAGGCATCCCGATCTACGCCAGCGTGAAGGAAGCGGCCGCGACCACCGGAGCCACCGTCAGCGTGATCTACGTGCCGCCCGCGGGCGCGGCAGCCGCCATCTGGGAAGCGGTCGAGGCCGACCTCGACCTGGCGATCTGCATCACTGAAGGCATTCCGGTGCGCGACATGCTGGAAGTGCGCAACAAGATGATCCAGAAGGAGGCCAGGGGCGGCAAGAAGACGCTGCTGCTGGGCCCGAACTGCCCCGGCCTCATCACACCGGAAGAAATCAAGATCGGCATCATGCCGGGCCACATTCACCGCAAGGGGCGCATCGGCGTGGTCAGTCGCTCTGGCACGCTGACCTACGAAGCGGTCGCGCAGCTCACCGAGATCGGCCTCGGCCAGTCCAGCGCGGTCGGCATCGGCGGGGACCCGATCAACGGGTTGAAGCACATCGACATCATGCGGCTGTTCAACGACGACCCGCAAACCGATGCGGTCATCATGATCGGCGAGATCGGCGGCCCCGACGAGGCCGAGGCCGCCATCTGGTGCAAGGCCAACATGAAGAAGCCGATCGTGGGCTTCATCGCTGGCGTCACGGCCCCGGCCGGCAAGCGCATGGGCCATGCCGGTGCGCTGATCTCGGGCGGTGCCGACACCGCCGACGCCAAGCTCGCGGTGATGGAAGCCAGTGGCTTCACCGTGACGCGCAACCCGTCCGAGATGGCCAAGCTGCTGAAGAAGCTGCTCTGATGCCAAACGGGCGCCGGGCGACGGCGTTTCAGGCGTCGACCGGTGCCCCGATCGACGGGCCTGTCGATGCCCGGGCGGCGCTCGGGCATTCAATGCTTGACGACGATTTCCTGCGCGACCCCTATCCGACCTACCGGGTGCTGCGCGACGCCGCACCGCTGGCCTGGAGCGATGAATTCTTCGGTGGCGCCTGGTTGGTGTCGCGCCACGCCGATGTCGAACTGGTGCTGCGCGATGCGCGCTTTTCGGCGCAGCGTACCGGCGGCTGGGTCATGCGACCGTCCGACGAAGTCCGCACGGACCACCGCGAAGGGCGCTCGGAGCTGAAAGGCTTCCAGCGCCTCTTCGCCCGGGCAATGATTTTCCTCGACGCGCCGGATCACACCCGCGTGCGTCAGGCGATGTCTGCCGCTTTCCGTCCGGCCGATCTGCAGCGCCTGGCGCCACGCATCGAGCAGGCGGTTGCCCGCCGGCTGGCGGCAGTCGACAGCGCGGTGCCCTTCGACTTCGTCAGTGCGCTGGCGCGTCCGCTGCCGGCCCAGGTGATCGGCCTGTTGATGGGCCTCGACGAGGCCGAGGGCGATGCGCCGGCAGACCTGGTGGCCTGGTCCGACGAGCTGGCCGATTTCATCGGCGCCCCCGCGCCCAGCCGGGCACAGGCCTTGAGCGCGCAGACCGCGCTGCTCGCCATGGCGCGCCATTTCGACGTTGTGCTGGCGCGGCGCCGCGCAGCACTGGCTGGAGGGGCCGAATCGCGCGACGACGTGATCGACCGCCTGCTGCAGGCCGAGCGTGAGGGTCAGATCCGCGGCAGTGCCGAGTTGCTGGCGCAGTGCGTGATGTTGCTGTTCGCCGGCCATGAAACCACGCGACATCTGCTGGCAAACGGCCTGCGCACGCTGCTGTTGCATACCGATCAGTGGCGCCTGTTGCAGCGCAACCGGGCGCTGCTGCCCGGAGCGGTGCGTGAGTTGCTGCGCCACGACAGCCCGGTTCAGTACACCGGCCGCCGAGTGGCAAGCGACATGCTGCTTCACGGCCAGGTGCTGCGCCGCGGCGATCTGGTGGTCGCGCTGATCGGCGCTGCCAACCGCGATCCGGCCCGCCACGAGCGGCCGGATGAGTTGGACATCACCCGCCGCCCTGGGCCACCGCTGGCTTTCGGGCAGGGGCCGCATGTGTGCATCGGCGCGGCGCTGACCTTGATGGAGGCGCAGGCCGTTTTTGCGCAGGTGCTCGAACGCTGGCCCGATCTGGCGCTGAGCGCACCCGAATCACCGCACTGGACCGGCAATGCCTTGTACCGAGGCTTGACGAAACTGTCGGTGCAGCGCGGGGAATTGCCTGCGAACGACCAGACTGCGGCACCTACACTGACTCCGACACCTTCAGCCCGCCCACCGGACGCCGCATGCAAGCCCTGATGACCCCCGAGTTCTGGATAGCCGTCGGGCAGATCATCATGATCGACATCCTGCTTGGCGGCGACAACGCGGTGGTCATCGCGCTGGCCTGCCGCAAGCTGCCTCCAGCCCAGCGCACGAAGGGCATCCTGTGGGGCACTGCCGGCGCCATCGCGCTGCGCGTGATCCTGATCTTCTTCGCGCTGCAGTTGCTGGCGATCCCCTTCCTGAAGCTCGTCGGCGCCATCTTGCTGGTGTGGATCGGCGTGAAGCTGCTGCTGCCGGAAGAGGAGGAGGGCCACGCCAACATCGAAGGCAGCGACAAGCTCTGGGGCGCCGTGAAGACAGTCATCGTCGCCGATCTGGTGATGAGTGTCGACAACGTCATCGCCATTGCCGGTGCGGCTGAAACCGCTGGCGGCGAGCACACGATGCCGCTGGTCATCTTCGGCCTGCTGGTCAGCATTCCCGTCATCGTCTGGGGCAGCCAGCTGGTCATCAAGCTGATGGACCGCTACCCCGTCATCATCACCCTGGGTGCGATGCTGCTCGGCTGGATTGCCGGCACGATGGCCGTGAGCGACCCGGCACTCGCCAACGCAGAGGTCATGTTGCAGGTGCCCAAGCTGCCGGCTGCGGGCTGGATCAAGTACGTCGCTGGTGTGGCCGGCGCCGCGCTCGTCTTTGCGATCGGCCGCGGCCTTCGGGCGCGGCGCAGCGTCACGGGCTGAGCGAGGTGGCGGTGGCCCCGGGGTTCGACCGCGACAGGCTGGGGCGTTACCAGGTCGAGCGCCTGCTGGGCCGGGGTGCCATGGGTGCGGTGGTGCTGGGCCGCCATGCCGATACCGGCCGCTTGGTGGCCATCAAGACGCTGTCGCTGTCCCGCGAGTTTTCTGGCGATGAACTGACCGAGGCGCGGCAGCGCTTCTTCCGCGAGGCCGAGGCCGCCCGTCGGCTGCAGCACCCGGATATCGTGGCCGTCTGCGATGCGGGCGAAGACGATGGCCTGGCCTACATCGCGATGGAGTACGTCACCGGGCACGACCTGCAGCCCTACACCCAGGCCAGCCAGTGGCTGCCGCTGCCCCTGGCCGTGCACATCGGTCGTCGGGTTGCCAACGCGCTCGCCCATGCGCACAGCCAGGGCGTGGTGCACCGCGACATCAAGCCCGCCAATGTGATGATCGATCTGGATGCCGGCGTCGTGAAAGTCACTGATTTCGGCATCGCCTGCATCACCGATGCCCGCAGCACCCGCACCGGCATGGTGCTCGGCACGCCGTCGTACATGTCGCCGGAGCAGTTGTCGGGGCAGCGCGTGGACGGGCGCTCCGATCTGTATTCGCTGGGCGTCATGCTGTTCCAGTTGCTCACAGGAGTTTTGCCGCACCGCGCCGAGTCGATGGCCCGGCTGATGTACGGCATCGTCAACGAGGTGGCGCCCGACGTACGCACACTGCGTCCGGAAGTGCCACCGGCGCTGGCAAGCGTGCTGGCACAGGCGCTGGCGAAGTCGCCGGCAGCACGTCATGCCGACGGGCTTCAAATGGCCACGGCGCTGGATGCAGCAGCCGCACTTTGGCCCGGCCACACACTGACCTTGCCAGACGGGGCAACGCCCAACACTGCCGCCCCCGAAATGGATGCTTTTGCCGCGACCGTGAAATTCTCACGACTCGATACGGGGCACAATTCCGGCCCGTGAGTGCCCCCGGCTGCATCGCGTGCCGCTCTGTCCTGACGCCTCGCCCTTCACCGTCTGTGCCCAGACCGCTTTCCATGCCGTTCGAGTTCTACAGCGCCACCGATATCGGCCGCGCCCGCAATAACAACGAAGACTCGGTCGCGGTCGACCCGGCCTCATCCCTGGTTGTGCTCGCCGATGGCATGGGCGGCTACAACGCCGGCGAAGTGGCCAGCCAGATCGCCACCACGTTCATCAGCGCCGAGCTCGGCCGCTGGCTCGCCCAGGCGGCCGCCAGCGCGACCGATGCCGATGTGCGACGTGCGATGGACATCTGTGTCGACAACGCCAACCGCGCCATCTTCAACGCGGCCAGCAGTAATCCGCAGTACGCCGGCATGGGCACGACGCTGGTGGTTGGCGTGTTCCGCGAAGGCCGGCTGCTGCTGGGGCATGTGGGCGACTCGCGCGGCTACCGGCTGCGTGCCGGCAAGTTCATGCGCATCACCCATGACCATTCGCTGCTGCAGGAGCAGATCGATGCCGGCCTGATCACCGAAGAGCAGGCCGCCTTCTCCTCGCACAAGAACCTGGTGACCCGCGCAGTCGGTGTCGAAGACAGCGTGACGCTGGAGTCCCGCTCGCACGAGTTGCTGCCGGGCGACCTGGTGCTGCTGTGCTCCGACGGGCTGTCCGACATGCTTGACGACGAACACATCGGCCATGTGCTGCAGTCGAGCGAGGACATCCAGGCCATCGCGCATGCCTTGATTTCCGCTGCCAACGAAGCGGGCGGAAAAGATAACATCGCCGTCATCTTGGCGCGAGTGCAGGGCGCAGCGGGGGGGGCGTGGTCCTGGTGGCCATTCAGGCGCTGAGTCGCACAAAGACGCAACAAAAGACGAGGTCAAGCATGGGCAAGCTGGTGGTATCGCTCGATGGAGTGGTGATCAAGGAAGTGCAGATCACCAAGGACAAGACCACGCTCGGACGCCGACCCTACAACGACATCGTCATCGACAACCTGGCCGTCAGCGGCGAACACGCCGTGCTCCAGATGCTGGGCGCCGATGTCTTCATCGAAGACCTGAACAGCACCAACGGGACCTACATCAACGGCAAGGCCGTCAAGAAGCAGCTGCTGGCGCACAACGACACCGTCGAGATCGGCAAGTACAAGATCAAGTTCCTGGTCGCCGAGGGCGGTGACTACGAAGCCACCCAGATCCTGCGACCGGGCACCCAGACGACCACGCCGCCCGGGTTGCAGCGCGCCTCCGGTTTCGGCGGCCCCTCGAGCTTTGGCGCGCTGGGCAGCGCGGCATCGATCAAGGTCCTGAATGGCGCTGCTGCCGGCCGCGAAGTCAGCCTGACCAAGGTGGTCACCACCATCGGCAAGCCGGGCGTGCAGGTCGCGTCGATCACCAAGCGTCCCACCGGGTATGTGTTTGCGCACGTCGAGGGGGCTGCACGCCCCGCCGTCAACGGCAACCCGCTGGTCACCGAAACCACCCAGTTGCGCGATGGCGATGTGATCGAGCTGGCTGGCACCCAGATGCAGTTCATCAATCGGTAGAGGCCGCAGGCTTTCTGCTGCGCAACGAAATCTTCTCGGCCTCTGAGCGAGGTCGCCCGTGACACGCTTCACGGCAAAGCCGTTTCGCCGCGCATGTGCGGCAAACGCTGTCATCAAACGCGACTTTCGCCCCTTGTCGGCACCGGCGCGTGGCCTCAGTATTTGGCGCAGTCCTTGATGCGTCCCGCGCCGTGCCCGCCCTCGCCCCCACTCCCAACCCATGACGCTGCGCGTGCTCGGCTGTTCCGGCTCGATCGCTGCGGGTTGCAAGACCACCGCCTTCCTGCTCGATGACGATGTGCTGATCGATGCCGGCAGCGGCGTCGGCGACCTCTCGCTCGATGCGCTGACGCGCATCGACCACGTGTTCGTCAGCCACTCCCACCTCGACCACATCCTGTCGATCGCGCTGCTGGCTGACAGCGTGATGCGCGCCCGGCTGGCCGAGGGCCGCGGGCCGATCCAGTTGCATGCGCTGCCCGAAACCCTGGCTGCCTTGCGTACCCATATCTTCAACGGCGTCATCTGGCCCGACTTCACCCGCCTGCCCGGCGCCGACAACCCCGTGCTGCGCCTGCTGCCCTTTGCGGTCGGCGATGTGTTGACCGGCGTCGGCAGAAAGCGCCGCCGCATCGAGGTGTTGAGCGCATCCCACACCGTGCCGGCGGTCGGCTTCGCCGTGGACGACGGGCGCTGGGTCTACAGCGGCGATACCGGCCCCAACCCGGCGCTGTGGCAGCGGTTGCGCGCGATGACGGTGGCCCATCTGGTCATCGAAACCGCGTTCAGCGACGAGGAGCGCCAGCTCGCCGAGATCAGCCGCCACCTTTGCCCGACCGCGCTGGGCCAGGAACTGGCCCAGCTGCCAGGCAGCGTCGACGTGCGCATCACCCACATCAAGCCCGGCGAGATGGATGCGGTGATGGCCGAGATCGGCCGCCTGCGCCTGGCGCACAAGGTCTGCGCCCTCAGCGCTGGTGACGACATGCGGCTGGTCTGATCTGACAATTTGCGTCACCTGCCCGGCGCGATTCCCCGAGTTCTGCGGCCTGCGGTGACCCTTTGTGTCGTCACCCCCTCCGGAATGCCCAGTATTCACGCGCCAAACCGGTGGCATGCGTCATGCGACTACTGACAAGTCCTTTTCCCCATTCCCACACAGGAGCTCACCATGCAGCGTCGAATTCAACAAGGTTTCACTCTCATCGAATTGATGATCGTCGTCGCGATCATCGGCATCCTGGCGGCGGTTGCGCTGCCGGCCTATCAGGACTACACCAAGCGGGCGAAGTTGTCCGAAGTCATTCTTGCGGCTGGTGCTTGCCGCACGACAATCACTGAGGTTTATCAGTCGTCCGTCGCGACCACGCTGCCGGGTGCGAACAGCTGGGGCTGTGAGTCCAGTTCTGGCCCTTCGAAGTACGTGTCGACGGTTGCAACCGACGGCGTCGGTGCAATCACTGTGACCGCGCAGGGAATCGATCCGACCAACATCGACGGCAAATCCATCGTCCTTGTCCCATACTCGTCCAACACTGCGTTGATGGCGTCTTCCGACATTGGTAAGGCTCCCTACAAGTGGACTTGCGGCCCAGCTACAACGAACGGCATTGCTGTCAAGTTCCTCCCGGGTTCCTGCCGCGGCCAATGATTTTTGGTGTGACTTGGTCTGGAACTCGGCTTCCGTTCCCGGTTCCTGCCTAGGTTGATGGTTTATGTGAATTGAATCGAAAGGCGGCTGCGGCCGCCTTTTTTCATCGGTGCGCCCGGCGAGCGGGACTGTCAGCCGAGGGGCAATGGTGTCGCAGGTGACTGCAAATCTGAAGGAAGCCGGAGACAAAGTGCTGGCCCGACGAACAGCAAGCGGATGGAGGCGGCGCGACGGGGTGAGACGGCCGACATCTGCAAAATCCGTTAGAGCGGTGATCTCGCCTCCTGCCCGAGCCCGTAGATTTCCAACCGGAGTTCCGACGCATCGTCCCGAAATGCCCAGCAAAGCAGCAGTTCATGAAGTGAACGCGAAACCCATGATCATTGCAAAGTCGGACAGTCCAGCGAACCCCTTGCCGACAGCTCCGCAAGGCAAGCCGACCGGCTTCGGTGCCACCACAATCCGGTTCACCCTGCGCACCACCACAGCAGACTCATGAGTCACAGCACGGTCGAACTCACCATCCTGATGCCCTGCCTGAACGAGGCAAGGACTCTAGGCAACTGCATCCGGCAGGCACAAGACTTCCTGCAGCGTGAGCACATTGCAGGGGAAGTCCTGGTCGCTGACAACGGCTCCAGCGATGGCTCGCAAGCTTTGGCTTGGGGACTGGGGGCTCGCGTGATCAACGTGGCCGAGCGCGGATATGGCTCAGCGCTGCGCGCTGGTATCGATGCTGCCAACGGCCGCTTCGTCATCATGGGTGACTCCGACGAAAGCTACGACTTCGGTCGCCTCAAGCCCTTTGTGCAAGCGCTGCGTGCCGGCCATGATCTGGTGGTGGGCAACCGTTTCAAGGGCGGTATCCGTGCCGGTGCGATGCCGCCGCTGCACCGCTACGTCGGCAACCCAGTCCTCAGCTTTCTTGGGCGGCGCTTCTTTGGCGGGCCGCTGCATGATTTCCATTGCGGGCTGCGTGGCTTCAAGCGCGACCGCATGCTGGCGCTGGGCCTGATCACGCCGGGCATGGAGTTCGCCTCAGAGATGATCGTGAAGTCGCTCCAGGCGCAGTTGCGCGTCATCGAAGTCCCTACTGTGCTGTCCAAGGATGGCCGTGACCGCCCACCGCACCTCAACACCTGGCGCGACGGCTGGCGGCATCTGCGCTACCTGTTGCTGTACTCGCCTCGCTGGCTGTTCCTTTATCCCGGACTTCTGCTCTGCCTGGCAGGCATACTGCAACTGGCTTTTGCCAACGCGGCGACCCCGGGCGCAGCGCACTGGCCGGTCGGCATTCACACGCAGCTCTTCGCTGCGGCGGCTATGGTTCTGGGTTACCAGACGGTGCTGTTTGCGCTCGGCACCGTACTGGCGCGCTCTTGCGCCAACCTCGATGTACCCCACCCCCGCGAGAAGGCGGCGCTGCGCGTTGCCATGGGGCCGTGGCTGGTGATCAGTGGCGTGTTGGCTACGCTGGCTGGACTCTCGCTGTGCGTGGGCCTGACCTGGCAATGGGGCCGAGCAGGCTTTGGCGCATTAGACCCCGAGGTCGCGATGCGGCAGATCATTCCTGGCGTTGCGCTGCTGCTGATGGGCACACAGTCTGTGCTGGCCGCGGTCTTCTTTGCGGCTCTTCGAAGCGCCTTCGACTCGGGCCATGTGCCGCGGCGGACAAGCGTGCGCGCGGCTGAGTGGCGACCCGATACGGCATGAAACGTTACCTCTTCGCCGAGGCGCTGATCGTCGTTGTGCTGGCCGCTGCGCTGGCTTCGAGCGTGCCGCTCAGCACCGACGCCTTCTTCTGGAGCTGGGACGGGCTTAACCATCATGTGTACCTTGGCCTGATCGCCGAGCAGCCGCGCTGGCACCTCGACGTGACGGCAGCAAGCGGGCAGTCCTATCAGTACCCCTATCTCTACTGGCCCGCCTACAAGCTGCCGCAATGGTTCAGTTCCGGCGCGGTAGCCGGAGCGGCTTGGTCGGCGACCAATGCAGCGCTGCTGACGCTGCCGACCTGGCTCATCTGTCTGCGCCTGCTGCCTGGCAGCGGCGACCGCCCGTGGTGGCACGGAACGCTGGAGCGCACTGCCGCTTGCGGATTTGCCGGCATGAGCGTTGTGGTCTTGACCGGACTGGAGACCACCGCCAACGATGTGCTCGCCGCCGTGCCTTTGCTGTGGGCAGTTTGGGTGTCACTCGGCCCACGATCGCATCGCCGCGCTTTCTGGGCAGCGGTACTGTGGGGCGTGTCGGTGGCCTTCAAGTTGTCCAACGGGCTTTTCTTGCCCTTGCTGATGTTCTGGTGGTGGCAGCCCCAAGCACCGCGACTGCCCTGGCGCCGCGGGTTGAGCCTGGCGAGTGGTGCGAGCCTGGGCTTTGTCGTTCTCTACGCACCCTGGGGCTGGCAGCTATGGAAGCTGACGGGCAATCCTTTTTATCCATTCCTCGGCAACCTTCTGGGACGAGGCTGAGCGATGGTGCGGTTTCAACCCGATGGTTGGCTTGAGGGCCTGTTGCGACCTCTCGTTCTCGCGACGCCGAACAAGGGCATCTACTTCGAAGCCATGGCGCCAGACTGGCGCTTTGCCTTCATCCTCGCTTGTGGCGCTGTGCTGCTGCTTCGGCGTCGCTCGACAGATGCACTGCCCTTTGAACACCGTCAACTGATGTGGGGCCTGGTGGCGGCCTTCTATCTGTGGACGTTCCTCATCGGGAACGGTCGCTACTTCATGACGGGCCTCGTGTTGGCCGGGCCGCTCTTGCTGATGCTCTGGCGCAGGTTGCCTGGAACGGCCTCCTTTCGCTGGATGCTTTTGGCAATCGCCGGCTTCCTGCAAATTCAGGCGCTGGCCCAGACCTACTCACCCAACCGCTGGGGCTTGGCGCGATGGGGGCATGAACCCGGGCTGGCAATCGCAGACTCGCCGCTGCGCCGCGAGCCTGCGGTATTCATCACCGCAACGGCCATTTCATACTCGATCCTGGTGCCGCAGTTCCACCGTGAATCGCGCTGGTCCAACGTGGCCGGGCAACGGGACATCAAGCCGCCCATGCCAGAGTACGCGCGCCTGCAGCAAATGCTTGCCGGGCCGCTGCCGAAGTACGCGGTGTTGCCCATAGCAACTGATTTCATTGCTGACGCCGATCAACCCGAAGGCATCGCGCGCGTCGTTTTCAACGATCTGCTCGCGCCGCAAGGGCTGCGCCTGACCGCCGAGTCTTGCCGCGTGCTGCCGTCGCCGCTGGTTCCAGGTCCACGTGAGAGCGCGCCCGATGCCTTGAAGCCACTGCGCGGGTTCTGGTTCTGTCCGCTGAGCTACACGCCACCGCAGCCCCAAGGGCAGCAGCATTTGGAGATGCCCGCATCTGTGGCCGAGGCCCTCAGTGCAGTCGAGCAACGTTGCGGGCGCTTTTTCATTCCCGGCGCTGGCATTGAACGCTACTTTGAGGGCTTGTGGTCGCGGAGCTACCCGTCGGACATCACGCTGCTCGCCAACGGTGAAGGCACGGTCTATTTCAAGTACTACCAGGCCCTCAATCCCACCGTGATTGGCACCATCGATCAGATCAGGCGTGGTGCGTTCTCGATTCCGTGCGACAAGATTCCAGGTCGGTTTGTCCCGTTTTGGCAAGCAGAATGAGTCAGCGCGCGCGCCAGTCAATGTTTCCTGAGGGGGTTGCGCCGATCGCTGCCCCGCTGATCAGTGTCGTCATCGCGACGCATAACGTCGCGTCCTGCCTGCCACATTGCCTGAACAGCTTGCGCGCGCAGTCTTTCCGCGAT
Organism: Burkholderiales bacterium; assembly: GCA_947474755.1. GTDB lineage: Bacteria > Pseudomonadota > Gammaproteobacteria > Burkholderiales > Burkholderiaceae_C > PBB1. Next base: position 107,667 of record CANJJE010000002.1, on the reverse strand, counting down.
TTCGAAGTGATCGTCGTGGACGGCGGATCGACTGACGGAACGGTGGACTTGCTGAAGGCCGCCTCTGACGTGGTCACCGAGTGGCGTTCGGGCCCCGACCGTGGCATCTACGACGCGTGGAACAAGGCGCTGCCTCTGGCGCGAGGCGAGTGGATCGCTTTCCTCGGCGCCGACGATTGGTTATGGGACGCCGACGCGCTGGGGCGCCTCGCCCCAGCGCTGCGCGGCGCCGTGCCGCGCTATCGCATCGTTTACAGCAGGTTGCGCCAGGTGGACGCGACCGGGCGCGTCATCGACGAACTGGGCGAACCCTGGGAAGCCTGCCGCGCACGCTTCCGATCGCATGTCTGCCTGCCGCACCCGGGCCTTATGCACCACCGCATGCTCTTCGAGCGGCACGGCGGGTTCGACGACAGCTTCCGCCTTTCGGCGGACTACGAGTTCCTGCTGCGCGAGCTGGCCGACGGCGACGCGCTCTTCGTGCCGACGCTGACTGTGGGCATGGGCTGGGGTGGAAGCACCACGTCGCCGGGGAACTTTGTCCTCGGCATGCAAGAGACGGAGCGTGCGCTGCGCCTGCACGGATTGCGTCCGCCGACCGTTACCTGGGCCTACTGGCTGCTGCTCGCGCGCGCCTACGCCGTGCTGCGCGCGCTGGTGGGCGAGCGCGCCGCGCGCCGCCTCGCTGACCTTTACCGTGTGCTCACGTTCCGTAAGCCTCGGTATTCCGTTGTGCAAACGGCGGGTCCGGAGGAAGGTTCGCGTTGAAGCTGGTGCTGATCAGTTCGCTCTACTCGCCGCACACCCATGGCGGAGCCGAGCGCGTTGCGCAGGGCCTAGCCGAAGGCCTTGCGGCGCAGGGCCACAGCGTGGACGTGATCACACTCGGCAAGCCGGAGGATCCGGCTGAGGGCGAACTAAACGGCGTTCGCTTTCACCGCGTTCCGCTGCGCAACCTCTACTGGCCGTTTCCCGTCGCCCGCGCGAGCTTCCCGGCCAAGGTGGCGTGGCACGCACGTGACGCGAACAACGCCGCCATGGCGCACAGCGTCGGCGCTCTGCTCGACAGAATCCGTCCGCAGGTGGTGAACACGCACAACCTGGCCGGCTTCTCCGCGGCAGTATGGAAGGCTGCGGCCGACAGGTCTCGGCCACTCGTTCACACGCTGCACGATCACTACCTGCTTTGCCCGTACAGCACGATGTTCCGGGACGACCGCAACTGTGTGCGGCCCTGCCTCCGTTGCCGGATCGCCACGGTGCCGCGGCGTGGACTGGCGCGCCACGTGGGTGCGGTGATAGGCGTGAGCCGCTACATCCTTGATCGGCACCGAGAGGAGGGCCTGTTCAGCGGCGCGGTGGCCTCGGTCGTCTACAACGGCTTTCGTGCGACTGCGTGCGAGCCTGCGCTGCGCACGCCTGGCGAGCCGCTGCGCGTGGGTTTCCTCGGCACGCTCGCGCCGCATAAGGGTCTGGATCGCCTGATCGATGCTTTCCTCGCCCTACCAGCCGGCGCTGCGGAACTGAGCATCGGCGGCACGGGCGACGTGAGTTACGAGACCTCGCTCAAGGCCCGAAGCGCGTCGCGGCCCGACATTCGCTGGATGGGTCGCGTTCGGGCTGAGGTCTTTCTGGCCCAACTCGACGTTCTGGTCGTGCCGTCCCTGTGCAATGAGGCGATGGGGTTGGTGGCTGTTGAGGCCATGGCGCAGGGCCTGCCGGTCGTCGCCGCGCGGCGCGGTGGCTTGGCGGAACTGGTGCGCGACGACTGCGGCTGGCTCTACGACCCCGATGATCGAGCGCGTCTGCCAGCGATCCTTGGTGAAATCATCGCCCGACGCGACGCCCTGGAACCTCTGCGTGCTGCCGCGCGCGGGGTGGCACGAAGCTTCAGCGTGGAAGCGATGTTGTCGGGCTATCTTGCGGCCTACGAGACGGTGCTCGCCTAGAGCATCCAAGATGGGCCAACGAGCCTGGCCACGGGTACACCTAGCCCCTAGAGATCAAGCTGTACTGATGGCGATTTGATACACGCCGATCGTCGAGCGCGCAAAGCTTTCAGCGCCGAATTTTTCGCGCACGCGAGCTTTTCCCAATGCCACTCGCTCGGCCCAGCAATCCGCGTCTTCAACGAGGAGCGAAACAACGCGGGCCAGTTGACCAAGATCCGCAGGCATCGCCAAACAGTCGGCCAGTTCTGGCCCAGCGGTTTCGGCCACTGGCGCGATGCTGTAGGCGGCAAAGGCTGTGCCGCAAGCCATTGCCTCTGCAAGAACAAGCCCGAAGCCTTCTCGCGTAGATGGCAATACAAGCACCCGTGCCGACTTGACATGGGCGATCACATCCGAGTGGCTTTCCAATTCACCAAGCCACTCAAGTTCTTCTGAGACGCCATAGTTATCGGCATGAGCCCGAATCGACGTCGCAAGAGGCCCCCCGCCAATCATCCGCAGCCTTAGCGGTTTGAGCCCTTGATCCTTGCGCCCAGCACTGAGGCGCGCGGCGACTTCAAGAAAGACTTCGGGGTGCTTGTGCGGGACCATGCGCCCGACAAAGATCAGGTCAGTCGGGCTGGGGTGCGGCGCGATGGACTCGATGGCTCCGATGTCTATTCCGTTTGGTACGACTGAAATCGAGGATTGCGCTAGGCCCATGCGCTGCACAAGCATGTCCTTCACGGCTTCGCTCACCGTCAGAACGCGGCTGTAACTCAAGCGGTAAAGGCCGCGCTCGACGAAACCAGCAAGCCAACCATCCCATGCCGACATCCATTGATCGGCAACTGGCTTGTTCGAGCTTGCCGTCGATGTGTCGTGAATGGTGGCCACCAACGGAATGCCCCTGAGCTTGCAGATGAACCAAGCCGCCGGCAGCGGCGCGTAAGTCTGGCAATCGACCACATCGGGCCGATTACGCGCCAGATACGCGATGACACTGAGCATGAATCGCAGCTTGGCAAAGAATGATCGCACCGGGGGGCGCACGATCCGGGGGCCCACATGCAGATGGCACACGCCGTCAACTTCTTCAGCGTCAGCGCTATCTTTCTGGCGCATGGACAGCCAGTTCACCTGATGCCCCAACTTGACTAGCTCCCTGGCAAGGATTGCATACCGCTTCTCGCCGCCGCCAGTGGCATAGGGGGGCGACATTTCACTGACGATGAGCACGTGCATGGCTGTCGTTACGGGCGACCCCCGCATTAACGCGGCGGGTTGGTCTCGCGTTGCCAGTCAGCCCATTTCTCAGCGACCCAGCTTGAAAGGCTGGTTCGAAAGCATGCTTCTGAGAGCCCTGCAACACTGCGCCGACAACGCTCCGCGACATCATCGGGCCAACTGACAGACGCCGCTTGGATAGCCTGGCCCAGAGCATGGGGCGTCGGCTCATCAAAGAGCCACGCGTTATCGCCGTGACGTAGATAGTCCAGCACTCCGCCACGAGCCAACGCCACCACCGGCGTGCCCGCAGCGAGCGCTTCCGCCGGCGCAATGCCGAAGTCTTCAACTGCGGCGAAGACGAACGCACCGGCTGAATGCAGCAAACGCTGCTTCTCGGCTTCTGACACGGCACCCAGGAACTGCACGTTGGATGGTGCCCGCGCCTGCAGCGCATGGCGCTGGGGGCCATCGCCAGCGACAGTGAGCTTCCAGTCGGGCAGCAGCCGGAACGCTTCGATCATCAGTGCGACATTCTTGTAGCCCAGCAAGCGTCCCACGGTGACGCAGTGCCGGGGGTCCCGCACAACGGTTGTGTGCGGCTCAACCCCCACCGCCACAGGCGGGTGGATGACACTCGCGGCACGTCGATAGCACTTGAGGATGCGGCGCCGTACGAAGTTGGAGTTGGCTGCGAAATGATCCACCCCATGGTGGCTGGTGGCGTCCCACATCCTCAAGCGATGAAAGAGGTGCCGCGCGAGCCAACCCCTCACGCCGCGGTCAAGCCCCTCCTGTGCAAGGTAAGTTGCCTGCAGGTCCCACACGTAGCGCATTGGCGAGTGGCAATAGCAGAGGTGCAGCGCATCGGGTGGAATGATCACGCCCTTGGCTGCGCAGTGGCTGCTGGTAATGATCAGGTCGTGACCGCTGAGGTCGAATTGCTGCATTGCAAACGGCATCAATGGCAGGCACCACATGAAGTAACGGTCGATGCGCGGCCATCGATCAAGAAATGAAGTGACGGTGCGCCGACTCTTGAATCGCGCTCGCAACCCAGGCTCCATCCGGTCGATTAACAGGTAGAGCGTTGCATCCGGATAGAGCGATAGGATCTGTTCCAGCACCCGCTCAGAGCCCGCGAAGTCGACCAGCCATTCGTGCACGACAGCGACTTTGCGGGGCGCGACGGCAAGTGGCATGCATCAATGTTACAGGGGCAAGAGTAAAGCGAAGCTAAGCCAACGCATCGAACCAAAGTAAGCTTTTGCTAGTGCTTGCCGAGACTTCGCGTCCACACGCAGTTACAGTTTAAGTACGCGCGGGCATCACGTGAACAGCGATCGTCGCCGGTGGCGAAACCTGCTTTGGGCCTCGGCGTCCCGGTGGTTGTAGGAGCTCAAGCAATATGAGTTTGCGCGAGAAGATCCAAACTGGAATCCGTCGTTTCGGCTGGGACCTGGGTCGGTTCAACCCTTCCCAGCACCCGCTGTCGCGAAGGGGTCGTTTGCTTGAGAACTACGGCATCGATACGGTGATCGACATCGGGGCGAACGCTGGTCAATTCGGCAGAGAACTTCGCAGTCTGGGCTACACCGGTCGAATTGTTTCGTTCGAGCCGTTGACGGAGGCTTTTCAGCAGCTGCAGTCGGCCGCACGCGCCGATGCTGGGTGGCGAGTCCTGAACCTCGCGTTGGGCGACGTGCCCGGCCGAAACACCATCAATGTGGCGGCCAATTCGTACAGCAGTTCGATGCTCCAGATGCTGCCGTTGCACGAGGATGCGGCGCCGTACTCGCAGTACAAGGCAGAAGAGTCGGTGCAGATGGAAACGCTCGACGCGCTGTTCGAGGACGTTTGTGCTGGGGCTCGAAACATCTACATGAAGATTGATACGCAGGGATATGAGTCCCAGGTGCTGCGTGGCGCGGCGCGCAGCATGGAATGCATCGACTCGATTCAGCTCGAGATGTCTCTCGCGCCGCTCTACGCTGGTCAAGCCTTGTTCGGTGACCTGTACGCCGACCTGACCGGCAAGGGGTTCACCCTTGTAGGGCTTGAGAGCAGCTTCGTAGACCCCCGCAGCGGACATGTGCTGCAGATCGATGGAATTTTTCATCGCGAGCGCTAACGCAGTGGTGGCCGCCGCTCGCGAGCACGGCGCTGGGAGCCCCTTGCTGACCGTGATCGTTGCGGCGCTGCCTCGACTCGGTGCAGCTCGCGCTGCCTGATCTAGGCATCTGTGAGATTGTGCTGACCCTTTCCGTACACCAGTTGTCTGCCGCCGCGCAGGCCTTCCCGGCAGTTGAGGTTGCCGCTGCTCTGGTATGCCGCAACCGGCTTGTCGTGCAACCTACCGGATCGAAATTTCTACCGGGTCCAGGCAACGATCATTCGTCGCTATGCAGGACCTTGGGCGGCTTGTGCTTGGCGCGCTTACAAGTGGCTGCGGCCCGAGAAAGGCATGCGTTGACGCGCCTGCACCAACGACCAGGCCAACAGCGCAAGAGCTAGCGCGAAGCTCACGGCCCAGCGCCAGACTAAAGGCAACCCCTCGCTCGATGTAACCCCAAGCGCGCACAGCAACAGGCCCGAGGGAATGGCCAATAGTCTGAACGCCGCGCCCAGAAAGCCAGCCCAGTGCGCAAGCAGGAGGAAGTCGATGACGACCCTCGACGCGAACGCCAGTGCGGCGCCGACCAGGCCCCAGGTCTGCAGGGCGTAACTCAGCAGTGCCACGTAAGGCACTAACTGCAGCAGGTGGCTCTTCGCCACGAGATCGGGCCGACCGGTCGCCAGCAACTTGATGTACGGCACCATCGCGAGGCTGCTGAGCCAGAAGGCGAGAAAGAGAACCTGCGCAACTGGAGTCGACTGCGCGGCCAAGTCCGGTGAAATCCACCACGCAAGAAACGGCCCGGACAACATCAGCGCAAAGGCGACGAGCGGCGAGGTCCACAGCGCCAGAACGCGCAAGCAATCCGTGGCCAATTGCTGGCGCTCCGATTCGAGCGTGCATGCGGCGACGCGCGGGAATAGGGCGTATCCGAGGGCCGATGCAAGGGTTGTCGTGCGCTCGGCGAGCTGGAACGGAATTACGTAACTGCTCACTGCCTTGGCGCCCAGATGCGAGCCGATGAGAAAACGATCCAGCACCACGAGCAACGGGCCCACCACAGCACTGACGGTCGCCCAGCCACCAAAGCGCAACAAGCCGAGCGCGGCGTGCCGGTCGATCATCATCGGAGCCGCGGAAAGCCACTTGCGCTTCACCCGCCAGAACAAAAGCGACAGTACGAGCACACGTGAACAGGCCACCACGGCGACGAGCGCGGGCAGCTCGACACGGCCAGTCGCGGCGATAGCAAGTGGCGCCAGCAGAACGAGTGCATTGGTCAACGCGCCGATGAGATTTATTTCTGCAAAAGCGCCTCGTGCCTGAAGCGAGCCGTTCAGCACGCTGGTCAGCGCGACTGCGGGTACTGCGATCGCGGCCCATGGCAGCGCAGCCAGGAGTTCGGCCCGGAGGCCGTCCTCAATGGCCGCGCGGTGCGCGAAGAACCATCCGCCTGCCAACCAAGCAACCAGCGCGCCGACGAGTCCCAGCGCCAAGCTGATCACCAACGCAGTCCAGAGCACCCGCGCCTGCTTGTTTGGCGCAGCGCTTTCAATATGCGAGAGTTGCCTCGCAGTGGCTTGTCCAACGCCGAAGTCGAACATGCCCATGTAGCCGACGAACAGCCACAGCAATGCCATCACCCCGAAACGCGCCTCGCCGATCAAACGCAGATAGATCGGGATCGTGAGTAAGGATAGAGCAAGGGGGAGCAACTGGCCGGCGAGGTTATAGGCGGTGTGGCGCGCGAGACTCAAGGCGGATCCTTGGGAGCATGAAGTGGGTGGTCGGTCGGCTGGCGCTGATGATGCCGTGATCGAGTGGTACGCGGCATTACGATTAAGTGCGTTGATGAGCGAATCTGGGAACGCCCCCAAGCGGCCGACACCAATCTGAAGACCCCGCCCACACCATGCCCCTCCCCTTCCGCCTGCGCGCCGCATCCCTCCACCTCCTCGCCAGCGGCCTGGTCGCCGCGCTGGCAGCGGCGCTCGTGTTCCTGGTCTGGTACCCGTCGCCGTATTCGACGCTGGCCGGAGGCGCAAGCCTGTTCCTGCTGATCGTGGCTGTGGACGTGGTGATGGGGCCGGCGCTGACGGCGGTGGCGGCGAGCCCGGGCAAGGGGCGCTCCGAGCTGACGCGCGACCTGGCGGTGATCGTGGTGCTGCAACTGGCGGCCTTTGGCTATGGGCTTTACACGATGGCGCTGGCGCGGCCGGTCGCGCTGGCGTTCGAGATCGATCGATTCCGCGTCGTCACCGCAGCCGACATCGAGCCCGCATCGCTGGCCGAGGCGCCGCCGGGGTTGCAGACACTGCCCTGGGCGGGGCCGAGGCTGATCGCGGCCGTCAAGCCGACCGACCCGGCCGAGCTGATGAAGGCGACCGAGCTGGGCCTGGCGGGTTTCGACCTGTCGATGCAGCCCAAGTACTGGCATGAGTACGCCCCGCTGGCGGACGCCGCATGGAAGGCGGCGAAGCCGGTGCCCGTGCTGCTAGCCAGGTATCCGCAGAGGGCCGGCCAGGTGGCGCGCATCGCCGAGGATACCGGCCAGTCGGCGCAGGCGCTGCGCTTCTTGCCGCTGATGTCGCGCCTCGAAAGCGGGGTGGCGGTGGTTGCCGAGCCCGGTGCGCGCGTGGTGGGGTACCTGCCGGTGGACGGGTTTTTCTGACGCTGCGTGGCGGTTGATCGAAGTCGCAGGGTGTAGCGTTGAGGCTGTCTGCCTTGAACCCTGAGCCGCTTGAATCACCCGCCACCCTCATCGCCCGCCGCCGCGACCCGCATCAGCGGGTCGAACCCCGAGGCCACTCGCCCCTTTCCGACCGCGCCTGACAGCGACACACACCATCCGCTTTGGGCTGCAGCCGCCTTGCTGGCGGTGGTCCCACCGGCCCTGCTCGCCACCAACGTCCCCCCGTCCGCCACCTTCCTGAATCAGGCGGCCGCGGTATCGGGCTGGGGTGTGTTCTGCGTGGTGCTGGCGCTTCGGGTGATGCGTGCGCCTTCCGCCCTGATGCCGCGTGCAGGTGGCGGGTTGCGGGCCTTGCTGTTCGCCCTTGCCTTGTTGATGGCCGCATGCGCCATGTCCTGGGCGCTCAACGGCTTGCCCGGCTCCATGGCCTTGTCGGCCATCGGCCTCTTGGCGGCGGCCGGGCTGGTGGCGGTGGTGGGCGCCGCAACGATGGACTCGGGCGGCGGCGTGGCCGCGTTCCGTGCGCTGTGCATCGCGTTTGCGGTGGCCGGTGTGCTCAGCGTGGCAGTCGGCATGGTGCAGGTGTTCGCGCCCGGATGGGCCGATGGCTACTGGATCGCGAGCACCGCGCTGGAGGGCCGCGCGTCAGGCAATCTGCGCCAGCCCAACCACCTGAGCAGCCTGCTGCTGTGGTCGCTCGTGGGGGTGCTGTGGCTTTGCGAATCGCTCGACGATCGGCGCTGGCGGCTGGCGCGTGCAGGCTTGTTCGCGCTGATGGTCGGCTTCATCTTCGGCCTGGTGCTCAGCGCCTCGCGCACCGGCATGCTGGGCGTGCTGGTGCTGGCAGTGTGGGGCGCTCTCGACCGCACGCTGTCGCGGCGATCGCGGCTGATGCTGTGCGCGTCGCCATTGATCTACGCGCTGTGCTGGGGCGGCCTCACCACCTGGGCCGATCTCACCGGTCATGTGTTCGGTGGCGCCGCCCGGCTGCGCAGCGAGACCGACATTTCCAGCTCGCGCTTCAGTATCTGGTCCGACACGCTGGGCTTGATCGCGCAGCACCCGTGGTTCGGCGTGGGCTGGGGCGAGTTCAATCTGGCCTGGTCGCTGACACCGTTCCCCCACCGCCCCGGCGCCTTCTTCGACCACACCCACAACCTGCTGCTGCAATGGGTCGTCGAGCTGGGTTTGCCGCTGGCCATGCTGGTCACCGCGCTGATGAGCTGGGCGATGTGGCGCGCCTGGTGCGCCAGCCGTCAGCGCACTGCAGCGCCCGACCGTGAACGCGCGCTGCTGCTGCGCGCGGCGTGGATGATGGTGCTGCTGGTGGCCTGGCACAGCCTGCTCGAATACCCGCTCTGGTACGCCTATTTCCTGCTGCCGGCGGCTTTTGCCTTCGGACTGTGTCTCGGTGAGGGTAGGCGCGGCAGCGCGGCTTCGGGAGTGTCTGGACATGCGGTGGCGGCATCGGCAGCAAGGGTCGCCACTCGCCACGCACCGCCAGTCCGGCAGGGCCTCGTCGCCCGTGGTGCCGCGCTGCTTGCCGCGTCGCTGCTGATGATGACCGGCGGCCTTGCCTCGGTGATTGACTACCTGCCGGTGGTGGCGATCTTCGAGCCCCCCGACGATGCCCCGCCGCTGGCCGATCGCGTGGCCGCCGGGCGCCGCAGCTGGCTGTTCTCCCACCACGCCGAGTACGCCGCAGCCACCACCAGCCAGTCACCCGCCGAGGTGCTGCGCGCGATGGACGGCGCAAAACACTTTCTGCTCGACACCCGGCTGATGACGGCCTGGGCCAGCGCGCTGGCCGAGGTCGGCGACGTCGAGCGTGCAAGGCACGTTGCTGCGCGCTTGCGCGAATTCCGCAATGCGGCGTCGAAGGGCTTCTTTGCAACCTGCGAGAGCGAGCCCGAGCCTGGCCTCGAGCCACCGTTCCAGTGCGTGGCGCCGTCGCGTGCGCTCGACTACCGGGACTTCAGGTAACGGGCTGGTCTGGCGACTTGCACGTCAGCGGTCGGCATCTCGGCTGATCCACTCGCCCGACTTTCCGCCGCGCTTCTCGAGTACCCGGATCTCGCCCATCACCATGCCGCGGTCGGTGGCCTTGCACATGTCGTAGATGGTCAGAAGGCCTATCTGCACGGCAGTCAGCGCCTCCATCTCGACGCCGGTTCGGCCCATTGTTTCGACCTGCGCGGTGCAGCGAATGACGCTGGCGTCGCGGTCGATGTCGAATTCGATGGCCACCCGGGTGATCGGCAGCGGGTGGCACAGCGGGATCAGCTCGGCGGTGCGCTTGGCACCCTGGATGCCAGCAATGCGCGCCACGCCCAGCACATCGCCCTTGTTCGCCTGGCCGCATTCGATCAGCGCCAGCGTGGCTGGCAGCATGCGGATCTGGCCGCTGGCGCGGGACATGCGGTGGGTTTCGGCCTTGGCCGATACATCGACCATGTGCGCCTGACCCGTGGCATCGAAATGCGTCAGGGGTGAGCCCGAAGGCGAGGCAGCAGCAGTGCCCTTGGCAGGTGGGGTCATGGCAGGAAACAAAGCAGCAATGTCGTGCTGGCATCATAGTGACGAGGTGCTGCGCTGGCGCACACGCCGAAACCCTTTACCGCTGCGAAATCCTTCTTGATCCGCCAACCGCCCCGTTCATCCCGAAGCGCTCGGCGCATGTTGCGTGCTGTCGGGCTCGGTGTTGTCAGCCTGTCCTTGACGGCCGCTGTGTTGTCACCCGATGCACAGGCACAGAACAGGCTGCCGACGCTCGGCGACAGCATTGCGGAAGACTTCAGCCTCACCACCGAGCGGCAACTGGGCGACGCGATCATGCGCGACATCCAGCGTGATCCGGACTACCTCGACGATCCGATACTGCTCGAATATCTGCAGTCGCTATGGCAGCCGCTGCTGGCCGCAGCCCAGGTGCGCGGCGACCTGGGCGACGACCTGAGCGAGCGCTTCCCCTACCGTCCGTTCCTGGTGCGAGACCCCAGCGTCAACGCCTTTGCGCTGCCCGGGGGCTTCATGGGTGTGCACCTGGGCCTGATGGCGATCACGCAAACGCGCGATGAGCTGGCCTCGGTGCTCGCGCACGAGATGACGCACATCAACCAGCGGCACATCGCGCGCAGTTTTGCCAACAGCAAGCAGCAGTCGCTGATCAGCATCGCGGCAACGATCCTCGGCGTGATCGCTGCGACCCAATCCGGCGGTGGGGACGCCGCCGGCGCGTTGATCACCAGCGGGCAGGCGGTCGGCATCCAGGGCCAATTGAACTTCTCGCGCGACATGGAGCGCGAAGCCGATCGCATCGGCGCGTCGGTGATGGCGAGTGCCGGCTTCGATCCGGCCGGCATGGCCTCGATGTTCGAGCGGTTGCAGAAGGCCTCGCGCCTCAACGACAGCGGCAACTTCCCTTATCTGCGCAGCCATCCGCTGACCACCCAGCGTATCGGCGAAGCACGAGCCCGTGTGGAAGCGGGTGGTGATTCGGTCCTGCCCGCGGTCGCGCCTGTGACCGGATCGATGGCGACCCCACTCGAACACACCGCCGCACTGGCGCGTGCGCGCGTGCTGATGGACGCGCGTGTCGACGTGCTGCAACGCTGGCAGCGCCTCGATGCCGAGAGCTCTGCCGCCCAAGCCACGCGCACCGATCAGTTCGCCGATGCGTATTCCGCAGCGCTTGCGTCCAGCCTGCTTCGCGACTGGTCGCGTGCCGATGCCTCGATCAAGAAGGCGCTGGACCTGGCGCTCGGCGGTGCAGCGCCAGGAGCGTCGAGTGCCGACGCCACACAGCGACCGGATCGCCGTGCCGTGCGGGCGGTGCTGCTGCTGGCCACCGAATCACAACTGCAGCGAGGTGATGCGCAGCGCGCCCAGGCCACTCTGACCCGGCTGACGAAGCCTGCGGTGGGCCCGGTGGCGGCTGACGCCATGCCCACTTCGCGCCCGGTCATGCTGCTGGCAGCGCAGATCGCGCTCGCGCTGAACATCAACAAGGATGATGAGGCGCTGCGGCAGATCTCCGAGCAACTGCAGACATGGGTGGCACGCTACCCCCCCGACTCGGAGGCCTGGGCCATGCTGGGCCGGGTGTCGGCTCAACTCGGCTGGAGCCTGCGGTCGCTGCGTGCCGACGCCGAATCGCACTATGCGAGGGGCGACTTGCGCGGAGCCATCGACCGCCTGCGCGCCGGTCAGAACCTCGCCCGCAACAACCAGTCTGCCGCCGACTTCGTCGAGTCATCGATCATCGATTCGCGCTTGCGCGCGATTGAGGCGCAGCGCAGGCAGCTGCTCACCGAACAGCTCGGGTACCAGTAGGCCTGACAGCGCGCTGCGGCGGGGGGCCGGGGTCACGCCGACGGGAACATCCGCTCCATCGCCACGTCGATCACCATGCCGCACAGGCTGTAGATCAGTGAGCCAATCAGCGCGGCGGTGAAGCTGGTGACGTTGAAGCCGGACAGCACATTGGCCGCGAAATAGAACATCAGCGCATTGATCACGAACAGGAACAGCCCCAGGGTGATCAGCGTGACCGGCAGGGTCAACAGCACCAGGATCGGCCTGAGCAGCGTGTTGAACAAGCCGAGCACGAAGGCTGCCACCATCGCCGAGCCGAAGCTGCTGACGGTGACGCCGGGGTACAGGTACGCAACCAGCAGCAATGCCGCTGCCAGCAACAGCCAGCGAACGATGATCTTCATGGGACAAGAATAACCCGCCGACAGCAAAGAAAACGGCGCACGTCGCCTGAAAAGCGATGCGAGTCACGCCACAATCAAACCTGCTGAAGGGGGAGTAGCGAACGGCACCAAGCCGTCGCGGTAGCCCGTCAATACGGTCAATGGTGGCAACACCGTCGACTCGGGCCCGCAGTCAGATCCGCCACGTGGCCGGTCCTCACCCGCAAGACTCTTTGGCACCCGGTCGTTCGTGAGAGCGCTGTGGTGCTGCGACTTGCAGTCACCAGCGCGACACCTCCGGCTGGGTCAGCCCAATCAACTTGTCCAGGAGTTTTCATGAGTTCTATCGCACCCGCATGGCTGTGGGGATTTTTCGTGCTTTCGGTCCTGGTGGCACTGTTCATCGATTTCGTCGTGCTGAAGAAGCAGGGCGCCCACGAAGTGACCGTGCCCGAGGCGGTACGCTGGTCGATCATCTGGGTGGCGCTCAGTCTGGCCTTCAACGCCTTGTTCTGGTGGGCCCTGAAGAACCACGCCGATCCCGCGGTGGCCGCCACAGCCGACATCCGCGCTTTCGAGTTCCTCACCGGCTATCTCATCGAGAAGTCGCTGGCGGTGGACAACATCTTCGTCTTCCTGATGATCTTCACCTTCTTCGCGGTGCCGCCGGCGTACCAGAAGCGGGTGCTGATGATCGGCATCATCGGCGCCATCGTGCTGCGCACGGTGATGATCCTGGTGGGCAGCTGGCTGATCGCGCAGTTCCACTGGGTGCTGTATTTGTTCGGCGCCTTCTTGCTGCTCACCGGCATCAAGATGTGGTGGGCGGCGGGCAAGGAGCCCGAGCTCGAGAGCAACCCCGCGCTCAAGCTGCTGCGCAAGATCATGCCGGTGTCGAAGAACTTCGACGGCGAGAAGTTCTGGACGATCGAGAACGGCAAGCGCATCGCCACGCCGCTGCTCATGGTGGTGGCGCTTGTGGGCATCACGGATGTGATCTTCGCGGTCGATTCGATCCCGGCCATCTTCGCGATCACCGACGATCCGTTCATCGTGCTCACCTCGAACATCTTCGCGATCCTCGGCCTGCGCGCGATGTTCTTCCTGCTTGCCGCAGTGGCTGCGAAGTTCCATCTGCTGAGCTACGGCCTCGCCGTGATCCTGGTCTTCATCGGTACCAAGATGTTGCTGATCGACGTCTACAAGATCCCGGTGCTGGTCTCACTCGGTGTTGTCGTGGGCGTGCTCGCGATCACGATGGTGTGGAGTGTGCGCACGGCGCCGCGGATAGGCAACAGCGGCCGAAGCGACGCCTCTGCGTGACGCGGACACGACAATCTGGTGTCCTGGGCTCAAGAATGCGTGTTTCTCCTAGGAAACTGGCTTCTCAATGCCCAGGGCAAGCAGTACGATCGGCGGCGCACGACAGCTGTGACGAAGAGGGCCCACGCGGCTCTCCGCCAGCCCGGCACATCAACCCCTTATTTGATGGAGAGAACAGACATGGCAACTGCGAAGAAGGCTCCGGCCAAGAAAGCGGCACCCGCAAAGAAGGCCGCAGCCGTGAAGAAGGCGGTGGCCAAGCCTGCGGCCAAGAAGGCCGCCACGCCAGCCGCGAAGCGCTCACCCAACGCGGCGTTCATGAAGGCGGTCACGCCGAGCCCGCAACTGGCAGCGATCATCGGCTCGACGCCGATGCCGCGCACCGAGGTGACGAAGAAGCTGTGGGAGTACATCAAGGCCCACAAGCTCCAGGACGCGACCAAGAAGACCAACATCAATGCCGATGCGAAGCTGAAGGAAATCTTCAAGAAGCCTCAGGTATCGATGTTCGAAATGACCAAGCTGGTCAGCGCGCACCTGAAGTAAGCTCACGGTTCGGATGTACGGGGGGCGCGAGCTTCCCTCAACGAGAGAAGCCGACGCCAAAACGTCGGCTTTTTTCATGGGGGGCTGTCAAGCGCGCGCACCCGACCCACGGGCCGTGGTGAGTTTGCGGCCAGCAGAGATGCCCTCATGACTGATTCCATTTTGTCCAGCAGCGCCGGTGCAGGGCGCGTCTCCCCGATGAAGCTGTCCGGGCTCGAACCCGTGCTGATTGGCGAAGGCTCGCTCTTCGTCAACATCGGCGAGCGCACCAATGTCACCGGCTCGAAGGCCTTCGCCCGGATGATCCTGAACGGCGAGTTCGAACAGGCGCTGGCCGTAGCGCGTCAGCAGGTCGAGAACGGCGCGCAGATCATCGACGTCAACATGGACGAGGCCATGCTGGACAGTCAGGCGGCGATGGTGCGCTTCCTGAACCTGATCGCCAGCGAGCCCGAGATCGCCCGCGTGCCGATCATGATCGACAGCTCGAAGTGGAGCGTGATCGAGGCTGGGCTGAAGTGCATTCAGGGCAAGGGCATCGTCAACTCCATCTCGCTGAAAGAGGGCGAAGAACAGTTCAAGCACCAGGCGACGCTGGTGCGCCGATACGGTGCGGCAGCGGTGGTCATGGCTTTCGACGAACAAGGCCAGGCCGACACCTTCGAGCGCAAGATCCAGATCTGCGAGCGCGCTTATCGGATGCTGGTCGACGAGGTCGGCTTCCCGCCTGAAGACATCATCTTCGACCCGAACATCTTCGCGATCGCCACAGGCATCGAGGAGCACGACAACTACGCGGTCGACTTCATCAACGCGACGCGCTGGATCAAGCAGCACCTGCCGGGGGCGAAGGTCAGCGGCGGAGTCAGCAACGTCAGCTTCAGCTTCCGCGGCAACGAGCCGGTGCGCGAAGCCATCCACACGGTGTTCCTGTACCACGCGATTCAGGCGGGCATGGACATGGGCATCGTCAATGCCGGCATGGTCGGCGTCTACGACGCCCTGGAGCCGATGTTGCGCGAGCGGGTCGAAGACGTGGTGCTGAACAGAACGCCGAACTACCAGCCTGGTGAGCCGCATCTGACCCCTGGCGAGCGGCTGATCGAAGTTGCCGAATCGGCCAAGGGCGCAGCGAAGGATGATTCCGCCAAGTTCGCCTGGCGCGCCAAGCCGGTCGACGAGCGGCTGAGCCATGCGCTGGTGCACGGCATCAACGATTTCATCGCCGAGGACACCGAAGAGGTCTACCAGCGCATCCTGGCCGACGGCGGCCGTCCGCTGCATGTGATCGAGGGCCCGCTGATGGCTGGCATGAACGTGGTCGGTGACCTGTTCGGCCAGGGCAAGATGTTCCTGCCGCAGGTGGTCAAGAGCGCCCGCGTGATGAAGCAGGCGGTGGCGCACCTGCTGCCCTACATCGAGGCCGAGAAGCTCGCGATGCTGGAGGCGGGCGGTGAGGCCAAGGCCAAGGGCAAGATCATCATCGCCACCGTCAAGGGCGATGTGCACGACATCGGCAAGAACATCGTCACCGTGGTCCTGCAGTGCAACAACTTCGAGGTCGTGAACATGGGCGTGATGGTGCCGTGCCACGAGATCCTGGCGCGTGCCAAGGTCGAGGGCGCTGACATCATCGGCTTGTCCGGGCTGATCACGCCGAGCCTGGAGGAGATGCAGTACGTGGCCGGCGAGATGCAGCGCGACGACTACTTTCGTGTCAGGAAGATCCCGCTGCTGATTGGCGGAGCCACCTGTTCGCGTGTGCATACGGCCGTGAAGATTTCGCCGCACTACGAGGGGCCGGTGGTCTACGTGCCCGATGCGAGCCGCAGCGTCAGCGTCTGCAGCGACCTGCTCAGCGACGACCGGGCGGCCACCTACATCGCCGAGCTGAAGTCCGACTACGACAGGGTGCGCGAACAGCATGCCAACAGGAAGGCGACGCCGCTGGTGACACTGGCCGAGGCTCGCGCCAACAAGACGACCATCGATTGGGCACATTACGACGCGCCGAAACCGAAGTTCACCGGCCGTCGCGTGTTTCGAAACTACGACCTGGCCGAAATCGCCAACTTCATCGACTGGGCGCCGTTCTTCCAGACCTGGGACCTGGCCGGCAGCTACCCGGCGATCCTGACCGACGACATCGTCGGCGAATCGGCGCGCCGCGTGCTGAGCGATGGCCAGCGCATGCTCAAGCGCCTGATCGACGGGCGCTGGCTCACCGCCAACGGGGTGATCGGGCTCTACCCCGCCAACACGGTGGGTGACGACGACATCGAGATCTATACCGACGACACGCGAAGCGAAGTTCTTTTCACCTGGCGCGGCTTGCGGATGCAGACGGTGCGGCCGGTGGTCGATGGCGTGATGCGGCCAAACCGCTGTCTGGCCGACTACATCGCTCCGAAAGGCTCCGGGATCGCCGACCACATCGGCCTGTTCGCAGTGACGTCGGGCATGGGCACCGAGAAGAAGGAAAAGCAGTTCCTGGACGACCACGACGACTACAGCGCCATCATGCTGAAGGCGTTGGCCGACCGGCTGGCCGAAGCCTTTGCCGAACGGATGCATCAGCGCGTTCGAACCGAGTTCTGGGCTTACACGAGCGACGAGGGTCTCAGCGCGACCGACCTGATCGCCGAAAAGTACCGTGGCATCCGCCCTGCGCCTGGCTACCCGGCCTGCCCGGACCACACGGTCAAGGCCGCCATGTTCGATGCGCTCCAGTGCGCGGACATCGGCATGGCGCTGACGGAAAGCTGGGCGATGACGCCGGCAGCGAGCGTCAGCGGCTTCTACATCGCCCACCCCGAGGCGACCTACTTCAACGTCGGCAAGATCGGCGAAGACCAGATCGAGGACTGGTCGCGCCGCACCGGGCAGGACGCTGTGCAGGTGCGTCGCTCGCTGGCAGCGTTGCTGTAGCCCGCTGCTGCTTTCAGCAGGCGGATGCAGGCTAGGCGCTCAGCGCAAGGCCAGTATCCGCCGGTACTGGATCGCTTCGGCCAGGTGCACGCTCTGGATCGAACTGCAGGCGGCCAGGTCGGCTATCGTGCGCGCCGTGCGCAGCACCCGGTGATGGCTGCGGGCCGACCAGGACAGACGTGACGCAGCGGTCGCCAGAAACCGCGAGGCTGCCTCGTCCATCGCGCAGTGGTTTTCCAGTGCTTCACCTGACAGTGCTGCATTCAGGCACCCTTGGCGCTCGTGCTGAAGGCGTTGTGCGCTGACGACTCGCGCGGCGACGAGGGCGGATGTCTCGCCGTCGGGTGCTTGCATCAAGTCCTCGGCCGACATCGCAGGCACCTCCACCTGCAAATCGATGCGGTCGAGCAAGGGGCCGCTGATACGCGCCTGATAGCGACCCACTGTGTCCGGCGAGCAGCAGCAGGCCTTCAAGGTGCTGCCATGGTGACCGCAAGGACACGGGTTCATCGCGGCCAGCAACTGAAAGCGCGCCGGAAACTCCGCTTGACGGGCTGCGCGGGAAATGACGATGCGGCCAGTTTCCAGCGGCTCGCGCAGCGCTTCAAGCGCCATCCGAGGGAATTCAGGCAGCTCATCGAGGAACAGCACGCCCTCGTGAGCCAGCGAGATTTCGCCTGGCCTCGGTGGTGAGCCGCCACCGACCAGTGCCACCGATGAAGCCGTGTGGTGCGGGCTGCGGAAGGGGCGCTTCGCCCACTGCGCGGCATCGAAGGGACGACCGTTCAAGCTGATCACTGCGGCGGATTCCAGCGCCTGGACTTCAGACAAATCTGGCAGCAGGCCTGCGAAGCAGTGCGCGAGCATGGACTTGCCGGTGCCGGGCGGACCGCTCATCAGCACACTGTGACCACCAGCTGCCGCCACTTCGAGTGCACGCTTGGCTGCCAACTGCCCCTTCACGTCACGCAGGTCGATCGTGCTGCTTGGCGTTTGCCCCGATGTGACACGCGGGGCAGCAGCCAGCGGCAAGTCGCCCGCGCCTTCGGTCTCTTGTGGCAGCAGCGAGCGCACCACGTCGAGCAGGTGCGCTGCACCGTGTACGCGCAGACCCGAGACCAGCGAGGCTTCCTGCGCACTGGCCTCAGGCAGTACCAGTGCCCGTGGCGACTCGGCACGGCGGAGTGCCAAGGCCATCGCGATCGCGCCGCGTACCGGCCGCAAATCACCAGCCAGCGACAGCTCGCCGGCATATTCGGTGTGGCTCAGGCGACTCGCATCAATCTGGCCACTGGCCGCCAGGATCCCCAGGGCAATCGGCAGGTCGAAGCGACCGGATTCCTTCGGCAGGTCCGCCGGTGCGAGGTTCACCGTGATGCGCTTGTTGTGAGGAAACTCCAGAGCGCTGTTCTGCAATGCGGCACGCACTCGTTCGCGAGCCTCCTTGACCTCGGTATCGGCCAGTCCCACCAGCGTGAAGCTGGGCAGACCATTCGCCAGGTGAACCTCGACCGTCACAGACGCGGCGCTGAGTCCGTCGAGGGCGCGGCTGTGAACGAGTGCAAGGGCCATGGCGATCATCGTGGCACGTCACCCGACCATTGAATTCCCCCTGAAGTGGGCACATTAATACGCACTAGATTGGTGCAGGCGATGAGCCATCGCCCGTAAACGGGGCGCCAGTTCTTGCTGGACGGGTATTTCAATCATGACTTCGGGGCAGGAGGTGGCAGGCACGGTTTCTGCAGACCGCATGTCTGCAAGTTCCTTCCTCCACTCTCAATAAGCGAACCCATGAACAAGACTCAAATCGCCCTCGCGGCCGCCATGCTTTCTTCGGTTCTCTCGGCTGCGCAAGCCGCCGATCCGGCGCCCGCACCGGCGCCTACCCCGGATTGGACGTTCACGGGAAACATGGCGCTGTCCAGTGAATACCGCACGCGCGGCATCTCGCAATCCGACAAGAAGCCGGCTCTGTCAGGCGGGTTCGATCTCGCACACAGCTCGGGTTTCTATTTCGGCAACTGGAATTCGAACATCGACAGCGCCTATTACAACGGCTCGAACCTGGAAATGGACTTCTGGGCTGGCTTCAAGTACCCAGTCGGAGACGTCACCCTTGATGTCGGCGCCTTCTACTACTACTACCCTGGTAGCGGGCGGAGAAACTCTCGCACCATCGACAACAAAGAGATCTACGTAGCGGCCAGCTACGGTCTGGTCACAGCCAAGCTGTACTACCCGATCAACGACTTCTTCAGTGCCCAAAAGAACTTTGGCGGGAAGGATGCTGATGGTTCCTATTACCTGGACCTTTCGGGCTCTCATGACCTGGGTGGCGGCTTCGGATTGATCGCCCACTATGGGTACCAGAAGCTCAAGGGTGCGGCCAAACTGTCGCAAATCGGCTCATCCAAGCTCGCTAAGGATTACTCGGACTGGAAGCTCGGTGTGACCTACACCTTCGGCAGTGGCTTTGTCGCCGGTTTGACTTACATCGATACCGACATCGACACCGCGAACAGCGCGGTCTCGTTGACCAAGTCCATCAGCGGTGCCACCGGCGTTCTCTCGCTGTCCAAGACGTTCTGAGTGCCACTTTTATTGAAGGAGAACGCCATGAAGATGGTGACTGCGATCGTCAAGCCTTTCAAGCTTGATGAAGTCCGTGAAGCCCTCAGCGCCATCGGCGTTCAGGGTGTCACGGTGACGGAAGTGAAAGGCTTTGGCCGTCAAAAGGGCCACACGGAGCTGTACCGCGGGGCGGAGTATGTGGTCGACTTCCTGCCGAAAGTGAAGGTCGAGGCGGCGGTGGATGACGCCATCGTCGATCGGGTCATCGAAGCCATCGAGAACGCAGCGCGCACCGGAAAGATCGGTGACGGAAAGATTTTTGTGTCCTCGCTCGAGCAGGTGGTTCGCATCCGCACCGGCGAGACGGGCAAAGACGCGCTCTGAAGCCCAACCGAGAAAGAACTCTTCCCATGAAAAAACTGATTGCTTCCCTTGCCCTGGGCCTCGCGGTCCTGGGCTACTCCGCGACATCGTTCGCCGAGGATGCTGCGGCCTCTGCGCCAGAGGCGGCACCGGTCGCGGCGGTTGCTGCTTCCGAGGCTGCGTCTGAGGCGATAGCTGCGCCGCCAGTCGAAGCCGCGCCTGCTACAGCGACCGAGGCGCCTGCAGCGGCTGCGCCAGTGCCCAACAAGGGCGACACCGCATGGATGATGGTCGCCACCATCCTCGTCATCATGATGTCCATACCGGGGCTCGCGCTCTTCTACGGTGGTCTGGTCCGCAGCAAGAACATGCTGTCGGTGCTGATGCAGGTGATGGTCACCTTCTCGATGATCGTCGTGTTGTGGTTCGTGTACGGCTACAGCCTGGCGTTCACTGAAGGCAACGCCTTCTTTGGCGGGCTGGATCGATTGATGATGAAGGGTGTCTGGGACAACGCTGCGGGCACGTTCGCCAATGCGGCCACCTTCAGCAAGGGTGTCTACATCCCCGAGATCGTCTTTGCCGCATTTCAGGCTACTTTTGCAGCCATCACCTGTGCCCTGATCGTGGGTGCGTTTGCCGAGCGGATGAAGTTCTCTGCCGTGCTGGCGTTCATGGCCATCTGGTTCACCTTCAGCTATGCGCCGATCGCTCACATGGTCTGGTTCTGGATGGGGCCTGATGCCTACGCCAGCGCCGACGTGGCCGACTCGATGCTTTCGAAGGCCGGCTTCATCTGGCAGATGGGCGCGCTCGACTTTGCCGGCGGTACGGTGGTGCACATCAATGCGGCGGTTGCGGGTCTGGTGGGTGCCTACATGGTTGGCAAGCGCGTCGGATACGGCAAGGAAGCGTTCACGCCCCACTCGCTGACGCTGACGATGGTCGGTGCCGCGCTGCTGTGGGTAGGCTGGTTCGGCTTCAACGCTGGCTCTGCCCTTGAAGCAAACGGTTTTGCCGCGCTGGCTTTCATCAACACCCTTGCTGCCACCGCCGTCGCCGTACTGGCGTGGTGCGTCGGTGAAGCGCTGATCAAAGGCAAGGCCTCGATGCTGGGCGCAGCTTCGGGTGCTGTCGCAGGCCTTGTGGCAATCACCCCGGCTTGCGGCAACGTGGGTCTCGGTGGTGCGCTGGCGATCGGCGCGGTGGCTGGTTTCGCTTGCCTCTGGGGTGTCACGGGCCTGAAGAAGCTGCTCGGTGCCGATGACTCGCTCGACGTGTTCGGCGTTCACGGTGTCGGCGGTATCGTCGGTGCTTTGTTGACAGGCGTGTTCAATGCCCCGAGTCTGGGTGGCCCGGGCTACGTCGCCGACTGGGTGACCGTGGCGATGGTCGCTCCGGCCGACTACTCGATCGCAGCTCAGGTCTGGATTCAGGCCAAGGCTGTGGCGATCACTGTGGTGTGGTCCGGTGTGGTCTCCATCGTCGCCTTCAAGGTGGTCGATCTGGTGATCGGTCTGCGTGTTCCAGAAGACGAAGAGCGCGAAGGCCTCGACATCTCGTCGCATGGAGAAACGGCTTACCACCAGTAAGCCCTCTGGGAACGGGGCAGGCCTGGAACAGGCTTGATCCCCGTGTCAGATCAAGAGCCGCCGCAAGGCGGCTCTTGTTTTTGGGCGGCGCACACTGCACTTGAATTGCACTTCTAGAATGGTTCTTCACGCATGCGCCCATGCGTGTCGTCAATCGCAATCAGGCAGCACCATGGTCCCTCATCTCATCACTGCCTTGACCGGCCCCACCAACGAGCTCGAGCAGCGCATTCTGGAATCGCTGCCTGCGATCGAACGCTGGTTCCGCCTCGAATGGATGGAACACACCCCCCCGTTCTATACCTCGGTCGATCTGCGCAATGCCGGCTTCAAGCTGGCGCCCGTGGACACCAATCTGTTCCCCGGCGGCTTCAACAACCTGACCTCGGAGATGTTGCCGCTGGCGGTGCAGGCGGCGATGGCGGCGATCGAGAAGATCTGCCCGGAGGCGAAGAACCTGCTGCTGATCCCCGAGAAGCACACCCGCAACACCTTCTATCTCGCGAACGTCCAGCGGCTGATGCAGATCTTCCACATGGCCGGCATGAACGTGCGCCTGGGTACGCTGGACGACACCATCACCAGCCCGACGGCGATCGAATTGCCCGATGGCAGCTCCTTGACCATGGAGCCGTTGACCCGTAGCCGCGGGCGACTGGGACTGAAGGACTTCGATCCCTGCACCATCCTGCTCAACAATGACCTGTCGGCGGGCATCCCGAAAGTACTGGAGAACCTGCATGAGCAGTTCCTGCTTCCACCGCTGCATGCCGGGTGGGCCGTGCGCCGCAAGACCAACCATTTCGCGGCTTACGAGGAGGTGGCCAAGAAGTTCGCGAAGCTGCTGGGCATGGACCCCTGGCTGATCAACCCGCTGTTTGCAGGCTGTGGCGAAGTCAATTTCACCAATGGCACGGGTACCGACTGCCTGATGAGCAGCGCCGACGCGCTGCTCGGGAAAATCCGCCGCAAGTACAAGGAATACGGTATTCAGGAAAAGCCCTTCATCATCGTGAAGGCTGATGCCGGCACCTATGGCATGGGCATCATGACCGTGCGCGACCCGAAGGATCTGGTCGACCTGAATCGCCGCTCGCGCAACAAGATGAGCGTGATCAAGGATGGTCAGGAAGTCACCGAGGTGATCCTGCAGGAAGGCGTGCCGACCTACGAGCGGGTCAACGATGCGGTGGCCGAGCCGGTGGTCTACATGATCGACCGCTATGTCGTCGGTGGCTTCTACCGAGTCAACGCCGAACGCGGCATCGACGAGAACCTGAACTCGCCCGGTGCGAGCTTCGTGCCGCTCGCTTTCGCCGAATCCGGCCACCTGCCGCGCCCGGGTGTCAAGCCCGGTGCCAGCGCGCCGAACCGCTTCTACATGTACGGCGTGATCGCGCGCCTGGCCATGGTCGCGGCGAGCTACGAGCTGGAATCGACCGACCCGGAAGCCGAGAGCTACGAATGAATTTCGCCTTCGGGCCATTCAAATGCGAGCGCCTATCGATATGTGAACAGCTTCGTTGATGACCGCAGGGTACCCATTGAAAACTCCAGGCTTCTGGGACTTTCAAGGAGGACTCTGTGATGACAACGTGGCGTGGCTCTCTGTTCAAGGCGCTGCTTGCGGCGGTGGGTGGATTGATGGTCGCGGGCAGTGCGGCCGCTCAGGCCGCCGCTGGTGCCGCTGGTCCGCTGGTGACCACCGATTGGCTCGAAGCCAATCTGAAGAATCCGAAGATTCGCATCGTCGAGGTCAGTGTGAATCCCGGCGTGTTCGAGAAAGGCCATATCCCTGGTGCTGTCAATTTCTCGTGGCACCAGGACCTGAACGACCGCGTCAGGCGCGACATCGTCAGCAAGGAAGGCTTCGAGAAGCTGCTGTCGTCTGCGGGAGTGGCGCCGGACAGCACGGTCGTGATCTATGGCGACACCAACAACTGGTTTGCCGCGTGGGCGGCGTGGGTGTTTGACGTCTACAACGTCAACAACGTCAAGCTGCTTGATGGCGGGCGCAAGAAGTGGGAGGCAGAGAATCGTCCGCTCGACACCCGGGTGTCGACGTTGCAGCCCACCGCCTACAAGGTGACCGCCGTCAATACGCAGCTGCGAGCCGGGCTTGTCGATGCGGTCGCTGTGGCCAACGGGAAGCTCGATGCGAGGCTTGTCGACATCCGCTCGCCGGATGAATACAGCGGCAAGGTGGTCGCCCCTCAGGGCTTCACCGAGCTGGCAGTTCGCGCTGGCCATATCCCGGGCGCCGTCAATGTGCCTTGGAGCCGCGCCGTGAACGCCGACGGCACCTTCAAATCGGTCCCCGAGCTGAAGGCCTTGTATGCCAGCGTTGGCATCGATGGCAGCAAGCCGGTCATCACCTACTGCCGTATCGGCGAGCGATCCAGCCATACCTGGTTCGCGTTGAAGAAGCTGCTGGCGTATGACGTTCGCAACTACGACGGCTCCTGGACCGAGTACGGCAACTCTGTCGGCGTCCCGGTGAACAACCCGTCGGGCACTGTCTGGACTGGCAGCTGAGTCGGTCTTGACCATCTCCTTCTCGCCGCGGCAGATCGCCGCGGCGGCTGCCGTTGTGCCGGCAGCCTTCCTGCTGATGGCGGCTGCCCGGCTTTCAGAGCTGAGTGACGGGCGCACGCTCTTGTTCGCGCTGGGGATCGGCGCGGTCCTGGGCGTTGTCCTGCAGCGTTCGCGGTTCTGCTTTTTCTGCCACGCCCGGGACTATTTCGACCCTGGTCCCGCAGGCGCTGACCCGCGCGGCCTGCTGTCGATCCTGCTGGCGCTGGCGGTGGGAGCGATCGGCATGCATCTGGTCTACGCCGGCTGGCTGCCTGTACCCATGCCCCAGCGTCTGCCTGCAGACGCCCACATCGGCCCGGTCAGCTGGGTCCTGGCCCTCGCCGGCGTGTCCTTCGGGCTGGGCATGGTGATCTCGGGCTCGTGCATCTGTGCGCACTGGTACCGGCTCGGCGAAGGCTCGCCGACCGCACCGTTCGCGCTGATGGGCGCGGCGCTCGGGTTCGTGGTCGGCTTCAACACCTGGAACACCTTGTACAGCCTGGCCATTGCGACTGCCCGGCCGGTGTGGTTGCCCCATGTGGTGGGCTACAGCGGGTCGGTCTTGATCACGCTGTCGGTGCTCGGTGCGACCGCTGCATGGTGGTCCCGGCGTGGCTGGCCGCCCCCACCGGTCGAACGCCCTGCAGCGCCGCGCACGGGTGTCGAATGGGCGCGGCGGCTGTTCGGACCGCAGCGCTGGTCATACGCTGTTGGCGGCATGGTGGTGGGCTGGCTCGCGACACTGGCGCTGTTGCGCCTGCGCCCGCTCGGGGTGACGGCAGCGCTCGGCGCGTCGGCGCGCGACAGCACGTCTGCCTGGGGCTGGGTACCGGAGCGCCTCGACGGACTTGATCAACTCGCCGGCTGCGCCACCCAGCTCGGTACGGCGCTGTGGAACACGCCGAATGCCCAACTGGTGCTGGGCCTGGTGTCCGGAGCATTCGCCGCTGCCTTGCTGTCAGGTCAGTACCAGCCCCGCTGGCCACGCTGGAGTCATGCCATGCGGGGGCTGGGTGGCGGCGTGCTGCTGGGGTGGGGCGCAATGACCGGCCTGGGCTGTACGGTCGGCACGCTGATGTCAGGCGTCATGGCGGGGGCCCTTTCCGGCTGGTTGTTCGCCGTGTCGATGCTCGCCGCCGTGTGGGTGGGTCTGCGGGTGGGTCTGGCCGCGCCGCGTTGAGGCTGGCGACCTCGCTGGCACCGCAGGCAGATCCGACCGTCACCTGCTTGCCGACCGGTCGACAGCAGCGCCTGTCCCCGGCGTTGCAGCGCCGCTACAGAATTCAGCGGGCCGACGCGCCTGCTCCCCTTGCCAGGTGCAACCCAAGGGCAACCCTGGGCGCACAATGCTTCTTCTCCAAGCCTTACCCCGGGCGTATCCCGGTCCCTCTTGACCCCCCACCGTCCCGCTTCAAGTCTTGCCGCCCTGACGCTCGGCGCTATCGGTGTCGTTTACGGAGACATCGGCACCAGTCCGCTTTACGCGCTCAAGGAGGTGTTCGCACACGGCCATGTCCCGCTGACGCCGGACAACATCTACGGCGTGCTGTCGCTGGTGTTCTGGACGCTGACCGTCGTGGTGTCGACCAAGTACGTGATGCTGATCCTGCGTGCCGACAACAACGGCGAGGGGGGATTGATTGCCATGTTGGCGCTTGCTTCGCAGGCGGTGAAACATCGGCCCGTGCTGCGACAGCGGCTGTTGCTGGTCGGCATTTTTGGTACCGCGATCTTTTTCGGTGACGGTGTCATCACCCCGGCCATCTCGGTGCTGTCAGCGGTTGAGGGGCTGGAGGTCGCTGCGCCGTCCCTGCACCGCTTCGTGCTGCCGCTGACGCTGATCGTGCTGACGGGCTTGTTTTTCTTCCAGCGCTTCGGTACCCGCAGTGTCGGCCGCCTTTTCGGGCCGATCACGGTGTTGTGGTTCATGGTGCTGGCGTTATTGGGTGCGCAGCACATTGCCGCCAACCCGGCCGTGCTGTGGGCGTTGAGCCCGCACCACGCGCTGAGCTTCATCGCATCGCAACCCGGCATTGCCTTCATTGCGCTGGGCTCGGTCGTGCTCTGCGTCACCGGGGCCGAGGCGCTGTATGCCGACATGGGGCATTTCGGCAAGCGGCCGATCCGAATGGCGTGGTTCAGCCTGGTGATGCCTGCGCTGGTGATCAACTACTTTGGTCAAGGGGCGATGCTGCTGGATCACCCTGAGAACGTGCGCAACCCGTTCTATGAAATGGCACCGCAGTGGGCGCTGTACCCGCTGATCGGTCTGGCCACCTGTGCGACGGTGATCGCCTCACAGGCCTTGATCACGGCGGCCTTCTCGGTCACCAAGCAGGCCATCCAGCTGGGCTATCTGCCGCGTCTGCGCATCGCTCACACCTCGGTCAAGGAAACCGGTCAGGTCTACGTGCCATTCGTCAACTGGAGCCTCTACGCCTGCATCGTGCTCGCGGTGATCGTCTTCGGCTCCAGCAGCAAGCTGGCCGGTGCTTATGGCATCGCTGTGACGATCGACATGCTGATCACCACCACGATGACCTTCTTCGTCATCCGTTACGCATGGAAATACCCGTGGTCGCTGTGCATCGCCGCCACCTTCTTCTTCTTCGTGGTCGATCTGGTGTTCTTCGCTGCCAACGCCGTCAAGCTGTTCGACGGCGGCTGGTTCCCGGTCTTGCTGGGAGGCGTGATGTTCATGCTGATGATGACCTGGAAGCAGGGCCGAATGCTGATGCACGACCGCATGCGCGACGACGCGATCGAGCTGAACAGCTTCCTCGATGCGGTGTTCGTCAACCCTCCCGTCAGGGTGCCAGGCACCGCGGTGTTCCTGGTGAGCGAACAGGGCCTGACGCCGAACGCTCTGCTGCACAACCTGAAGCACAACAAGGTGCTCCATGAAACCAACCTGTTCGTGACCGTGACCCATCTTGAGGTGCCCTGGCTGAGCTTCGACCGGCGCTGCCAGATCGAACCGCTCGGGCGCGACTGCTGGCAGGTGACGCTGTGCTTCGGCTTCAAGAACGACCCTGATGTGCCCGAAGCGCTGGAGTCGTTGAAGCTGCGTGGCGTGGCGCTGGACCCGATGGACACCAGCTATTTCCTGTCGCGAGACATCGTCATCCCGACTCTGGGCCACGGCATGGCGATGTGGCGGGAAAAGCTCTTCGCCAGCATGCACCGCAACGCGGCGGCAGCGGCGGATTTCCTGCGGCTGCCCACCAACCGGGTGGTGGAGCTGGGCTCCAAGGTCGAGATCTGATCCGGCACTGCCAGGTTGCGATTTGGCTCGGCCGGAGAAGCAACGGTGGATGGGTCGATGCCGACGCATTGGCGCTGCTTGTGCAACAGTCGTGCTCGTTGATCCTCAGGAACCACAGGACCCACCCCGCTCATGAAACTGCTGTTCGTCGCCGACCCGCTTGAAGGCTTCAATACCTCCAAGGACACCACTTTCGTGATGATGCGCGAGGCTGCCGCTCGCGGCCACACCTTGCTCGCCTGCCAGACCCGCGACCTGATGTGGCAGCGCAGCGGCCGCGTCACCGCCTATGTGCGCGAGATCACATTGACGCCCGATGGCCCGGCGTGGTTCTCTGCCCGGCAGCAGCCGCCCGACGAGATCCCGGTCGTGCTGGCCGAGGTCGACGCGGTGGTGATGCGCAAGGACCCTCCGTTCGACAGCGAATACTTTTACGCGACCCACCTGCTCGGCCAGGCCGAGCGCGAGGGCGCTCGGGTGTTCAACCGCCCGTCGGCGCTGCGCGAGCACCCGGAGAAGCTGGCCATCCTGGAGTTCCCGCAGTTCATCGGCCCGACCCTGGTCACCCGCGACGCCAGTGACATCCGCCGCTTTCACGCAGAGCATCTGGACATCATCCTGAAGCCGCTAGACGGCATGGGCGGCATGGGCATCTTCCGCGTCGGGTCGGATGGCCTCAATCTCGGCAGCATCATCGAAACGCTGAACCGACACGGTGAACAGACGGTGATGGTCCAGCGGTACCTGCCCGAAATCGCACAGGGAGATAAACGCGTCCTGCTGATCGACGGTGTGCCAGTGCCGTTCGCGCTGGCGCGCATTCCTCAGGGCAGCGAGATCCGCGGCAACCTGGCCGTGGGCGGCAAAGGGGTCGCTCAGCCGCTCTCCCCGCGCGACCGCGAGATCGCCGAAGCGATCGGCCCGGTGCTCGCATCCCGTGGCCTGCTGCTGGTCGGCCTCGACGTGATCGGCGATTGCGTGACCGAGATCAACGTCACCAGCCCCACTGGCTTTCAGGAGATCACGAAGCAGACCGGATTCGATGTGGCGAAGGCGTTCATCGATGCGCTGGAAGCGAAGCTGGCGGCTTGAGCCCTCGCACGTCTGGCAGCAAGGCCAGCTGCCGTGAGCTGTCGAAGCAGCGAGCTTCCCCGCTGATCGGATCCGCGAAGCCAATCGAACGAGCCACCAACTGCAGTGGTTGTTGATGATCGTCGGTGTCGGCGGCAAGCAGCGTCGGGTACATCCGATCCCCGACGATAGGCATGCCGAGCGCGGCGCAGTGCACCCGCAACTGGTGAGTGCGGCCGGTCAGCGGGGTCAGGCGGTAGCGGGCGAAGTTGTCTTGCACGGCCAGCACCTCCACGAGCGTTTCGGCATTTGCTTCGCCGGGCACTTCGCGCATGCGCAGGAAGTGCTCGTCCTGCACCAGCCGGCTGCGGTGTGTCAGCGGAAAGGTCAGTTCGGGTCGCCATGGCGCGATCGCCTCGTAGCGTTTGGTCACCTGCCGCTGCGCAAACAGGGACTGGTAGGCGCCGCGTGTCTCCGGCTGCACCGCGAACACGACCACGCCGGCTGTTTCGCGGTCCAACCGGTGCAGCGGGGCCAGCGCGTCGATGCACAGTCGGCGCTTCAGCCGCACCAGCAGCGTTTCCTGCAGGTGCTTGCCGCCCGGTGTGACGGACAGGAAATGCGGCTTGTCGGCGACGACCAGCAGTTCGTCCTGGAACAGCACGACCTCGTCGAACGGAACGCGCGGCTCGTCTTCGATCGAGCGGTAGTAGTACACACGCAATCCCGATCGGTAGGGCCGATCCGGAGTCACCTCAACGCCATGCTCGTCGACCAGTTCACCCTGCTGCATGCGGGCTTGCCAGGTCGCTGCCGGCACGGCCTGAAAGCGGTCGATCAGGAAGTCACTGATCGTTCCCCACGAGCCGTGCGGCAAGGCAACACAACTCGGGCCGACGCCATCCTTTGTCGGCAGTGGAGCCGTGCGCTGCGCTTGGCGACCGGCCGCGCTTCTCGGCGTGTGTGGGCTCACGTCAACGGTGGCCTGGCGCCGGACGCGGGTGCCTCGTCCTCGTCGCGTCGCGCGGCTCGCGCCAGCTGCTGTGCGCGCCGCAGCCGCCACGCCTCGTTCGGGTCACCCGCGTATACCTGCTCAGCGGTGGTGCCGGTTTCGCGCAGCTGTGTGTCGAGCGCGATGCGGTTGTCGAAGACGAAGCACTCTCCGCTCCAGTCGCGCTCGGCGTCGGACATCTGCGCAAAGTAGTTCAGGATGCCACCCGCGAGCTGCAGCACCGGCACGCCGCGCTCGTGCAGCCAGGCGCTGGTCTTCTCGCAGCGGATGCCGCCGGTGCAGTACATCGCCACTTGCTTGCCTTCGGCCTGCCAGATCGGCAATTGGGCTTCGATGTAGGCGGGGAAGTCGCGGAAGTTGTGCACCTGCGGATCGACGGCGTTACGAAAGCGACCGAGCCGCACCTCGAAGTGGTTGCGGTTGTCGATCACGACGAAGTTCGGGTCGTCGAGCAGCGCACGCCATTGCGCAGGGGACACCTGCAGGCCGGTGTGGCCGACCGCATTCACGCCATCCACGCCCAGCGGCAGAATCTCCGGCCGACTGTGCACCTTCATCCGCTGGAACGGCGGCGTCACGCAGGGGCTGCGCTTGACGGCGATGCCTCTGAATCGGCCGTCCAGCCGGGGGTCGTGGGCCAGCGCGCCGTGAAATGCATCGAGCGCGGCGACGGTGCCGGCCAGTGTGCCGTTGATGCCTTCGCTGGCCACCAGCAACACGCCCGTCAGCGCGGTCGTCAGCTCGCGCAGCGTCGCCGCGGTGCCGTCCACATCGGCGATCGAGACGAATTGGTAGAAGGCGTCGTGAAAGACGGGCGCGGTGTCCATCGCGCCATTTTCGGTGCTGCGGCCACGACCGCCGCTCGGTCATGCCAAGGTCAACCCGCACAATCGAGGGATGGCTGTCTTTTCACTCTCCAATGCCCACCTGGCTTTCGGCCACGTGGCCCTGCTCGACAACGCGGCGTTTTCGCTCGACACCGGCGAGCGACTCGGCCTGATCGGCCGCAACGGCGCCGGCAAGTCCTCGATGCTGAAGATCATCGCCGGCCTCGAAAAGCTCGACGATGGCCTGCTGCAGATGACGCAGGGCGTGCGCATCTGCTACGTGCCGCAGGAGCCGGTCTTCGAGCCGGGGCACACCGTGTTCGATGCGGTCAGCGAGGGTGTTGCCGAAGCGCGCGCTGTGCGCCAGGCCTATGAAGAGCACGCCGATGGCGTCGACCTCGATGCGCTGCAAACCCGTATCGAAGCGCTCGATGCGTGGAACTGGGAACTGCGCGTCGAGACCACGCTTGCGCAACTGCACCTCGACGGCGCGAGAGAGATCGGCCAGCTCTCGGGTGGCATGAAGAAGCGCGTCGCACTGGCCCAGGCGCTGGTCGCGGTGCCCGATGTGCTGCTGCTCGACGAGCCGACCAACCACCTCGACCTCGACTCGATCGCCTGGCTCGAAGAACTGCTGCGCGGGTTCAAGGGCAGCGTGATGCTGATCACCCACGACCGCGCCTTCCTCGACGGCGTGGCCACCCGCATCATCGAACTCGACCGCGGCATCATCCGCAGTTACCCCGGCAACTTCAGCGCGTACGAGCGCATGAAGGAGGAGCAACTTGCCTCCGATGCACTGGCCAACGCGCGCGCTGACAAGCTGCTGGCGCAGGAAGAGGTGTGGATCCGCAAGGGTGTCGAGGCGCGCCGCACCCGCAGCGTCGCGCGCATCCAGCGCCTGGAGGTGCTGCGCGACCAGCGCCAGAAGCGGCGCGACTCGCTCGGCCAGGTGCGACTCGAGGTGGATTCGGGCGCGCCCAGCGGCAAGATCGTCGGCGAATTGCGCGACGTGACGCTGCAGTTCAATGACCAAGTGGCGCCGAAGCTGATCGTGAAGAACTTCAGCGCAACGATCCTGCGTGGTGACAAGGTCGGGCTGATCGGACCCAACGGCGCCGGCAAGACGACGCTGCTGAAGCTGATCCTCGGCGAGTTGCAGCCCGACAGCGGCACCGTGCGCCAGGGCAGCAAGATCGAGGTCGCCTACTTCGACCAGATGCGCAGCACGCTGAACCTCGATGCGACGCTCGCCGACTCGATCAGCCCCGGCAGCGAGTGGGTGGAGATCGGCGGTCAGCGCAGGCACATCATGAGCTATCTGAACGATTTCCTGTTCTCGCCCGAGCGCGCCAACTCGCCGGTGCGCACGCTCAGCGGTGGCGAGCGCAACCGGGTCCTGCTGGCCCGCCTGTTCGCGCTGCCTGCCAATGTGCTGGTGCTCGACGAGCCGACCAACGACCTGGACATCGACACGCTCGAATTGCTCGAAGAACTGCTGCAGGCTTACAAGGGCACGGTTTTCCTCGTCAGCCATGACCGTCGCTTCCTCGACAACGTCGTGACCAGCACCATCGTCTGGGAAGGCGACGAGTCACCAGGACAGTGGCGCGAGTACGAAGGTGGCTACGAGGACTGGAAGATCCAGCGTGACCGGGCCCATGCCATTCGTGCACAGGCCGCCCGGGCGGCCAAGGGCAAGGACGCGCGCACAAACGACGCGCTCTCGACTGCCAGGCCTGCGCTGGCGCCCAGCATTGCAGCGCCCCCTGCACCAAAGCCGCGAAAGCTCAGCTACAAGGAGCAGCGCGAGCTCGATGAGCTGCCCGGCCGCATCGAAGCACTGGAAGCAGAACAGGCTGAGCTGGCCACGCTGCTGGCCGATGCCGACGCTTACACCCGGGATCCCAAAGGTGTTGCCGCAGCTCAGGTGCGCGTTTCCAAGATCGACGAGGAGTTGCTGGGCGCGCTGGAGCGCTGGGAAACGCTGGGGCAGCGCTGAGCCTCAGCGGTGCCCCAGCGACCCGAACCAGCTGTCGCGCAGCGCGTCGGGGTGAGAGCGGCTGACGATCAGTCCCGACTGAAGGTACAGCCCGTTAAGCAGACGCACGGCGCGGTCGCGGTCGAATCCTGGCCAGGTGGCGATGTCGCGCAGACGCGAGGACTCGCGACGCAATCGGTAAAGCGCCGAGAGCAGGGTTCCCGACATCGCGGTGTCTCCCATGTCGAGCCCGTAGGTCACCCTGTAGAGCGCCGGTCCGGTGATCTCAGGCAGCAACTCGTGACGCCCGCCGTGCAAGGCCAGATCCCACAGGACAGCTCCCAGGCTATGGAAGCACATGCCGGCGATCGCATACGGCCCGGGCCGACCGCGATACCAGGCAGATTCGCCCGGCAACGCCAGCAGCGCCGGCTCGATGTGGATCACCTTCAGTTCCGGCTCCCGCTGGGCCAGCAGCGTGTCGAGCGGCACAGAGCAGTGCAGCAGGCGCTCGTGCGGGAACAAGGTCAGTGGCACCGCACGCTCGCCGCACTGCAGGTGCACGGTGACTGGCTGCGCATGGCGCACGCATGTGGCCAGCACATCGAGCGGCTCGGTACGTTGCTCATGCTTGGCGCCGTGCTCGAGATCGGCCATCAGAGATGGGCTCACCGAGGCCATTTGAGGGCTCACGAGCACCAGCGCCGAGCCATCGTCGCCCTGAGGCAGATATCGCCTGAATCTGCTGGCCCGCATCAGTTCGGGCTCGCCGAAAGGGATCGTGGAGTCGAACATCACAATCTCATGATCACTGGCGTGCAATCGTTTGCATCATATGTCGCTGCGTGCATCGCTGCGGGCATATCCCACCGCGACAGTCAAGCAGGCGGATGCGCGGTCGCAAGCCCGACCGGGCAGCCTTCGGCTCGGCGATAAACTGATTCGCGCACAACCCTTGCACAGCCCATGTCGCTCCCCGATATCAGCCTCGTGACGCCCGATGACGACGAGTTGGTCGAACTCGCGCGTGGGATCTTCCGCGAGTACGCGAACAGCCTGGGCATCGATCTCGAGTTTCAGAACTTCGACGCCGAGCTGGCCAGCCTGCCCGGCCCTTATGCGCCACCCGAAGGCCATCTGATGCTGGTTTTCGTCGATGGCGAGCTGGCCGGTTGTGGTGCTTTCCGGGGGCTGGCCGATGTCGATTACGCCAACGCCTGCGAGATGAAGCGCCTCTACGTGCGGCCGGCGTTCCGCCGTTTCGGCCTGGGGCGGCTGATGGCGCAGGCCCTGCTGGACGAAGCTCGCCGTGCCGGCTACTCGGTGACGCTGCTCGACACACTTGACGACATGGAGGCGGCGCGCAGCCTCTACACCTCGCTGGGCTTTGAGGAAATTCCTCCCTATTACTTCAGCCCGATCGCTGGATCGCACTATCTCAAGGCTGAACTGGATTGAACAACGCAGCTCCTGTTCAGGGGGGGCATGACCCCGCGCGTGCGGTCGAAGTGCATGCTGGCGACTTGCGTCTTGCGCTGCGCGCTGATCTGGGTGGCTCGATAGCCGGCCTGTGGCATCGCAGCACGCCGATCCTTCGTTCAACCGAGCCCGGCGACCTGGTCGCAGCGCGGCAGTCGGCGTGCTACCCGCTGGTGCCTTACTCGAACCGTTTGGCTTACCAGCGCTTCCGTTGGCAGGGTCGCGACTACAGCACTGCCCCCAACTTCGACGACAACCCGCACTCCGTGCACGGCGTGGGTTGGCTGCGCGCCTGGGAGGTGGTGGCGCACCGCGAGACTGATGTGCTTCTGCGCTATCGGCACGCACCGGATGCACACTGGCCGTTCGCCTTTGAGGCGTTGCAGGGTTTTGTTCTGACCCCGCACTCGCTGGTCGTGACGCTGGCCGTGACCAACACCGCTGATATCGCGCAGCCTGTCGGGCTCGGCTGGCACCCGTACTTCCCGAAGCGCGATCGCAGCCACCTGCACATCACGGTGAGCGAACGCTGGGATCCGGACGAAACACAGCTGCCGGTGCGCAGGGCAGCGCAACCTGGTATCGATGGCGAGGTCTCTGGCTTGCGTTTTGACCATTGCTTCCAGGGCTGGCGGGGCCCGGCAGATATCCGCGACGAGCTGCTTTCATTGCGGCTGAGCTCGAACCTGACGCGACTGGTGATCTACACACCGCCTGACAAGCGGTACTTCTGCGTCGAACCGGTCAGCCATGTCAGCGATGCGATCCACAGTGATGACCCGGCGGCACTTGGATTGCGTACGTTGCAACCCGGCGGGAAATCAGAGGCGGCGATGATGCTCGACGTCTCGGTGTTGTGAACGGTGCAAGGACTCGGCTGTGCAAGACGTTGACATCACGGCGGCGGTGACGCTCCCCTGTGCGCTCGGCGAGTCGCCGACATGGCACCCGCGTGAGCAGGTGCTGTACTACTGCGACATCCCGGGACGCTGCGTGAATCGCTACGACCCGGCGACCGGCGACTTGTCGCAGTGGACTTTCGACACCGAGGTCGCGAGCCTGGCGCCGATGCTTGACGGGGGCCTGCTGCTGGCCGCACGCGACGGACTGTGGCGCTTCGAGACCCGCACCGGCCTGCGTACCAGGCTGATGGCGCCTCCTTACGACCCGCAAATCGAGCGCTTCAATGATGGCAAGTGCGATCCGCAAGGTCGCTTCTGGGTCGGGACGATCTACGAGCCCCGAGACGCTCCCCGGGCGGCGCTGTATCGCTTCTATCGCGAC
Organism: Burkholderiales bacterium; assembly: GCA_947474755.1. Lineage (GTDB taxonomy): Bacteria > Pseudomonadota > Gammaproteobacteria > Burkholderiales > Burkholderiaceae_C > PBB1. The sequence continues at coordinate 72,185 of CANJJE010000002.1, read as the reverse complement.
AGTCTGACGAAGTGTGCCGACGGCATCACCACCTCCAATGGGCTGGCCTGGAGCCCTGATGGCCGCACCCTGTACTGGAGCGACACCAAGGCTCACGTCATCCATGCCTTTGATTTCGATGCGACTGATGGCTCGCTCAGTGGTCGGCGTGTTTTCTGCCAGTTTCCACTGAAGCCAGCGGGCCCGACCCCGGCCGACTACGGTGGCCGACCTGACGGCGCTGCCGTCGATGCAGCGGGCAATTACTGGGTCGCGATGTTCGAGGGCCAGCAGTTGCTGTGCCTGTCGCCTTCCGGCCAAGTGCTGCGAAAGGTGCCCCTGCCAGTGCGCTGCCCGACGATGCCGTGTTTCGGCGGCGTTGACCTGAAGACGCTGTACATCACCACCGCGCGTGAAAACCGACCTGCCGCCGAACTCGCCTTGCAACCATTGGCGGGCTGTGTCCTGTCGATGCGGGTGGAGGTGCCTGGCCTGCCTGCCAACCTGTTCGTCTGAGCGCCGAACTCAAGCGATCGGTGCGCTAGGGGGCTGTCGGCCAAAAACGCCTGGCGGCCACTGCGTCGAATTCGGGCTTGAGAAGACTGCGGGTTTGCACGTATAATCGAAGGCTGAGCTGAAATTCAATGTAACCCGTCCGATGACTGATTCAATCGCCCATCGGGTGGCAAGCAGAGGATTCGAAGATGAGGCAGAAGACCCGCCCATCACTCCACTGACTCGTGCGGAGGCCCGAGACTTGCGTGTGCGCAAACCTCAGGTCTCGCCGTGGCGAGTGATTGCGGCGCAGGTGGTGGTGGGGTGTCTGTCGGCGGCTTTGCTGGGGCTGTTTCTCGATCATCCGCAGGTCATCGGATCGGCGCTGTACGGTGCTGCCACGGCGGTGGTGCCGGCGGCCCTCATGGCGCGAGGCATGACCAGTTCGCTCTCCAGCATGTCACCCGGCAGCGGCGCTGTCAGTTTCGTGTTGTGGGAGTTTGTCAAGATCGCGGTCACGGTGCTGATGCTGATGCTGGCGCCGAAGATCGTGCAGCCCCTTTACTGGCCGGCTTTGCTGGTAAGTCTGGTGCTGTGTCTGCAGGTTTACTGGGTCGCGCTCTCATGGCGCGGCCGCGCGAAAGCTTGAGCGGGGAACAAGAACACATGGCAGCCGAGGTTCACGAAGGGCACGCGCCCACCGCAGGCGAGTACATCGTCCACCATTTACAGCATCTGCAGACGAGCAAGCAGACGGCGGTGGTGGATTTCTCCATTGTCAACATGGACTCGGTTTTCTGGGCCGTGTCGCTTGGGATCGTCGGATGCTGGCTGTTGTGGCTGGGCGCCCGGCGTGCCACGTCGGGCGTGCCGGGGCGCTACCAGGCTGCAGTGGAGATCCTCGTCGAGATGGTCGACTCGCAGGCCAAGGGCATCGTGCACAGCGCCGAGAGCCGCAAGTTCGTCGCTCCGCTGGCGCTTACCGTGTTCGTCTGGATCTTCCTGATGAACGCAATGGATCTGCTGCCAGTCGACCTGATTCCCGCCATCTGGCATAGCGTGGGGCCGGCGCTGGGCTTCAAGGACTACATGCGCGTGGTGCCCACCGCCGACCTGTCGGTGACGATGGGCCTGTCGCTGGCCGTGCTGCTGCTGTGTGTCTACTACAACATCAAGATCAAGGGCGCGGGCGGCTGGACGCACGAGTTGATCTCGGCGCCGTTCGGGGACAAGTGGTTCCTCGCCCCGGTCAACCTGGCGATGCAGCTGATCGAGTTCGTCGCCAAGACCGTGTCGCACGGCATGCGGTTGTTCGGCAACATGTACGCTGGCGAGCTGATCTTCTTTCTGATTGCCTTGATGGGTGGCGCCTTCGCCTTCACCGGTACCGGCATCGCGCTGGCTCTCGGTCACATCATTGCCGGTACGGTGTGGGCCATATTCCACATCCTGATCATCACGCTGCAGGCCTTCGTCTTCATGATGTTGACGCTGGTCTACGTGGGCCAGGCGCACGACAAGCACTGAAGCGCCAGCCTGCCCGATTCCCTGTTTTTTCTTTTCCCTCAACACTTCCCCTTTAGGAGCCCCTCATGGAAGTCATCAGCTTTGTTGCTCTGGCCGCTGGCCTGATCATCGGCCTCGGCGCGCTCGGTGCGTGTATCGGCATCGGCATCATGGGCAGCAAGTTCCTCGAGTCTGCCGCACGCCAGCCCGAACTGATGGGCGAACTGCAGACCAAGATGTTCCTGCTGGCTGGCCTGATCGACGCGGCATTCATCATCGGCACTGGTATCGCGCTGTGGTTCGCCACCGCCAACCCGTTTCTGGCCCAGATCGCCAACCTGCCGAAGTAAGGCTCACTCCGAAGCGGCTTTGCCGCTCCCCTCAAGGGGCAACGCCAGCGGCCCGGCAAAGCCGGTTGCGCAGCGTCGGCTTGGTTGAGGTCCACATTTCAGAGGCAAACCACGTGAACATCAATGCGACTCTGATCATCCAGATGATCGTGTTCCTGATCCTGGTCGGGTTCACGATGAAGTACGTCTGGCCGCCGATCGTCAAGGCGCTGGACGAGCGTGCCGCGCGCATCGCCGATGGCCTGTCGGCCGCCGACAAGGCCAAGGCCGAATTGAGTACCGCGAACAAGCGCGTCGAGGAGCAGTTGTCCGCGGCGCGCACAGATGCCGCTCAACGCCTGGCCGATGCCGAGCGTCTGGCGCAATCGATGATCGAGGAGGCCAAAGCTCGCGCCAACGACGAAGGCGCCAAGATCGTCGCCGCCGCCAAGGCCGAAGCAGAGCAGGAGGCGTTCAAGGCGCGCGAGGCGCTGCGTGAGCAGGTCGCGGTGCTGGCTGTCAAGGGTGCTGAGCAGATCCTCAGGCGTGAAGTCAATCCCGGCATCCACGCCGAGCTGCTCAACCGCCTGAAGGTCGAGCTTTGACTGCCCTCGGCCATTCGTCGGAGTATTGATCCATGGCTGAACTTGCCACACTGGCCAGGCCCTACGCTGAAGCCTTGTTTGATGTCGCTGGACGGGGCGATGTGAAATCGGTGTCGCAGCAGATCGACGCCCTCGCGGCGGTTGCAGACAACGAGCAGTTGCGCCAGTTTGCCGCCAGCCCGAAAGTCAGCGCTGAACAGATCTTCGAGCTGATCGCCTCGGTGGTCTCGACGCCGCTGTCGGCACCGATGAAGAACTTCCTCAGCACCGTGATCGACAACGGACGGCTGACCGTGCTGCCGGAAATCGCGGCGCAATTCCATGCGCTGGCCAATGCCAGCGCTGGCGTGTCCGATGCAACGGTGTTCAGCGCCTTCCCGATCGAACTCGCTCAACTGCCCGACGTCGTCGCCACGCTGGAAAAGCACTTCGCCCGCAAGCTGAGTGTCACGGTGCAACTCGAACCCGAGCTGATCGGTGGCATCCGAGTCGTCGTTGGCGATGAGGTGATGGACACCTCGGTCAAGGCGCGTCTTGAACAAATGCGGGTGGCGCTGACGGCCTGAAGGCTGTGCGAATCGCTACCAAACATCCACGTCATTCACTCTGACGAGCAACACGCCGACCGCGCGTGAGCACAGACAGGAGATAGAGCATGCAACTGAATCCCGCAGAGATTTCCGAACTCATCAAGAGCCGCATTGAAGGCCTTGGCGCTTCGACCGACATCCGCAACCAGGGCACGGTCGTGTCGGTGGCGGACGGCATCTGCCGCGTGCACGGCCTGTCGGACGTGATGCAGGGCGAAATGCTCGAGTTCCCGGCCTCGCCCGATGGAGCCTTGACCTTCGGCCTCGCGCTGAACCTCGAGCGCGACTCCGTCGGCGCTGTGATCTTGGGTGAATATGAACACATCGCCGAAGGCGACACCGTCAAGTGCACGGGCCGCATCCTGGAGGTGCCGGTCGGGCCAGAGCTCAAAGGCCGCGTAGTCAATGCGCTGGGCCAGCCGATCGACGGCAAGGGCCCGATCAATGCCCAGCTGTCGATGCCGATCGAAAAGATCGCGCCAGGCGTGATCGCGCGGAAATCAGTGGACCAGCCGATGCAGACCGGCCTGAAGTCGATCGACTCGATGGTGCCAGTCGGCCGAGGCCAGCGTGAACTGATCATTGGCGACCGTCAGACCGGCAAGACCGCGGTCGCGATCGACGCGATCATCAACCAGCGCGGCCAGAACATGACCTGCATCTACGTCGCGATCGGCCAGAAGGCCTCGTCGGTGAAGAACGTGGTGCGCTCGCTGGAAGCCAATGGCGCGATGGAATACACCATCGTGGTGGCCGCAACGGCTGCCGAATCCGCTGCCATGCAATACGTGTCGGCCTACTCGGGCTGCACGATGGGTGAATATTTCCGCGACCGTGGCGAAGACGCGTTGATCGTGTACGACGATTTATCCAAACAGGCCGTGGCCTATCGTCAGGTGTCGTTGCTGCTGCGCCGTCCACCAGGTCGTGAAGCCTACCCCGGCGACGTGTTCTACCTTCACAGTCGCCTGCTCGAGCGTGCTGCTCGCGTGAACGCCGACTATGTCGAGGCCTTCACCAAGGGCGCCGTCAAGGGCAAGACCGGTTCCCTCACGGCGCTGCCGATCATTGAAACGCAAGCCGGTGACGTATCCGCCTTCGTGCCGACCAATGTGATCTCGATCACCGACGGTCAGATCTTTCTGGAAACCTCGCTGTTCAACGCCGGTATCCGCCCTGCCATCAATGCTGGCATCTCGGTGTCGCGTGTCGGCGGTGCGGCGCAGACCAAGGTCATCAAGAGCCTGTCCGGCGGAATCCGTACCGACCTGGCGCAGTACCGCGAGCTGGCTGCCTTCGCGCAGTTCGCTTCTGACCTCGACGAAGCCACCCGCAAGCAGCTCGACCGCGGTGCCCGCGTGACCGAGTTGTTGAAGCAGGCCCAGTACTCGCCGCTGCCGATCTCGCTGATGGGTGCGACGCTGTTCGCTGTCAACAAGGGATTCATGGACGATGTGGATGTGAAGAAGGTCCTGGCCTTCGAATCAGGCCTGCACCAGTACCTGAAGACCAGCCACGCCGGCCTGCTCAAGAAGATCGAAGACGCGAAGGCGCTCGACAAGGACTCGGAAGCCGAGTTGTCGTCCGCCGTTGCGTCATTCAAGAAGTCCTTCGCCTGAACATGTTGGTCCCCACGTCACTTCGTTCCTGTCCCCCGAGGGGGCGTGCAGCCGCCCTGGGACGGCCCGGCGTCGGCTGCGGCCACGCGGCAATTCGAGGAGTTCATTGATGGCGGCTGGCAAGGAAATACGCGGCAAGATCAAGAGTGTCGAGAACACCAAGAAGATCACCAAGGCCATGGAAATGGTCGCCGCTTCAAAGATGCGCAAGGCGCAGGACCGCATGCGTGCCGCTCGGCCTTACGCCGAGAAGATCCGCAGTCTCGCAGCCAACCTGTCCAAGGCCACGCCCGAGTACAAGCACCCGTTCCTGATCCAGAACACCGGCGTCAAGTCGGTGGGTTTCGTGGTGGTGACGACCGACAAGGGCTTGTGCGGTGGCATGAACACCAACGTGCTGCGCGCGGTTACGTTGAAGCTGAAGGAACTCGAAGCCCAGGGCCTGAAGGCCGAAGCGGTGGCCATTGGCAACAAGGGCCTCGGTTTCCTCAACCGGATTGGCGCCAAGGTCGTTTCGCACGCGACGCAACTCGGTGACAAGCCGCATCTGGAAAAGCTGATCGGTCCGGTCAAGGTTCTGTTCGATGCGTACGCCGAAGGCAAGCTGAGTGCGGTCTATCTCTGCTACACCAGCTTCATCAACACGATGAAGCAGGAGCCACAGGTCCAGCAGTTGCTGCCGCTGTCGGCGCAAAGCCTGGACGTGCCAACGCCAGAGGGTGCAGGCAAGCATGGTTGGGACTACCTGTACGAGCCCAACCCCGAAACGGTGATCGATGAACTGCTGCTGCGTTACACCGAGGCGCTGGTCTACCAGGCGGTGGCCGAGAACATGGCTTCGGAGCAATCGGCACGGATGGTGGCCATGAAGTCCGCCACCGACAACGCCGGCTCGGTGATCGGTGAACTGAAGCTGGTCTACAACAAGACGCGCCAGGCCGCGATCACCAAAGAGCTGTCCGAAATCGTCGCCGGTGCCGCTGCCGTCTGATCGGCGTCATCCTCGACCCCAGAACCCCCGAATTCGTTTTTTCTAAGGATACGAACATGTCCGCAGTGGCTACAGAAGGCAAGATCGTCCAGTGCATCGGCGCGGTGGTCGACGTGGAATTCCCGCGCAACGCCATGCCGAAGATCTATGACGCGCTCAAGCTCGACAGCCTGGGCCTGACCCTCGAAGTCCAGCAGCAGCTCGGCGACGGCGTGGTGCGCACGATTGCGCTGGGCTCGTCTGACGGCCTGCGTCGTGGTCTGACCGTGACGAACACCCAGAACCCTATCACTGTGCCGGTGGGTCGCGCGACCCTGGGTCGCATCATGGACGTTCTCGGCACGCCGATCGACGAGCGTGGCCCGGTGGGCCAGGAATTGACGGCTTCGATCCACCGCAAGCCGCCCTCCTATGACGATCTGAGCCCGTCGCAGGATCTGCTCGAAACCGGCATCAAGGTGATCGACCTCGTGTGCCCGTTCGCCAAGGGCGGCAAGGTGGGCCTGTTCGGCGGCGCCGGCGTCGGCAAGACCGTGAACATGATGGAGCTGATCAACAACATCGCGAAGGCGCACAGCGGCCTCTCGGTGTTCGCCGGCGTGGGCGAGCGCACCCGCGAGGGCAATGACTTCTATCACGAGATGGCCGATTCCGGCGTCGTGAACCTCGAGAATCTGCCCGAGTCGAAGGTCGCCATGGTCTACGGCCAGATGAACGAGCCGCCGGGCAACCGCTTGCGTGTCGCGCTGACAGGCCTGACGATCGCCGAGTCGTTCCGCGATGAAGGCAAGGACGTGCTCTTCTTCGTCGACAACATCTACCGCTACACGCTGGCGGGCACCGAGGTGTCCGCGCTGCTCGGCCGCATGCCCTCCGCCGTGGGCTACCAGCCGACGCTGGCCGAGGAAATGGGTCGCCTGCAAGAGCGCATCACCTCGACCAAGGTCGGCTCGATCACCTCGATCCAGGCCGTTTACGTCCCTGCGGACGACCTGACCGACCCGTCGCCTGCGACCACCTTCGCCCACCTGGACTCCACCGTGGTGCTGTCGCGCGACATCGCTTCGCTCGGCATCTATCCGGCCGTCGACCCGCTCGATTCCACCTCGCGTCAGCTCGACCCGAACGTCGTCGGTGAAGAGCACTACAACACCGCCCGCGCGGTGCAAGGTACGCTGCAGCGCTACAAGGAACTGCGCGACATCATCGCCATTCTCGGCATGGACGAACTCGCGCCGGAAGACAAGCTGGCCGTGGCCCGCGCCCGCAAGATCCAGCGTTTCCTGAGCCAGCCGTTCCACGTGGCCGAGGTGTTCACCGGTTCGCCGGGCAAGTACGTGCCGCTGAAGGAAACCATTCGCGGCTTCAAAATGATCGTCTCCGGCGAGTGCGACAGCCTGCCCGAACAGGCGTTCTACATGGTCGGCACGATTGACGAGGCTTTCGAGAAGGCCAAGAAGATCCAATAAGGATTCATCACCATGGCCACCCTCCATGTAGACGTCGTATCCGCCGAGGAGTCCATCTTCTCCGGCGAGGCCAAGTTCGTGGCTTTGCCGGGCGAAGAAGGCGAACTGGGCATCTATCCCCGCCACACGCCCTTGATCACCCGCATCAAGCCGGGCGCGGTGCGTATTGTCCGGGCCGACAACGACGCCGAAGAATTCGTGTTCGTTGCTGGCGGCATCCTGGAGGTGCAGCCGGGCACGGTGACCGTGCTGGCTGACACCGCCATCCGAGGCAAGGATCTGGACGAAGCCAAGGCTACCGACGCCAAGCAGCGTGCCGAAGAAGCGATGAAGAACGCCAAGAGCGATATCGATTTCGCGAAGGCGCAGAGCGAGTTCGCCGCGATGGCCGCCCAGATCGCTGCCCTGCGAAAGTTTCGCAAGAAGTGACGGCAGCAGTGCTGCACTGAATGCAACCCGCCCTCGTGGCGGGTTTTTTCATGTTCGCGACAGTGGTCAGGGTTTCAGCGCACGTCTGGACGATCTGGCAGCTCGTTCGGATTCACCTGAGCTGGATCGGCCGGAAACTGCTGCGCCAGCAGAGCACTGACCCTGTCTACCGCGTCCAGCAGGCCACGCGCATAGTCGCCGCCCTTGAATGCGCCAGCCATGGCATCCGAGATGTCCTGCCACGTGTGCCCGGGCACCCGATGGGTGATGCCTCGATCGGCCACGATCTCGATGCGCCGCTCGGCCAGCAGCAGATAGATCAGCACGCCGTTGTTGCGCTCTGTGTCCCAGACGCGCAACTTGCCGAACATGGCGATCGCGCGCTCGCGTGCACTCGCGCCACGCCACAGGTAGCTCAGTGGCAGGCCCGCCTCCACGCACACCCGCAACTCGCCGGTATGGGCGCGTTCGCTGGCGGCCACACGCTCTTCGATGCGGTGCAGGGTGTCCGTTCCGAGGGCCCGCTGGACGTCCGTCTCGTCCAGCCAGCGGTGCTTCAGGATGCGGATCAGTGTGTTCATGGTCACCATCCTCCGGAGGCGCCACCGCCTCCAAAGTCTCCGCCACCGCCGGAGCTGAATCCACCCCCGCCGCTACTGCCCCAACCGCCTCCACCGCCCCAGATGATCGGCGGCACGCCGCCCGAGCTGCCGCCACGCCGTACGGAGCCCACACCCAACACCCCGACCAGCACCACAGCGATCAGCCCGGCGGCACCCGCCAGCAACGCGCTGGCGGTCAGCCACCATCCGATGCCGCCGGCAATGCCGCCGGTGGCCAGCGAGCCGAGCTTGCGGCCCATCATCCGGGTGAACAGCGCCCCCGCGATCGGCACGATGACGAACAGGAAGAGGGCCAGCGATTCCAGCGAAGGCGCGTTGCTCTGGCTTCGTTGCTGTGCATCCGGTCGACTCGGCGCGGGAAGGGCCTCGCCACGGATGCGTGCACCCAGCTGATCCACGGCGGCGCTCAAGCCGCCGGCGTAGTCACCGGCGCGAAACGCCGGGGTGATCTGGGCGTCGATGATCCGCTTCGCTGCCAGGTCGGGGACCGCACCCTCGAGCGCTTTGGCCACCTCGATGCGCACGCGACGGTCGTTCTTTGCCACGACGATCAGCAGCCCGTCGCCAACCTCGCGTCGGCCGATCTTCCAGTGGTCACCGACACGCTGGCTATAGGCGGCGATGTCTTCAGGCTGGGTGCTTGGCACCATCAGCACGACGATCTGGCTGCCCGTCTGCTGCTCGAGCGCGGCCAGCTTGGCGATCAGCGCCGCGCGCTGCGCTTCACCCAGCGTCGCCGTCTGATCAATCACGGGCGCTGAGAGCGGCGGCACCGGCAGCACGTCCTGAGCGTGTGCGATGGCACCGATGCACCAGAGCCCGAACATCCACCACAGCGCCCGCGCGAGCCGGGGCGCTGCGTGGGTGCCGCCGCTCGCAGCCCTCACTTACTTGGCCGCAGGCTTGTCGAAATTCACCGCGGGCGGCTTCGAGATCTCGGCTTCGTTCTGCACCGTGAACGTCGGCTTGACCTGGTAGCCGAACACCATCGCCGTCAGGTTGCTGGGGAAGCTGCGCGCCAGCACGTTGTAGTCGGCCACCGTCTTGATGTAGCGATTGCGTGCCACGGTCACCCGGTTCTCGGTGCCTTCGAGCTGCACGCGCAGATCCTGGAAGCCCTGGTTGGCCTTCAGGCTCGGGTACTGCTCGGCGACCACCATCAGCCGGCTCAAGGCACCGGTCAACTCACCCTGCGCGGCCTGGAATTTCTGGAATGCCGCCGGGTCGTTGATCAGCTCCGGTGTGGCCTGGATGCTGGTGGCCTTCGAGCGCGCCTCGATCACCTGGGTCAGGGTGTCCTGCTCAAAGCTTGCTTCACCCTTGACGGTGGCGACGATGTTCGGGATCAGGTCGGCGCGCCGCTGGTACTGGTTCAGAACCTCGGACCAACTGGCCTTGACGTCTTCGTCGAGCTTCTGGAACTGGTTATAGCCGCAGCCGCTCAGGGCGAGCGTTGCGGTCAGGGCCAAAGCGGCTAGCCAAAGTCTGCGCAGCATGGGATGTCCTCGAAGGTCAGTCGCCCATGCTAATGCCGTTGCGCGGCAGGTGCACTGCTGCCAGCGCCCGTCAGACTGTCGGACGCAAGCTCTGCCGCACAGCCGATCGCGTTGAAGCACAAGATCATTTTCCAAGGCCGACAGATGGGGTGTTTCTCGGGGGCAGGAGCGCAGCGACCGGTGCGCCCCTTACTCCACCGGCAGGAACCCCTCGATGGACAGGTAGCGCTCGCCGGTGTCGTAGTTGAAGCCGAGCACGGTGGCGCCAGGCGCCAGTTCCGGCAGCTTCTGTGCGATCGCCGCCAGCGTTGCGCCAGACGACACGCCCACCAGCATGCCTTCCTCGCGCGCCGCGCGGCGCGCCATCTCGCGGGCGGCTTCAGCATCGATCTGGATCACGCCGTCGAGCAGATCGGTGTGCAGGTTCTTCGGGATGAAGCCGGCGCCGATGCCCTGGATCGGATGCGGACCGGGCTTGCCTCCGCTGATCACCGGGCTGGCCGAGGGCTCGACCGCATAAACCCTCAGCTTGGGCCATTTCGCCTTCAGCACACGCGCGCAGCCAGTGATGTGGCCTCCGGTGCCAACGCCCGTGATCAGCGCGTCGATACCTTCAGGGAAGTCGGCGGCGATCTCGATGGCGGTGGTGCGCACGTGCACCTCGATGTTGGCTGGGTTCTCGAACTGCTGAGGCATCCATCCCTTTGGCGTTGCCGCCAGCAGTTCGGTGGCGCGGGCGATCGCACCGCTCATGCCTTTCTCGCGCGGCGTCAGCTCGAAGGTCGCGCCGTAGGCCAGCATCAGGCGGCGCCGCTCGATGCTCATGCTCTCGGGCATCACCAGCACCAGTTTGTAGCCCTTCACCGCGGCGACCATCGCGAGCCCGACGCCGGTATTGCCGGAAGTGGGTTCGATGATCGTCGCTCCTGGCGACAGCGCGCCCGAGGCTTCGGCGGCCTCGACCATCGCCAGCGCGATGCGGTCCTTGATCGAGCCGCCGGGGTTGCTGCGCTCGCTCTTGATGTACACCTGCGCGCCTGCGCCGAACAGCCGCTGGATGCGAATGTGCGGCGTGTTGCCAATGGTCTGGAGGATGGTGTCAGCGCGCATGATCAGCTCCTGTGGATCCGGCGTTTTCCCGGGGCGGAAACGGCGGTGAGCTGAAATTATGGGCGTGATAATTCAAGGATGTACGCACACCTCCAAAACGACAGTTTCCTGCGCGCCTGTCTGCGCCAACCTACCGATCACACGCCCGTCTGGCTGATGCGTCAGGCTGGTCGTTACCTGCCTGAGTACCGTGCGACTCGGGCACAAGCCGGCAGCTTCATGGGGCTGGCCACGAACACCGACTTCGCCACCGAGGTCACGCTGCAGCCTCTGGAACGTTATGCACTGGATGCAGCCATCCTGTTCAGCGACATCCTGACCGTGCCCGATGCAATGGGCCTGGGGCTGAGCTTCGCGATCGGCGAGGGCCCGAAGTTCGCACGCGCGGTGCGCGACGAATCAGCGGTTGCCGAGCTCGCCGTGCCCGACATGGACAAGCTGCGTTATGTGTTCGATGCGGTCACCTCGATCCGCAAGGCCTTGAATGGTCGCGTGCCGCTGATCGGCTTTTCTGGCAGCCCGTGGACATTGGCCTGCTACATGGTCGAGGGTTCCGGCTCGGACGACTACCGCCTGGTCAAGACGATGATGTACCGACGGCCCGATCTGATGCACCGCATCCTCGCGGTCAATGCCGACGCGGTGGCGCTCTACTTGAACACGCAGATCGAGTCCGGCGCGCAGGCCGTGATGGTGTTCGACAGCTGGGGCGGCGTGCTGGCCGATGGCGCGTTCCAGGAGTTCAGCCTGGCCTACACCCAGCGGGTGCTGCAGCAGCTCAAGCGCGAACACGATGGCCAGCGCATTCCGCACATCGTATTCACCAAGGGTGGCGGTCTGTGGCTGGAAGAGATGGCTGCGCTGGAGCCCGATGTGCTGGGCCTGGACTGGACGGTCAACCTGAAGTCGGCGCGCGAGCGCGTCGGCGGCCGTGTCGCGCTGCAGGGCAACCTCGATCCGAACGTGCTGTTCGCCAATCCGGACCAGATCCGTGCCGAGGTAGCCAAGACGCTGGAAAGCTTCGGTGCGCCGGGCCCGGCCTGCAGCGATGGCATGGTGGACAGCCACATCTTCAATCTCGGCCACGGTATCAGCCAGCACACGCCACCGGAGAGCGTCACCGCGCTGGTCGACGCAGTGCACGAGATATCGCGTCGCTTGCGCCAGCCCGGCTGAGGGTTCGCGGCCGACTGTGATCGGCGCTGGTCGTGTCAGCGCTTGAATTTTCCGGTGAGTGAGTGCTCAGGCATTGACTTATCCCCATTTTTCCTGTTCACCGCTCGGGCACTCACCCCTGCTGCGACGCACCACCAGTATTTATTTAATCTTCGCTAAGTTGTTGATTTCATTAGCCCCGGAGTCCTGCCTTGAAAGTGGGCAATCCAAGGGCAAGCCCGATGAATCAAGGATTTAGCCTCGCTTTGCGAGGCTTACCCACAAAGTTATCCACACATTGGGTGGACAGCTTGAAAAGGTCATTTAAATCAGTGACTTACCGAGCATGTCTGAGAAAAGCTCTAGGTTTCCCGTTTAACTCGGGGGTTGACAGGGGTGCCTGAAAGTATCCGTCTGCAGATCGCGGTGGATGCGCCGGCGCATACGTCGCTGCGTGCGCCGTTGACCTACCTTGGCCAGTCGAGCTTGCCGCCGGGCACGCTGGTCCGCGTGCCCTTCGGTGCCCGCGAAGTCACCGGCGTTGTGTGGGCTGGCGCAACGTCGAAAGACGAGCGGGGGGTCGACCCGGCGATCGGCCTCAAGCCGCTGCGACACGCCCTGACCTCGCTGGCGCCGCTCAGCGCTGCCTGGTGCCGACTCGTCGACTTCACCGCTGGCTACTACCAGCGAGGCATCGGTGAGGTCGCCCTGTCGGTGCTGCCACCCGAACTGCGCAAGCTCGACGACACCCAGGTCCGTCAGCGCATCGCGCGCCTCCACAAGGCGTCGTCTGCATCGCGGCCCGATGGCGAGCACGGGGCCGGTCTTCCGGCACTCGACGCCGCCCAGACCCGCGTCCTGGCCGATCTCGATGCGGCACAAGGCTCGTCTCCCGCGCCGACCGTGCTGCTGCATGGCGTCACCGGCAGCGGCAAGACCGAGATCTACCTGCGCGCCGCGGCCGAGGCCTTGGCGCTGGGTCGCCAGGCGCTGGTGCTGGTGCCCGAGATCAACCTGACGCCGCAGCTCGAAGCCCGTTTCGCCGAGCGATTTGCCGGGCGGCACATCGTGGCGATGCACAGCGGGCTGACACCAGCGCAACGGCTGCGCAGTTGGCTGGCGGCGCACCTCGGGCTGGCCGACCTGGTGCTGGGCACGAGGCTGGCGGTGTTTGCATCGATGCCACGCCTCGGACTGATCGTCGTCGACGAGGAGCACGACCCGTCTTACAAGCAGCAGGAAGGCGCCCGCTATTCGGCGCGCGACCTCGCTGTCTATCGAGGCAGGCTCGAAGGCGCGACGGTGTTGCTCGGCTCGGCCACGCCGTCGCTGGAAAGCTGGCAGCGGGCCGAAGAAGGCCGCTACCTGCGGCTGTCGCTGCCGGCGCGCATTGGCGGTGGTGCGCTGCCAGCGGTGCGGCTGGTCGACATGAATGCGCAGCCGCGGGTGAAGGGCGCCGGCAGCGGCAGTACAGCCATCTCGCCGCCGTTGCTGGCCGCGCTTCAGCAGCGCATTGAACGCGGCGAGCAGAGCCTGCTGTTCCTGAACCGGCGCGGCTATGCGCCGGTGCTGCACTGCGTCGACTGCGGCTGGAAGAGTGGCTGCCCGAACTGCAGCGCCTGGCGGGTGTTCCACAAGCTCGACCGCACCTTGCGCTGCCACCACTGCGGCTTCACCGAGCGCGTGCCCAGAGCCTGCCCCGACTGCGGCAATCTCGACATTCAGCCGATCGGCCGCGGTACCGAGCGCCTCCAGGAACAACTCGCCGAATTGCTGACCCACCCCGACGGCCGCCCGGTGCGCATCGCCCGCATCGACGCCGACAGCACGCGCGGCAAGGGTGCCCTTGAGGCGCAGCTTGGCGCGGTGCATGCGGGCGAGGTCGATGTGCTGGTCGGCACCCAGATGATCACCAAGGGGCACGACTTCCGGCGCATCACGCTGGTCGCCGCGGTCAACCCCGACACCTCGCTGTTCAGCAGCGACTTCCGCGCACCCGAGCGGCTGTTTGCGCTGCTGATGCAGGCCGCCGGCCGTGCTGGCCGCGATGCTGCCCAGGCCGCGTCCAGCGAGATGTGGATCCAGACCTGGCACCCGCAGCATGCGTTGTATGCCGCACTGTGCCGGCATGACTTCCAGGCATTCGCCGCGTCGCAACTGGCCGAGCGCCGAATGGCCGGGCTGCCACCGCATTCGCACCTGGCATTGCTGCGCGCCGAGGCCCGCACCACCGAAGCGTCACGCGGCTTTCTGCAGGCCGCATCCGAGCTGGCCGACGCCATGGCGCAGGCCGCAGGCGTGATGCTGTACCCGCCGGTGCCCACGCCGATCGCGAGGGTGGCCAACGTCGAGCGGATGCAGATGCTGATCGAATCGCCTTCCCGACAGGCTCTGCAACGCTTCCTGGCCGACTGGCTGCCCACGCTGCACACGATACGGCGTGAACTTGCTGCGGAGCAGCGTATCCTGCGCTGGGCGATCGACGTCGATCCGCTGGCGATCTGACCAGGCGTCTCGGGAGGCTTCAGTTCACGAACCAGGCCGGCACTTCGGCCACCCAGGCCTGTTTTTTCGACGTCGCTGTGCCCAGCAGCGCGAAGCCGAGCAAGGTGCCGTCGGCGCGAACAAACCGTGCCTCGCAGGCATCTGCCGAGGACATGACCTGCCACTCACCCACCGCACCCGGCGGCGGAGGGCAGACGGCGGTTGGGCAGGCCGGCGTTTTCACCAGCACCGGCATGGCCGGATAGGCCACGGGTGTCAGGGAGCCGCACAGCGTGGCCGCCAGTGCGCGCGACTGCTGCATCAGCGGCATCACATACGGCAGGTTCAGCCCCATCACCTCCGCGCAGTCGCCAACCGCCCAGACATGCGGGGCTGAAGTCGCCAGGGCCCGGTCGGTGGTGATGCCACGCGCGACTGCCAGGCCAGCCGCCCGGGCGAGAGCGGTGCGTGGCTGCAATCCGATGGCCGACAGCACGCCGTCGGCATGCAGTGCGCTGCCATCGCTCAGCGCGAGTCGCACACCGCCGCCATCCGCACGATCGATGCGGCTGGCCGCCACACCGAGACGGAAACTCACACCGGCCGATTCGAGCCGCTCACGCAGCCAGACGCTGGCTTCAGCGGGCAGCAGCCGCGAGAGCGGTCGGTCGGCCACATCGAGTACCGTCGATGCGATACCGCGGTGCAGCAAGTCGTTGGCGAACTCGCAGCCGATCAGGCCCGCACCGAGGATGGCGACGCTCTTCGCGCCTTCCAGTGCGTCGGCAAACTGCGCGTAATCGTCGAGGTCGTTGACACAGAACACCGCATCCGCCGCATCACCGGCCAGCGGTGGGCGCATCGGATCCGCACCCAGTGCCAGCACCAGATCGCGATAGGCAATCACCTCGCCGTCGCCCGTGGTCACCGTGCGGGCGGTGGTGTCGATGGCGCCGACCGGCTCGCCCGCGCGGATGTCGGCCTTCAGCTCGCTGGCCATCTTGTCGGCCGACTTCATGAGCAGGCTGGCCGCGGTCTTCTGTCCGGCCAGTGCGTTCGACAGCATCGGCTTCGAATAGAAGCCCGCGTGGTCACGGCTCAGCAGCAGCAAGGGCGTGTCGCTGTCGAGCTTGCGGAAATCGCGTGCGACCGCGTAACCGGCCAGGCCGCTGCCGACCACGACCACGGGCAAGGTTGACGACCCGGCGGTGCCAGGCATCAGATCGCGACCATCTCGAAGTCCGCTTTCGACACGCCGCAATCCGGGCACTCCCAATTCGCGGGCACATCGGCCCACAGGGTTCCGGCAGGGATGCCGTCATCGGGCATGCCGAGGGCCTCGTCGTAGATGAAGCCGCACACCAGGCATACGTACTGTTTCATGGCTCAGGTCGCGCGCTGTCAGATCGCGCTGTTGATGAAGGAAAGGTGATTTTGCTTGGGGCCCGTGCGTGCATTCATTTCGCCCAGGAAAAAGGGCGGCATCGCTGCCGCCCTTCCTGCCCGGATCCGTGCCGAGCTCAAGCGAGGTCGTAGCGATCGAGGTTCATCACCTTCGCCCAGGCGGCAACGAAGTCGCTGACGAACTTCGGCTGTGCGTCATTCGCCGCGTACACCTCGGCCAGAGCACGCAACTGCGAGTTCGAGCCGAAGACCAGGTCGACGATCGTGCCTGTCCACTTGATCCGGCCCGTGGCCCGATCGCGGCCCTCCAGCACCGCAGGGTTGCCTGCGGACTTCTGCCACGCCGTGCGCATGTCGAGCAGGTTGACGAAGAAGTCGTTGGTGAGCGTCCCGGGGCGCTGGGTGAAGATGCCGTGGGCGGACTGCCCGACGTTGGCGTTCAAGGCGCGCAGGCCGCCGATCAGCACCGTCATCTCCGGCGCGCTCAGCTTCAGCAGCTGGGCCTTTTCCACCAGAAGCTCCGCAGCCGCAGCCTCGAGCCCCGGTTGCACATAGTTGCGGAAGCCATCCGCCTGCGGCTCCAGCGGCGCAAATGAATGTGCATCGGTCTGTTCCTGCGAGGCGTCGGTGCGGCCCGGGCTGAACGGCACCTTCACCTCGATGCCGGCCTTTCTGGCGGCTGCTTCGATGGCAGCGGCGCCACCCAGCACGATCAGATCGGCCAGAGACACCTTCTTGCCGCCCGATTGCGCCGCATTGAACTCCTCCCGGACCGCTTCGAGCCTGGCCAGCACCTTCGCCAACTCGGCGGGCTGATTGGCCTCCCAGTCCTTCTGCGGTGCCAGGCGAATGCGCGCGCCATTGGCGCCGCCGCGCTTGTCGCTGCCGCGGAAGGTCGAGGCCGACGCCCAGGCGGTGGTGACCAGCTGCGAGATGCTCAGCCCCGAGGCGAGCAGCCCGGCCTTGAGTGTGGCCACGTCGGCGTCGTTGATCAGCGGATGGTCGACCGCGGGCACCGGGTCCTGCCAGATCAGCACCTCCTTCGGCACCAGCTTGCCGAGGTAGCGGGCGCGCGGTCCCATGTCGCGATGGGTCAGCTTGAACCAGGCGCGAGCGAAGGCATCGGCGAAGGCCTGCGGGTCCTGGTGGAAGCGGCGCGAGATCTTTTCGTAGGCCGGGTCCATGCGCAGCGACAGGTCGGCCGTGGTCATCATCGGTGGGCTCTTCTTCGATGGATCATGGGCGTCCGGAATCAGGTGCTCGGGCTTGCAGTTCTTCGGCGTCCATTGGTGGGCGCCGGTCGGGCTCTTGCTCAGTTCCCATTCGTAGCCGAACAGCATGTCGAAATAGCCCATGTCCCAGGTGGTGGGGTTGGGCTTCCAGGCGCCTTCGATGCCGCTGGTGATGGTGTGTGCGCCCTTGCCGCTGCCGAAGCTGTTTGCCCAGCCGAAACCCTGCTCTTCGATGGAGGCGCCTTCGGGCTCGGGGCCCACATGGCTTTCCAGACCGGCACCGTGGGCCTTGCCGAAGGTGTGACCACCGGCCACCAGCGCCACGGTCTCTTCGTCGTCCATCGCCATGCGGGCGAAGGTCTCGCGCACGTCGCGGCCCGACGCGACGGGATCGGGGTTGCCGTCCGGGCCCTGCGGGTTGACGTAGATCAGGCCCATCTGCACCGCAGCCAGCGGTTTCGCCAGTTCACGATCACCCGAGTAGCGGCTGTCGGGTTGGTCGCTGGTGGCCAGCCATTGCTTTTCGCGGCCCCAGTTGACGTCGTCTTCCGGCTCCCAGATATCCGGGCGCCCGCCCGCAAAGCCGAAGGTCTTGAAGCCCATCGAGTCCATGGCCACGGTGCCGGCCAGCACGATCAGGTCGGCCCATGACAGCTGGCGGCCGTACTTCTGCTTGATCGGCCACAGCAGTCGGCGTGCCTTGTCGAGGTTGCCGTTGTCGGGCCAGCTGTTCAGTGGCGCGAAGCGTTGCGCACCCGCACCGGCACCGCCACGTCCATCGGCGATGCGGTAGGTGCCGGCAGCGTGCCAGGTCATGCGCACGAAGAGGCCACCGTAGTGACCCCAGTCGGCCGGCCACCAGTCCTGGGAGTCGGTCATCAGCGCATGCAGATCCTTGACGACCGCATCGAGATCCAGCGCCTTGAATGCCTCCGCATAGTTGAAATCCTCGCCCATCGGGTTGGACGGGGTCGAGTGCTGGTGAAGGATCTTCAGGTTCAGCTGCCTGGGCCACCAGTCGGCATTGGTCTGGCCGCTGCGGGCCGTGGCCTGGGTGCGGACACTTCCCGCGAAAGGGCACTTGGGTTCGATTGACACAGTGATCTCCTTTGTTTGTGGGGGGCCTTGCATGATGAATCTGGCATGCCCGTGGACCCGCCACGGAAATCTACCGAGGCCTGCAGATCTTGCAAATCCAATTGTCGAGATTACATCCATAGCCAATTTTCATGATGGGTGATCTTCGTCGCCGAGTCTGTGGACGTTCCTGGTGTCGATGCCGGCGCGCTTAAAGTCCAACGCGGCGCTACGCCAAAGTTCCCAAGTGGAGTTCCCATGTTCAAGCGCCCTCTCGACTGGTTGCGACGCGGTTTCGGTGCCCTGTGGTGGTTCATCGATGCCACTCGCCGCACGCTGCTGAACCTGCTGTTTCTCGCGCTGATCGTGTTCATCGCGGTTGCGCTGTTCAAGCGCGAAGCCCCGGTATTGCAGGAGAACACCGCGCTGGTTCTCGACCTGGAGGGCCCGCTGGTCGAGGAGCATTCGGGCGGCGTGCGCGACAACGCGCTCGCTCAACTGCAGGGCAACGGCGTGCACAGCACGCGGTTGCGCGACGTGCTGGCGGTGCTGGCTGCCGCCGAGACCGACCCGCACATCAGCCGTGTGGTGCTGGTGCTCGACGAGTTCCAGGGCGCCGGGCTGGCCGCACTGCGCGACATTGCCGATGCGATCGATCGCTTCAAGGCCAGCGGCAAGACGGTCACCGCCTGGGGCTCGGGCTACGACCAGAAGCAGTACTACCTCGCCGCGCATGCGAACGAGGTGTTCCTGCACCCGCTGGGTGCGGTCTATCTCGACGGTTTCGGTCGGCTGCGCAACTACTACCTCGACGCGCTCGACAAGCTCGGCGTCAGCGTCAGCCTGGTCAAGGTCGGCACCTTCAAGAGCGCGGCCGAGCCCTTCATCGCCAACGGCCCGTCGCCCGCGGCCCGGGAAGCCGACAGGGTGCTCTACAACGGTCTGTGGGCCACCTACACCGAGGGCATCGAAGCCGCACGCAAGCTGCCTGCGGGCAGCACGCAGGAGCTGATCGAGGCCCTGCCCGAGCGGCTCGCCGCAGTGGGTGGCGATGCCGCCAGGATGGCGCTCGAGGCCAAGCAGGTCGATGCCCTGAAAACCCGTGACGAGCTGCGCGAGCTGATGATCGAGCGCGGCGTGCGCGACAACGACAGCAAGAGCTTCCGTCAGGTGTCGTTCGACACCTATCTGTCGCGGCTGGCACCGACTCAGCGCGGTGAGGCCAGTGCGCTCGTCACCACGCCAGCCGTAGGCATCGTCGTCGCCGAAGGCGAGATCGTCGACGGCTCGGCTGCAGCGGGTACCGTGGGCGGTCTGTCGACGGCGTCCTTGATCCGAAAGGCGCGCGAGGACGACGCGATCAAGGCGCTGGTATTGCGCGTCAATTCGCCCGGGGGCAGCGTGTTCGGCTCCGAACTCGTGCGCCGCGAGCTGGAGCTGACCCGCGCTGCGGGCAAGCCGGTGGTGGTGTCGATGGGCAGTGTCGCCGCCTCGGGGGGGTACTGGATCTCGACGGCTTCCGACGAGGTGATGGCCGATGCAGCCACCGTCACTGGTTCGATCGGTGTCTTCGCGCTGCTGCCGAACGCGTCGCGCGCGATCGACAAGCTGGGCGTGCATGCCGACGGCGTGACGACCACCTGGCTGGGCGCCGCGGGTGACCCGCGCCGCGAGCCTGACCCGCGCTTCATCGGCATGCTGCAGACTAGCGTCGATCACATCTATGCCGACTTCATCGGCAAGGTCGCCGAAGCCCGCAAGACCACTCCCGACCAGATCGACGCAGTGGCGCAGGGTCGGGTGTGGACCGGGCTGCAGGCGAAGGAGCGGGGGCTGGTCGATACCCTCGGCGGACTGAACGCCGCCATCCGCTCGGCCGCGCTGCGCGCCAAGCTGCTGGAGGGCAGTGGCGCCGAAGTCGCTGCATCTGCGCCCGCTTCCAGCGCGGCGGCCAAGGCACCCGGCTTCCGTATCGTCTACGTCGACCGCGAGCCGGGCCGCTTCGAACGCCTGATCGAAGCCTTCGGTGGTGCCGCCGCCCGCGTGCTGGCCACGCATTTCGACGTGCAGCTCATGCCGCCAGGTCTGCCCGAGCGCATCACCGGCCCGGTGCGCAAGGACCTCGGCTGGCTGGTCGAACTGGTCGATGGGCGCAAGCCATTTGCCGCCGTCACGCATTGCCTGTGCGGTGCGCCGTGAGGGCTGATCCCCCCAGCTTGATGCACGCTGTGTGACACCCGCTCCCATGAGCCTGAATGCTGCGCAGCTCGACGCGGTGCACTATCTCGCCGGACCCTGCCTGGTGCTGGCGGGTGCCGGCTCGGGCAAGACGCGCGTCATCGTGCACAAGATCGCGCGTCTGCTCGACGCGGGCTATGCGCCAGGGCAGATCGCCGCGATCACCTTCACCAACAAGGCGGCGCAGGAGATGCGCGAGCGTGCGAAGCAACTGGTCGGACCACGTGCGGCCAAAAGCCTGGTCGTCAGCACGTTCCATTCGCTGGGCGTGCGAATCCTGCGCCAGGACGGCGCGCGGCTGGGCCTCAAGCCTCTTTTCAGCATCTTCGACAGCGACGACGTGCTGGGCCTGCTGAAGGAGGCAGGCGCGTCCAGCGACAACGCACTGGCGCGGCGCTGGCAATGGACCATCAGCGGCTGGAAGAACCAGGGGCTCAACAGCGATCAGGCCGAAGCCGTGGCGGCCAACGACGACGAGCGCGTCACTGTGCGCGTGATGAGGCGTTACGAAGAACAGCTCGCCGCCTACCAGGCGGTCGACTTCGACGACCTGATCGGCCTGCCCCGCCAATTGCTGAGGCGGGACGAGGAGGTCCGCGCCAAGTGGCAGGACACCTTGCACTACCTGCTGGTCGACGAGGTGCAGGACACCAACGCCGTGCAGTACGAGCTGCTCAAGAGCCTGGTCGACCACCCTGACGAGCGGCGTCGCGGCCTGTTTACCGCAGTGGGGGATGACGACCAGAGCATCTATGGCTGGCGCGGCGCGACCATCGAGAACCTGAAACGCCTGCCGCAGGAATATCCGAGCCTGAAGGTGATCGCGCTGGAGCAGAACTACCGCTCGACCGGCCACATCCTGCGCGCGGCCAACGGCGTGATCGCCAACAACCCGAAGCTCTTCGAGAAGAAGCTGTGGAGCGATCTCGGCGACGGCGAGCCGGTGCGCGTGGTCGAGTGCGATGGCGAGGAGCACGAGGCCGAGCGCGCGGTCGCGCGCATTCAGGCCCTCAGAGGTGCAGGCGGCGTCATTGACAAAGGCGGGGCCATCGACTTCAAGGACTTCGCGATCCTGTACCGCGCGAACCACCAGGCGCGGATTTTTGAGAAGGCGCTGCGCAAGGCCAACCTGCCCTACAAGGTCTCGGGAGGCCAGAGCTTCTTCGACCGCGCCGAGATCCGCGATCTGTGCGCCTGGCTGCGGCTGCTGGTCAACCACGACGACGACCCGGCCTTCCTGCGAGCGGTCAGCACACCGAAGCGTGGCATCGGCACGCAGACGCTGGCCAACCTCGGCGAGTTCGCCGGCCGCTGGAAGACCAGCCTGTACGAGGCGCTGTTCGCCGAATCGCTGGGTACCGCGGTGCCAGCGCGTGCGATCGGATCGCTGCATGAGTTCGGTCGCTATGTGAACGACCTCGAATATCGGGCCCGCCACACCACGGGCGCGGAAGATGCCAAGGCCTTGCTGATGGGCTGGCTCAAGGACATCGGCTACGAGCAGCATCTGCTGGATGGCGAGGACAGTGAAAAGCTCGCTGCCGCCCGCTGGTCCAATGTGCTCGACTTCGTGGACTGGATCGCCAGGCGCTGCGGCGGCGAGATCGAGAACGATGGCGGCATGACTGTGGAAACCGAGAAGCAGAGCGTGCTCGATGTCGCGCAGACCATCTCGGTGATCATCAGTCTTGCTGAGCGTGGTGAAGAACAGAACGTGGTAACGCTGAGCACGCTGCACGCGGCCAAGGGCCTGGAGTGGTCGCATGTGACGCTGGTCGGCGTCAACGAGGGCCTGCTGCCTTTCCGCTCCGACGACGAGGAGATGACGGCCGAGCGGCTGCATGAAGAACGCCGGCTGATGTACGTGGGCATCACCCGCGCGCGCACCACGCTGCAGGTCAGCACGCTGCGCCGCCGCAAGAAGGGCCGCGACACGATCCAGGGCGTGCCGAGCCGTTTCATCGGCGAGATGAAATTGCACGAGGTGGCGGTGAAAGAAGACCCGCGGGAGAAGTTGAAAGCTCTCCGTGCAGCCGCCGCTGAGCGTGCAGCGCAGTCGGCCACTGTGCCGATCAAAACCTAGCTTCTGGCGAGTGCTGCCGAGGGCGTGGGGTGACCGGCTCCGCTCATGTCCCCCAGGCCGGTTCACCGCTCAAGCGAGTTAGGTAAGACCGAGCCGGCCTTCCTCCTTGACTTCGCGGCGCCGGTCACCCCACGCCCTCACCAGCAGGCATCGCTCACGAACCGAACTGCGCAGATGGGGTGTTTGAAAGCGAGCCCGAATCAGAACCCTTCTTCGACCAGCTCGGCCGCGCGGATCAGCGCGCGGGCCTTGGCTTTGGTTTCGCGCCATGCCAGTTCCGGTACCGAATCGGCGACCACGCCAGCCGCGGCCTGGAGCCTCTGCTGTGCGTCTCGGTGGGGGCGTTTGAAGCTCCTATGCTCCCTTTTTCAGTCAACGTTCACGAGTACTTGAATGAGCGGGCGCGAGTGGCGGGCCTGCGCCGTGGCCGGGTGAGCACCGGATTGGGCACCTTGATTGAGGGATTGACGCTTCGGCGCCGCGGCGAGAACCTCACGGCATTCGCTACTTCGCACCGATCCCCGCCATGAGCACGCCAACGCCGCCCCAGTCCAACCTCCCGTCGCTTGGTCAGTCGTTCGATGCGATCACGGCTTCTCTGCTCGAGATCCAGCGCGACATGCAGGCGCTGCTCGCTCGACTCGAGTACGACAAGCTGCTGCGGAAGCTCGGCGTGGGCAGGCCGCCCGCCAAGGGCTGAACCGCGCGATGGTCGGGCGCGAGCCGAACGGATCGCCTTTCACGGCGCTCCTGCACGCGCTGCCAGGAGCTGAAATCCAACAAGCGACGCATTGACCAGGCGTAGCAGTGTGGGCCAGCTGGGTAGCGCGACTGGCCGGACTGGAGCTACATCACCTATGTGATGCCCCGGCCCCTACCTGATCAACTGGAGCGACAGGTCGCCAAAGCCTTGGAGCGGTCCGAGCGGGTTTCGTCGCAGATCCACCTCGTTGATGGTCGGTCGCCCGCCGACCAGCTTGTAGACCAGCGCCTCGTCCACGAACACCAGCAGAATATCTGCGCGCCAGCCGGTGGTCACGGTCTCGCGCCTGAAGTTCAGCGAGTCGAGCCAGAAGCTGCCGGTGCGCTGCCGATGAAGCTTCTCCACGGCGATGGCGTAGCCACCGCACTGCTTGCCAGCCTGGAGACAAGCTCGGATCCCTCGGTCGACATCCTCGGGCTTGATCATGGTTGCGGCGGCGAAACGCTGCAGCACGTCGGTAAAGTTCAGGACAGTGATGGCTGGATTTCGGCTCGGGTCGAGCCCTTGCGCATGTACGCTTTGCCGAGTCGACGTGTACGGCTCCACCGCGGCTAGCGACGTCACGGCATCATCGTAACTGTCCCAGTCCGAGATGACTTCAGTTCGAGAACTCGGCAGCAGCGTGGTGCAGCCGCCAGCGAGCAGGCAAACGCTGGCGGCGATGGCCCGGCCAATTCCGGTACGCACGCGCGGAACGGTGATTCGGATCGCTGGCCCAATGTCTGTACGTGTTGGTGCCGGAGCACCGCGCGATCCGACGAAACTCAGTGCTGGCAGGTTGGCTGTAAGCCATCGGCAGGCCTCGTGGATCCAGGCTCGCAACGTTGGCATGCCAAAGACAGTGGATTCGGTCATGTTCATCGGAACGGCCCGATCATGGTTCTCTGGCATGCCATGCCAGAGGCGCCCGTCAACTCACCGATCGCTGCGCACGGACATCCCGGCCGATTGGTTTTAGGACACGGCCATCGGGACGTCTGTTCGCTATCGAACACGGCGCTGGTGATTTGCAGGGCTCCGACCCATCCGCGCGGTGGCGGCATGTGTCACGGTGCCGAAGTGTCTGGCTGCTCGTCGGCCGGCTTTGATGGTCTTCCCGGCCAGCAGTGTGATCGTGAAGCTAGACCCATCCGATGCGGCGCAGTCGTCGATAGACAAGCGCGCATCCGAGCGCGGTCATGGCGACGACCATCGGGTAGCCTGCGTGTTGCCGCCGATCAAACTCGGTTGCCCAGTAAAAGTGTCATGCGACGTCGCAATCGCCGGGTCAGTCGGTGGCAGGCACAACTTCCGCAAACGGTTCAATCCGCAGCTGGCGCATACAGACCACAGACATTCGACTGGTGCTGCCCGATCGTCTGCTTCGTAGAAGCGAAGCAAGAAAAACGATCGCTCGCCGTCCGGCCGCTTTGGAGCAACCCGGCAGGCAGGTTGGGGTCGACAGAAGCCCTTCAACCGCCCAAGGGCAGCCCCCGGGCGGCGCACGCCTCTAGCCGGGCGGGCGGCCCAGGTGCTGATGGGCGGTGACACCCATGGACACGTAGATGCTGGTCAGCGCCTCCATGCCCAGTTCCGCGGGCGTCACCCAATCGGTCGGCACAAAGATCAAGCCGCCGCCCACGGGCAAGGGCGCCGTGGGCACCAGCACGGCCAGGTAGGTGTGGCCGCCCACCATCACGGGTTCTGGCGATGAAAGCAGGCCCAGCACCATCGCACCACCCGGGCCGCCGAAGCGCAACCAAACCGGGCTCATCGAGCGTGCGCCCGAGGCGTCACGCTGGGCCACCAGATCGACGAACTTGCGGATCAGGTCGTAGACGTTACGCACCAGCGGGATGCGCTGCATCACGCTGTTGAAGGCCCGGGCCAGACCGCCGCGCAGCCGCGTCTGCACGAGCAGGCCGAGCGCAAAGATGGCCAGCACCACGATGCCCAGGCCCAGCAGATAACCCACCACCTCCGAGCCCGTGCCGCCCAGGCCCAGTGCGATGAGCATGCCGCCGACGAAGCTGCCCGGGCCCAGCCAAGCGTACAGCACGCGCGCACCCCAGACGAAGATCAGCACCGTGGCGGCCAGGGGCAGGGCCGCGAGCAGGCCGGTGAGAAAGATGCGCAGGGCGTGCCGCGCCGTGGTCTTCATGTTTCTAGAAGCCTTCTTCGACCAGCTCGGCCGCGCGGATCAGCGCGCGGGCCTTGGCTTCGGTTTCTCGCCACTCCAGCTCGGGCACCGAATCGGCCACCACGCCAGCCGCGGCCTGCACATAGAGCATGCCGTCCTTGACGATGCCGGTGCGGATCGCGATCGCCACATCCATGTCGCCTGCGAAGCTCAGGTAGCCGCAGGCGCCGCCGTAGATGCCGCGCTTGACGGGCTCGAGCTCGTCGATGATCTCCATTGCCCGCACCTTGGGCGCGCCAGTCAGCGTGCCGGCAGGGAAGGTGGCCTTCAGCACGTCGAGGTTGGTGATGCCGTCCTTCAGAAGCCCTTCGACATTGCTGACGATGTGCATCACGTGCGAATAGCGCTCGACGGTGAACGCCTCGGTGACCTTGACGCTGCCGGTCTTCGCGATGCGGCCGATGTCGTTGCGCGCGAGGTCGATCAGCATCACGTGCTCGGCACGCTCCTTCGGGTCGGCGCTCAGTTCGGCCTCGAGTTCGAGGTCGAGTTCCGGCGTGCTGCCGCGCGGCCGGGTGCCGGCGAGCGGGCGGATCGTGACCTTGTCGCCGTGGGCCGTGTGTTCGCGGCGCACCAGGATTTCGGGTGACGCACCGACGATCTGGAACTCGCCCATGTCGTAGAAGTACATGTACGGCGACGGGTTCAGCGAGCGCAGCGCACGGTACAGGCTGAGCGGGCTGGCGCTGTAGGGCTTGCGCAGCCTTTGGCCGACCTGCACCTGCATCATGTCGCCGGCCGCGATGTATTCCTTGGCCTTCAGCACCGCGGCGATGTAGTCGTCTTTCGCGAAATCGCGCAGCACCTCGTTCGGCACGCCGGGCTCGACCGAGGGTGCCACGACGCTGTTCTTCAGCTTGTCGAACAGCGCGACCAGACGGCGTTTTCCCGCGGCCAGCGCATCGGGCTGTGACGGGTCGGCATAGACGATCAGCGATAGCCGTCCGGACAGGTTGTCGATCACCGCCAGCTCTTCGCACTGCAGCAGCAGGATGTCGGGTGTGCCGAGGCCGCCGGGCAGTTCGGTGTGCGCCAGCTTCGGCTCGATGGACCGCACGGCGTCGTAACCGAAGTAGCCGGCCAGGCCGCCGCAAAAGCGCGGCAGGCCCGGTTGCAACGCCACCTTGAAGCGCTTCTGGTAGTCGGCGATGAAGTCCAGCGGGTTGCCGACATGCGTTTGCACGACGACGCCGTCGGTCATCACCTCGGTGGCGAAGCCGGTCGAGCGCAGCAGCGTGCGAGCGGGCAGGCCGATGAATGAGTAGCGTCCGAAGCGTTCGCCGCCCACCACCGATTCGAGCAGGAAGCTGTGCCGGCGATGCGTGTCCGAAGGCCGCCCGTCGTCGTCGGTGCAGGCGAGCTTGAGGTACAGCGACAGTGGCGTTTCCAGATCGGCAAACGCTTGCGCGATCAGCGGAATGCGGTTGTAGCCCTCGTTTGCGAGGCGGGTGAATTCGGTGTCGGAGATCACGTTGCAGGGCCCTCCACGGCCTCATGGCGGCGCTCAACGGCCTTGCGCCCATTATCCAGCCCGGCGCCTGGCGCGAGCCGCTGCCTAGAATGCGGCGATGGCTCATCCTGAATTCACCTGCTCCGTGTCCGTGCAGCATCTGCCCGCGCAATCCGATCCCAAGCAGCAGCTGTACGCCTTCGCCTACACCGTGACGATCCGCAACACTGGCGACATCATGGCGCAGCTGGTCGCCCGGCACTGGATCATCACCGACGCCGAAGACCATCGCCAGGAGGTGCGCGGACTTGCCGTGGTCGGCCACCAGCCGGTGCTCAAGCCGGGCGAGCATTTCGAGTACACCAGCTGGACCCGCATCGCAACGCCGCACGGCACGATGCGTGGCACCTTCCTGTGCATGACGGACGATGCCGAGCCCTTCGACGCGCCGGTGCCTGAATTCGCTCTGACGCTCGCTTCGGCGCTCCATTGATGGCGAGCCGCCCTGTCGGGCAGGCCACCGACATGCGCTGACGAAGGCGATGATGTCCGTGACGCGTGTCGGCCCTGTCGCGGCCTGGGATCTGACAGCGTTGCTGAGCGCCGCTGAGCATGCGGCCGACCCGAAGGCGCCGCTGCCCGAGCGCAACCTCTGGGTCATCCGTGCGCTGGAGTGGTTGCGGCACGCGCCACTGTCGACTGCCAGCGAGCCTGCTGGCGAGGAGCCGATGACGGGCGATGCGCCGCGCGCCACACCACTCCCGCTGCTGCGTCTGAAGCACCTGCTCAATGTGCTGGACCGCAACCCCGCGTACCGGATGCCTGTGGCGGCCGTTCTGGCTCGGTTCTGGACCGAAATGAACAGTACGGCGCTGTTTGCCGACTTCGGCTTCTCGCCGCGCGCGAATTTCTTCGGCGAGCTCGGCCAGCGCCTGAAGCTGAAGCTGCTGCCCGGTACCCCGGCGACGACCGATCTGTCCGACTTGTTCGGCCTGTTGTTCCCGGACGATGACGATGCGCTGTGGCTCGAATCGATGGACCAGACCACGCTGTCGCGATTGATGGCGCTGCTGGTGCCCGGCACACAGGCCCACGATCGCAGCTGGCTGACACCGCTGCTCGACGCGATCGAGTACCTCGCCAGTGCCGTGCGTGCGGCGGGCTTTTCCAGCGTGCTGCGCCAGCGCATGAGCCCTGAGCTGCTCGCCGAGGGCCCGTTTCGTCAGCTGGCGATGGTGGCCGAGCGCATCCGCGAACTGACATTGGCGCCGGTCCTGGACGAGGTGGCGCTGCTGAAGGAGGCCCAGTACCTGCGTGCGCTGCTCGACACCTGCAGGCAATGCGCCGACAGCGTGCATGGTCACCTCGAAGACCACGGCGTGTCGATCAACGTCGTGTTCGACGTCGACCAGCTGCGCCTGCGTACGCACCGCATCGAGCAGTTGCTGAACTGTGTCGTCAGCCGTGAGCCGGCGCGCGAGGTGACCCGGCTGCTTGCCGAACTGGTGCGCACCGCGGCCGAGCGGCGCAGCGTCCGCGCGCTGTTCGCGCGCCACTATTCGCTGCTGGCGCGCAAGGTCGCCGAGCGCAGCGCCGAGACCGGTGAGCACTACATCACCCGCGACCGCGCCGAGTACCGGCACATGCTGGCTGTGGCTGTGGGCGGCGGCGCGGTGCTCGCCGGCACCACCTTCATGAAATTCTTCGTGCTGGCCCTCGGTCTGTCGGCGTTCTGGGGCGGCTTCTGGGCCGGGATGAACTACGCCATCAGCTTCGTCATCGTGCATGTGCTGCACTGGACCGTGGCCACCAAGCAGCCGGCGATGACCGCCCCCGCGATGGCCGAGAAGCTCAGGGATGTGGCGGACGACGCGGCGGTCGAGCGCTTCGTCGATGAAGTCGCCCACCTGATCCGTTCGCAGGCGGCCGGCATTTTCGGCAATCTCATCGCGGTCACGCCACTGGTGCTGGCGGTGCAGTGGGCGTCGCAGGTGGCCTTCGGCACGCCGCTGATCCACGGCCACGACGCCGAGCACGTGCTCGAAGCGATCACACTGCTCGGCCCCACAGCCTTGTTCGCGGCCCTCACCGGCGTGCTGCTGTTCGCCAGCTCGCTGATCGCCGGCTGGGTCGAGAACTGGTTCGTCTGGCACCGCCTGGACAGCGCGATCGCCTACAACCCGCGCATCGTCATGCGTCTCGGTGCGGCGCGTGCGCAGCGCTGGGCGAATTACTGGCGCGCCAACATCTCGGGCTATGCGTCGAACATCTCGCTCGGCCTGATGCTGGGCCTGGCCCCGGCGGTCGCCCTGTTTTTCGGTTTGCCGATCGAGGTGCGGCATGTCACCTTGTCGACCGGGCAGCTCGCTGCCGCGGCCTCCGCGCAAGGGTGGTCGGTCTTGCAGCACAGCCCTTTCTGGTGGTGCGTGGCTGGCATCGTCGCCACCGGCGTGCTGAACCTGTCGGTGAGCTTCTTCCTGGCCTTCAAGGTGGCGCTGCGTTCGCGCGGTATCCCGTCGATCGACCGCAGTCGCATCCGCCGAGCCATCTTCCGGCGGCTGCGCACGAACACGTGCTCGTTCGTGTTGCCGCCGAAGCAACAGAATTGAGCGGGTGCGCGGAGTGGCCCGACCGGCACTTCAGTGACGCGAAGGCCCCGGGTCACGTTCACCGCGGCGGCGACCCGAGAACATCGTCCACCAGACAATCAGTACCAACAGCGCTGCGGCGCCAAGCGCCTCCAGGATCAACAACCACATGATGCGTGCCCTCTGCGTTGCGTTAATCATTTTAGGAGTGCTGCCGGGCTGCTCCAGCCCGCCGGTGCGCGAACCGGCGCCTGAGCCTTCGATACCTGCCGCGCTGCCGGCGACCGACGGCGCGCTGCTGCGCGGTGGCGCCCGCTGGGTACCGGCCCGCTGGGTCGATCTGCCGGGCTGGGACGCCGATCGCACCGCCGAGCTGTGGCCGGCGCTGCTGCGCGGCTGCGAGCGGCCCGCCGCAGCCTGGGGCGCTGTCTGCGCCGAAGCTCGCCTCGGCGCGCCCGGCGACGATGCGGCCGTGCGCGAGTGGCTGCAGGCGCGGCTGCAACCGTACCGTGTCGAGTCGCTTGACCCTTCGGCGCCGGGGTTGATCACAGGCTACTTCGAACCACTGATCGAAGCCAGCCGCGCGCCGCTGGGCAGATTCCGCGTGCCCCTGCTGGCGCCGCCCGTCGACCTGGCCTCGCGCAAGCCTTACTGGACGCGCCAGCAGATCGACACGCTGCCGGCCGCGCAGGCCAGCGTGCGTGGCCGCGAACTCGCCTGGCTGGCCGATCCGCTCGACGCGTTGATCCTGCAGATCCAGGGTTCCGGCCGACTGCAGCTGACACCGACGGACGGCACGCCGTCGGTGGTGCGGATGGCTTATGCCGGACACAACGACCACCCCTACAAATCGGTCGGCCGCTGGCTGATCGAGCAGGGTGAGCTGCGCGCCGATCAGGCCTCCTGGCCCGGCATCAAGGCCTGGGCGCTGCTGAATCCGCATCGCGTCGACGAGATGCTCTGGACCAACCCGCGGGTTGTGTTCTTCCGCGAAGAGCCGCTGCCCGACCCCAATGTCGGTCCCCGCGGCGCGCAGGGTGTACCGCTGACGCCGGGTCGCTCGGTCGCGATCGACCCCACCAGCATTCCCTACGGCAGCGCCCTGTGGCTCGATACCACCGAGCCGCTGTCGAACACCCCGCTGCGCCGGGTGGTGATGGCGCAGGACACCGGCAGCGCGATCACGGGTGCGGTGCGCGTCGACTACTTCTGGGGCTGGGGCGATACCGCCGAGCAGCAGGCCGGCCGGATGAAGCAGCCGTTGCGTTTGTGGGTGCTGGTGCCCAGGGGCTGACAGGGTTCAATCCTGGCGTGGCGCTGTATTGCGCTCATGTTCCCGGGCCTGAAGGAGACAGGCTCTCCTCCCGGACCTCACGCCACACAGTGGCCTCGGGTCGAGCGCTAGCCCTGCTGTTCGCAGAAACGGCAACGCAGTACCTGCGGCCGACTGGCCAGACGCCCGGGCTCGATCGGCGTCGCGCACGAGGCGCACAGCCCATAGCTGCCGTTGTCGAACCGCGTCAGGGCTGCACGCACTTCGGACAAGGCCACCTCCTGGCTCCGCGACCGCAGCGGTGCGGTTGACGCGGCCCCGCCGGCATTCCTGTGGCCAGCGGCTTCGCGCAGCAGCTTGTCCATCGTCTGCGACATATCGAGCAGCCGACGCTCCAGATCAACCAGCCGTTGGCGCAGCAAGCTGCGCATCGGCTCATCGATGGGTGGGGCGTGTGCCTCGGCTGGCACATGCAGTCGATCGGTCCAGCATGTAGAAGTGATCTGCATCACAGTCCTCCGGGATCCATCCGGTGCGAGTTGCACTGAGGTGCATGCGAACTTAGCCGCAGCGCCGATGGTGGACCTTGAGCGCCGTCAAATCCGGATGACAAACCCGGCCTGTGGGCGGCGTCTCAGCGTCCGAACACCCATTCGGCCGCCCAGGCGAGTGCCAGACTGACGCCCAGGGCGGCGCCGACACGCTGCGCATAGGCTCGACCACCCGCCACTGCGGCGACGACACAGCGAATGAGCGAATTCACGGTGATCGCGATCAGCGCACCGAGCACGACGCCGTGGGTCGGCAGACTGCCGGCGGCATGGAGCGCGGCCAGCGAGGCTACCGGCGCGTGCGCATCGATCAACGCGGCGAACGCGATGCTGAGGTTCAGCCCGACGTCGCCGAACCTGTGCTGAGCCTGGCCGACCCCTGCGGCGACGAGGCCCAGCAGCGCTGCTACCGCGATCGCCTCACGCGGACGCAGCGCGCTGCCGGTCGATGGCGGCAGGTCGGCGGTGGCCAGTGGGGCCTGCGTGCGCAAGGCCAGCAGGCCGACGCCCGCTGCGCCCAGCGCACCGGCCAGCGCCACCGGCAGCAAAGCCAGCGCCGCGACCGGGGACAGCACTGCGCACATCACCAGCGCCTGCAGCCAGGTCGCTGCCGATGACAGCCCGCCCCCGCCGGACAGCATGGCGATCTGGCGCGGATCGGCGCGGGCCCGGCTGCCGAAAGAAGCGATCGTGGCCGTGCTCGACACGAAGCCGCCCGCGAAACCCGCCAGCAATGCTCCGCCGCGCGGCCCCAACCAGCGCAAGGCCACGTGACCGGCGGCCTGCATCGCCAGGATCAGCAGCACCAGCGCGGCGAGCGGGCGGGGGGCGATCCCTGCCAGCGCGGCCAGCGGCCCGGCGGGGATCAGGGGCAGCACGATCAGCGCCAGAGCCGCCAGCAGCAGGCCGTCGTGGAGTTCCTGCTCACTCAGCAAGTCGGTGGCGAACCGGTGCAGCCGTTCGCGTGCCGCAAGCAGTGCTGCCAAGCCTACTCCGCAGGCGCCGCCGAAGGCTGGCGCCAGCACCGACTGCACGCCGATCAGGTAGGTGGTGAAAAGTGCCAGCTCAGTGGTCAGTCCTGGATCACTGGACCGGCTCTTCCAATGTGACACCACGCCAAGAAGCGCAACGCACACCGCGCCGCTGACCACCAGCCCCGGCACCTGCAGCCACTGCGCGAGGCCCCCGGTGACGGCCGCCACGGCAAAGCTGCGTAAACCGGCCGCTTGACGATCATTGCCCGCTCCCTTGCGTCGCTCCCGCTCGATGCCGATCAGCAGGCCGGCACCCAGTGCGACCGCCAGCCCGACGAAGCCGTGCGGCGTGTTGTCCATGCTCAGGCTCTGACCCCGGGCCCATGATGCGGGACGAACGAGGTCCCGCCGTCGTCGCGGCTCGATCGGCGGGCGTCTGCCTGCTGCAGGGGTTCACTGTCGGGCGTGATGTTCATGAGAGTGCTGAAGCGGTCGCTCCGTGTCGGGCTGCAACTCTCGCACACCCGTCCTGCCACCTCAAGCCGGACATCGGAAAGCATCTCGATCAGTCTTCGACCCAGGCGCGGCGTCGTGGGCACCTGACAATCGGGCATTCCATCGAAGGCCCGCATGTCCAAACCTCTGACCATTCCGCAAGGTCGCGTCCACCGCGACCTGACAGACGCCGAGTTCGCCGAGCTCGACGAGCTGCTGACGCAGACCCCCGAGCCGCTGGAGCCGGTCGATGTCGTGATGCTCGATGGCTTCCTCTGCGGCGTGCTGGTGCAGCCGGTGCTGCTGGAGACAGCGACCTGGCTTCCGCACGTCTTCGATTTCGACGGCACGCCGCTGCCCGACGACGTCGATGCGGCGTGGCTCGAACGAACCACCGCGCTGATCCTGCGTCGCCATGCCGCGCTGACCCGCGCGATTGCCGAAGATGGCTGGTTCGATCCGCTGGTGCTCGAGGCTGACGAGCAGGCGCCGCCACCGCCCGATGGCGCAACTGACGCCAGGGACGACCTCCTGGCAAGCCTGCATCCGGTGTCGCAGTCGCTGATGCCCTGGGTGGCTGGCTTCCAGCACGCGACGCAGTGCTTCCCTGACTTGTCCGAGATGAGCGACGACGCGGTGCTGTCGGCGCTGGCGCGGCTGTACCGCCATCTGCCCGCAGAAACCGACGATGAACGCGAGGTCGTCGCCACACTTGACCGCGAGCAGCCGCTGACGACGCTGGACGACGCGATCGAGGATC
This sequence comes from Burkholderiales bacterium, assembly GCA_947474755.1. GTDB lineage: Bacteria > Pseudomonadota > Gammaproteobacteria > Burkholderiales > Burkholderiaceae_C > PBB1. Next base: position 38,238 of record CANJJE010000002.1, on the reverse strand, counting down.
TGGTGATCGCGATCGCCGACCTGTCCGATCTGACCCGCAAGGCGCGCTTCAAGGTCGAGACCGTCAAGCGCGACGTGCCCAAGCCCGGCCGCAACGACCCCTGCGCCTGCGGCAGCGGCAAGAAGTTCAAGGCCTGTCACGGGAAGACTTGAGTTGATCGCGAACTGATGCGCCTGCAACTGCTGTCCGACCTGCACCTGGAAACCGAGGTCTTCGAGCCGCAGCCGGCGCCTGGGGCCGAATTGCTGGTGCTGGCTGGCGACATCGACAGCACCTGGCGCGAACTCGACCGATTTGGCAGCTGGCCGGTGCCGGTGATCTTCATCGCCGGCAACCACGAATTTGACCAGCGCGAACTCGACGATGCAGGCCCCGCGCTGAGGGCACGCTGCGAATCTCTGGGCATCACGCTGCTGGAGAAGCAGAGCTGCATCCGCACCGATGCGCAGGGCCAGCGCATCCGTTTCGTCGCCACCACCCGCTGGAGCGATTTCGAGCTGTTCGGCAGTGCCCAGCAGGCGCGGGCAATGCGCGCCGCCACCTATTTCGTCGACGTGATGCGATCCACACACCACGGGGCACCTTTCGATGCCGCCGCGGTGCGCGTCGAGGCCTTGGCCTGTCGCGACTGGCTGGCCGCGGAACTGGTGCGCGCGCCTGCGTCGCCCGACGAGGCCTGGGATGCAACGGTCGTCGTCACCCACTTCGCGCCCAGCGCGCGCAGCATCGACCCGCGCTACGGCAAGCAGCCTGGCACCGCCAGCTTCTGCAATGCCGACGACGAGCTGCTGCCCCATGCCGATCTCTGGATCCACGGCCATCTGCACTGCCGCCACGACTACCGTGTCGCGCATCCGAGCAGCCCGGGCGGCAAGAGCGAGACGCGCGTGATCTGCAACGCCCGTGGCCACAGCCGCAAGGGCGAGGCCGACCACTACAGCGGGCTGCTCACCGTCGAGGTGTGAGCTGCTCCCGCAGCGTCAGGTGCCGCCGCTGAGCCCCTCGAAACAGGTCGACAGCAGCAGCTCGACGATGCGCTCGTCGGAATGCTGGCCAGACAGTTTCAGCAGGCCCAGCACCGGATCGCAGGCCCGCGCGAACAGCGTGTACAGCACCACTTCCGCAGGCAGCTTCCGGTTCAGGTGCCCGGCGGCCTGGGCGGCAACGATCCATGCGCCCAGCTTGTCGCTGACCTCGATCAGCCGCTGCAGGTAGCCACTGTCGTTGGACAGTGCGGCGCGCAGCGACGAGTTCTGTGCCGGCAGCGATGGCATCTCGCCGGCCAGCTGCACCTGCATCGACCAGCGCGCCACCGCCCGCAGGTGGTCTATGGCGCGCGCCGTCGGGTGCGAGTCCAGCGTCGCGATGAAGGCGAGCGCACGGTCGAGCAAGCGAACCATCGCGGCGGCGGCCAGTGCCTCCTTGGAGACGAAGTGTTTGTAGAGGCTGGCCTTGGCGATGCCGACATCGGCAGCGACTTCGTCGACGGTCATCATGTCGTAGCCTTTTTCGGCCAGCAGTCGAATCACCGAGGCGACGATCGCGTCTTCGCGAGCGCGGAGCATCTGCTCCTTGAACGAGGGACGGGTCATGCTCAAAGTGTAGATGCGCCGCCGGGCCCCTCCATCCGCCGCCGAAGGCGCGGCAAGGCCCCAGGGCCCGATGCGATCGTCACCCGTTCTACGATCGCTGATTCCCGTTTCGCCGTCTGCCCATGTACCTGCCGTCCCATTTCGAGGAATCCCGCGTCGAGGTGCTGCACGAGCTGATGCGCACGCTGAGGCCACCTCGGCGTCCGTCGAGGCCAACGCGCGGCCGCTTGATCGTGCGCGATGACGCCGCGACTCTGGTCGATAGGCACGGGCCGAACCCTTGGAGCTGAACCCCCTGTCGATGGTGAAGTTCCTGAGCCTGGCCCTGGCGGGGCTGATCACCGCAGCCGCCCATGCCGCGCCGCCCTTCGAGGACACGCTGGCGCAGCGGCTGCAGGCCTGCACCGGTTGCCACGGCGAGCAGGGCCGTGCGACGCCCGGGGGTTACCAGCCGCGGCTGGCGGGCAAGCCGGCTGGCTACCTGTATCACCAGTTGCTGAACTTCCGCGACGGCCGCCGCGACTACGGGCCGATGACCGCGCTGGTCGACCCGCTCAGCGACGCCTACCTCCACGAGATCGCCGCCCACTTCGCGGCGCTCGAGGTGCCGTACCCCACGCCGCAGCCGTCCACTGCGGCCCCCGCCGTTCTGCAGCGTGGCGAGCAGCTGGTGCGCCGTGGCGATCCATTCCGCGGCGTTCCGGCATGCAACCAGTGTCACGGCGACACGATGATGGGCGTCGCGCCTGCGATCCCCGGCCTGCTCGGTCTGCCGCGCGACTATGTCAACGCACAGCTCGGCGCCTGGCGCAGCGGCAAGCGTCGTGCGCAGTCGCCCGATTGCATGGCCCAGGTCGCGCAGCAACTGAGCCTGGCCGATATCGATGCGGTGTCGCAGTGGCTGGCGTCGCAGCCGGTGCCGGCCAACGGCAAGCCGCTGACAGCGTTGCCTGAAGGGCACAAGCTGCCTGCGGCCTGCGGCGGGGTCAGTGCCGAAGCGGCGACCGCGGCGGGCACCGTCCGATGAGCAGCCGTCGCATCGGGCTGTGGGCCCTGGCGAGCGTTGCCGTCATCGGTGCCTTGGCAGCCGGGGTCGTCGCGCTGAATCTGCGCGGCGAGGGCGACCTGAGCGCCGAGATCGCTGCGGCGCAGCCCCCCGGCCAGTCCGCCAGCGCCGAACTGCTGGCGCGTGGCGCCTACCTCGCGCGGGCTGGCAACTGCATGGCCTGCCACACCTCGCGTGGCGGCGAGCCCTATGCTGGCGGGCGTGGCATCGACACGCCGTTCGGCACCGTCTACAGCAGCAACCTGACTCCCGATGAGCAGACCGGCCTGGGCCGCTGGTCGGCACCGGCCTTCTGGCGCGCGATGCACCACGGTCGCTCGGCCGACGGTCGGCTGCTGGTGCCGGCCTTCCCGTACACCAGCACCACGCAGGTCAGCCGTGCCGACTCGGACGCGCTGTATGCCTATCTGCGCAGCCTGCCGCCGGTGTCACAGCCCGCTCGGCCGCACGACCTGCGCTTCCCGTTCAACACCCAGGCTGCACTCGCCGTGTGGCGCGCGCTCTACTTCCAGCCGGGTGAGTTCCAGCCCGACGCGGCGCGTTCCGCCGAATGGAACCGCGGCGCCTACCTGGTGCAGGGTCTGGGCCACTGCAACGCCTGCCATGCGCAGCGCAATGCGCTGGGCGCCACGACCGGCCCGCTGGACCTGGGCGGTGGCCTGATCCCGGTGCAGAACTGGTATGCGCCGTCGCTGACCGATGCCCGTGAAGCCGGCGTGGTCGACTGGGCAGCAGACGACATCGTCGCGCTGCTGAAGTCGGGCGTGGTCGACCGCCACGGCGCGCTGGATGTGGCTTCGGGCCCGATGGGCGAGGTGGTTCTGCGCAGCACCCAGTACCTGAGCGACGCCGATCTGGGCGCGATGGCGGTGTACCTGAAGACGCTGGGCGACACGCCAGGGCAAGCGCCTGCGCCGGCCGAGCCACCTTCGGCAATCACCACCGCAGACCCCCGCGGCGCGAAGCTGTACGCCGACCACTGCGCCAGCTGCCACGGGGATCGAGGCGAGGGCGTGCCCGGCGCCTACCCACCGCTGGCCGGCAGCCGTGCGGTGACGATGGCGATGCCGGCGAACCTGGTGCGCATCGTCCTCGAAGGCGGCTTCGCCCCGGCCACTTCTGGCAACCCACGCCCCTTCGGCATGCCGCCGTTCGCACAGACCTTCACCAACGACGATCTGGCCGCGGTGCTGACCCATCTGCGCCGCAGCTGGGGCAACCGGGCGGAGCCGGTGACGGCGGTGGACATCAACCGCTACCGCGACGGTGGTACGCGCTGAGGTCGCGCGGCACCGCTTCGATCAGCGCCCGGCCGAAGCGGTGTTGTCGCGCCGCTGGCCCACCGCCATGGAAGCCGCCGACATGGGCGCGAGCCTGCTGGTGGTGTTCAATGGGTTGAGGTTGTTGCGAGAGAGGTAGTTCGCCGTGTTGTGCCGCGCCGTGCAGGGCTGCTAGGCGGCGATTGCTGTCGATGACCCGCAGACTTCGTAATTCCGGTTCCGGCCAAAAGCGGTCAGCCGCGAATGGCGGGTGTCCGCCGCCAAAGGTGCTCTGTTCTTGGCGATCAGGAGCGTGGCAGTGCGCGATCAGACGGCGAACGACCAATCCATCGGGGTCGCGCGATCGAGGCGGCGTTCACGTTCCGCGCGGTGGATCAGCTGCTGAGCCACCGACGTTGCCATTGGCAGCGGACCGAATCCGGACGCCACATTGATGTGGCCGGCGTCGCCGAGGTTGATCAGTTGCGATCCCCAGGTGCGCGCCCAATCGCGGGCCTGGGGATAGGCCATCCACGGGTCGGTCTCGCTCGCGATCAGCACGGTGTCGATGCCGGGATAGGCTTGAGGCAGCAGCGCTGAGATACTGAACTTGTCGGGGTCGGCCGGCGCGACCAGCAGCGCCGATTGCACTCCGTAGTGGCGGTTGCCGTCGGCGTGACGCGTGGCGAGGTGGCGCAACAGCGCAAGGCAGCCGAAGCTGTGCGCGACGGCCACCCAGCGCGCGGGCGGCTGCTCTGCCAGCGTGGACTCGATGCGTTCGGCCCAGGCGTTCAGATCGGGTGTGGCCCAGTCAACTTGTTGCACCCTGACCGCGTGCCGGAAGTGGGCCTGCAGGTGGCTTTGCCAATGGGTGGGTCCGCTGTCGCGCAGCCCGGGAATCACCAGCACCCGTACCCGGTCGCCGTGGAATGCCATAGCTTCAGAGCGTCGCAATCGACACTTCAGTGGACTTGATCAGCGCGATCACTTCGCGGCCGGGCTTCAACCCCAGTTCGCGTACCGAGCGGGTGGTGATGACCGAGGTGACGATCAAGCCCGACGGTGTCTCGACATCGATTTCCGAGACGACCGGGCCTTCGATGATTTCCTTGACCTTGCCGCGGAACTGGTTGCGAACATTGATGGCAGAAATGCTCATGAAATGGACCTTGGGTGGCCTGCTGCTAGGCAGAAATGGGACTGCGGTCGACAAGCGTCCGCAGTGCGTTGTCGATGCGCTCCGCCAACTCGCTGGCTGGCTCGTGCCCGAGCTTCGGGTGCTTGGGAATCTGTGCGTCGGTGGCGTAGACCGAGTCGAGGATGTCGCGCGCGCCGAGCGCTGAGAGCACCGGTTTGAGCGCGTAGTCGATGGCCAACAGGTGCGCGATGCTGCCACCCGTGGCCAGCGGCAGCACTGTCTTGCCGCGCAAGGCATCGGGTGGCAAAAGGTCAAGGAAGGTCTTGAGCAAGCCGCTGTAGGCGGCCTTGTAGATCGGCGTGGCGACCAGCACAACGTCCGCGCCTTGCACTGCGCGGAGTGCATCGCGGATCAATGGGTGGTCGAACTGAGCGTGCATCAGCGCTTCTGCAGGCAAGTCACGGAGCGAAATGCTGCGCTGGCTGGTGGCCAGATCCCGCAGGCGTGAGTGCGCTAAATGCAGCAGGCTACCCGACCGCGACCCTAGCGAGGGGCTGCCCTGGAGGCCGACGATATTCATGGTGTGTGTGGTCGCGACTGCATGTCAAAGCGTTTGAACAATAAGCTCTGAGCTTAGGCAGCATCGACATGCCGCACAAAGAACAAGAACGACGTTGCTTAGCCACGCGTCTTATATGCACAAGCTATTCCCCGCGGCGACCTGATCTTCAGTCGGCTGGCGGGTGCCCTTCGATCACTTCGTACGCCTTGTCCTTGGTGAAGTCATCCCCGAGCGCGGCGACCGAACGGTGTTCTGAATTCGTGGGTCCGACCGGGCCACAGCCGCCTACGGCCATCATTTCCCGGTGGGACGGTGTCGAGCGATCAGGCCAACGATGCTTCCCGCATAAGGAACGATGCATTCGTTCGTTCCTGCGGATCGGGGGAGTGAATACGCTTCAGATTTGCTGTCTATAGCCACCGCTCACTGCCACTTCACTTCATCCGATCGGGCCAGCACCTGCTTCTGCTCAGTCCTGTCCCCAGGAGCCACCATGTCTGCTGTGTTTGCCGAAGCTGCTACGTCGTCCACTTCTCCCGCCGCTTCCAACCCCGTGCTCGACGCGGCCCGTCAGCAGGCGCAGTCAGCCGGCTTGCCGCATGCCGGTGGCGTACCGCCGCAGGCGGCTTGGGAACTGTTCCAGTCCGGCGCCGCGGTGCTGGTCGATGTACGCACAGCCGAAGAGCGCAAGTTCGTTGGTCAGGTGCCAGGCAGCGTCCATGTGGCCTGGGCCACCGGCACCAGCCTGACCCGCAATCCGCGCTTCGTTCGGGAACTGGAAGCCAAGGCCGGCAAGGAGGCGCCGCTTTTGCTGCTGTGCCGCAGCGGCAGGCGTTCGGCGCTGGCCGCTGAAGCGGCGGCCAAGGCAGGCCTCGGCAATGTCTTCAATGTGCTGGAGGGCTTCGAAGGCGGGCTCGACGCCACCGGTCAGCGTGGTCACACCGATGGCTGGCGCTTCCGGGGGTTGCCATGGGTGCAGGATTGAACCCATTGGCCGAGCCGCATTCAGCGGCCCTGTACTTCGCCGACATCGTCGCCGAGTTGCGCAGCGAGCGCGAGCGCTGGCGCGCCTCGCAGCGGCGGCCGATGGAAGTCGGCGCGCGCGAACTGCCGTCGCGCGAGGCGCTCGCCGCGATCGTCGAGGCCTTGCGGGGCGCATTGTTTCCGATGCGTCTGGGTCCGCCCGATCTGCGGCAGGAAAGCGAGGATTACTACGTCGGCCACACGCTGGACATCGCGCTGAACGCACTGCTCGGCCAGGTTCAGCTTGAGTTGCGACACTTCGCCCGGCAGCACCCGACGCCCACCGACAGTGAATTCGGCCGCGCCGAGACACACGCTGTCCAGATCGTGCGCGAGTTCGGTGCTGCGTTGCCCGATATCCGACGACTGCTTGACAGCGACGTCCTGGCCGCGTTCCATGGCGACCCGGCCGCCCGCAGCGTTGACGAGGTGCTGCTGTGCTACCCGGGCGTCCTCGCGATGACGTACCACCGCATCGCGCACCGTTTGCACACGCTCGGTGTGCCGCTGCTCGCGCGAATCGTGTCGGAGCTGGCCCATGGCCAGACCGGCATCGACATCCACCCGGGCGCCTCGATCGGGCCGGGCTTCTTCATCGACCACGGCACGGGCGTCGTGATCGGCGAGACCGCCAAGATCGGTCGCAACGTGAGGCTGTACCAAGCAGTGACGCTGGGCGCGAAGCGGTTCTCCACCGACGGTGAAGGCCACATCCAGAAAGGTGGCGATCGCCACCCGGTGCTGGAAGACGATGTGGTCATCTACGCTGGCGCTACCGTTTTGGGGCGAGTGACTATTGGTCAGGGATCGACTATCGGCGGCAATGTCTGGCTGACCCGCAGCGTACCGCCTGGCAGCCGCATCACCCAGGCCCACGCCCGTGACGAAGTCATCGTCGAGGGCCGGTAGCGTGGTCGGCGTGAGTGCCCGTTTCGGTCGTGTGATCCGCCAACTGCGTGAGCAGCGAGGCTGGTCGCAGGAGCAACTGGCACACCGCGCCCAGTTGAATCGCTCCTACATGGGCGAAATCGAGCGCGCGACCGCGATCGCCTCGCTGGCGACTGCCGCCAAGCTGGCGCAGGCGCTCGAGCTGCCACTGTCGAGCCTGATTTCCCGCTGCGAGGAATCGACAACGGCGTGAGCCTGCTTGTTGGCCGCGGCGCTGCACACGACGGATTGTTCGTGCCTGAGCTTGGCTTGGTGGCTATAGCCGGTTGAACAAGCTGCTGACGACCGGGACACTTTCCCCATTCGTTTTCTACATAAACAAATTCACTTTTCACCTATCGGAGTTTTCCCGTCATGGCAGATCAAGTCCCTACCCAGTTGGCTCTTGGCGACAGCGCCGCCCGGCAGCTCGCCAACGCCACCAAGACGGCGCCGACCCTGTCGGTCATCAGTCCGCGCTGGCTCACCCATCTGTTGCAATGGGTGCCGGTGGAGGCGGGCATCTACCGCCTGAACAAGGTCAAGAACCCGCAAGACGTGCAGGTGCTTTGTGCCAAGCGTGACGAGTCTGAATTGCCGACGACCTTCGTCGACTACGAGACCGAGCCGCGCGAGTACTTCCTCAATGCCGTCAGCACTGTTCTCGACGTACACACCCGCGTCAGCGATCTGTACAGCAGCCCGCACGACCAGATCAAGGAACAGCTGCGCCTGACGATCGAGACGATCAAGGAAAAGCAGGAGAACGAGCTGATCAACAACGCCGAGTACGGCTTGCTGGCCAGCGTGCATCCTGATCAGATCATTTACCCCCTGACCGGCGCACCGACCCCTGACGACCTGGACGAACTGCTCACCAAGGTCTGGAAGGAGCCGGCATTTTTCCTGACCCATCCGCTGGCCATCGCGGCTTTCGGTCGCGAGTGCACCCGCCGCGGCGTGCCGCCACCCACGGTGAGCCTGTTCGGCTCGCAGTTCCTGACCTGGCGTGGTATTCCGCTGATCCCGAGCGACAAGGTGCCGGTGGCCGATGGCAAGTCCAAGATCATCCTGCTGCGTGTCGGCGACAAGCGTCAGGGCGTGGTCGGGCTGTTCCAGCCCGGGCTGCCTGGCGAACAGAGCCCGGGGCTGTCGGTGCGCTTCATGGGCATCAATCGCAATGCGATCTCGTCCTACCTGATCTCGCTGTACTGCTCGCTGGCCGTGCAAACCGACGACGCGCTGGCCGTGCTGGAAGACGTTGAAGTCGGCAAGTTCCACGACTATCCCGACACCTACAAGTGACAGGATCGAGCGCGATGTCCACGCCCGACCTGTCCTCTCTCTCTCCGCCGCCAGGGTTGCCCGATGTGGCTACGCTGACGCGGCTCGCCAGTGAGTTCTTCGCCGCCTTGCCTGGTTCTCCGCCACCGCAGGACGCGGCACCTTCGACTCCGCCGCCCCCTGCGCTGGGTGGGTCCCCCGTTCCGGCCAATCCTCAGCCGCCGGGACTGTCGCTGCCGCCTGGCGTCACCGGCCCATCGACGCCTTCCGCTGTGCCTTTCGGCGCCATTCCCCCTGGCGCCAACCTGACCCCGACTTCGCCTCAATCGCCCGCCAACGCAGTGGCTTCATCGCCCTCGCTCGTGCCGCATGCGCAGGCCCCGAACGGCGTGCCCGACCACGCGCTGGTCGCTGCGCCAGGCTTCGATGGCCGCTCCGGCAGCCAGTTGCAAGGCGTACCGGAAGCCCACGGGGCGCACGTACCCGCGACGGTGCCTTCTGCGGGTGGTGCCGCTGCACAGGCGGTGTCAACGTCGCCGTTCTATTTCCTCTCGGACACCGGCGTGCCGGCTGCCTCAACCGGGGCGCTGCCTGCCAACGATCGCGTCGCGGCCAGGTCTTTCAGCTTGCCGGGTGACGATGCCTTGCGTGGCTTGTTCGCAGCACCTGCCAGTCCGCGCCCAGCGCCGACTGGCTTCTATTTCATCGATACCGTCTCCGCCCCACATCCCGGCGCGTCCGGTGTTCCTCAAGCCTCTTCCGCGGCGCATCCCCCGTTCGATGTGAACGCGATTCGCCGTGATTTCCCGATCCTTCAGGAACGGGTCAATGGCCGTCAGCTGGTGTGGTTCGACAATGCGGCGACGACGCAGAAGCCACAGGCCGTGATCGACCGGCTCGCGCATTTCTACGCGCACGAGAACTCGAACATCCACCGCGCTGCGCACGAGTTGGCGGCCCGTGCGACCGACGCCTACGAGGGTGCACGCGAAACAGTGCGCCGCTTCATCGGCGCCGGTTCGGTCGAGGAGATCATTTTCGTTCGGGGCACCACCGAGGCGATCAATCTGGTGGCCAAGAGTTGGGGTGCGCAGAACATCCATGCGGGTGACGAAATCATCGTCAGCCACCTCGAGCATCACGCCAACATCGTGCCCTGGCAGCAACTGGCTTCTGCGACCGGCGCGAAGATCCGTGTGATTCCGGTCGACGATTCGGGGCAGGTGTTGCTCGACGAGTACCAGAGGCTGCTGTGCGATCGCACCAAGATCGTGTCGGTGACGCAGGTGTCCAATGCGCTGGGCACCGTGGTGCCCGTCAAGCAGATCGTCGACATGGCGCATCGCGCCGGGGCGCGTGCCTTGGTGGACGGTGCGCAGTCGGTGTCGCACATGGCGATCGATGTGCGCTCGCTCGATGCCGACTTCTTCGTCTTCTCCGGGCACAAGATTTTCGGCCCGACCGGCATCGGTGTCGTCTACGGTAAGCGTGAGGTGCTGGAGGACATGCCCCCTTGGCAAGGTGGCGGCAACATGATCGCTGACGTGACCTTCGAGAAGACGGTCTACCACGGCCCCCCGACCCGCTTCGAAGCGGGCACCGGCAACATCGCCGATGCGGTCGGCCTCGGAGCGGCGCTCGAGTATGTGGAGCGCATCGGCATCGAGAACATCGGCCGCTACGAGCATTCGCTGCTCGAGTACGCCACCCACCACATGAAGCCAATCAAGGGAGTGACGCTGATCGGCACGGCGCGGGATAAGGCGAGCGTGCTGTCGTTCGTGCTCGACGGCTACAGCACCGACGAGGTTGGCAAGGCGCTGAACGAAGAAGGCATTGCGGTGCGCACAGGCCACCATTGCGCGCAGCCGATACTGCGTCGTTTCGGGCTCGAAGCTACCGTGCGGCCGTCGCTGGCGTTCTACAACACCTGCGAAGAGGTGGACAGGATGGTCGCGGTAGTGCGGCGCCTTGTGGGCGGCCGACGCTGAGCTCACAGGCGCCCGAGGCGTCGCAAGATGTTGCGGCCGCAACTTCTGATGTTGATGGAGTCTTCTTTTTCGGATGCTGACGCAAACAGGTCAGCGCCGCTTCGCATGTGCGTGTCTGCACTTGAAGCGGCTGAATTCATCATGTGCTCATGACGAAATGGCGCTTCTCTGCGGCGAGTCCGCGACCTACGCTTGGGTTGATGGGGCAGCTCAGAGACGCTGAGACTGCCCCGAACAGCCGAACGTTCCACCCGACCAGGAGGTCACGTGCCCACACTTCGCCTCGGCGACACCGCCCCCGATTTCGAGCAGCTCTCCAGTGATGGACCGATCCACTTTCATCAGTGGCTTGGAGACAGCTGGGGCGTGTTGTTCTCGCACCCTGCCGACTTCACTCCGGTGTGCACGACCGAGCTCGGCCTGACCGCCAAGCTCAAGGATGAGTTTGCCAAGCGCAACGTGAAGGTCATTGCGCTGTCGGTCGACCCAGTCGATCGCCACGGCGAATGGATCAAGGACATCAACCGCACGCAGAACACGATCGTCAACTTCCCGATCATCGCGGACGCCGACCGCAAGGTCAGTGAGCTGTACGACCTGATTCACCCGAACGCCAGCACGACGGCGACAGTGCGTTCGGTGTTCGTCATTGACCCGGCCAAGAAGATCCGGCTCACACTCACCTACCCGGCCAGCACGGGACGCAATTTCGATGAGCTGCTGCGCGTCATCGACTCGCTGCAGCTGACCGAGTACCACAGCGTCGCGACGCCGGGCAACTGGAAGGACGGCGAAGACGTGGTGATCGTCCCATCGTTGCAGGACCCGGATCTGATCCGCCAGAAGTTCCCCAAAGGCTATGCCGAGGTCACGCCGTACCTGCGGCTGACGCCGCAGCCCAACAAGGCTTGAAGGCAGGCAGCGCTGACTTGCGCGGTCGGCAGCGGCGAGACGACCATTAGCGATGGCCAGTCGGGCATGGCCATGCGATTGCAGGGCGACCGTCCGGCGACGTCTGAACGACCGCTCTCCGCAGATGCAGTCCAGGCTCTCCGAGGCTGAGCGACTTCAACCAGTCACCAGCCGTCACTGAGGCTGAGTTGACGCGACTGTCCGAAGCTCGCCAGATCTATCAGACCCACACCGGAGTGGACTCATGCCCTACCTGTCCGCCAGCGATTTCCACCCCGAAGTCCTCAGGTTGTTCGACCAGTATGTGCACGGCTGGCTGTCGCGCCGTGGCTTCATCGATGAGGCCGCCCGCTACGCCGCCGCCGGCGTCTCCGGTACTGGGCTGCTTGCAGCGCTGAGTCCGCGTTTTGCGCAAGCCCAGCAGGTGTCGCCACAGGATGCTCGCATCAGGGAGGTGCGCGTCGAGATTTCGTCCCCACAGGGATACGGCCAGGTGCGCGGCTACCTGGTCCGGCCCATCCAGGTCAGCGGGCGATTGCCTGCGGTGCTGGTGATTCACGAGAATCGCGGACTGAATCCGCACATCGAGGACATCGCCCGCCGCCTGGCCCTCGAGGGCTACTTCGCCTTGGCGCCCGATGCGCTGTCGCCGCTCGGTGGTTATCCCGGCGACGAAGACAAGGCGCGTGCGCTGTTCCAGCAGCTCGATCAGGCGAGGGCCCGCCAGGATTTCGTCGCGGCCTACCAGCACTTGAAGGCCTTGCCAGAGGGCAACGGGAAGGTGGGCGCGGTGGGGTTCTGCTACGGCGGCGGCGTGGTCAGTTTCCTGGCCACGCGCTTGCCCGATCTCTCGGGTGGTGTGTCCTTCTATGGGTCCCCGCCGGCCGACGAAGACGTCGCCCGCATCAAGTCACCCTTGTTGCTGCACTACGCGGGCGCCGACGACCGCATCAACGCGAACTGGCCGAGGTTCGAGGCGGCCCTGAAGGCTGGGGGCGTGCGTCACGAGGCCCACCTGTATCCAGGGGTTCAGCACGGCTTCAACAACGACACCACGCCTCGCTACGACGCGGTCGCTGCCAAGCTCGCCTGGCAGCGTACGCTGGGCTTCTTCCGCAGCACGCTGCAGGGGTGATCCATGGCTGCTGCAACGCCAACAGCCGAGCCTATGCGCTGCAAGCGCAGTGTTGAAGGCGCAGCAGCAATTGAGCCCATCTGGCGGCGCTTTGCCTCTCGGCGCGAGGTGTTCCGCCTCTCAATCAGGGTTGGCGCCTTCCTTGCTCTGACTGGCTGACACACCACTCAGATCTTCTCGCCGTCAGATCGATCTGCCGATCCGTTTCACACAGCAAAGTGATCTCGATGAAAACCCACAACAGCATGTCCGTACTCTCACGAATCGTCGTCGGCGTAACGTTGCTGTCGATCTGTGCATTCGCGCAGGCGCAGGGCGGAACGTCCGTTCCAGTCGAGAACCCTTACGGCATCAGCGCGCTGTGGGCTCAGAGCGACGGCGTGGCGAAGGCCGTTTTGCTGATCCTCGCTGTCATGAGTCTCGGCAGTTGGTACATCATCATCACCAAGCTCATCGAGCAATCGAAGCTCGTGCGCCAGGGTCGAGATGCCTCCAAGAAGTTCTGGGGTGCGCCGAGCGTTGAGCAGGGCGTCGAAGCGCTCAGCAAGCAGAGCCCGTTCCGCTTTGTGGCGGAGGCTGGCATCGACGCCACCGACAAGCACCCGCGACTGGGCCAACACATTGGCTTGTACGACTGGCTGTCGGTCGGCATTGAGCGTGCAATCGATCGCATTCAGGCGTCGTTGCAAGACGGGCTCCCATTCTTGGCGGCAGTCAGTTCCACGGCGCCCTTTGTGGGGCTGTTCGGTACGGTGTGGGGGATCTATCACGCGCTCACCGCCATCGGCATCGCTGGTCAGGCATCGATCGACAAGGTGGCTGGGCCTGTGGGCGAGGCGCTGATCATGACGGCCATCGGTCTCGCGGTCGCGGTGCCCGCCTTGCTTGGGTACAACTGGCTTGCTCGTCGCAACAAGTCCGCGATCGAAGCGGTTCGATCGTTTGGAGATGACCTGCATTCCGCTCTGCTTGCGCAGACGGCGCTGCGCTGATCGAGGCATTGATCATGGTTCGCAAACGACGTCAGGCCGCCGCGCTGGAGGATTCGATCCCGGACATCAACACGACGCCGCTAGTGGATGTGATGCTGGTGCTGCTGATCATCTTTCTGATCACGATTCCGGTTGTCAATTTCTCGGTGCCGGTGGATCTGCCGAAGGAGCGCAACGAGGTTCGGGAAACCAAGCCTGAAAACATCGTCATCAGTGTCGATGCCGCGGGACAGCTGTACTGGCTGGACGCGCCGGTCACCAGCACCGCGGTCCTGGTGGATCGGCTGAAGCTGGCGGCCCAGCAGCAGCCGCAGCCCGAGGTTCAGATACGAGGTGATCTGAGATCGACCTATGCGCCCGTCGGTCGCATCGTCCATGCCTGCCAGCGCGCCGGTATTGCCAAGGTGGGATTCATTACCGAGCCGCCACCGCGCGGTTGAAACACAGGACATTCCCATGGGCATGCATGTGAAGGACGCCTCAGGTGCTGGCGCTGATGATTCGATCATCGACATCAACACCACGCCTTTGATCGATGTGCTGCTGGTGCTGCTGGTGATGCTGATCATCACGATACCGATCCAGCTGCATTCGGTGAAGCTGAATCTGCCACTGACTACACCGCCGCCGAGCGAGGTCAAACCTGAGGTGGTCAAGATCGACATCGATGAAATCAGCACGATTTACTGGAACGGCGTTCCAGTCACCAGCAATGACGAGCTCGTCTCCAAGATGCAGGCATCGGCTCGGCAATCCGTGCAGCCTGAGGTGCATGTCCGACCGCACCAGCTGGCGAGGTACGACAGCTTCGTCGAGGTGATGGTCGCCCTGGAGCAGAACGGGCTGCGCAAGATGGGCGTCGTGGGCAGCGAGCAATTCATCGAACCATGAGGAGGCGAGCATGAGCGCTGTCTATCCATCGAATGGAGGCTTCGGTCCAGCCGCGGGCCTCGGCTTGTCGTTGCCGTTGCCTTCCGCGTCTGGTGCGGCGCGCACGGGCTCGGTGCCCTGGAATGCAGGCTTTGCGCCCTCTGGCGCCAAGGCACCGTTGCCGTCGGATCTGCGAGCGGGGCGCAAGGCCGGGCTGGCCTGGGTTGTGGGGCTGCATGTGCTGGTCGGCTGGGCGCTGACCTCCGGGCTGGCACGCGATGTGGTCGAGAGCGTCAAGCCGCCGATCGAGATGATCATCGTTCCTGAAATCATTCCCGAACCCCCGCCGCCTCCGCCGAAGATCGAACAAATCAAGGAAGCGCGCAGACCGCCACAGGCACCTGCCTACGTGCCTCCCCCCGACATCACGCCCGTGGTTCCATCGGTACCAGTGATTGCAGATGTGCAGTCCACGCCCCCACCCGCGCCGGTCGCAATCGAGCCGCCCCCGCCCGAACCTCTGCCAGTAGCGAGGATCGAGCCGGCGAAGCAGGAGATCGGAGTGGCCTGTCCTGGCTACCAGGCGGTGATTGCCGAGGCGATGGAATCAGCCTTTGAACGGGTTGGCATCCCCGGCACTGTCCGCACGCTGCTGAAGGTTCGGGGCACGCAGGTCACCGAAGTGTTGCCGCAGTCCGGCCCGAAGCAGTATTACAAGTACCTTCAGGCCGCGATCAAGCGAATGCAGTGCTCGGCACTGGGCAATTCAGAAGTGCTCGTCACGCTCGACGTCGTTTTCCAGCCCTGAGGTACGACGTCGATGCCCGCGGGCATCGATGTCAATCCCCGTGTGAGGTCAGTCCGTGATGGAGAAGCGGCCCTCGCTGGCCAGTGCCGCTAATGGCAATCGTTGGCTCGGCGTCTCTCGGGCCTGAAGCGAGTCTGGCAGCACTGACTTGTCGCCTACGCGGCCGATCGCGATGACGATGTGTGTCGTGAACGTGTCCGGAATGCCCAGGTTCGAACGTGCCTGTGCGTGATCAAAGCCGCCCATGCCATGCGTGTGCCAGCCAGACAGGCTTGCCTGAAGTGCGAGATGGCCCCAAGCCGCACCGGCATCGAAAGCATGCGTTGTGTTGTCCTGCAGCTCGGTCTTCCCCGGCGGGACCCAGCGATGCTGCGACAGCACCACCACCAGCGCCGAAGCGCGCTGCGCCCAGAGTTGGTTGTAGGCCGACAGCGTTTCAAAGATGGGTCCCCAGGCCGGTGTGCCGGCTCGACCCCAAACAAAGCGCCAGGGCTGCGCATTGAATCCCGAGGGTGCCCATCGGGCTGCTTCCAGGAACCGCAGCAGAGTGGCCTCGTCGATGGGCTCACCGGTGAATGCGCGCGGTGACCAGCGCGACGTGAACTGTGGGTCGATCTCGTGGTCTGGCGTACGTTGCGACATGAGCATCCTTGGAGGTCAGGCGATCGCGCTGGCTGGGGGCGCAGGCCCTGAAACGCGAGAGGGTAGCAACAGAGGACAGTGACGAGCCACTGCGTTTGCCGAGTAAGCATATGCAGCACGTGATGTCGCAACGGACGAAGGTTGGCCTTCAGCGGGTTCGTGTTCGCGCCGCCTCAACAGCCTTGCAGCAGGCGTGCTGCAAGGCCAACAGGTAGATCAGTGCATTTGCCGAACTGTTTGGGCCCGCTGCGGGGCGTCAGCGTCACGCTTGGGCGATGGCACGGATTTCGCGGAAAGCCTTGAATGAATTCGCGATGGCAGAACTTGATCAAGTCCGCGCTCCCCTTCGGTTTGGTGCTGAGCGCCTGGTGGGCCGTGGCCGCAGCGGGCTGGTATCCACCCAGCCTGCTGGTGTCGCCACAGGCCGTCGCTCAATCGCTCACCGATGGATTGAGCAGTGGTGAACTGCAGGCTCACCTGAGCGTGAGTCTCGGGCGACTGATCGTCGGTCTGGCGCTCGGCAGCGGCATCGGTCTGCTGTTCGGCATCTTGATGGCCGTGTCGCGAACTTTCGACGTGGCCACGGCCCCCTTGTTCAACACCGTGAGGCAGGTGCCATCAATTGCGCTGATTCCAGTGTTGATCCTGATCCTGGGCGTGGATGAGACCTTCAAGGTCGTGATCATCATGAAGGCGGCCTTCTTTCCGGTCGCCCTCGCTGCGGCCGAGGCCGTGCGTGGCATTCCAGCGGCCCACATCGAGGTCGCCCGCGCCTACAGGTTGCCACGTCGTACCGTGCTCTGGAAGATCCTCTTGCCGGCCACGGTGCCTGATGTGGTCACCGGGTTCCGCCTCGCAGCCGGTCGATCCTGGGGCACCCTGGTGGCTGCCGAACTGATCGCCAGCGATGCCGGTCTCGGGCAGATGATGGAATTCGGCCGCCAGATGTTCCGCATGGATGTCGTGATGCTCGGGCTGGTGATTGCCGGTCTGATTGGATTCGCGATGGACCGCGCCCTCAAGGCGCTCGAAGTGCGCCTCACCGGCTGGAAGGGGGCGCGATGAGGCGCGCCTTCACTCAGCGATCGATCGACCTGGCCGTTGGTGCAGTGCTGCCCTTGTGTCTGATCGGGATCTGGCAATGGGCATCGATGCAGGGCGACACCCAGGCCTTTGCCTTCGTGCCGTTGCAGGCCATCGCGGCAGCGTTTGTCGAGCTCATTCAGGGAGGTGGGTTGGCCGCCAACATCACGGCCAGCCTGATCACCGCCCTCAAGGGGCTTGTCGTCGGAGGTTCTGCAGGCCTGATCCTTGGACTGGCGATGGCGTTCTGGCGCCCGCTGGGAGATCTGCTCAATCCCCTGGTGCAGGCCATGCGGCAGGTGCCCAATCTGGCCCTCATCCCCTTGATCGGGTTGTGGTTCGGCAATACCGAACTCTCCAAGCTGCTGGTGGTGAGCCTGTCGGTGTTCGAAGTCATCGTGCTCAACACCTATGAGGGTTTGCACCGTGTCGATGTGCGGTATGTCGAGGTCGGGCGCGTGCTGCGGCTGTCTCGCGTCACGGCATTCCGGCGAATCCTGCTGCCAGCAGCGCTGCCGTCCATCGCGACAGGACTTCAGCACGGTGTCGCGTTTGCATGGCTGGCGACTGTGGGCGTGGAACTTCTGTTCACGGTCGGGCCTGGCCTGAGCTCGGTGATGGAGCGCGCCCAGACGGCTGCCCGCATGGAAGTGGTGATCGTGTGTCTGGTGTTCATTGCGCTGCTGGGCTACGCAATGCATCAATGCGTTTGCTGGGCGACCCAGCGCTTGCTGCGCTGGCGCCACACCGCCTTTGCGCGGTGACCTGTTTAATTCCCAAGGAGATCACTGAATGAGGCTGCAACTTCACTGGCGCTTGCCCACACACGGCGATGGACGCGTGCTCAATCCGGGCACCTGGAATCGCGGGGACTATGCCGCGGACCGGCGGCAACCGCATGTGTTTGCACGAACCGGCGTGCAGCGTGACGGCTTCACGTATCTCGATCTGCTCACGCAGATCGCTCGCGCCGCTGAACTTTCAGGCTTCGACAGCCTATGGATTCCGCACACCGCAGCGGGCGAAGAGACGCAGGTGCTCGCCAGCGCCCTCGCGCGTGACGCGCGCAGACTGCATTTCGTGCCTGCGCTGTTCACGCCGCTGTTATCGGCGGTCTACTCGGCCAAGATTGCCAACAGCTTCCAGCGCCTGTCGGGTGGCCGGCTTGACTGGAACTTCGTTTTCGATGGCACACCGCCCCCGCGGCCCTGGTACGGAAGATCCTTCTCGCTGGCCGATCAGATCGCACGCACCGATGAATTTCTTACCGTGGCAAAGGGATTCTGGAACGACGCGCCGTTCACCTGGCAAGGGCGCTTCTACGAAGTGGAGAACGGCGGATTTCCGCAGGCATTGCAAGGTCAGCGGCTGCCAACGATCCACGTCAGCGGGGACCATGACGACGCACTGGCGCTCAGCGCACGCCATGCGGATGTCCATGTGCTTCCTGTGCTTCCATTGCCGGAAGTCAGGGAGCGCATCGCAAGACTTGATGCACTGGCCGCCGCACAAGGTCGACGAATCGCCTATGCCCTCGAGGCCGACATCGTCGTGCGGCACAGCGATGACGCTGCATGGTCCGAATTGCGCCGGCAATGGAGTCAGGCGCGGCAGAGGACAGTGTCCATCAGCGGACCAGAGGCAGGGGAGGGGGAGTCCGATGATTTCGACTCTGCGCGACTGACGGACAACCTGTGGTCGGGCTTCTCCAGCCTGCGTCCCGGTGGCCCGAATGGACTGGTCGGAAGCTATGTCAGCGTCGCGGATCGCCTTGCCGAGTACGTCGATGCAGGTATCGACAGCCTGGTGCTGTCATCGCCGCCGCACCTTGAAGAGGCCTACCGCTTCGGTGAATTCGTCGTGCCGCGATTGCGTGCCCGGGCTGCGTCCCGCATCGCCATACCCGCTGCTGCCTGACAAGAAACCGTCCGATCCCAAGGAGATACACATGCCGCAATTCCACTGGCGCATTCCCGTTCATGGTTGCAAGGGTGATCTGACACGGCCACATTACACGCGCGGTACCTGGGGTCCGCAGATCGACGGCAACCTCACGCCCGCTGTCGCTGCTGGCCAGACCGACGGTGCGCCCTACCATGACTACCTGCTCGAGGTGGCCAGGGCCGCAGAGATCGCGGGCTTCGACGGCGCACTGATCCCTTCCTTTCCTGATTCCGAGGACCCCTGGGTGATCTCGGCCGCGGTGGCTCGGCACACGAAGACGCTGCGCTTCATGGTCGCGTACCAGCCTATGTGGTTCGATCCACTCTACTGGGCCAAGGCATCTGCCAGCCTGCAGCGCCTCTCTGGTGGACGCTTGATGTTCAATGTCATCACGGGTGGCGGTGGGCCGCGTCAACTGTGGTGGGGCGATCGCATTGCGCATGCCGATCGCTATCGGCGAACTGTCGAGGCGCTCGATGTCTTCAAGGGTGTCTGGAGTGGTACGCCATTCACCTATGAGGGAAAGTTCTTTCAGGTGAAAGACGCCTACCTGCCCGAACCGTTGGCCGGGCAACGCCTGCCGGAGCTCTACTTCGTCGGATCCTCTGACGTCGCGCTGGCGGCTCAGGGACAGCACGCCGACTTCGATCTGACACACCTCGAACCCTTCGACAACCTCAAGTTGAAGTTCGCTCGCGTGCAGGCACTCGCTGCCACGCACGGTCGCACGGTGAGGCCGGGTGTCCGGTTCAACATCATCGCCCGACCCACCGCCGAAGAGGCCTGGGACTACGTCGAGCGCGCCTGGGCCAACGTCAACTGGGATGCCGTCGAGCAGCGCGCACGCGAGAACGGGCGGGGCGACGGTGTCGGATCGTTCCGCGCCAATCCGAAACGTGGCGACACCGTGCAGCAGCACATCGTCGAGGACCTATGGGGTGGATTCGGCACCCTGGGAAGCCAGGGTTCGCCGCTGGGTTTCGTCGGCAGCTATGAACAGGCAGCCGCGCTGATCGACAAGTACATCGACATCGGGGTCGATGGCTTCGTGCTCAGCAGCACACCGGCTCTCGAGGAGGCCTTGCGTGTGGGCGAGGAAGTCTTGCCACTGGTGCGCGGACGAACGGCTGCGCCATTGCGCGCGCACGGTTGAACGCTCGCAGACTCAGCATTTATCTTTATGCAAAGGAATGATTGGTCTGTCATCAACACCCCTCCTACGATCCATCGGAGCTTGCATCCCGTAGGGAAATCCAATGAGTCTTCAGCCCCGAAGCACGACATTCAACAACTCGGTTCTGACGCTTGACGATGGAGTCGCACATCCACTGTCTATCCGTGCCAAGTCGCTGGTCTTCGTCGACCCGGCGTCGATCGAACTGCTGTCGTTGATCGAGCGTGTGGCGCCGAGTTCGGCACCGATACTGATCGAGGGCGACAGCGGGACCGGCAAGGAACTCGTCGCTCGCCATGTGCACCGCCTGTCGGGCAGGGAAGGCCCGTTCGTGGCGGTCAACTGCGGTGCCATCAGCGAGCATCTGGCCGAGAGCGAGCTCTTCGGCCACGAGGTCGGCGCTTTCACTGGCGCCACCTCGCGTCGGGAGGGCTGGTTCGAAGCGGCCAACAACGGCACGCTTTTCCTGGACGAGATCGGTGATCTGCCGCTGCCGCTTCAGGTCAAGCTGCTGCGAGTGATCCAGGAGCAGGAGGTCGTGCGCCTGGGCTCGCGCCGCTCGATCCCGGTGGATGTCAGGTTGGTGACGGCCACCAATGTCGACTTGAGTGAAGCGGTCTCTGCGGGCCACTTCCGTCTCGATCTCTTCTATCGACTCAACATCGCGCAACTGCGGCTGCCACCACTGCGCGAGCGCGTGGGGGACATCCTGCCCCTGGCCCGCCACTTTCTGGGCGTCTACAGCCGCAAGCTGCGTCTGCCGATGCCTGAGCTCGGCGCGGCTGCAGTGCGCGCGCTGGAACGCTATGCGTGGCCGGGGAACATTCGTGAACTGGAGAACGTGATTCACTTTGCCCTGCTGGTGGCTTCGGGGCAGCAGATCCGCCCGGAGGATCTCAAGCTCAACGGCGCCGTGGCCACACCAATGGCCCGAACCTCGCCCGGTCCTGCCGAGCGCGGTCGCCTGCAGGCCATGCGCCATGCCCTGGCAGAACTGTTCGAGAAGCCAGGCGAGTCGCTGTTCAACGAACTGGAACACCTCATCGTCGAAGAGGCCTATCGCGAGTGTGGCTTCAATCAGGTCCGTTCGGCTTCCATGCTGGGGATCTCTCGCAATGTGCTGCGCACCTTGCTCAAGAAGCACGGGATGCTGGGTGACTCCACAGCTGCGCTCGATGAGCCCAGCGAACCTTTGATCTCGGAAGTCTGACGCCAACGCCTGGCTGCTTGATCGAGTGCATCTCGCCAGCAGTTCTTGCTGAGGTAGAGCCAGCGATCAAGGCCCTGAAGCGCTCGCCAGCCGGGCAACCCCGGGGCCTGCCTGGTGGCATGTGGATTGCACCCTCAATGAACATGACTCCTCTCGAAATCCTCTGGTACTCCCGCAGCCCGCACCCGTGTCCGCTGGGTCTCGCGGCACAGTTGGGCTGGTTCATTGACGAGTTCCGCGATGACGGCATTCGCGTGTTCACCGTTCAGGACAGCGTCGACCTGACCTTGCGCGATTCACATCTCGATCACCACCTGCCGAACTCGATTCGACAGGGTGGCAATGTGCCTGCGATCTGGGCTCGCTCGCGCGGTGCCCGCACCCGTGTGATCGGTCTGAGCTGGATGAACGAGTTTCAGGCCATCGTGAGCCTGCCAGGACGCGGCATCGAGGTCCCCGCTCATCTGGCAGGTCGACGCGTGGCCCTGCCGGTCTACGACAGCTCGGTGGATGGGCGTCGCTCCGAGGCGCTGCACGGCTTCCTGGTCACGCTGGCCGGTGCCGGCCTCCAGCCCAAGGATGTCCGATTCGTTGACGTGGCCGCCGATCGCTACTGGCAACCCCGGCCCGTTGCCGCTGCCCATGGGGCGGGCTCTGATTCAACGGTGCGTGCCGCGCCTCCGGGTGTCTTTGGCGAGTACGCCAGACAGATCGGGGCGCTGTTGCGCCATGAGGTCGACGCGGTCTACGTGAAGGGTGCTCGGGGCCTGCGGGCGGCGCACATCGTGCACGGCCACATCGTTCAGGACCTGCGCGTGCACCCGGATCCCATGGCGCAGGTCCATACCGGGACCCCCCGCCCCATCACGGTGGATGAAGAACTGCTCCAGACACACCCCGAGGTCGTGGAACGGTTCCTCGCGCGGATCCTCGCCGCCGGTCAGTGGGCTGCAACGCACCCTCGCGAGACAGCGGCATACATCAGCCGCGAGACGCAGGCCTCGGAAGAGTTCGTGCACGAGGCCTACGGCATCGACGTACACCGGCACCTGGTCACGGATCTCGCATCTCGATCAGTGCAGGCCCTCGAATCCCATCAGCACTTTCTGCGCGAGTGGGGCTTCATCAACAAGGGCTTCGATGTTCGTGCCTGGATCGATCCGGGTCCTCTGGCGGCGGCTCGCGAGCGCGTTGCAGACCAGGCCCTTCAGGTGCTGTGAACCGTCCCCAAGCAGGAGAGAGAAGATGAAATCCCCTGGCGCGTCGTTGCGCTTTCACATGGAGGCTGCAGAGCCCGTGCCGCACCACCTGGCTCCCGTGATCGACCTGCCCCGGGCGGTTGCCGCGCCCAGCGTGGCCTTGCGCATCGATGCGGTGGGCAAGCGCTACCCGCTCGAAGGAAGGCCGCTGGAGGTTCTGAAGAACATCTCGATCGATGTGGAGCAGGGTGAATTCGTCGCCATCGTGGGTGCCAGCGGCTGCGGGAAATCCACGCTGTTGCGATTGGTCGCGGGCCTGGACTCGCAGTACGAGGGCAGCATCGTCTGGCAAGGCCAGCGAGTCACGGAGCCCTCTCTGGACCGCGGGATCGTCTTCCAGGAGCATCGGCTGTTCCCCTGGATGACGGTGGAAGAGAACGTGGCGCTGGCCTTCGGTGCCACCCGGGTGGGGCCGGCAGAGCGCCGTGAGCGGGTGGCGCAGCAGCTGGCGGTGGTGGGGCTCGGAGGCTTCGAGAACGCCTATCCGCATCAGATCTCGGGAGGCATGTCGCAGCGCGTGGCGATTGCGCGGGCACTGGTCCTTCGCCCGCAGTTGCTGCTGCTCGATGAGCCCTTCGGTGCGCTTGACGCGCTGACCCGGCTCAAGCTGCAACAGGAGCTGCAGCGCCTGTGGGAGATTGACGGCCTGACCACGATTCTGGTCACACACGATGTGGAGGAGGCGGTGTATCTGGCCGACCGGATCATCGTCATGAGTGCTCGGCCGGGGACCATCAAGCGTGTCCTTCGCGTGCAACTGCCGCGTCCGCGTCTTCGATCAAGCGAGGCGTTCCAACGAATCAAGGAAGACGTGCTGTCCGATTTCACGGACGTCCCCGCACTCTGAGTGACCACCTGCAACGGGCGCTGAAAAGCACCTCCCCATGAACTGACGGGCCCCGCCCCTCGGCAACGAGGTGTGGAGCCCTTTTGCTTCATGGCGAGGCTCGATCCAGGGCCCCTGTGCAGCCTGCCTGACCGCGGGTTCCCGCGACCTGGGGCGCACATCGCTCAAGACAGGATGCGCAGCGCCTGTCGGCGTGTTGCTGGATGCGCAGCAGCAGCATGACATCGCAACGTCCCCCAACCACCGCGCGGTGTGCCATGACAACTGGCGCAAGCCCCTGTCAACGTTGAACAAATCAGCCTTCGCAGAAGCATCTGCGGGGACTGCATGGCGATCACCAGGAGGGCATGTCGCTTGCGCATCAGTGGGCACAGCCATCAAGACCTTGAGGCTGAAGTCACACATCACACGCATGCCCTTGTCAGGAGAGTTCGTCTTGCAGACCCACCACTTCCATCCAACCCCGCTGATCCTGGCTCTGGTCGCCGGCTTTCAGTGCTTCCATGCGCAGGCCCAATCGGCAAACGCTGTGGAGTCGGCCGCATCGGCGCCGAAATCGGAAGCGGACGTCAGCTTGTCATCGGTGGTGGTTACCGCGCAGAAGCGTGAGCAGAAGCTGCAAGAGGTGCCTGTGGCCATCACGGTGATCGGTGCAGAGAAGCTCAGTAAGTCCGATGGTGTGTTGACGGCCAACGACATCACACAGTTCATCCCCAATGCGCAGGCGTCAGCCACCGACGGCCGTACCCGACCGCGATGGTTCCTGCGCGGCATCGGAACCAACGAGGTCGCTGCTTCCACGGTCAGCCCGATCGGTATCTATCACGACGATGTCTACCTGAACAACGTCTACATCCAGGGCTTTCCGCTGTTCGATACGCAGCGCGTCGAAGTGCTGCGTGGCCCACAGGGAACGCTGTGGGGCAAGAACACCACCGGCGGTGCCATTCACTATCTTTCCAAGCGCCCGTCCTTCAAGAGTGACAGCTACGCCCGGATTGGTCTGGGTGAAGACAAGGAGCGTGCGGTTCAGGGTGCCATCGGTGGCGGCTTGGTGGATGGGGTACTTGCGGCACGCATCTCGTTCTATGACGAGAAGCGCGGCGGTTGGGTGCGCAACACAGCGACCGGCAACAAGGATGGTTCGGTCGCTGACTCGGCCGTTCGCGGACAGTTGCTCTGGCTGGTCAACGATGACATCGACGCCACATTCGCGCTCAAGGCGCGTCGCCTCAACGGCGACAAGGCGCCCTCGTTCTATGTGATCGACCCGAAGCAGACGGTACGCAATCCGCTGTACGCCGGGCCGCTCAAAGGGCGCCGCGAGATTGCTCAGGCAGGTGAGTTCGGCGAAGACCTCGACAGCGATGGAGGCAGCGTGCGCATCAACTGGAATCTGGGTGGCTACACGCTGACTTCGATCACCGCCCATGACACCGGCAGCCGGGTGCTCAGCACGGGCTCGCCGATCGCAGTCGATGTCTCCAGAAGCCGCGCCACCTCGGACAGCCGACAGACCACCCAGGAACTTCGGCTGGCCTCGCCAAAACACAAGTCGTACGACTGGATCCTGGGCGGCTACTACTTCGAAGAGGACCTTCGGGCCAGCACTGCAGCCCGTCGGGACCGTGTGGCGGGCGCCTCCAGCACGAACCCCGCCAATGCCAGCCCCAGGAGCTTCGACATCACCGATTACGACCAGGGCACCAAGAGTCATGCGGTGTTTGCCGCGGGAACCTATCGCTTCAACGAAACGTTCTCCATAGGTGCCGGGGTACGCCAGAGCTGGGAGAAGAAGACCTTCGATCTGGACTTCACGGCGGCACCTTCCTCGGCAACCTTCACCGGAAACACACAGTGGTGGC
The DNA here is from genome assembly GCA_947474755.1 of Burkholderiales bacterium. Taxonomy (GTDB): domain Bacteria; phylum Pseudomonadota; class Gammaproteobacteria; order Burkholderiales; family Burkholderiaceae_C; genus PBB1. Next base: position 12,655 of record CANJJE010000002.1, on the reverse strand, counting down.
TGCCTGCGGGTGTGAGCGCGCTGAATGCGCCCAAGACCTATGCCGACAGGAAGTCGTGGAGCGAGTTCACCTATGACGTGACGCCGCAGATCAAGATCAACGAGAACGCCAATGTCTACCTGCGTTATGCACACGGCTTCCGCGCGGGCGGCTTCGTGGTGTCGAATGCCAACACCATCACGCAGCTCGATCCCGAAACGCTGAACGCCACCGAGCTCGGACTGAAGACGCAATGGCTCAACGGGACGCTGACATTCAATACGGCGATCTTCAACTACGACTACAAGAACATCATCGTCGGTGTCTTGCTGCCGGTGCCGGGAAGCAATCCACCGACGACACAGCAGGTTCAGGAAAACGCTGCATCGGGATGGTCACGCGGCGCCGAGTTCGAACTCGCCTGGTCGCCCAGCAAGCGCTGGAGGCTGGGTGCGAACCTCGGTCTGCTGAAGACCAGGTACACCAACTACGAATCCAGTGCGTCAGGCCAGACGATCAAGGCCAGCGGCAATCGGTTCACTCGCTCGCCCGAAGTCAGCTATGGGATTGATGGCGAATACAGCGTCCCTCTGCCGAGCGGCGGCCTGGTCGGTATCGGTGGTGATCTCAGCTGGCGCAGCAAGCAGTATTTCAACGCGGTCGATCAGGAAACGCCGACCCTGAAGCAGAAGTCGTATGAGCTCGCCAACGCACGCGTGTTCTTCCGGACGGCTGATGGCAAGACCGAGGTCAGCGCCTACGTGCGCAATCTCACCGATTCGCTGTATTCCAGGCTGGCGACCAACACCACTGCGGGCGTCACGCGTCAGGTCTACGGCCTGCCACGAAGCTTTGGCGTCGCCGCTTCAATGCGTTTCTAACAACCCACGACCAGGAGACTGACCATGAGCCAACCTCTAGCCCTTTGGTACACGCGTTGCAGCATCCCCACGCCGCTCGGCGTTGGCGCCCAATTGGGCTTCTACCGCGACGAATTTGCCGGCGATGGCATTGCGATCCAGTCGCTGCAGGAGTCAAGTGATCCGGCCCAGCAGGCCTCGCACTTCGAGCACACGCTGCCTCACTCGTTCCGTCTCGGTGGCGCAGTGCCACCGATCTGGGCTCGCGCCAGGGGACAGGACACTCGCGTGATTGCCATATCCTGGATCGACGAGTACCAGGCCATCATTGCGTTGCCCGGCTCGGGCATTCATGCGCCGAAGGACCTGAAGGGCCGACGGCTCGGCCTGCCTGTGCGAGCCGACCGTGCAGATCGGCCGGAGAGTGTCGATGTGGCCCGGGCCTCTGCGCTTCGCGGCTTCCTGGTGGCGCTGGAGCTCGCCGGTCTTGGCCAAGACGACGCACAGTGGGTCGATATCGCCGGGCGAAAGCGCGGCGCCGATGCGAGCGTCGCAGCGCCGGACACGGCCGTTCGTCGCAAGCATCCGCACAGCTATACCGAAGCGGCCCTCGCCCTGGTGCGCGGCGAGGTGGACGCGATCTACGTCAAGGACGTGCGTGGCGCCGAGACGGCCCACCTGCTGGGCGCCCAGGTTGTTGTTGATCTGGGATTTCACCCAGACTCCTACGTGCGAATCAACAACTGCGCGCCTCGGCCGCTGACGATCAATGGCGCGACACTGCGCGAGCATCCCGAACTCGTGCGTCGGTTCCTCTCGCGCGTGGTGGACGTGGGTGCCTGGGCGAGACGCAACCCGGCGCAGGCGGTCACCCAGATCGCCGCAGAAACCAACTGGACCGAACCGTGGGTGCGCTTCGCCTATGGCAACGACGTCCATGAGCATCTGGGCGTGGACCTGTCCGAGCGCTCGGTCCGGGGGCTCACCGTGTTCAAGGACTTCCTGCTGAAGCACGGCTTCCTGAAAGCGGATTTCAGCATCGCCGACTGGATCGAACCGCAGCCACTGGCGAGTCTCGAACAGCGTGCCCAGTCTGCCGAAGCAGTCGCTGCCTGACGACGGGGAGGTCAACCATGGATGCCAATCGCCGACACGCCTTGCATGCTGGTGCGGCCGCTCTGCTGGGCGGCTTCATGCCCACGCTGAGTGCCCAGGGGACCCGCTTGCCGAAGGCGATACGCATTGCCGGAGGCGCCTCTTATGACAACGGCAAGCTGCGCTTGAGTGGCCTGGGGCATGTGGTGGCCGAGCAAGGCTGGCTGGCGAAGCAACTCGCTGCGCGTGGTGTCGGCCTGGAATGGTTCAGTACCGCGCATTCGGCCACGGGTCCGATGATCAACGAGGGCTTTGCCAACGGCAGCGTCGACTTTGCGGGGTATGGCGATCTGCCTTCGGCAATCCTGAACGCCGGTGGTGTCGAGACCCGTCTCGTGATGCCACATGGTCTGGGCACGGGTGAGGGATTCCTGGTGGTTCCCATCGACTCACCCGCGCGTTCAATCAATGACTTGAAAGGCAAGAAGCTCGCAATCCATCGTGGCCGACCCTGGGAGATGCCGCTGGTGCGTCTGCTGCACAGCCAAGGCCTGAAGTACAGCGACTTCAAGCTGTTCAACATCAATCCGGAGGCAGGCATGGCGGCCATCGCCTCGCGCAAGATGGACGCCATGTTCACGACCACCAGCGCGTACCTGCTGGAGGACCGCAAGGTGGGCCGGATCATCTGGAGCACCCTGGATGCGGACCCGGGCTGGAAGACGCGCACCGACTTCTTCGTTGCCAGAAGCTTCGTCGATCGATGGCCCGATCTCACCCAGACCGTGGTCACGGCCTATGTGAAGGCCGCGCACTGGGCTTCCAGGGCCGAGAACGAGGAGGCCATGATCCGCGTCGCGACGAACAACGGCACGCCGGAGAGCGTGGTGCGCCGAAGCTATGCGGATCGCCGCGTCGACTGGAAGAACCGCTGGTCGGTCCTCTACAACGAGGTGGTGCCCGACCACTACAGGCGCACCGTTGCGTTTGCACTGGAGCAGAAGCTCATCAGCCGGCCCGTCGACGTGAACACCTGGTTCGATCGCCGCTTCACGCAAGCGGCGCTGAAGGAATTGCAGATCGAGGGCTGGTGGGAACCGGTGCCGCTCGTTCGCCACAAGGCTGCCTAGGACCTCGAGAGTGCTGCTGCGCTGCGAGCAGCGCAGCAGCACTCTCAGCGCGCCGCGCAGCAGCCTTGCCGTGTGACACCTCGGGAAAGTCAATCGAATCAAGCACTTGCCGCGGCTTTCATCCGGGCATGAAGCCTGCACTCAGGGCATCTGGCGGCCCCCATCAATCCACAAAGGTTCATCTGATGAGTGACATCGAGTACTTCTGGCGCCTGCCCACCCACGGAGATGGTCGGCAGGCACACGACAAGCACACGCGGGGCGAATGGAATCGCACGCCTGCGGCTCTGCGCAAGGCGCCCGGACAGGTCCACGGCGAGCCGGACGGCTTCGGCTACATCGACTACCTGTCGCAGGTGGCCCGTGCGGCCGAGATTGCAGGCTTCACCGGCGCGCTGGTGCCCACCGGCGCGATCAGCTACCAGAGCTGGACCGTCGCCGCTGCGCTGGCGCGCGAAACGCGCAGGCTGCGATTCCTGGTGGCGCATCAGGCGGGCTACACCGAACCTCACTTCCTCGCGCAGACGGCGGCCACTCTGCAAGCCATCAGCGGTGGACGCATCGACATCAACTGGATCACCGGCGGTGATTCCGCAGCACAGCGCGCCATCGGCGACCAGCTCGATCACGCCAGGCGCTATGCGCGCACTGGCGAACTGATCGAGGTGGTCAAGGGCTATTGGCAAAGTGCGCCCTATTCGCATCATGGTGAGCTCTACCGCATCGACAACGGCGGACTGAAGTCGCCGCTTCGCGAGCAGCCCATTCCACGCACTTTCCTGGTCGGCTCTTCCGAGCCTGCGTTGGCCGTGTCGGGTGCGCATGCTGATGTCTATCTCGTCTGGGCGGAGCCACTCGAAGGCAATCGGCAGCAGTTCGAAGCGGCCCGCGCGGCGGCCCGCAGTGCCGGTCGGGAAGACCAGATGAAGTTCGGCGTGCGAGTCGACATCATTGCCCGCGAGACAGACGAGGAAGCGTGGGGCGAAGCCCGAAGGCTCCATGAGACCGCGACCGCCTCCACACTGAAGCAGTTCGCTGACCTCGGACGTGAGCCTCGCGCGCCGAGTACCGAGTCGGCCGGTGCGCAGCGCCAGTGGGCCATGCACCAGGGTTACGTTGGCAAATCGTTCGACGACCTGATCGTGGGGCCGAGTCTGTGGGCCGGCTTTTCGCTGTTGCGAGGCGGTCCCAGCTGCGGCTTGATCGGCAGCTACAGCAGCATCGCCGAGCGGCTGGCTGAGTACATCGACATCGGTGCGACGCACTTTGTTCTCGCGAGCAATCCGCACCTTGAGGAGGCCTGGCGCGTTGGCGAGGAAGTTCTGCCTCGCGTACCAGCCGCTCTCCAGCGCTTGCAAGAGTTGCGCTCGGGCAGCAGTCGCGCACCGATCTCTATCCCCGAGCCTGCCTCGGTCTGATCACCTCGCGAAGCCTTCATGGTGCCACTCTGGCGCCCACACCCATCGGCCGAAGCCCGGCCGCCACTCACCCAGGAGCACTCTCCATGACCACTGCACAAGCGCTCGCCACTGCGGCCACCGTGTCCGTTCTTCCCCGCAAGGAGCTGTCCGACTTCGCCCAGAAGTCCCGCTATGAAATCGCCGAAGCCCATCGCCTGCTGAAGGAATGGGGTTCGCTGTCCACCCGCGGACGAGGTGCATTCAATGCCGCGATCCGAGTTCCGGGCGAAGACAAATTCGTGCTCGGGGGCGATGGAGCGACCGTGCTGGTCGGCTTCGATGGCACGCACCACGAGGGCGAGATGACGAAGGGACTCAAGGAGGTGATCGGCGTTTACAGCGCCATCTTCGGCGAGCGCGCGGACATCAACGCAGCCTTGCATACCCACTCGCCGTATCTGACCGCGCACGCCATTGCGCACAAGCCGTTCGAGATCAGCTACTGGTCTGTCGCCAAGCGTGCCGGCGTCGAGATCATTCCGCTCGGTGACTGGGCCCCACGCTATGCGCCCGAACCGATCGTCAAGTCGCTGCGCCAGCATCCTGCAGCACCCGCGGTGCTGCTGCGCAACCGGGGCCTGTTCACCTGGGGAAGCAAGGGACTGCTCGAAGTCGCCGGGTTGCTGAACAGCCTCGAGGAGGCTGCCGAGATCGGTGTCTACGCGAAGCTGCTGGGTGGCGCGCAGTCCTTGCCTGCAGGCGCCTTGGACACGTTCCTGGCCAATCGCAAGGGCTGACCGTCGCAACACGGCGCGCTGATGTCACACACTTTGACTGGCGCGGCCCATGGCAGCCCGGCAGCGGATACCTTCGACGCACCGTCGCCGGCTCTTCGCCGCTGGCCGCTGCTGCGCTGCCTGCTGTTGTACCGCGCGACGCCGTGGCGCTTCTTCATCACGCTGGCGATCTATGCGCTGATCAGTGGGGCGCTGGCACTGCAACAGTGGTTGCTGGGCCGCGCCATCCACGACGTTCAAGACGGGCGTGCGGTGGTCGCGCTGCCGGGGGGCGGGCTCGACCTCGGGCCCGCACTGCTGTGGCTGGGCGTCCTGTCGGCCGTGGCCTTCGGTCGCGCTGCGCTTCAGTACCTGGCTGCCATCGTCGGGCTCGTGATTCAGCAGCGTTTGCTGAGCACTTTGCGTGAATCCATCTTCCAGAAGGTGCAGGTGCTGCATCTTGGCTACCACTGGCAGCACGGTGCAGGCGAGATGATCACGCGCACCACACGCGATGCCGACAAGTTGCGCGATGCGCTGACAAGCTTCTGGCGCCAGGGCATTGATTCGATGTTCGTCGTCATTGCCGCGATGGCGTTCCTGTTCTGGTACCACCCCACACTGGGACTCGTTCCCTTGGTGCTGACCGCGGGCGCGCTGTGGTTGCTGCTGCGCCAGGCCGATGTGTTGGTTCAGCTGGACCGTGCCGTAGGAGCTGCCTATGACGCCGTCAACCAGGACCTGAGCGAAGGCGTGCATGGTGTTCGCGTGATCAAGGCCTTCTCGTTAGAAGCCGATCGGGTGGATCGTTTCGCTGCCCAGGTGGATCGCTTCAAGCAGCTGACGGAATCCGCTTTGGCCTATGCAGCGAAGCGAATTCCTTTGCCTCAAATGCTGGTCGGATTTGGTCAGGTGTGGGTGTTGGGCTGGGGCGTGGTGCTTGTCTCACGGGGTTCGCTGAACCTCGGTGAACTGCTGGCGTCATTGCTGATGGTCAACATGCTGGTGTTGCGCATCGAGGGCATCGGACGCGTCATCAAGACCTATGCAGATGCCCGCTCTTCGGCCGCTCGCATCTGGGAGCTTCTCGATGAGCCGCCGGCCATCACGAGTGGCGACGTGCCACCACCGGATGGGGACTTCGGAATCCATCTCGAGGGCGTGCGCGTATTGCCGCCTGGCGGCGGCCATCCAGTACTGGAGGACGTCTCTCTCAGTGTGCAACCCGGCGAACTTGTGGCTGTGGTGGGAGCTACGGGTTCTGGCAAGAGCACGCTGGCCGGACTGTTCCCACGTTTAGCCGATCCGCAGGACGGGACGCTGCTTGCGGGCCGTGGAGATTGCTGGGTCGATCTGCGCTCGCTGGATCTGGCTGCCTTTCGCCGTCGTGTGCAGGTCGTGCCTCAGGAAAACTTTCTGTTCTCCGATTCTCTGGCGGACAACCTGCGATTGGCATCACCGGGAGCAACCGACGACGAGTTGCGCGAGGCGCTCAAGTGGGCGCAGGCCGACGAGTTCGTCAACGATTTTCCCGAGGGCCTGGACACCAGGCTGGGTGATCGCGGCGTGACACTGTCAGGCGGTCAGCGACAGCGCTTGTGCCTGGCGCGGGCGCTACTCGCCCGGCCCGCAGTGCTGGTGCTCGATGACTCGACCAGCGCGCTGGATGCGTTGACCGAGCGGCGCATCCTCGACGGCCTTCGCCATCTGAACGGGGCCGGTCAGGCTGCCCCGGCTGTCTTGCTGATCAGCAATCGGCGCAGTGCGCTGGAGCGTGCCGACCGAGTGCTTCTGCTTTCGGCAGGCCGCATCGTGGCGCAGGGGACGCATGCCGATCTGGCTGGGCGAGAGGCCGCCTACCGCGAGTTGATGGGTCTGGATGCCGATGGCCACTGACAGCCTGTCTGCCACGCGGGTTCTCTCGGACATCGAGCTCGAGCAGTTGCTCGCCAGGCAGAAGCTTGATCGAGGCATGCTCGGTCGCCTGCTGCCTCTGATGCGGCCCGTGTGCTGGGCCATCACGGGTGCGGTCTTGCTGGAGTTGGCTGTCGTGGCTGCCAGCTTTGCGCGGCCGTGGTTTGTTCGAGTCGCACTCGACGAAGGATTGCTGCGCTCTTCCGAAGGAGCGTGGGTCGTGCACAGCCAGGTGATCGCGTGGGCGGTCATTGGTCTGCTGCTGGCCTGGGCAGCGCGCTTCGGCTTGGCTGGCGGCTCGCAGTACCTTGCCGGCATGGCTGCCGGGCGCATCCTGAATAGCTTGCGCGTTCGGGTGTTCGCCCATGTTCAATCGCTTTCCATTGGCTACTTCGACCGGACAAAGGCTGGGCGCATCATCTCCCGCATCGATCGGGATGTTGACTCGCTCGAGCCCTTGATCGTCCAGGGCCCGCCCGAACTGCTCTCCGCGCTTTTACGCTGCATCGTCGCCGCAGTGCTGCTGTGGTGGCTCTCGCCCATGCTGCTGGCCGCGCTGGTGGTGCTGGTGCCTGCGCTGCTGTTGGCCAGTGCGTCATTCAAGCGGGTGTCGCAGCGCAACCATGCGCGGGTGGCCGAGAACCGAGCCCGGTTCACGGCTCACCTGGTGGAAACAGTTTCCGGCGTGCGCGTCCTCCAACAGACAGCGCAGGAGCCGCGCAATCGCGCCCGCTACCGCGTGCTGCTGAAGGACTTTGCCGATTCGCTGATACGCAACCATGTCACGTCAGGGTGGTTTGCGCCATTCGCCGGCCTGCTGACTGCTGTCGGTACCGCATTGCTGCTGGTGGTCGGTGCGCGGGAAATGGCGCTGGGACGTCTTACCTTCGGTGAACTCGCGGCCAGCCTGTTTTATGTGCAGCTTTTCCTGGGCCCGCTGCAGGAACTGTCGGATCTGTTCGAGAAGTACACCAACGGTGCCGCGTCGGCGCAGCGCATCTTCCTGCTCCTGGACACCCGGCCGGACATCGAGGATCCGGTGGTTCCGCACCCCATGCCAGCTGTGCGGGGCGAGGTTTGCTTCGAGCAGGTGGTGTTCCGCTATGACGCTCAGCGTTCAGAGCCCGTTCTGCGAGGCCTGTCGCTGGAGGTGAAGGCCGGTGAACTGCTCGCCATCGTGGGCCGCACGGGGCACGGCAAGAGCACGCTGGTGCAATTGCTGACGCGCTTCTACGAGGCCCAGCAAGGACGCGTGTGGCTCGATGGTGTCGATGTTCGCGAGCTTGCACAGGCCACGCTGCGCCGCCATGTGGGCGTGGTGCTGCAGGACAACGTGTTGTTCTCCGGCAGCGTGAAAGACAACCTGCAACTGGCCCGGCCTGGAGCTCCGATCGAGGCGCTGATCTCTGCCGCCCAGGATCTGGGTGTCCATGAGGTGATCGAACGATTACCCCAGGGATATCTCACGCAGGTAGGGGCTCTGGGAGCCCATCTGAGCCATGGTCAGCGGCAACTGGTCTGCCTGGTTCGGGCGTACCTGGCCGATCCGGCCGTGCTGATCCTCGACGAGGCCACCTCTGCCGTCGACGTGCAGACCGAGCAGCGCATTCGCGTTGCACTGCGCCGACTCTGCGCTGGTCGCACCGCCATCATCATCGCCCACCGGATGGCCACCGTCCGTGATGCCGATCGCATCGCAGTGATCGAGCGCGGGCAGGTGATCGAGACTGGCACGCACGAGGCGCTGCTTGCGCGAGGTGGCTGGTACGCCACGCTCGTGGCATCGCAGGCGTCCGACGGGTCTGCCGAGAGATCGGTCGAGTTGGACGGCCGCGCGGTCCTGGCCGCAGCCTAGCGGCGGGTCTGTCAGCTGGAATGCAGTGCGTCAACAACCGGCTGGACAAGCCATGCGTCTAGTGCGGCAGTGAAAAGAAGCCGTAGGGCCTCCGGAGCAGCCGCGGCTGGGCGCTGGTCAAGTTTGCGCATCTTGAAGTTTCCAAGGTAACGCGCCGGAGCGAGCTCGAGTGAAGCAGGGTGAGAGCTGGCATACGAAACAGCACTGTGCAGACCAACGCCGCCGGGCAAGTGGTGGTCAAGCGCAGGGCAGCCTGGCGCGACAGCACAACCCACCTGGTGATGTTGCCGCTGCCGTCAATGCGTTCATGCATGGCCTGACCGCGTCAGGAAACAATCCTCTGCGGCTTCACACCTAGCGCGGGCAGGTCTGCGCCGGCAGCGTCTTCGGCCTGAGCGAAGAACGTCGCGGCATGCTGCTGCACGAGGCGGTACAGCGTGGTCTGTTCCGGGCGGTGGCGTTCGTAGTGGACAGGGGGCCATCCGGCGCCCGCTGGGGCTGCCGGCCGATGGCTTGCACGCGAGGCTCCCGAAGTGGTGAGCCCGGTTTCCGGGCGATCACGGCAACTGGCAGGTTGCGAGATCCATCGCTTGCAGCAGCCCGGTCTCCGCGACGCGGATCGAGCTCGATCCGACCGATGATGCACATCGATCCAGTTTCGCTCGACAGCCCCGGTTCACGACGAGTTGCTCAGCACTTGCCTGGCAGCCGCAGCGCGTTCGGTCCGCCAGCCGAACCAGCAGCACGGGGGCAAGCGCGGCGCCGCGCATGCACGCCGCCACGGCCGGCGGCCCGATGCGGGCGGCCGTGTCGCCGGCTCGAAAGAGAGCTCGCCCCGGGTTACGGCGCGTTCCCAGGTGTCGAGGTCGGCGATGCACGGCGACCACGTCTCACCGATTGCATGGGCCTGTTCCGCCCCCTCGCCATCACTTGACGGAATCTCGATCGTCCGCCGGGCGGTCGGCGAGCCCGAGCGAGCGCCGGTAGAACCTGCCATTGCCGACGCCCAGGCCTTCGAGCAGGGCCCGGGTGTCGTGTCCGACCCCCGGCACCTCGATGTACTCGTGCGCGACGCCCAGTTCGAGCATGCGTTCGTGGAACCGGCGATTCAAGTCCCAGGTCGCGTCGAGCCTGCCGACCGCCAGGCGAACGACCGTTCCCGCGGCACGCGCGGCCGCCGCGCCCGCGGCGAGTATCTCGGTGGGGCTGATCGCCCTGAAATACGCCATGTCGTTGCCGCACACCTCACGCAGCAGCTGCCCTCGCAGGGCGGGATCGCGTTGCGCGGCCGGCCCGGCAAACTCGAGGTCGAACGGCCCGCCGGCCAGGATAGACATGCCGGCGAAGACGTCCGGGTACTTCAAGCCGATGCGGGCCGCGCCGTAGCCGCCCATGCTGAAGCCCTCGAGAACGCGACCTTCCCGCGCCGCCTTCGTGCGGAACACCCGGTCGACGTCAGGAATGACTTCCGTGACGAAGACCGTCTCGACCGGGGAGGCGCCATCCTTGGAGTCGGCCCACAGGCGCCGTGGCAGGCCATTGACGAACACGACGATCATCGGCGGCACCCTGCCGGCCTCGATGGCGTCGTCGAAGAACCGGGCCAGGGGCCGAATGCCGGCGACGCCTCCTTCCGTCCCGTGCAGCCAATACAGCACGGGAAAGCGCGCCGCCGTGCCGGCGTATGCCCTGGGAACATACGCGTGATAGCTCACCTTGACGCCGACGACCCTGCTGTCGAACGTTCGATATTCGACGCGCGGCGCCTGCACCTCGACCGTGGACCACGGCAACGTCCGATCCGGCGAGGCCGCGCGGGACGGCGCCGCCGCCAGAAAGAGGGCGGCCAGTGCAGCCCACCCCATCGCTACAACGTAGCTACGCATCAGCCAGCTCCCCGGGCGCAACATGCTTGAACCTGTCGGCGCGAATGGTAGCGGCGACGCGCGGTCCTCTGTCCGCGGAGGAGATGCCCTCGCCCTCGAGAATTGCGCGTTGCGGCTGCGTGTCGTTCAGGCGTTTCCCGGAGTCAACGGAAAACCAGGGTGAGGATAGGCTTTTCAAACGCCCTTTTTCCTTCCCGAATGGAACCCGAACGCGGCAGAACCGGGGCGAAACGCAGCGTCCGAAGCGCTTGAACCTGCCTGTAGGGACAGGTGCGATCTGTTGGTGATCTGTTGGTGATCTGTTGGGTTTGGACGGCCCAGCCGAGAGTCGTCCTGCTTGGGTCGCTTTTCGAGGGTTATCACGGGTCCCCAGACCGCTGTCATCGGTCCCGCAAACTCTCGGACGCGGGCGGCTCCAGCGGCCCGTGTCGCTGGGTCGCCTGAACGGTTGGGGTTGGCGACGTCAGATCGCTTGCAGCGCCTGGCCACGGGCTGGCGCCAGGGGGCCCTGGCCTGCAGACCCAGGTGCGTGAGGATCTTCTCGATCACGGGGATCCCGGGCGGGCGCACGCCCGTCCTGTCTCTGCAAGCGGCGTTTTCAGGCCCGAAAAACCCCTCCAGGCTGGAAAGGACCCCTTTGCCGGGCAGGGTTTGTCGAGACGACATGGGGTTGGCGTGGTCCGACCCGACCATCCCGACTGTCAACGGACTTGCGCTGTCCGAGGCTCACGTGCAAGACTTATCAAAATTTTGATTTTGTGAGATTCCCATGCGCACTCGTTCACTCATCGGTCTCCTGCTCGCCATCTCTTCTACCGTCGGCACATCACAAGCCGGGGCCGCCGCCGTCTTCGGCCCGACCCCCTACCTTTCTTCGGCCGACATCCCCGCCGCATTTTACGAAGGTGGCGCGCCGCTGGTACTTGAGGACCTCGAGGACAACAGCGTTCATCCCAGCCTCGCGGCCAGCCAGGGCATGATCATCGGGTTTTCCCAGTACGGGCAACTCGTCGACTCCGTCGATGCAGACGACGGTGCCATCGATGGCAAGGGCTTCAACGGCCGATCCTGGTTCAGGGGCGACGGCAACGCAGGGGTCAGCTTCACCTATGTCGGCGGTGGGCCCTTGCCGACCGCCTTCGGCATCGTCTGGACCGACGGCGGCGGCGCCATCACCTTTCAGGCGTTCGACGGCAACGACGTGAAGATCGTCGATCAGGTCTTCAACGGCATTCCCGATGGTTTGTTCTCGGGCACCACCGAGGAGGACCGATTCATGGGTGTCACCGATCCAGGCGGCATCCTCAGGATCCGGGTCAGCAATTTGGCGGGGGGCATCGAACTCGACCACATCCAGTACGGCATGATGACGGCACCGGTTCCGGAACCCGGCACGTGGGCACTCATGGCACTGGGGCTGCTGGGCATCGGAGCCGTCGCGCGACGCCAGCGTTGCTGACGGGCGCTTCCCGCGCCACTGCGCGCAGCCCGGCGCACACGCCCTCCCGATCGCGGATCCGCCGCGCCCCGCCCGGGCATCCGATGTCCGGCCGCTGGCGATGGGCGCGAGGATAGGCTTTTCAAACGCCCTTTTTGCACCCCGAACGCGGCAGAACCGGGGCGGAACGCAGCGTCCGAAGCGCTTGAACCTGCTTTTGGATGCAGGCCGAAGTCTGTTGGGCGTGGACGGCCCGGCCGAAAGGCGTCTTTCCTGGCGTCATCTACGGGTTAGCCCTTGGCGCCGCGCCACATCCATCTGT
>CANJJE010000001.1 GCA_947474755.1 Burkholderiales bacterium | reverse complement strand
CCATCGGCATCTTCTCGGCCTTCATCCTGTATGACCTGAAGCGGGTCAGGGATGGTGAGGAAACCAACTACATCACCGCCACCCTGGGCGTCTACCTCAGCGTTTACAACGTGTTCCAGTCGTTGCTGGCCATCTTCGGGATGACGGGTTCACGCGAGGAGTAAGCGGCCGTGTGCACGGTGGCCGACGTCAACCGTGCTTGACGACCCAGGCGATGAAGGCATCGAGCGCCGGCCGGGCGCGGGCGGCGTCAGGATGGTTGACGATCGCGGTGACGGCGTAAATCGCACCACTGCGGCCACGCACGTAGCCTGCCAGAGCACGGGTGTCGCTGAGCGTGCCGGTCTTCAGGAAGGCCTGGCCTTTGGCCAGGCCTTCTCGCATGCGGTTCACCAGTGTGCCGTCGACGCCTGCGATTGGCAGCGAGTCGACGAAGACCTGAGCGCTCTTGGTGCGCCAGGCGTTGCACAGCAGTTGGACCATCGCGCGCGGCCTGCCGCGTTCTTCACGCGACTGGCCGGAGCCAACGTCCACGCGGATGTCGCCGTCGACCAGACCCTGGCCACGCAGCCATTCATGGATGCGGTTTTTCGCGTCCTGCCGCGCTGGACCTGGCGGCATACCATCGGATGACAGTGACAGCAGCAGGCTGCGCGCCGCCTCGTTGTCACTGGTCTTGTTGATTTCTCGTACCACCTGCGACAGTGGAATCGAGAACTGGCTTCGCCAAGGCAGCCTGCCGTTCGAGACTGTCCATGGCTCCGGGCGATTGCCGGTTTCGACCACCCGGCCGCGCAGCGTCCCACCGGTCTCGGTCCACAGTGCTGCGACCACGCGCCCGACCGACGACACGCTCAGCGGCGCCGATGCCACTCCCACCGCCGGCAACATGACGTTCGAGGCCCGTGCCATGCCAGGCAGCGGACGCACGTAGGCCACGTATTCCTTCGGGCAACTGGCATCCCAACGACCGCGCACCCACAGATGCGGCTTGGAACCGAAGTTGTCGCTCGGGTTGGCCCAGCGCGCCCAGACATCGCAGGGCCCGCCCATCAGCACATCGTTGACGATCACCACGTCGTACGGTTTCGGTGTCAGCGCGATCCGGGCGTGTTCGCCGGGGCCCGGCTCGATCGACAGCACCATCGAGCCTTCGTTGTAGGAGCGGGCCTCGACGTCGCTGTGCAGCTCGGCGCTGGTCGGCTCTGGCGGCGTGGCGGTGGCCGCGCTCTCATCGCCTGCGCTGCCCTCTGGCAGCAGCATCACGCCTTCGAGCACCAGTTGGCCGTTGATGCGCTCCAATCCCTCCGCACGCATCTGCCTGAACCACAAGCGCAGTTCGTTGGCAGTGATCGGATGCCGGTTGCCGACAATCACCAGGTCGCCTCGCAACTGGCCATTGACCACGGAGCCGGTGGCGTGGGCATGAAGCGGCCAGAGGTGGTTGGGGCCCAGCAGGTCAAGCGCTGCCAGCGAGGTGACTACCTTGGCGGTCGACGCCAGCCAGAAGGTCTGCTCGGCGTTGAGCGAGGCCAATGGTCGTACGCCTTGCCCAGCTTCGGATCTCTGGGCCGACTCAACCGGCCTCGCATAGAAGCCGAAGCTTCTGAGCGGCACGCCCGAATCGCGCACGGCCGCCATGACCTCGGGCGCCATCGGGTCGGCCGCACGGGCGATCGGGCAGTCCAACGCGGCGATCGCGCACAGCAGCAAGAGTCCGCACAAGTCACGCATGCTTCGAGAGTAACGCGAGACGGCAGAGCCGGGGTGGACTTGGCCGCAGCCAACGCTTGCGCTCGTGCTGCATTGCGCGCCGGTGGAAAACCGTGTGACTCCAGATCAAGGCGCCATTGCCTGCCGGCGTTGATCGGGCAGCGCGGAAGCGGCAGGGGGTAGCTCGTTTCTTGCATCGGCGGGTTGTCCACGTCGAGTCGCCCAGAGGGGCGTCGTGGCCAACGGCCCCAGCCATGGTCATTCTTGCTGGGCATCGAAACACCAAGCGAAGGCAATGCATGAAGAAGTTTCTTTGGGTGGCGATGGTGGGCTTGCTGGTCAGCGGCTGCGGCGAGCTGTCGTACAAGCGAGGCGCGTCGTCGCAAGATCTGGAGGCAGCCAGGAAATCGTGTCAGTCGGCCGCTGGCGAAAAAGCCGCCGAGCAATGCCTGCAAGACCAGGGCTGGACCGTGAAGAAGCTGGACGACGTCGATCTGTTTGCGACCGCGGGCGCCAACCCCGACAACCGCAGACCGAGCGTGTTCATCACACCAGAGTTTGTGCCCGTCACGCCAGCACAGCCTACTGCCGTCGCCAGTGCGGCAATGGCGGCGAATCCCGATGCCGACAAGCCCGCGTTGGGCAGCAAGACGCCTGTCGCCAGCGGCGGCGCCGTCAGCGCCAGTAACGCTGCGCCGCCAGCATCGCCTTCAACACCGCTGGCCACACCGACAGCGCGTGCGTCCCCACCGGCCAATCCGCTTGACCTCTACGCCATCAGTTCCTGGTGGAAGATCGGCGCCGGTCGCGAAGTCCTCGCGACGGACACGAACGATTGCGTCGCACAGCTGGGCGAAGCCCACAAGCCCCATGCGAAGACGCAGCAGGTGACCCGCGGCTTCGTCGTCTGCATGCACGACAAGGGCTGGAAAGCACTGCGTGCCGTTGCCAGCTGAGTCACGACGAGGGGCAGATACCTGATCCCGGGTCGCCGCGATCGACGCAGTGACACCATGGCGCCCCCGATATCGACCTCGACGCGCATGACCCATTCGAGCAACGTCTGCGCTTTTCAGACACGGTTCAGTGCATAGGCCAGAGACGAAAAAACGGACTGGCCGCTCTCGCGGTCAATCCGTTGATTCTCTGGACTAATGATTGGTCGGGACGGCGGGATTCGAACTCGCGACCCCTTGCACCCCATGCAAGTGCGCTACCAGGCTGCGCTACGCCCCGACAAGCTGGAGAGTATAGGTGCGAACAACAGCGGATCAGAGCGTCAGCAGGCTGCGGATGGAGATCAATTCCAGCCGGACCTGGGCGGTTGAGAGCGCCGGGCCCGATGCGGCAGGCGCTGAGGCCTCCGCGAGAGCCGGGGCCGCTGGCTGATCAACTTCCGTCTGGCCCGGATCGATGGCATCGACATCGTTGTCCGCGACCGCATCGCCCAACAGAGACAAGCCGGTAGCCGGCTCGATCAGGCGGTTGCGCGCGCCGCTGATGGTGAAGCCCTGCTCGTACAGCAGACCGCGGATACGGCGGATCAGCAGCACCTCGTGATGCTGGTAATAACGGCGGTTGCCGCGCCGCTTCATCGGCTTGAGCTGTGTGAACTCCTGCTCCCAATAGCGTAAAACGTAAGGTTTCACGCCGCACAGGTCGCTCACCTCACCGATGGTGAAGTAGCGCTTGGCGGGAATGTCGGGAAGGGAATTCTCCATTCAAATCAATAACATGGGGAGGGATTCGAGACTCTACTCGAAGCCGTCTCCCGCCGCTGTATCGCCCTGCACAACATCCTTCAGTTTGTGACTGGCGTGGAAGGTGACCACGTTACGCGCCTTGATCGGAATGGTTTCGCCGGTGCGCGGGTTGCGCCCGGGGCGCGGCGCCTTGCGGCGGATGTTGAAGTTACCGAAACCCGACATCTTCACGTCGCGGCCATTGATGAGCGCCGCCTGGATGATGTCGAAAAAGGCATCGACCATGTCCTTGGACTCGCGCTTGTTGAGGCCCAGCCGTTCGAACAGCAGGTCGGCCAGCTCGGCCTTGGTCAGTGTGGGCGTGTCCAGGCTGGACAGCATCATGGCTTGCGTCGAATCGTCGTTCATCGTCATCACCCGCGCAGTCGCACGCCGAGACGCGCGCGCAATACTTCGAGCACCCCAGCGACCGCGGCGTCGATGCGCTCGTCGGTCAGCGTGGCCTCATCGTCCAGCAGCTCCAGGCGCACGGCCAGGCTTCGCTCGGTGCCCCCTGTGCCGCCCGCAGCGGATGGTGGCCGGAACACATCGAACAGGTTCGCCGAGCGGATCAGACCGCCGGGCGATCGTTCGAGGATGGCTTGTATCAGTGCTTCGTGCGTGACTGATTCATCAGCCATCACCGCGATGTCACGCCACACCGATTGCTGCTTCGGCAGCGGCACGAAAGCGGGTACGGTGGTGCGCAGCAGCGCTGCCAGTTCGATCTCGAACACCACCGGTGCGCCGTTTAATTCATAGGCTTGGCGCCAGCGCGGATGCAGCTCTCCGATGTGGCCCACCGCGATGCCATCGACCTCGATGCGCGCGCTGCGTCCGGGGTGCAGCGCCGGGTGCTCACAGACTGCGAAACCCACAGTACGCGGCGAAAACAGCGCCTGCACATCGCCCTTCACGTCGAAGAAATCGACAGCGCGTTCCTTGCTGCCCCATTGCATGGTCTCGACCGGGCCATATGCCAACCCGGCCACACGCATCGGCTGGCTGACACCGGCCACGCCCAGCGGCCCGTCAGTGGCATTCGCATCGCGGCCGAACACACGGCCAATCTCGAACAGCCGCACTCGGGGCGCCTTGCGCGCGAGGTTGTAGCGCAGCGTGTTCACCAGGCTGCCAATCAGGCTGGAACGCATCACCGACAGCGGGCTGGCGATCGGGTTCAACACGCGGATCGGGTCGGGGTTGCCCGCGAGTTCGTGTTCCCAGCGAGCTTCGACAAAGCTGAAATTGATCGTTTCGAAGTAATCGAGCGCGGCCAGCCGGTGGCGCACCGCATGGGAAGAGCGCTGCGCTTCCGCGCGCACGCGAGCGGTGATCGGCGCGTGTGGTGCGGTGTCGGGCAGGCTGTGGAATCCGATGACACGGATCACTTCCTCGATCAGGTCTTCCTCGATCTGCAGGTCGAAGCGCCAGCTCGGCGGCGTGACGGTCAGGATGCCGGGCGCTTCGGAGAAGACCAGACCAAGGCGTCGCATGACGCCAGCGCACTGCGCCTGCGTCACCGGCATGCCAATCACCTTGGCCGCGCGATCGACGCGCAGCGTCACCGGCCTCGCTGCGGGCAGCGCCAGTATCTGGTCATCGATCGGGCCGCTCACGGTGTCGGGGGTGCCGCAGATGTCGATGATCAGCTGCGTCAGCCGTTCGACGTGCTCCACCGTCGTGGCTGGATCGACACCCCGCTCGAAACGGTGCCCAGCATCAGTCGAGAAGTTGTAGCGCCGCGCACGGCCGGCCACCGCCTCGGGCCACCAGAAAGCGGCTTCGACGTAGATGTTGCGGGTGTCATCAGACACGGCGGTGGCATCGCCACCCATGATGCCGGCGAGCGATTCGACCGCCTGCTCATCGGCGATCACGCCGACCTTCGCGTCGACCTCGACCGTGCTGCCGTTCAAAAGCTTCAGCATTTCACCGGGTCGACCCCAGCGCACCCGCAGGCCACCATGAATCTTGTCAAGGTCGAAGATGTGGGAAGGTCGTCCGAACTCGAACATCACATAGTTCGAAATGTCGACCAGCGGGCTGACCGAGCGCTGGCCGCAGCGCGCGAGGCGGTCGACCATCCAGGTCGGTGTGCTGGCCTTCGGGTTGACTTGGCGCACGATGCGGCCGGTGAAGCGTCCGCACAGATCGACAGCTTCGACCTTGACGGGCAACACCTCATTCGATTCGACGCGGCTCCTTGGAAACGAAGGCTGCAGCAGCGGCGAACCGGTCAGCGCAGCGACTTCACGAGCGACACCGAACACGCTCAGAACGTGACCGAGGTTCGGCGTCAGCTTCAGCGTGAAGAGGGTGTCGTCGAGCAGCAGATGGTCGCGGATGTCGGTGCCGACCTTCGCGTCTGCCGCCAGCACCAGCAAGCCGCCCTGGTCATCTGACAACTTCAGCTCGCGCGCCGAGCACAGCATGCCCTGGCTTTCGATGCCGCGCAGCTTGCCAAGCTTGATGCGAAACGGCTCGGCGCTGACCTTCTCGTCGGAAGGCGGCAGTTCGGCACCGACCATCGCGCAGGGCACCTTGATGCCAACGCGCACATTGGGTGCGCCACAGACGATGTTCAACGGCGCCGCGGCGCCCACATCGACCTGGCAGACGTTCAGCCGGTCGGCATCGGGATGGCGCTCGACGGCGAGCACCTCCCCGACCACCACGCCACTGAACGGCGGCGCGGCCGGGCGCAACTCTTCAACCTCCATGCCAGCCATCGTCAGCAACTCGGCCAACTCGGCAGTGTTCAAGGGCGGACTGCAGAACTCGCGCAACCACGACTCGGGAAATTGCATCGCGTGAACCTTCTGGGAATGTTCTGGTGCGGGTGGCGAAAGGATGTCTTACTTGAACTGCGACAGGAATCGAAGATCGCCTTCGAAGAACAGTCGAAGATCGTTGACGCCGTAGCGCAGCATCGTCAAGCGGTCCGGGCCCATGCCGAAGGCGAAGCCGATGTATCGCTCGGGATCGAGGCCGTAGTTTCGAACCACATTCGGGTGCACCTGACCCGAACCAGCCACTTCGAGCCAGCGGCCTTTCAACGGACCGCTGGCAAAAGCAATGTCGACCTCGGCCGACGGCTCGGTGAACGGGAAGAACGACGGGCGAAAGCGCAGTTGCAGGTCGTCTGTCTCGAAGAAGGTGCGGAAGAAGTCGGTAAAGACGACCTTCAGGTCCTTGAAGCTGACGTTCTCGCCGATCCACAGGCCTTCGCACTGGTGAAACATCGGCGAATGCGTCGAGTCACTGTCGACGCGGTAGGTGCGGCCGGGCGCGATCACCCTAATCTCGGGCATCGGGTCTATGCCGCAGTGCTTCCTGGCATGGGCGCGGGCATAGCGCACCTGCATCGGCGAGGTGTGCGGACGCAGGTTCAGCCAGCGGCCCTCTGCGTCTTTCACATCGACGTAGAAGGTGTCCTGCATCGAGCGCGCGGGATGGTTCTCCGGGTTGTTCAACGCGGTGAAGCTGTACCAGTCAGTTTCGATCTCCGGGCCTTCGGCAACATCGAAACCCATCGACGCGAAGATGGCTTCGATGCGCTCCATCGTGCGCGACACGGGATGCAGTCCACCTACGCCACGCTGGCGACCGGGCAGCGTCACATCGAGCGCCTCGGACTTCAGCTGCGCATCGAGCTCTGCGTCGGCCAGCGCCTGACGTCGCGCATTCAGCGCCGCTTCGACCCGCTGCTTGGCGGCATTGATCAATGCGCCGCAGGCTTTCTTCTCGTCGGGAGGCAGTGCAGCCAGCGCTTTCAGTTGATCGGTGAGGCGACCTGATTTGCCCAGGTAACGCGCCTTCGCGTTTTCCAGATCGGCTGGTGTGGTGGCCTGCGCGAAGTCGCGCTGCGCATCGTGCACCAGAAGTTCGAGGTCGTTCATCGGGGCGAGGTCTGGGTCGGACGAAACCGCAAAAAAGGCCAACACGAGGTCGGCCTTGGAGGACTTGCCCCTGGCGCAGTTATCGGCGCCAGGGTGCCACGCTGCCTCAGGCTGCAGCCCGAGGACAGATCGAGGCGGTCAAGCGAGCTGGGCCTTCACCTTCTCGACAATGCTGCCGAAGCCGGCAGGATCGTTCACAGCCATGTCTGCAAGCACCTTGCGGTCGATCTCGATCGACAGCTTCTTCAAGCCGGCCATGAACTTGCTGTAGGTGACGCCATGGCTGCGGCTGCCGGCGTTGATGCGGGCGATCCACAGATTGCGGAACACGCGCTTCTTGGTGCGGCGGTCGCGATAGGCGTATTGCCCGGCGCGCATGACCGCTTGCTTGGCGATGCGAAAGACGTTCTTGCGGCGGCCGCGGTAACCCTTGGCCAGGGCGATGATTTTCTTGTGACGGGCACGGGCTGTAACACCACGTTTGACGCGAGGCATGCGTTTTCTCCTTCAGTCAATTACAGGCCGGCAAAAGGCAGCATCTGCTTGATGCGCCCCGTGTCGGTCTCGTGCACGGCGGTCGAGCCACGCAGGTGGCGTTTGACCTTCGTGGACTTCTTGGTGAGGATGTGGCGTTTGAACGCCTGACCCCGCTTGACGGTGCCACCCGGGCGAACGCGAAACCGTTTCTTCGCGCTGCTCTTGGTCTTCATTTTGGGCATGACTGCTCCTTTTAAGTTGCTGCTGCAGGCGCCGGCACGACACGTACCGTCTTGTAGGCCTGCAGTCGCTTCTGACAACACCCAGGCGACCAAACCCCGGTGTTGTATTCCTTCTAGTGTCAGGACTTTCGTTTCGGTCCCAACACCATGATCATCTGACGGCCCTCGAGCTTGGGCATGTTCTCGACCACCGACACATCGGCCAACTCGTCGCGAATGCGCTCGAGCAATCGCATGCCGATGTCCTGGTGGGTGATTTCCCGGCCTCGGTAGCGCAAGGTGACCTTCCCCTTGTCGCCGTCTTCCTCGATGAAGCGGCGCAGGTTGCGCATCTTGATCTGGTAATCGCCCTCATCGGTGCCGGGGCGGAACTTGACTTCCTTGACCTCGATCACCTTCTGTTTCGACTTCGCCTCCGCTGCCCGCTTCTGCTCCTGGTACTTGAACTTGCCGTAATCCATCAGGCGGCAGACCGGCGGTTCAGCGGTGGCAGCAATCTCGACCAGATCGACGTCCAGTTCGCCTGCCATACGAAGAGCTTCAAGGGTGCTCACGATGCCCAGGGGCTCGTTCTCCACGCCGTTCAACCGGACTTCAGGTGCCATGATCTCCCGATTGAGCCGATGCTTGCGCTCGGCATTGGGGGTACGGCGATCAGCAAAAGTAGCGATGGTTAAAACCTTTCAACGGATTCCAAGGCAGTGGGAATCCACAAAAACAACTAGCACGCGCACCGGTCGATCCAAGGGCTGGGGCCTCCTGCTACTCGCGGGAGAGATCACGCTTTTTGAGCAATGACGTCAGCCAACTTCGAGGAGAAGTCGGCCAGCGACATGACACCGAGATCCTGATTTCCCCGGGCGCGCACCGCAATGGTTCCGTTTGCCTTTTCCTTGTCACCCACAACAAGGATGAACGGAACCTTTTGCATCGAATGCTCGCGAATTTTATAGGTTATTTTTTCGTTCCGCAAATCCGTGCTAACTCTAACTCCTTGTTTTTGAAGCGCTTTCGCCACTTCCTGTGCGTAATCAGCCTGATGTTCGGAGATATTGAGCACGCTGATTTGCACCGGTGCCAGCCAAGTCGGCAGGGCGCCGGCATGTTGCTCGATCAGGATGCCGATGAAACGCTCGAGGCTGCCGACGATGGCACGATGCAGCACCATCGGCGTGGCGCGATCACCAGCTTCGGTGACGTATTCGGCGCCCAGGCGCTCCGGCATGTTGGGGTCGACCTGAATCGTGCCGCATTGCCACTGGCGGCCGATCGCGTCTTTCAGCGTGTATTCGATCTTCGGACCGTAGAACGCGCCCTCCCCTGGCGAGACGATGAATTCGCATCCTGAGCGACGCAGACTTTCCATCAGCGCGAACTCGGCCTTGTCCCACAGCGCGTCGGAGCCGATGCGCTTGTCGGGCCGCGTCGCGACCTTGTAGATGATGCTGGTGAAACCGAAGTCGGCGTAGACCCTCTGCAACAGCGTGGTGAACGCGGTGCATTCATCGAGGATCTGATCTTCGGTGCAGAAGATGTGGCCGTCGTCCTGCGTGAAGCCACGCACCCGCATGATGCCGTGCAGCGATCCGCTCGGCTCGTTGCGGTGGCACTGGCCGAACTCACCCAAACGCAGGGGCAGGTCGCGGTAGCTCTTGATACCCTGCCTGAAGATCAGGATGTGCCCGGGACAGTTCATCGGCTTCAGCGCGTATTCGCGCTTTTCCGATTCGGTGGTGAACATGTTCTCGCGGTACTTGTCCCAATGCCCGGTTTTCTCCCACAGACTCTGATCGAGCACCTGCGGGCCTTTGACTTCCAGGTAGCCGTTGTCGCGGTAGACCGCACGCATGTACTGCTCGACTTGCTGCCAGATCGTCCAGCCCTTCGGGTGCCAGAACACGAGCCCGGGCGCGTGCTCGTCGATGTGGAACAGATCGAGCTCCCGGCCCAGCTTGCGGTGGTCACGCTTCTCGGCCTCTTCGAGCATGTGCAGGTGCTGTTGCAAATCATCCTTGGTCGCCCAGGCGGTGCCGTAGATGCGTTGCAGCATTTCGTTGCGGTGGTCCCCGCGCCAGTAGGCGCCGGCCACCTTCATCAGCTTGAAGTGCTTGAGCTTGCCGGTACTCGGCACGTGCGGGCCGCGGCACAGGTCCTCGAAGGCCCCTTCGCGATACAGCGAAACGTCTTCATTGGCCGGGATGCTCGCAATGATCTCGGCCTTGTAGGCCTCGCCGAGGCCCTTGAAATAGGCCACTGCCTCGTCACGCGGCAACACGCGGCGCGCCACCTTTTCGTCCTTCTTCGCGAGCTCGGTCATCTTCGCCTCGATCGCGGCCAGATCTTCCGGCGTGAACGGTCGGTGATACGAAAAGTCGTAGAAGAAGCCGTTCTCGATGACCGGGCCGATCGTCACCTGCGCATCCGGAAACAGCGACTTGACCGCATAAGCCAGCAGGTGCGCGGTCGAGTGGCGGATGACATCGAGGCCGTCGGCATCCTTTTCGGTGATGATGGCGAGTGTTGCGTCCTGCTCGATCAGGTGGCTGGTGTCCACCACCTTCGAGGCGGCGCCAGTGCCCAGCCGTCCAGCCAGCGCGGCCTTGGCCAGTCCGCTGCCAATGGACCCGGCCACCTCGGCCACCGTCACCGGGCCCGGAAACTGCCGCTGTGAACCATCTGGCAACTGAATCGAGATCATCGAAGCTCCATCGGAAAAGAAAAAGCGCGGTCCACGACCGCGCCTTGTTTGACCCTCTGCGATCGCAAAATTCTAAGCGTCAAAACGGCAGGATCCCGACGCTCCTCGTGCGATCGATGAGCCACAGCGTGCCGATGACGATGGACACCGCCAAGCCATCGCGGATCACCTCCACGCTCTACCAGCCCTGCCGGCGAAGTGCGCCTCCGACGGGTTGGGCTCACCCGGTACTCCGGCGAATCCGAAGCCATGGATCATGCCGAACAGGAAGGTCACGACAAGCAGCTATTGCGAGCCTCAGCGCTTGATCTGCAGCTTCGCGAACGCCGCTGACATCGCCCCTCCACCCGCCACGGCATCGCTCGCGCGTGGTTTCGACGGCCGCTCGCCCCGCCCGGCTGGCTGGAACCGGTTGCCGGCAGCGTCCTTGCCGCCGCGATCGGGGGCCACGGCATCGAGCTTCATCGTCAGTGAAATCCGCTGGCGCGACAGATCCACCTCGAGCACCCTGACCTTGACCACATCGCCGGTCTTGACCACCTCGCGCGCATCGTTGACGAACTTGTGCGCGAGCTGGCTCACGTGGATCAACCCGTCCTGATGAACGCCCAGATCGACGAAGGCGCCGAATTGCGCGACGTTGCTGACCGTGCCTTCCAGCGTCATGCCGGGTTGCAGGTCCTTGATGTCCTCGATGCCGTCGGCGAGCTTCGCCGCCTTGAAATCAGGGCGTGGATCGCGGCCCGGCTTTTCCAGCTCGGTGAGGATGTCCTTGACCGTGATCGCCCCGAAGCGCTCGTCGGCAAAAGATTCGGGTTTGAGGGTGCGGATCACATCGCTTCGGCCCATCACCTCGGCAGCCGGCTTCTTCACCGCAGTCAGGATGCGCTCGACCACCGGGTATGTTTCGGGGTGAACGCCGGATTCGTCCAGCGGGTTGTCGCCGTTGCGCACGCGCAGGAAGCCAGCGCTCTGCTCGAAGGTCTTGGCGCCCAGCCCGGCCACCTCGAGCAACTGCTGCCGGTTGCGAAAGGCGCCGTGCGCGTCGCGCCAGCGCACCACGCTCGCGGCCACCGCCGCACTCAACCCCGAGACCCGTGACAGCAGCGGCGCCGAAGCCGTGTTGACATCGACGCCCACTGCGTTCACGCAGTCCTCGATCACCGCATTGAGGCTCCTGGCCAGATCGCTCTGGTTGACGTCGTGCTGATACTGGCCGACGCCGATGCTCTTCGGCTCGATCTTCACCAGTTCGGCCAATGGGTCCTGCAGGCGCCGCGCAATGCTGACGGCACCGCGCAGGCTGACATCCAGATCGGGCAGCTCCTTGCTGGCGTACTCGCTGGCGCTGTAGACCGATGCGCCGGCTTCACTGACGACCACCCTGGTGATTGCACGCTCGGGTGAGACCTTGTGGAGTCTCGCGATGAGCTCCGCCGCCAGCTTGTCGGTTTCGCGGCTGCCGGTGCCATTGCCGATCGCGATCAGATCGACGCGATGTTCGGCGCACAAGCGGGCCAGCGCATGCAGCGAGCCTTCCCAATCACGGCGCGGGTCCAGCGGGTAGATCGTCTCGGTCGCCAGAACCTTGGCGGTCGCATCGACCACGGCCACCTTGCAACCAGTACGGATACCAGGGTCCAGCCCCATCACCACGCGTGGGCCGGCCGGTGCAGCCAGAAGCAGATCACGCAGGTTCTCGGCGAAGACCTTGATGGCGACCTGCTCGGCGGCTTCGCGCAGACGGGCGAACAGATCGCGCTCCAGGCTCAGGCTGAGCTTGACCTTCCAGCACCAGGCGATGCACTTGCGGATCAGCTCGTCAGCCGGGCGCTGTGCATGGCGCCAACCCAGATGCACCGCGATGCGGCCCTCGGCCAGAGACACCGCGGGCGCGGGCCGGCCGTTCGCGGTCGGCATGGACGCCACAGGGGCCGGGTCAATCACCAGCCTGGCGTCGAGGAATTCCAAGGTGCGTCCGCGGAACACCGCCAGCGCGCGGTGCGAGGGCACGGTGCGCATCGGTTCGGCGTAGTCGAAGTAGTCGCGAAACTTCGCGACGTCCGGGTGGTTCGCATCCTTCCCGTCCAGCAGCTTGCTCTGCAACAGGCCCTCGGCCCAGAGCCATTCGCGCAGATTGCCGACCAGCACCGCGTCCTCGGCCCAACGCTCGGCGAGGATGTCGCGCACACCGTCGAGCACGGCCAATGCATCGACGAAGCCACTGTCGGCATGGATGAAGGCGGCAGCCTCGGCCAGCGGATCGAGCGTCGGATCGTCAAACAGCTTGTCGGCCAACGGCTCCAGGCCAGCCTCGCGGGCGATCATCGCCTTGGTGCGGCGCTTCTGCTTGTAGGGCAGGTAGAGGTCTTCCAGCTCCTGCTTGGTCGGAGCAGCATCGATCGCGGCCTGCAGCGCCGGGGTCAACTTGCCCTGGTCGGCGATGCTCTTGAGCACCGTCTCGCGGCGCTCCTCGAGCTCACGCAGGTACGACAACCGTGCTTCCAGTTCGCGCAGCTGGATGTCGTCGAGGTTGCCGGTCACTTCTTTTCGATATCGCGCGATGAACGGCACGGTAGCGCCACCGTCGAGCAGTTCGACGGCAGCGATGACTTGCGCCGGCCGAACCTTCAGCTCGTCGGCGATTTGCAGCAGGATCTTGTTCAATGAATGAGGCCCGAACGGGCAGGAAGCGATGAGAAGGGAATGCGACCGCCAGACGCGCTCACGGCAACGGGGCGGCGGAGTTTGCCATGGGACAGAGGCCGAGATATCGAAGCACGCCCTCGCCTGCCCAGACGCCGCTGGAGAAGCAGGCCGTCAGCAGATAGCCGCCGGTCGGCGCCTCCCAGTCGAGCATCTCGCCGGCGCAGAACACGCCAGGCGAGGCACGCAGCACACCATGCTCTTCCATCGCCTCGAAGCGCACGCCACCGGCGGTGCTGATGGCCTCGTCGATCGGCCGCGGGGCCAACAGCGTCAGCGGCAAGGACTTGATGGCAGCCGCAAGCCGCTGCGCATCGGCGATCGCCTCCCGCGGCAGCAATTCGTACAGCAGAGCCGCCTTGACACCATCCAGACCGAGCCGGCTCTTCAAGTGCGTGGCCAGCGAACGGGCACCGCGAGGGTGTGCGACCTCGCCTGCCACCCATGCCGCGCTGCGACCGGGCAGCAGGTCAAGGTGGGCGACCGCTTGGCCATCGACATCGATCGCAGTGCGAAGCAGAGCCGATGCCGCATAGACCAGACTGCCTTCGACGCCACCGCTGGTGATGACGAACTCGCCAGCCTGCGCGAACTTCAAGCCACCCGGCCCGACGCAGGCAAGGGCCACATTCTTCAGCGGTGCGCCAGCGTGGCGGCTGCGGAAATGCTCGCTCCAGCCGGGTTGGATGTGTCCCTGGGCATCGACATGAGCCGCATCGAAGCCGCAGTTCGAGGGCCGCAGCGGCGCCAGCTCGACACCCCGCGACTGCAGCCACGGCACCCAGGCGCCGTCGGATCCGAGCCTGGCCCAACTCGCACCGCCGAGCGCCAGCACGACGGCATCAGCGCGCACGGTCAGCGCACCTCGAGGTGCCTGGAAGAGCAGTTCGCCCGGCGCCGCTGCCGCACCGGAATCCGCCCAACCGCGCCAGCGGTGCCGCATGTGGAAGCTCACACCCTGATGACGCAAACGATGCAGCCAGGCCCGCAACAAGGGCGCGGCCTTCAGATCGACGGGAAACACCCGACCCGAGCTGCCGATGAAGGTGCCAATGCCCAGCCCCTGAGCCCAGGCGCGCAACTCGGCTGCGCCAAAGCGCTCGAGCATCGGCGCCAGCCAGGCTCGGCGCTCACCATAGCGGTCGGCAAAGGCATCGACCGCTTCAAAGTGCGTCAGGTTCAACCCACCCTTGCCGGCCAGCAGGAACTTGCGACCTACTGATGGCATCGCCTCGTAGAGGTCGACCCGCAACCCGGCGCCCGCCAGCACCTCCGCGGCCATCAGCCCGGCCGGGCCACCACCGACGATGGCAACACGGGCGAAGGGATGGGGCGATCGTTCAAGCCGGACTGCTGACACCGGAGCCCAGCCTGCTGGCCACCGGCGATGTCAGTAGGCGGCGACGCTGTTGCCGCGGATGTAGCCTTCGAGGTAGGTGATCAGCTCGGTCTGGTGGCAGATCACTTCCTTCACCACGTCGCCGACCGACACCATCCCGATGACCTTGCCATTGCTGTAAACCGGCAGATGGCGAATGTTCTTCGACGACATCATCAACATGCAGGCGTCGATCGTTTCTTCACCGGTGACGGTGAATACGTCGCGCGTCATGATGTCCGCAGCCGTGGTTTCCGAGGCCTTGCGATTGCGAAACAACACCTTCAGCGCGCAGTCTCGCTCGGACACGATGCCGATGAGCTGGTCCTGGTCGAGCACCACCACCGAGCGGATCGTGTTGGCCAGCATCATTTCAAGAATGGTCTGCACCGTGTCGGTCGATGCCACCGAGAAGATGACTTTATTGGGCTTCTTCTTGAGCAGATCCTTGACCTTGATCATCCTGTAACTCCTTGAGCAGATGGTTCCGCGACATTCGCCAGACAACCATTTTGCAATGTCGCACAACGCAACTTCTGCGAACAGGCCAGCAAAGCGCATTATTTTCGTCCACTCTCAAGTCGGCCGCCCCGGCTGCCGAATACCGGCCATCAACTTGGTCGGTGGATTGCGCCCGTATCCATTTTTGAAATCAGCTTACCCCGGGGCATTTGCTGGCGTGCCGAGAAAAATTGATGGAGACATACGCATGAGCGCTGTCCTGAGGCGGATTTTTCGCTCGACTGACGAGGAAGTTACAACCCTGGCACAGCTCCACGAAGCACGCGCACACGAGCAGGAACTGGCGCACCAGGTAGCCGAGCTTTGCGATCAGGTCGACTCGCTGCAGACACGCTTCGACCTGGTCCGCCTGGCCACCTCAGACGGCCTGTGGGACATGGAGATCAACCCTGACGATCCATCGAACCCCGACAACCCCTTCTGGTGGTCGGATCAGTTTCGCCGGATGCTGGGCTTCACCAGCGAAAAGGACTTCCCGAACGTCCTGTCCAGTTGGTCGAGCCGGTTGCACCCAGAAGACAAGGACCGCACGCTGGCGGCTTTCGGCAAGCACCTTGCGGACCGTAGCGGCCGCACGCCTTACGACGTGAAGTACCGGCTGGCGATGCGGGATCGCAGCTACCGCTGGTTCCGCGCGCGCGGCGAAACCATCCGCGCACCCGACGGTTCGCCACTGCGCGTAGCCGGTTCACTGACGGATATCACCGCAGCGGTACAAGACGACCAGTTGCTGAACACGATGATGGTCCGCTTCGACCTCGGCCGCGAGATGCTGCAGGAAGGGCTGTGGGACATGGAGGTGGTGGCCGGCGATCCGGTGAATCCAAAGAATGCGTTCTGGTGGTCACAACAATTCCGCCGCCTGCTGGGCTACGAGACCGAGGCCGAGTTCCCGAATGTGCTCGAGAGCTGGACGTCGAAGCTGCATCCGGAGGACATGGACCGCGTGGTCGGCGCCTTCACCGCACACCTGACTGACCGTACTGGTCGCACGCCATACGATGTCGAATACCGGCTGCGCTGCAAGGACGGCTCGTTCCACTGGTTCCGCGCCCGGGGCCAGACCCAACGAGCCGCCGACGGCACACCGCTGCGTGTGGTGGGAGCCCTGGCCGACATCTCGCTGCAAAAGCAAGAGGAAGAGAACCAGCACGCCGAGCGCGAGAACAACCTCTTCATGGATAACAGCCTGAAGACGATCGGCGACATCGTCGGCTCAATCCAGAAGGTGGCACATCAGACCAACCTGTTGGCACTGAACGCGTCGGTGGAAGCCGCTCGCGCGGGAACCGCTGGGCGCGGCTTTGCAGTAGTCGCGGACGAGATGCGCGTGTTGGCCCACCAGGTGCAGAGTGCAACGGCGCAGATCGTTGCGATCCAGCAAAGCCTGGCCGATCGACGCCACAAGAAGAAGTAGGTGCACAGGACAGCGTGTGGGCGCTGTCCGACACGCAACGCGCTGCACCTCCGATGGGCGGCAGGGTGGTCGGAACACAAGATCCAGGCATGCCCTGCACCCCGCCCGCCAGAACGTCACTGCGCGTCCTCAACCTGCTGACGCTGCTGTTCGCATGGCATGCCGCCACTGCGCAGACGACCGAAGCGCTGGTCATTCCGAAGGAGCCGGACAAGAGCTACGCCAGCCCGATCGCCGAGATCATTGGTTTCGATCTCGCGCTGAGCAATTTCAACCGGGCATTCGGCAGCTCTTCTGACTACGAGGTCAGCGGGCGCTCGATTCAACGCAAGCTGTCGCTGAGCTTCGGTCTGGCCTGAAGTTCACTGCTCACCGGCTGGTACCTCGCAGAGTTGCCGCAGGCAGGCTGTCAGCCCTGCAGTCCCGCATAGACGTTCTGCACGTCTTCGTTGCCGTCCAGCGCGGCCAGAAAGGCCTCGACCTCTGCCAACTGTTCAGCACTGAGACTGACAAGCGCGACGGGATTCTTCGGCTTGTAGCCGAGCTTGGCCGACAGCACCGTGAAACCCTGCGCCGGCAGCGCGCGGCTGACAAGATCGAGGTCGGTCGGGTCGGTCAGGAACAGCGTGACGCCATCGTCGGCCGCCTCGAAGTCCTGCGCACCCGCTTCGATGGCGGCCAATTCCGGGTCGGCACCGGCGGCAATCGGTTCGGCCTCGATCATGCCGAGGTGTTCGAAGTCCCAGGCCACCGAGCCAGACGCGCCGAGCTGGCCCTTGCGGAACAGCACGCGCATTTCAGACGCGGCACGGTTCACGTTGTCGGTCAGGCACTCGACCATCACCGGCACGCGGTGAGGTGCGAAGCCTTCGTACAGCGCGTGCTCGAAATGCACCGCCTCGCCCGTCAGGCCCGCGCCCTTCTTGATCGCGCGCTCCAGCGTCTCCTTCGGCATCGACACCTTGCGCGCCTGCTCGACGACCAGGCGCAATCGCGAATTCGCTGCCGGGTCGGGGCCCTGGCGCGCGGCAATCATGATGTCCTTGGCCAGCTTGCCGAACAGCTGCCCCCGGGCATTGGCGGCGAGGTCCTTGTGCTTGGCTTTCCACTGCGCGCCCATGTCGGAAGTTCCTCGACGATCCCTTGAATAGGCGCGGATTCTATGCAGGGCCGTCGCGACGCGGCACTACTCCGGTGTCGAGGGATCGCCGTCCGCACCACCATCGGCCAGCGCCTGGCGCGCCAGTTCCTCGTCGCTGAGCGGCGGGGCGGCTTCCAGTACGGCCAGCTCTTCCAGCATCTCCAGCGTGGGACAGGCGTTGCCCAGCAGAACGTCTTCGAAGGTCGCGTGCGCCTCGCGGCGTTCCTCGTGATCGACTGGCGAGGGGTGCACTGCCGCAGGCTCCAGAGCGGGAAGCCGCGCTGCAGCGAGTTCGAGTTGTTCGTCCACCAGCTTGGCAAACGGGCCTTCTTCGGCTTTTACAGGGGTGTCGTCGGGGCTCATGGGCGGTCTCCTCGTTGTGCCGATGTTGTTCCCTTTGGCCAGGTCGCGCCAG
Source organism: Burkholderiales bacterium (assembly GCA_947474755.1). Lineage (GTDB taxonomy): Bacteria > Pseudomonadota > Gammaproteobacteria > Burkholderiales > Burkholderiaceae_C > PBB1. Next base: position 476,534 of record CANJJE010000001.1, on the reverse strand, counting down.
CGAATTCTGCCGGTAGGTCAACCAAGGGGCTCGTAGATCACAAAACGCTTCGTGCTGCGTTCGACGACCTCCCAGGCCCCGACAAAGCCTCTGGGGATCACGAAGCTGTCGCCTGCCCGAACCGCGAGCACCTGACCGTCGGCGCCGGTGATGATGCTCACGCCCTCGAACATCTGACGGTACTCCTCCTCGGTGAAAGACACCTTCCACTTGCCCGGTTCGCTGCGCCAGATGCCTGCAAAGAACTTCCCCGCCGCGTCGGTGTGCTTCGTCCACAGCGTCTGCTTCGGATGACCACCGAGCAACTTTTCGGGCGACACGAAGTGGTCCTCGCCCGGGTCGGCGGGGTCGGCTATCGTCCGGTTTTTCCACTTCATTTTCGGGAATCCGATGTCAGCCACTCTTTCCGATCTCGACCGCAAACTGGCCCGACTTTTCGACATCCTTGGCGCGGCCACCGCGCGCAGATACGGTCTGGGCGTTGCGCAGCAGAAGGCTGCAGACACCAAGCCAACCGCCGGTCCGGTGGCTTGACCTGAGACCACCAGACTGAACGAATCCCGGGGCGACACCGTTCACCCCGCTGTCTGCTCACTGACGCAGTCAGCGGCGGCGTCGCCAGGCCAGCAGGTCGTCGAAGGCCGGAACGCCAGCGAGCACCACCAGGATCGCCGCCAGAGGCAACGTCGATACGTAGCCGACGTGCGTGAAGCCTATCGCACCGGTCACGCCTCCCACGAAGAAGCAGCCTGCCAGCCCGCACAGCACCGCGATGCGCCGCGAGTCGGCCCGCACCGGTGGCTGGTCCGCTTGGCGGGCTGAATTCCAGTACAGCATTTTTCCCAGCTCGATGCCGATGTCGGTCACGATGCCGGTGACGTGCGTCGTTCGGATCTCGGCGTGAGACAGCTTGGTGATGACCGCATTCTGCAAGCCCATGATGAAGCACAGCAGCATCACTGTCACCGGCACGAACAGACCTTCGATGTGCGAGAGCCAGGCCCCCATGACGCCGAAGCACAGCAGCAGCAGGGCTTCGACAAGCAAGGGCAGCCCGTACTCGCTGTGCATCTGGTGTCTGCGAGCGTAGTTGACCAGCATCGCCGAAGTGGCTGCGCCGGCCAGGAACGACAGCAGGCCGCCGGCACCGTCCCAGACCAGGTCGTAGGCGCCGAGCGCGATGTGGTCGGCCATGGCCGAGGCGATGCCGGTCATGTGCGAGGTGTATTGATGCACCGCGAGAAAGCCGCCGGCGTTGATCGCGCCGGCCACGAAACACAGCGTGAAACCGAGATGGCGATTGCTCTGCGCCGTACGGTGGCGGCTGGTCAGGTGTCTGACATAGGCAATCGGCATGGCGCGCTCCTCGACGGGACCTCGAAGTCCTGAGTGTGGGCCACTCGGCCTATCGGCTTCGTCCTACAGGCGGGGTGGGCGCCGGCGCACATCCGATGTGTCCGGTGGCGCACAGTCGCAGCCGGGTAGCGCACGTAATGTTCGTTCCTCGACTCAATCTTTCCGGGGAACTCCATGACAAACATTCGACGCAACGCCTTGACGATGATCCTCGCGACAGCCACTTCCCTGTCGATCGGCATGATGGGAGGCACCGCCCATGCAGCCAACGCAGAGGACCTGAACAAGGACGCCGCCCAGGCCCTTCAGACGCTGTACAAGACCAACCCGACGGCTGAAGCGCTGTCGAAGAATGCGCGGGCGATCCTGGTCTTCCCGAAGATCGTCAAGGCCGGACTGATCTTCGGTGGCAGCTATGGTGAAGGCGTACTCTTCAAGGGCGGTACCTTCAACGGCTACTTCAATTCGGTGTCGGCCTCCTGGGGCTGGCAAGCCGGAGCCGAGACCTACGGCTATGTGGTGTTCCTGATGAGCCCCAAGGCGGTCAAGTACGTCGAGGACACGAAGGGCTGGGAAATCGGGGTCGGACCAACGGTGGTCGTTGCCAATGAAGGCCTCGCAAAGAATCTGTCTTCCTCGACGCTCAAGGATGATGCCTATGCCTTCATCTTCGACCAGACGGGCCTGATGGCCAGCCTGAGCATCGAAGGCACGAAGATCTCGCGGATCAAGAAGACGAAGTAGAAGATGGCTTCGACCGTGTTGCCAGGACGATCTGGAAACCCTGCCGCGGATAGCGTGGCTCAACGACCACCGACGGCTTGAACCCGTCGGCCACACATCTCACCCGCAGAGGTCGAGGCTCATTACCGTCGGCAAATCGCCAGTCAGGGCACCCACGTGGTGGCCCGACCTCAACCAGATGGCCCCCGCGAATTCCGCGTCAGTTCACACGCCGACCTCGGCGTCGTGGCGGAACATGGTGGAGCGCTTCCTCGGGGTCATTCTGCAGAAGGTCATTCGGGCAAACAGTCGCTTCAGTGGCGAACAGAACGAAACGCGGCACTGGCTGCGACGTCAGTAGGCCACCAGGCTGCCTTCGTGGCTGAGCACACTGAAGATGCCGCCGCCCAGATACTGCAGCTCGATGGTGTCGTACTGGTTGCCGCGCAGATAGCCGCTGTCGCCAAGGCTGGTCGTCGGGATTGAGGTGTAGGCCTGGCCTCCGTAGATCAGCGTCGAGAGCTTGCTGCCGTCGGCCGAAGAGGCCAAGCCAACCCAGTTGCCTGCAGTGGCGCGGGGGATCCATGTCACGCCGCCGTCCATGGAGGCGTAGATCTGGCCACCATAGACCGCCGCGACCAGCTTCAGGCCGTCGGCCGATGAAGCGACCGATTGCCAGTTGCGTGCCGACTCGCGCGCCGTCCAGGTCACACCGATGTCGGTGGAAGTCCAGATCTGACCGCCGTTGACGACGGCCACCAGCCTCGTGCCGTCGGACGATGAGGCCACGGCGTACCAGTTCAAGGCCGAGGCACGCGCGGTCCAGACCGTGCCGCCGTTGACCGAGGTCCAGATCTGGCCGCCATTGGTCACCGCCACCAGCCTCAGGCCGTCGGCCGAAGAGGCTGCAGACTGCCAGGCCAGCGAGCTGGCCCTCTGGGTCCAGGTGATGCCACTGTCGGTCGACGTGTAGATGAAGCCGGTGCTGACCGTGGCCACGAGTCTGCTGCCGTCCGACGATGAAGCGACGGACGTCCAGTTGCGCGCGGTTTCGCGCGCGACCCAGCTGATGCCGCTGTCGGTGGAGGTGTAGATCTGGCCGCCGTAGACGACCGCCGCCAGCCTGCTGCCGTCGGCCGAGGACGTGACGGCGTACCAGTTGCGGATGCTGTCTCGCGCAGTCCAGGTGGCACCGCCGTCGGTGGAGGTGTAGATCTGTCCGTTGTTGACCACGGCCACCAGCCTGGCGCCATCGGCGGACGAAGCCAGCCCGCGCCAGTTGCGGTTGACATCGCGCGCCGTCCACCTCAGACCCGCCACGCCGCCCAGATTCTTGGTGCTGACGAGCTGCCCGGCGTTCTGGGCCAGCGTCCAGCCGCCTGCGCCGGCACCGCTGATGCGCAGCGTGTCGCCGATGGTGGGGTTTGTCGGCAGCGTCACGACCACCGGGGCACTGTCGTTGGAGGTGACGTAGCCGCTGTTCGGCTGCGCCTGCACGGCGCTGCCGCTGACGTTCCACCAGCTTGTGCCGCCGTTGCTGCCCGGTGCGCCATTGCAGACGTAGCTGCTGGTCACCACCTCGCCAGCATCCAGCAAGCCGCTGGCGTTGGCATCGAGCCCGGAGCTGGCCTTGCTGCCACCATAGGCGCAATTGGCGCCGGCGGGCTCGGCCACGACGGTCATGAGGGTGTTGAGGCCATTGCTGCCGTTGACACCGTTCGTGCCATTGGCTCCGTTGGTGCCATTCGTGCCATTCGTGCCGTTGGCTCCGTTGGTGCCGTTGCAGACGTAGGCCGTGCTGTTGATCTCGGAGGCTTCCAGGACCTGGTTGGCGTTGACATCCACGCCCACGTTGACCTTTCTGCCGCCGGCCGCGCAGTTGGCGCCGACGGGTTCGCTGATCATCTGCACCAGCGCGCTCAGTCCCCTGGCGCCGGTGGCGCCCGTAGGACCGGTGGGGCCTGCGGGACCTGCGGGGCCCCTGACAGCCGCTGCGGCCGAAGCCTCTACGAAACCCGCCGTACTGGCAGGAACATTGACCTCATTGCAGACGAACTGCGTGGTGGCGACCTCGTCCTTCCCCAGCGCGCCATTGCCGTTGCGGTCCAGGCCGGCTTCGATCTTGTTGCCGCCCGAGGCGCAGTTGGCGCCAGCCCCTTCGGCGCTGACCGCCACCAGGGCGTTCAAGCCGCTGCTTCCGACTGCACCGACGGGGTCTGTCGCGGCGCCGCCGCCACCGCAGCCGCCCAGCACCAGAGTCAGCAGGACCAGAGCGGGAGCTGTAACAAAGAGGGTTCGCATGGATTTCATCTTCGAGCAGTTGATTGAGCCGCTGTGCGGCCAGCGGTCCGCTTGGCCTCGCGGCGGAAGTATCCGGATGTAAGCGCGCAGCCAAACCGCGAAGTGATGTGCGAACAGCACCCATTTCTGCCGCCGGGTCACGGCAGCAGGCGGCGGGTGGGCCGGGCCCCGCAGCACGGCGCTACGCTGTTAGCAGGCCGGGTTTGCTGACGATTGAAGTCGCGGGAGGCTGGGCCTCTGGACGTGCGTGGCCGATGACGACGGCGATTCAAACGAGGCCTGCGCGCCAGCCACAAGGTGCTGACGCTGCAAGGTGCAATGCCCAGTGATGGGAGCTCCAGGCAGACGCTGTGTGCCGAGGGCATCGGCTTCGCCCGGCATGCTGCCGTAAGCTGCGGCGCCGATGACCGCCAGGGGCTGGAGCAGCTGTGCCGCGACCTCACCCGCCCGGCGCTCGCCAACAAGCGCTTACAAACCAAAACCGCCGGACAGGTCGTATTGAGGCTGCAGGCGCCTTGGCACGACGCATCTGGTGATGTCGCCGGAATTCATGCAGCGCCTGGGCCGAGGCTGCACTTGGTCCGTTTTGGTGTCCGCATCACCTCGCCCTGCGCAGTGAGCGGACTCCCGCTGTGCGAACCATGGCGTGCTGGCACCCGACGCGAATCTGCGCACGCTGGTAGTAGCGCCAGAGCCCACTCTTTGAAAGTGGTCAGTTATGAAGCTCTGCGGTTTGAAAAATATTTTTTAAGATAACGGCCCAATATATAGGCAGAAAAACTTGACCTCCTCGCTTTATTGAAGAATTTTTTGGCTTCGCTTTTCTTGCCAGCCTTGGCACACCTCTTGGCGCACCATATATACATGATCGACAAGCACCTGTCCCTGTAAGATAATAGATCCGGAGACAAATTATATATATTATCATTGAAAACCGCCTCATAATAAACAGGCAATTCATCCACCCACTTCAACCGATCCACTATAGATTTCGAGTTATCATGATATCTGAAAAAGGCAACCGCACCCGGCACATACTTTATAGAGCAACTGGCGGCAATTCTTATGAAGTATTCACGGTCCAAAACAACATGCCACCGCGGAACCAGATGGCCGACTTTTTCAATGACATGACGCCTCCACATGGCCGATTGTTGCGGAATGGGACACTCGGCATACTTGAGCATATCCCTGATATTTGTACTCCTTCCCTTGCGAGGCCGTTTGACTGACGGGTCCGTACCCTGATCAACATCGCCGTAAATCATGTCTACGCCTGGATTTTCCAGGAATTGATCAACTCTGTCGGCAACAAAATCAGGATATAAAACATCATCAGAATTTATCCAGCATACAAGATCACCTTTCGCGATATTAAATCCCTTGTTGATCGCATCGGCCTGTCCCTTATCGGGCTCGCTGACCCAATATGCAATGTTTTTCTCGTATTTTTTTATTATTTCGACACTGCCGTCGGTAGAACCGCCGTCAATGATTAAGTACTCAATATTATCATAAGTTTGACTCAGAACAGATTGAATCGTCTGCTCCAAATAATCTCCTTGGTTGTAGGAGGGAGTTATTATAGTGACATTAATCATCTTTTCCTCATTGCATCCACACCATAATCACGGCGAGCCATTTTTCGCAGTCAACATCATGTAAACAGCCTTCCAAACGGCATTTCAAGAATTGATTTGGCGATATTCACAGACAACCACGCCATGTGAAAATCGTACCTCTATTACTCAATTGACAGCAGGCCCAAGCATGTGAGGATCTTTTCAATGATCGGTTGCTCTGGGATCGCTGCAATGTTCTTGAGCTCGCCGCCGCATTTCGGGCAGTGATCCATGTCGATCTCGACAGCGATGCTTCAGCGAAGACTACCTCGCACTCGAGTGATGTCGCAGCTAAAACGAGCTTGAGCAGCGTGGCCGAGCTCAGGCGCAGCGGCCCGCGCATGACGACAAGCGACAATGGCCTGCTGCGGCGTGAAGGTGCACTCCGGCTGGCCGGATTTCGCACCGATAACGCATCCCATCGATCCATCAGCACTTCTCGGACCCATGCGGATTGCCACCTGGAACGTCAACTCCCTCGCCGTGCGACTGCCTCAGGTGCTCGACTGGCTGACCACGCATCAGCCCGACGCGCTGTGCCTGCAGGAAACCAAACTCACCGATGACAAGTTTCCTCATGCCGAGCTGGCAGCAATCGGTTACCAGTCGCAGTGGTTCGGCCAGAAGACGTACAACGGCGTCGCGCTGCTGACGCGGGAGCCGGTCGAGGCGGTGGTCAGGAACATCCCGGGTCATGGCGACGAGCAGGCCCGAGTGATCACCGCCACGTTGCGTGGCGTGCGGCTGATCGGCGCCTACATCCCCAACGGGCAGGCGCCGGACAGCGACAAGTTCCAGTACAAGATGACGTGGCTTGCTGCGCTGCGAACGTGGTTGCAAGAGGAACTGCGGGCCCATCGCCATCTGGTGCTGGTGGGTGACTTCAACATCGCACCCGAGGACCGGGACGTGTATGACCCGGTCGCATGGGCGGGCCAGGTGCTGTGCACGCCGCAAGAGCGCGCCCATTTCCAGGGCCTGCTGTCGCTCGGCCTGCACGATGCCTTCCGGTTGTTCGAGCAGGAGCCGAAAAGCTGGAGCTGGTGGGACTACCGCAACCTCGCGTTCCGCAAGAATCAGGGGCTGCGCATCGATCACATCCTGGTCAGCGACGCGCTGAAATCACAGGTCACCGCCTGCGCCATCGACAAGCTGCCCCGCAAGCACGAAAGGCCCAGCGACCACGCGCCGGTGTGGGCAAGCTTCAGCGACATGACCTGAGCGAGCGGCGCCGCAGAGGGCCTCGCCGTCTCAGTCGTCGAGCCCGAGTTCCTGAATCTTCCGGGTGATGGTGTTGCGGCCAATGCCGAGCTTTTGCGCCGCCTCGATACGACGGCCCCGGGTCAGGTCGAGTGCCGTGTGGATCAGCTGCGCTTCGAACTTGCGCGTCAGGATGTCCCACACCTGGGGTTCTCCTGACAGTAGCAGGCCGCGCGATTCACGCTCGAGATCGACCAGCCAGCGTGACGGCAAGACATCCGCGACTGCTGGCAGCTCGGCATGAACATCGGGCGGCAGCGCATGCAGCCCGCCGACATCGGATGTGAGGTCCGCGATAGCGATCGCCTCATGCTGAGGCTCGGGCACAGGAGCCGGTGGCGGCGCTGCTGATGCCTGTGGCGCCACCGGTGTCTGAAACTCCGGGGGCAAATCCTTCGGCTCGATCGACTGGGCCGGCGCCATCACTGTCAACCAGTGGCAGATGTTCTCCAGTTGGCGGACGTTGCCCGGAAAGTCGAACTGCATCAGCCGCGACAAGGCGGCATCGGTGATGCGCTTGGCTTCGACGCCCAGATCCTTGGCACTTTTCTGCAGGAAGAAACGGGCCAGCGCAGGCACGTCTTCCTGGCGTTCGCGCAGCGCCGGCAGGCGCAGCCGGATGACATTCAGTCGGTGGAAAAGGTCTTCTCGGAAGACACCCAGCTTCACCCGGTCTTCCAGGTTCTGGTGGGTGGCGGCGATGACGCGAACGTTGCTGCGCATCGGGTTGTGGCCGCCGACACGGTAGAACTGGCCATCACTGAGCACCCGCAGCAGCCGCGTCTGCAGGTCGAACGGCATGTCACCGATCTCGTCCAGAAAAAGCGTGCCACCGTCGGCCTGTTCAAAGCGCCCGCGCCGGGTGGTCTGCGCGCCGGTGAACGCCCCGCGCTCGTGGCCGAACAGCTCGGACTCGAGCAGGTCCTTCGGGATCGCCGCAGTGTTGATCGCGACGAACGGACCGCTGGCCCGCGGGCTGTGCTTGTGCAGCGCCTGCGCGACCAGTTCCTTGCCTGACCCCGATTCGCCGGTGATCAGCACGGTGACGATGCTCTGACTGAGTCGGCCAATCGCGCGGAAGACGTCTTGCATCGCAGGCGCCTGACCAAGCATCTCCGGCATCTCGGACAGTCGTTCGTCACGCACCGCTTCGCGCATGCTTTCATCGAGCGCACGGCGGATCAGCTCGACCGCTTTCGGCACATCAAAGGGCTTCGGAAGGTACTCGAAAGCACCTCCCTGGAAGGCGCTCACCGCGCTGTCGAGGTCGGAGTAGGCGGTCATGATGATGACCTGCAGCTCAGGATGTTTCTGCTTGACCTTGGCCAGCAGATCGATGCCCGAACCGCCCGGCATGCGGATGTCGGACACCAGCACCTGCGGCACGTCGTCTTCCAGCGCGATCAGCACGTCGCGTGGATTGGTGAAGCTGCGGACCGCAAGGCCTTCGCGCGTCAGCGCTTTTTCAAGCACGAAGCGGATGGATTGGTCGTCGTCAACGATCCAGATGGGTTTCATTCACTGCCTCTTCAATGGAGTGCACCGACGTGCTTCGGTACAAGGGAGAGAGCTCAGGGCAGCGGAATCACGATCTTGAACTTGGTTCTTCCGGGTTCGCTTTCGCACTCGATCGTTCCCTGGTGCTGTTGCACGAATGTCTGCGCTAGCGTCAGTCCGAGCCCGGAGCCACCTTCTCGCCCCGACACCAGGGGGTAAAAGATGCGGTCGCGAATGGATTCCGCGATGCCTGGGCCATTGTCCTGAATATGCAATTCCAGTGCCAATCGGTATCGCTGCTTGCCCAGTGTGACCTGTCGGGCGATGCGCGTTCGCAGAACGATCTTCGCGTCGCCACTGGTCACCTGCTCGGCCAGTGCCTGGGCCGCGTTGTGGGCAATGTTGAGAACCGCCTGGATCAGCTGCTCGCGATCGCCGCGAAAGTCGGGAATGGAGGCGTCGTAGTCGCGCTCGACCTCCAGGCCGCGCGGGAACTCGGCCAGGATCAACGAGCGCACGCGCTCGCAGACCTCGTGGATGTTCACGTCGCTGACCACATGCGGCTTGCGGTGCGGCGCCAGCAGCCGGTCTACCAGCGCCTGCAGCCGGTCGGCTTCCTGGATGATGACCTGGGTGTATTCGGTCAGTGCCCGCGACTCCACTTCCATTTCGAGCAACTGCGCCGCGCCGCGGATGCCGCCGAGCGGGTTCTTGATCTCGTGGGCCAGGTTGCGGATCAGTTCCTTGTTGGCGCGTGCCTGGCCGAGCGCGCGCTCCTCGCGGTCCTGCCGCGTTTGCTGTTCGATCTCGACCAGCTCGATCAGCACATCGGTCGTGCCTTCGATCTGGTTGATGATCACATGCACAGGCAGTGGCTCGCCGGGAGCCAGCGCTGGTCTTCGCAGCGCCGCCTCGAAGCGGCTCGACGAGAAATCATTGCGCACCAACGCCGCCACCGTGTCGCGAACGAGCTGCGCATCGACAAACCAGTCGAACAGGGAGTCACGCAGCACGCTGCGACTCGACCAACCCAGCACATCACCAAATGACGCATTGGCGAAGACGCAGTGCCCATCGGGACTCACCACAGCCACCATCGTCGCCAGATGGTCGAAAGCCGCATACGGTGATGTTGGACTCGGCATGCTCATGCGCAAGGGCATCGCGCCAGCGACATCACGTTCATGGCGCCTTGGCCAATTCACGTTTCAGGGCGGCGATGTCGCTCTCCTTGCGCGCAATTGCGGCTTTCAGCTCACTGACGCGGTCGAGGTACTTCTGGTAATTGCGTTCGCCTCCCTGCCGGTCGGGCTCGCCCTTGTTGAACTCGGCCTGCAACTCGGCCAACTGCTGTTGTTCGCGCTGCAGCTCGGCGGCCAGGATGCGCCGCGCGTCGCTGTCGCGTGCGCGTTGCTCTTGCGGGTCGATGCGGCTGTCTGCGGGACGCGGTGCGGATGCGCTGCCGGTTCGCTTGGGCGAAGGGATGACGGTGACGGGGTTGCCATCCAGCGCGGTACAGCCCTTGGTCCTGGCCTCCATGGCACTGATCGCATCGGTATAGAGCACCGGGTTGCCAGGGCACTTGTAGACCGGCGCAGCACCCTGGGCCTGCGCTTGTTGCAAGAGCACCTGAGAAGCGAGGATCAGCCCACAGGTGGACACAGGCCACCACCGCATGACCGGCGCTGTTTTCAAGAACCACATTGGAATACCCTCGTGTCGACCATCAACCGCGCAGCGCGCACGCCCTGAGCCCAGCGCCTCGGTCGTAACGGGATTGTCGATCACGAACGGAATTCCAGGTCCAAAGAAAAAGGGACGGCTTTTGCCGTCCCTTTGTCATTGAGCTCAGGACTCAGAGGCTGTAATACATGTCGAACTCGACCGGGTGGGTGGCCATGCGGAAGCGGGTCACTTCGGTCATCTTCAGGTCGATGTAGGCGTCGATGTACGCGTCGGTGAACACACCACCCTTGGTCAGGAAAGCACGGTCCTTGTCGAGGTACTCGAGCGCCTGATCGAGGCTGTGGCAAACCGTTGGCACCAGCTTGTCCTCTTCCGGCGGCAGGTGGTACAGGTCCTTCGTTGCGGCTTCACCGGGGTGGATCTTGTTCTCGACGCCATCGAGGCCGGCCATCAGCAACGCGGCGAACCCGAGGTAAGGGTTCATCAGCGGATCCGGGAATCGGGCCTCGACCCGACGGCCCTTCGGATTGGCCACATACGGAATCCGGATCGATGCAGAGCGGTTCTTCGCCGAATAGGCCAGCTTCACCGGGGCTTCGAAGCCGGGAACCAGCCGCTTGTAGCTGTTGGTGCCAGGGTTGGTGATCGCGTTCAGAGCGCGAGCGTGCTTGATGATGCCGCCGATGTAGAAGAGCGCGAAGTCCGACAGGCCGGCATAGCCGTCCCCTGCGAACAGATTCTTGCCGTCCTTCCATACCGACTGGTGCACGTGGCAGCCGGAGCCGTTGTCACCGACGATCGGCTTGGGCATGAAGGTCGCCGTCTTGCCATAGCTGTGGGCGACGTTGTGGATCACGTACTTCTGCAGCTGGACCCAGTCGGCGCGCTGGAGCAGCGTGCTGAACTTCGTGCCCAGTTCCATCTGGCCGGCATTGGCCACTTCGTGGTGGTGCACTTCGACCGGAACGCCCAGACCTTCAAGCACCAGACACATTTCCGAACGCATGTCCTGGAAGCTGTCGATCGGGGGCACCGGGAAATAGCCGCCCTTGACGGCAGGACGGTGTCCGGTGTTGCCGTGCTCGTATTCCTTGCCGGTGTTCCAGGCGGCTTCTTCCGAGTCGATCTTCGAGAAGCAGCCCGACATGTCGTTGCCCCAGCGCACGCTGTCGAACACGAAAAACTCGGGCTCCGGGCCGAAGTAGGCGGTGTCGCCCAAGCCGGAGGCTTTCATGTAGGCCTCTGCGCGCTTGGCCAGCGATCGCGGATCGCGCTCATAGGGCTTGCCATCGGCGGGATCAATGACATCGCAGGTCAGGATCAGTGTCGATTCTTCGAAAAACGGATCGATGTTCGCGGTGTTGGCGTCCGGCATCAGCTGCATGTCGGAGGCTTCGATACCCTTCCACCCGGCGATCGACGAACCGTCGAAAGCGTGGCCAGAAACGAACTTGTCTTCGTCGAAATGGGACACGGGCACGGTGACGTGCTGCTCTTTGCCGCGGGTGTCGGTGAATCGGAAGTCGACAAATTTGACTTCGTTTTCTTTCACCATCTTCATCACGTCGGCGACGGTCTTGGCCATCAGGAATCTCCTAGCGGGATGCTGTTTGGATGTGTTGGGGGAAGGGTTCGAACATTGGTGCGACGCTGACAAGCCGCCTCAAAAATGCGCCTAGGACCATAGCAGAAAACATGCCCATCGCCGGAGTTGCCGGGCTGTCGATACAGTGCTTGACCGCTGTCCACGCACCAGAGTGCGTCAGCAACGACCCGGACACCTCAGGCAGGCATGCACGGACACGCCCACTGTCGGTGCCAAACATAACTCACTTTTGGTGCGTTGGCCGCTCCATTAACGCACCAATTCCGGGCCCAGAAGAGCGTTCCTGTCCCGCAGGCCCTGCACCAGCGTCTGAAAAGCGCTGGCCACGTCCGCCGCGTCGCCCTTCACGCCCAACTCGATGTGCGCGCCCCACTCTGGGTGCTCGACGCTGGGCAGGCTGAACACCTTGACCCCGGGATGGCGGGTCTCGACAAGTTCCATCAGGGGCGTCAGCGTGGCTTCCATCGCGCCCATCACGATGACAGACTGTTCGCGCGGGCCCTGCGCACGGCGCAGGTGCGCACAGTGCTCATCGAGCACCCACTCGATCATCGGCCAGGCCATGACGGGAAAGCCCGGCACGAAGTACACCGAGCCCCCGGCGCTTGACGGCGAGTGCACGAAAAAGCCGGCAATCTTGTTGTACGGATTCGGAATGATCCCGGCGCCCTGGGGGAACATCGCCATGTTCAGCCGATGCAGGTTGTCGGCACGCTCGGCATCGAAAACCAGGCCTTTTTCAGCTGCGACATCGCGCATGCGCTCGATGATCAGATCGCGGGCGGCCGGATGCAGCTCGAGCGACACACCGAGGGCGCGCGCGGCGCACTGCCGGGTGTGGTCATCGGGTGTGGCTCCGATGCCACCGCAGGAAAACACGATGTCGCCGCTCGCCAACGCGTCCTTGAGGTCTGCCGTGATGCGGACCGGATCGTCACCGACATAGCGCACCCAGGCGAGCGACAGGCCGCGCGCGGCCAGCAGTTCGATCACCCTGGGCAAGTGCTTGTCGGCGCGCTTGCCTGACAGTATCTCGTCACCAATGATCAAAAGTCCGAATGCCATCGTCTTGCTATCAGGTGACAGATCAGTGGGGAGGCAACAGACCCGCCGTCGCCCTCGGGTCGATTGGAATCGATGGAAGCGCCGAGGCCGGCTGGCCCGAACTCGCTGCCCGCTCTGCGCGCAAATTCTGCAGCGCACACAGGGCATGGTGCGAAAACCAGAGCGCGGAGAAGGCGAACACCAGTGTGTAGATCCAGATCGCGACGGGCACCAGCACCGGCGCGAGCGCGAGGAAAAGCACACCCGATGCCCAGAGCAACGAAGGTAACGCGCCCATGTATCCGGTCAGCACGCCCATGCCGAGCAGAGCACTGCGATGTCGCCTGACGATTTCGCGCCGCTCCTCCTTCGTCGCGTGTTCGGCCAGCACGTCGTAGCTCATCACCTTGTAGGTCAGCCAGCCCCAGATCAAGGGCGGCAGGATCAGCACCATCGGCGGCACGAACCAAAGAGGCACCGACAGCACGAGTGCAAAGAGCGCCACCAGTGTCGCGCCCAGCGAGGCGAAGACACCGGCAGTGGCGGATCCGCCATGTCGCCGTTCGAGTGCCGGGAAACGGCGCTCTGCCACCAGGTTCAGCATCGACGGCGTCATCATGGCCGCCACCACCAGCAACGAGACGATGACGATCAAAGGCATCGCGACGAACACGATCAACAACGGTGCCAGCAGGGCCCGAAGGCCGCCCATACCGATGCTGTCGAACCAGTCCAGCACGGATGCCAGCCATCCTTGCGAGTCCACTCCCGCGCGCACCCACACCAGCGTCGGGTCCCACAGGAAGTAACCGAAGCCCAGCGCGGCCACTGCCATCAGCACCAGCGGCATCAGCGACAGCGCCATGACGCGCGGATGCAGGCAATATGCGGCCGCTCGCCAGAACGAATCGATCAGCAAATTCATGCGGTGCAGGATACGTCAGCGCATCCGCTGCTCTTGCCCAGCCATGTTTGCTCGCCTATTCGTCGTCCCCGCCGAAGATCGTGCCGCCGAGCAGGCCACCGCCCAGCACCCCCCCGAGCAGCGAGCCCTCCTCTCGCGAGCCACCGCGCTGAGGCGCCGACGCGAACACGCGCGAGGCCAGACGCGAGAACGGCAGGCTCTGCAACCACACGGTGCCTGGCCCGGTAACCTTGGCGAAGAACAGGCCTTCGCCACCAAACAGGGCTGTCTTGATCTTGCCGACGTACTGGATCTCGAAGTTCACATTGGGGGTGAAGGCAACCACGCAGCCAGTGTCGATCAGCAGCGTCTGACCGGGCTGCAACTCACGCTTGACGCAGGTGCCGCCGGCATGCACAAAGGCCAGGCCATCGCCTTCGAGCTTCTGCATGATGAAACCCTCACCACCGAAGAAGCCGACTGACATCTTCTGCTGCAAGTAGATGCCGAGCGACACACCCTTTGCAGCGCACAGGAAGGCGTCCTTCTGGCAGATCAGCATCCCGCCGAGCTGGCGCAAATCCATCGGAAGAATCTTGCCAGGGTAAGGCGCCGCGAAAGCGATGCGCGACTTGCTGCGCGCCTGGTTTGTGTAGATCGTGGTGAACAGCGACTCACCGGTCACCAAACGCTTGCCGGCACCCAGCAACTTGTTGAACAGACCGCCGGTGCTGGCCGAGCCGTCGCCGAACACCGTATCCATGGCGATACCGGCGTCCATGAACATCATGCTGCCGGCTTCGCCGACCGCCGCCTCGCCCGGATCAAGTTCGACCTCGACGAACTGCATTTCCGAGCCCTTGATCTCGAAATCCACCACATCCATCGCCATGCTGCGCTCTCCTGATTGAATCGACGGCCGAGATGTTATCGCCGCACGTGTGGCGCTCATCGCAGGCCCTGCGGATCCACCCATCACTTCCAGTGGGTTGGGGCCGCCGCCCTGGCTGAGCCGCCGGACCGCTTCATGAAGAGGCTGTGACAGCCACCTCACCTCGCGCTGCACTCAGTCCCCACCCCCGCCCCGCACCCGCCGGCCATCCCGGGCCCCGCGCGTCAGGTACCTGAAGCTGCCAGTGGCGTGAGCAATCAGGACATCGGCCTCGTCGAACAGCGAGGCCTCGCAGAAAGCCAGCGCAATGGTGCGTGTCAGCACCCGGGCACGAGCGGTCAGTCGGCCCGTGCCGGGACGCATGAAGCTGGTCTTCATTTCGATGGTGACAACGCCGCGGCCCGAAGTCTCGGCCGCGGCATCAGCAGACCCGTCGGCACTGCGGGCAGCGTGGGCCATCGCCACATCCAGCAGCGTCATCGTGACACCACCGTGCGCCATGTTCAGAGAGTTGTGCTGGTCGGCCCGCAGGTTCAGCGCGATCTCGGCCTCGCCACCCTGCAGGCGCAGCAACTCGAAGCCCATGGCTTGCACGAACGGGATGTGCAGCGGAAATTCCATGCTCTGCCTTACTGTGACAGCGCCTCGAAAAAAGCCCGGCTGTCGGCGGGCCGCCCGAGGAAGCGCTGCATCAGCTCGGCAGGCGCGACCTGACCGCCGCTCTCGAGCACGGTCTCGCGATAGCGGCGGCCGACGGCCGGACTCAGCCGGTCGGCAGCGAATGCGGTTCGCAGGTCTTCGGCCAGCACCAGGCCCCAGAGGTAGCCGTAATAGCCGGCCGCGTAGCCACCGGCAATGTGCTCGAAGCCGGCCGGGAACATCGATTGGGGCACATGGCCGAGCGGCGTCGCGCTCTCCATCTTCGCCCACAGCAACAGCGGGTCCGGGGGTTCGCGGCCGTGGAGTGCAAGGTCATAGCTGGCGTACAGGTGCTGCCGCGAAAACTGCATGCCCTTGCCAAACTCGCGTGAGGAGCGGGCCTGCGCGAGCAGTGGGGTCGGGACGATCTCGCAGCTCGGGCAAACCTCGGCAAACAGCGCCAGCACCTGCGGGTCATAGACCCAGTCCTCCAGCATCTGCGACGGCGCCTCGACGAAGTCAAGCTGCACATGGGTACCGCCCTGCCCCGCGTAGCGCGTCTTCGACAGCAGGGCATGCAGTCCGTGGCCGAACTCGTGCAGCAGCGTTTGCAGTTCGTCGAGCGTCAGGCCCTGGCGGCTGGGGTTGACGACCAGGGCTGCGGCAGGCTGTCTGCCCGCCAGCGTCGACACATTGCGAAAGCTCCAGAGGGCCGCATGGTTGAACTTGTCCGCGCGCGGGTACAGGTCGACGAACAGCGTGCCAAGCAGTGCCTTGCTGTCGTTATCGGTCACGGCGTAGGCGCGTGCCTCGGGATGCCACAGCGTCTGGGGCGCCGCGGCCGGAGCCACCGTGATGCCGAACAGCCGTTCGGCCACCCGGAACACGAAGCGCAGGCTGGCCTCAGGCAGGAAGTAGCGGCGGAACTGCTCCTGATCAACCGCATAGGTGGCACGGCGCACGCGCTCGGAATAGAACGCCGTGTCCCAGCGCGCCAGCACGGTCTGGTCCAGTGGCTGGTGCAGATGACGTGCCTTCTCCACGCGCAGCACCTCCAGGTCGGCCATTTCGCGCGCGCGCACTGCTTCCTTGACCGTCGCCAGGAAGTGCTGCACCTCGGTCTCGCTGTGCGCCATCCGGTGGCGCAGCACGAAGTCGGCATAAGAAGCCTCGCCAAACACCTGCGCCAGTTCGCGCCGACGCTGGGTCAGCGCGGCCAGCGTCTCGAGGTTGGCTACCCCGCCCAGCGACAGGTAGGCGCGCCACAGGCGTTCGCGCGTGGCGGGTACCGACGCGCTTTCGAGCACCGGGAACACCGTGGCCTCTTCGAGGCCGAGGCGGTAGCGGCCTTGCGGATCGCGAGGTGAGTTCTCGAACACCCCTGTGGGCACGCCGGCCAACTCATCCCGGGTGAACCACAGCCGGGTGCGGTCTTCGCGGATGCGGCGTTCGAAGATCTGGGTCAGTGCGATCAGCTCATCATTGAGCTCGCGCACACGGCGCTGCTGGGCTGGCGCCAGCGCCACGCCGGCATCCTCGAAGTTGTCGATCGTGTCGCGCCAGTAGCGTCGGTCGATGTCGTCGGCCGGCCGCACCTGCTTGATGCGCGCATAGACCGCAGCGTTCTGCCAGAAGCGTGAGGAATACGCCTGGTAGTCGCGGTCGCAGGCCTCGGCCGCATCGCGGATCGCCTTGCGCGGGCTGACCGCGACCAGCACGCCCAGCGGGCCCATCGTGTCTTCGGTGCGGCGCGTCATCGCGTCGAGTGCCGCGAGCAGTGACGTCCCAGGCGCCTCGCCGCCGCGCGCGAGCTGCGCTTCGGCCTTGTTCAGGTCGGCCAGCAGTGTCCTGCACTGCGCAGCAATGGCTGCGGCGCTCCGCGGGGTCTGAAAGGCGTGGGGCGTGGCGGCCTCCGAAGCAGCTTGCGTGGCCACCCGCTGCGCCGCAAGCGCGCTCGATGAGGCAAGCGCTGCCGAAACAGCGAAGCCCAGCAGCCGGCGCGAGCGCCGAAAGCTCAAGCGCCAGCCTTCCCGGGTTCGAAAGCGTGATCCAGCACATGCCGGCCAGAGCGCATCGTGCCCAGTTCGGCAGCGACGGCCTTGTGCTGCGGATGGTTCTGGTACGCATCGAGTTGCTGCGTGTCGGTGAAGGTAGACACCAGCACCACGTCCGCATTGGCTTCGAGCGAGGCCTCCCGAATGCCGACGTCGAACTCGACGATGCCGGGCACCAGGCGGGCGCAGGTGTCGAGCAGCGCTTTGAAGCGTGGTGCGTCGGCTGGATCGTTCAATGTCCACAGGACGATGTGACGGATCATGGAGTCAGTCCTCTGAGTCGGAAATGCGCGAACGCAGATAAATGGCCAGCACGCCCAGGGCGACCAGCAAAGCCCCGATGATGACGATCGGCCAGCCGATCGACTCGTCCTGCGACAGGGTGGACACACCCAGCATCAGCAGCAGCGCACCGCCGAAGATCAGTGGCCAGGTCAGTTTGTAGAGCTTTGATGGCTTCATCGGGGGCAAGTATCGGCGCAGCTGAGGGCCAGGACGAAGGCGTCGTGGTCGATGGGCACACGCTCACACCCCTGGCAGGCGATGTTCGCGGTATGTCTCGCGCAGTGCCATCTTGAACAGCTTGCCGGTGGCTGTGTGCGGAAGTTGGTCCACGAACACCACATCGTCGGGAATCTGCCATCGGGCCACCTTGCCGTCGAAGAAACGCAGCAGCTCGCTCGCGCTCAAAACGGCGCCCGGCTTGCGCACGACGATCAGCAGAGGTCGCTCGTCCCATTTAGGGTGGTGGCAGGCGATCGCAGCGGCTTCGTGCACCGCCGGGTGCGCCATCGCAATGTTCTCCAGCACGATCGAGCTGATCCATTCGCCGCCGGACTTGATGACGTCCTTGCTGCGGTCGGTGATCTGCATGTAGCCATCGGCATCGATCGTCGCCACATCGCCGGTCGGGAACCAGCGCTCGCCGGCCACGTCGATCAGAGGCGATTCACTGCTGCCCACGTAGCGATCGACCACCCAGTGTCCGCGCACCAGCAACTGGCCGGGGGTGCAGCCGTCCCAGGGCAGCGGACGGTCATCGGTGTCGACGATGGCAAGGTCGACGCCATAGATCACCTTGCCCTGCTTTTGCTGCAGAGCGCGACGCGACTCGGCATCGAGTGCCGCGTGCTTGGCCATCAGGTGGGCCAGCGTGCCCAGCGGCGAGGTCTCGGTCATGCCCCAGGCGTGAATCACCTCGAGGCCGAAATCGTCTTCGAGCGTGCGCATCATCGCGGGCGGGCAGGCAGCACCACCAATCACGGTGCGGCGCAGCGTTCTGAATTGCAAGCCCTGCGCCTTCATGTGACCGATCAAGCCGAGCCAGACGGTCGGCACGCCGGCGGTGAAAGTCACCCCTTCCGACTCCATCAGATCGAACAGCGACGCGCCATCTAGACGCGGGCCCGGAAGCACCAGCTTGGCACCGACCATCGGGGCGGCGAAGGGCACGCCCCAGGCATTGACGTGGAACATCGGCGTGACCGGCAGCACCACGTCGCGAGAGCCGATGCCCATCGCATCGACCGACACCTGCCCCAGCGCGTGCAGCACCGTCGAGCGGTGGCTGTAGAGCACGCCCTTGGGCATGCCGGTGGTGCCCGACGTGTAGCACAGGCCCGACGCGGTGTTCTCGTCGAACTCAGGCCAGCCCCAGTTGCCATCTTCACCGGCGAGCAGATCTTCGTAGCACCGCAGGTTCTTCAAGGAAGACTCCGTGGGCATGTTCGTGCGGTCGGTCATCAGCACCCAATGGGCGACGCTGGTGATTTGCGGCGCCAGCTTCTCGACCAGCGGCAGGAAGGTCGGATCGAAGAACAGCACGCCGTCGCGCGCGTCGTTGATGATCCAGGCGATCTGCTCGACATGCAGCCGCGGGTTGATGGTGTGACACACCCGCGCAGACCCGGAGATCCCGTAGAAAAGCTCCAGGTGGCGATGACCGTTCCATGCCAGCGTGCCGATGCGCTCGCCGACTTCGCAGCCCAGTCGCGCCAGGACCTGCGCCACCTGCCGCGCGCGACGCTCGACCTCGGCATAGTTGCTGCGGTGCAGATCGCCTTCGACGCGGCGCGACACCACCTCGACATCGCCAGCGTGTCGCGCCGCATGGCGAATCAGCGAAGAGATCGACAGCGGCATCTGCATCATCTGGCCAGGAGCGGTGGACATGTGGGTGAGGGCTTTCGCGGGTGGAACGGCACAGGGGCGGAGCAGCATGCGTGGACGCTGCGCGGAGGCCGAATCATAAGAATCCCGGCGCGCCATGCGGCATCGCTTCTGCGGGGCTTGTCCCTGACCACGCGGTGAGATGAGCGGCTGAATACACTCGGGTGATGAATCGCAGCGTTGACACCACCACATCTGTCGGCCCACTGACCGCGGGCCCGGACTGGCACTGGCGCAACGGCTTTCACTCCCTCGGTGCCGAGTTCCACACCGAACTGCCGCCGCAGCCACTGCCCACACCGTACTGGGTGGCCTGCAGCGATTCATGCGCCGAACTGCTCGGCCTGCCCGCAGGCTGGCAGACGCGCCCCGATCTGAATGCGCTGGCGGTGTTCAGCGGCAATGCACTGTGGCCAGGCATGCGGCCGCTAGCCAGTGTCTACAGCGGCCACCAGTTCGGCGTGTGGGCGGGCCAGCTCGGAGATGGCCGAGCGCTGTCTCTCGGCGAGATCGACACACCTCACGGCCCGCAGGAATTGCAGCTCAAGGGCGCCGGCCTGACGCCGTATTCGCGCATGGGCGACGGCCGCGCAGTGCTGCGCTCATCGATCCGCGAGTTCCTGTGTTCCGAGGCCATGCACGGCCTCGGCATTCCAACCACCCGTGCACTGTGCATCACCGGATCATCGATGCCGGTACTGCGCGAAACGCTGGAAACCGCGGCAGTGGTGACGCGGGTGGCGCCGAGTTTCATCCGCTTCGGCCACTTCGAGCACTTTTCGCAGCGAAGCGATAGCGATGCGCTCAAGCGCCTGGCCGACTTCGTCATCGAGCATCACTACCCCGAATGCCGTGACGCGCCGCAGCCGTACGTGGCGCTGCTGAGCGAGATCGCACGGCGCACCGCTGAGCTGATGGCGCATTGGCAGGCCGTGGGCTTCTGCCACGGGGTGATGAATACCGACAACATGTCGATCCTGGGCTTGACGATCGACTACGGCCCGTTCGGCTTTCTCGATGGCTACGATCCGGCGCACATCTGCAACCACACCGATCGCCAGGGCCGCTATGCCTTCTCTGGCCAGCCCAACATCGGCCTCTGGAACCTGCATGCGCTTGCGCAGGGCCTGATGCCACTCATCGGCGCCCACCACACCGACGCAGTGCTGGAAGCACTCGAGTCCTACAAGCTGTCCTACGCCAATGCGATGCGCCGCCGCCTGCGCAGCAAATGCGGCCTCACGACAGCGCACAAGGGCGATGCCGAGCTGATCGACGCATTGCTCAAACAGATGGCCGATGAACAGACCGATCACACCATCCTGTTCAGGCGCCTGTCGACCTTCCGAACCGCCGAGGGCGCCGACAACAGCGCGGTGATGGGTCTGTTCCATGACTTGCAGTTCAGGGAACGCTGGTCCGCCGCCTACACAGAACGGCTTCGGGCCGAACACAGCGACGACGCACAGCGAGCCGCCGCGATGAACCGGGTCAACCCCGCCGTGATTCTGCGCAACCACCTGGCCGAGTCGGCGATCCGGCAAGCACAGGCGGGTGATTTCTCCGAGGTGCAGCGGCTGCTGAAAGTTCTGGAACATCCCTTCGACGAAAGCCATGACACGTCGGCCGATGCCGACTTCCCACCCGACTGGGCGCAACACATCGAGGTGTCATGTTCGTCGTGATCGATCGTGTCTGAGGATCTCCAAATGAAAGACAACAAGCCCCGCGACGTGCAGAGAACCGATGCCGAATGGCGTGCGCGGCTCGATGCGACGCAGTACGAGGTCGCCCGCCAGGCAGGCACCGAACGCGCCTTCAGCGGCAAGTACTGGAACCACTGGGAAGCCGGCCGCTACAACTGCATCGGCTGCGGCACACCGCTGTTCGAGGCCGGCACCAAGTTCGATGCCGGCTGCGGATGGCCCAGTTATTCACAACCGATCAACAGCTCGGTGGTCGAGCGCCTCGTCGACCTCAGCCATGGCATGACACGCATCGAGGTGCGCTGCAACACCTGTGGTTCGCACCTGGGCCATGTGTTCAAGGACGGGCCAGCGCCGACTGGCGAGCGCTTTTGCATCAACTCGGCTTCGATAGACTTCGAGCCTTCAGTCTGACAACGCCTGGACCTGCGCCGCGGTCCGCGGTCCGGGCGTTGATCCCCGAGAATCCATGAAGCTACTGCTCGATTTCCTGCCGATCCTGTTTTTTTTCGGTACCTTCAAGTACGCTGAAGCCCACAGGGACTGGGCGACCGGGTTCGCCACCGAGCATTTCGGATCCATCGTCTCGGGCGGCGTGGTCGGGGCCCATGAAGCGCCGGTGCTGCTGGCCACGGTGGTGGTCATCGTGGCCACGCTGGCGCAGATCTCGTTCCTTCTGTCCCGCGGCAAGAAGATCGACACGATGCTCTGGGTCAGCCTGGTGCTCGTGGTGGGATTGGGTGGAGCGACCGTCTGGTTCCACAGCGAGGACTTCATCAAGTGGAAGCCGACCGTGCTTTACTGGGCCATGGCGCTGGGCCTGTGGGGCAGTGCCGCCCTGTTCGGAAACAACCTGCCCCGGAAGATGATGGGCGAGCAACTGAGCCTGCCCGATCCGCTATGGGCAAAGGTGAATTGGGCATGGGTCGCCTTCTTCGTGATGATGGGGGTGCTGAACCGCTACGTGGCAACGCAGTATTCAACGGACACCTGGGTCAACTTCAAGCTGTTTGGCAGCATGGGGCTGATCTTCGCGTTCATGCTGGCGCAGGGCCTCTACCTGAGCCGATACGCCGCACCCGAAGAGGCTGACGTCCAGCCGCCGGCCCGGTGAGCAGCCCCATCATGTCGATCAGGATCGAAACCCCACGATGAGCAGCTTGTCGGACCACATCGAGGCCGCGTTACGCGCCGCACTGCAGCCTACCGAGTTCATCCTGCAGGACGACAGCCACCTGCACGTCGGCCACGCTGGCGCGCGCGAGGGCAGCCACTACACCGTCCGCCTGGTCAGCGAACGATTTGCCGGGCTGAGCCGGGTCGCCCGACATCGCCTCGTTTATCATGCCCTGCAGGGACAGATGCAAGCAGGCATCCACGCACTGGCCATCGATGCCCGAGCTCCGGGCGAGACCTGACCGGCCCCATTTCGTCCAGCCGGCCCATGCGATCTGCGGACCCCTGCTGCATTGGTTTCCAGGGCAACATCGCCGTTGAATGCTGCTCGGCCAAGCCCACACCCCTCACGAGCTGAAAGCCTCACCCCATGAACAAGTTGCTCTCCACCTCCACCGCGCTGGCCGCCGCCCTGTTGATCGCGCTGCCGGTCGCAGCGCAGAACATCGCCATCGTCAACGGCAAAGCCGTGCCCAAAGCACGCGTCGATTCGCTGATGGATCAGATCCTGAAGCAGGGCCAGCAGCGACGAACCCCTGAACTCGAAGCGCAGGTACGCGACGAGGTGGTGCTGCGCGAGATGTTCGTGCAGGAGGCCGAAAAGCGCGGCTTCCAGAGCAAGGCTGATTACAAGGTGCAGATGGAATTCGCCCGCCAGACCATCCTGATACGAGAGCTGTTCACACAGTACCAGGCGGCCAATCCGGTCACCGAGGCCGAAATTCAGGCCGAATACGCCAAATCGACCGGTGCCGGCGGCACTGAATACCGGGCGCGCCACATTCTGGTCGAGTCAGAAACCGAGGCGAAGACCCTGATCGCGCAGATCAAGGGCGGCATCAAGTTCGAGGACGTCGCAAAGAAGAGTTCGAAGGACACAGGCTCAGGCGAAAACGGCGGCGACCTCGATTTCGCCAGCCCGAATGTCTATGTGCCCGAGTTTGGCGAGGCCTTGGTCAAGCTGAAGAAAGGCGAGATGACCGAGGTGCCTGTGAAGTCGCAGTTCGGCTGGCACATCATCAGGCTCGAGGACACCCGCGAAGCGCAGTCGCCGCCGCTGGCCGAAGTGCACTCGCAGATCCAGCAGAAGCTCGGTCAGATGAAGATCGCCAAGTTCCGAGACGACATCCGCGCGAAGTACAAGACGGACTACAAGTTCTCCAACTGACGCCCTGACCGCGCCCGGTCAGGCGGGCGCTGGGTCCATCTGCACACGGCCGGCGTCGATGCGCAGTTGTCGATCGCAGCGCGCAGCCACCGTTCGGTCGTGTGTGACCAGCACGAGCGTGGTGCCGCTCTCACGGTTGAGTTCGAACATCAACTCCATCACCCGCTCACCGGTCGCGAAATCCAGGCTGCCGGTCGGCTCATCGGCCAGCAGCACCGCCGGTCGAACGACGAAGGCGCGCGCCAGCGCGACGCGCTGCTGCTCGCCGCCCGACAGCACCTTCGGGTAGTGACGCAGCCGGTCGCCCAGGCCGACGCGGCCGAGCATCTCGGTCGCCCGCACTCGTGCATCGCTGCGGCCCTGCAGTTCCAGCGGCAGCATCACGTTCTCGATCGCGCTCAGGTTGCCCAGCAACTGGAAGCTCTGGAACACAAAACCGACGTGGGCTGCCCGCACCGCGGCGCGCGCATCTTCATCAAGGGTGAACAGATTGGTGCCGACGAGGCGAACGCTGCCGGTGGTGGGAGTATCCAACCCCGCGATGATGGACAGCAGCGTGCTCTTGCCCGATCCGGAAGCTCCAACGATGGCCGCTGACTGCTGTCGAGCGAGGGTGAAACTGATGTCGTGCAGGATGGTCAAAGAACCGCCCGGGTCGGGCACTTGCTTGGTGATGTGATCGACAGCGATGATGGGATCAGACATGGACGGCTGGAAACAACGGATAACGATGAAAAAGAGCGCCTGCGGCTTGTCACCGCAAAGCGCTGTAGCGATTCAGATCGACCCTGCTCGCAGGAAATGGTTGCACCGACTGACCCACTGTACCGCGCTGATCGGCCTGATCGCTTCAGGCCAACAGGCCTGGTCGCAGATGCCGGTGGCAGCGCTGGCCCATGCCACCGGCGGTGGAAACGCACCCCGCAACACCGTGCTGGTGGTCGGCGACAGCCTGTCGGCCGAATACGGCCTCAAGCGCGGCAGTGGCTGGGTGGCACTGCTCGAGCGCAAGCTCGCCAGCGAAAAGATAGACGCTCGGGTGGTGAATGCCAGCGTCAGCGGGGACACCACGGCCGGCGGGCTGTCGCGGTTGCCCGCGCTGCTCGCCCAAGCCCGACCAACCCATGTGATCCTGGAACTGGGAGGCAATGACGGCCTGCGCGGCCTGCCGCTCAAGGGCAGCCTGAACAATCTGCAGAAGATGGCGCAGCAAGCCAAGGCGGCTGGCGCCAAGGTGATGGTGGTCGGCGTGCAGATCCCGCCGAATTACGGCCGTAGGTACAACGACGAGCTGGCCGCGATGTTCGTCACCGTGGCGAAGGACGAAGGCGCCGCGCTGGTGCCATTTCTGATGGCCGGCGTACCTGATTCACATTACCAGGCTGACCGCATCCATGTGGCAGAAGTCGGGCACCCGACGATGCTGGCGAATGTGTGGCCGACGTTGAGACCCTTGCTGCGCTGAGACCCAGTTGCGTTTGAGCATTGAGGTCAGCGGGAGAGCGCTGCGGTGGGCCGCTGTGTTGCGTTCATGTCCTCCGGGCCGGTTCGCCAGACCATCGCTCCGGATCAAGCCGATTCGGCCCTCCCCCTAATACTCTTCACTTGCACCCGCTGTGCTGACGGGTAGCCCGCCCGGTTGACCCCGTTTTTACTTCACTCCACACAGCGACCCACCGCAGCGCTCCGGCAGCCACCGAAGCGGTCGGTGTTGGAAGCCCTCGCATGCGGCAACGGTGCCGGCTGCCGAGGGCATGGGGTGACCGGCGCAGCGAAGTAAAGGAGGAAGGCCGGCTCGGTCTTGGCCGAAGGGCTTGGTTGGTTAATCGGCCTGGGGGACGTGAGCGGAGCCGGTCACCCCACGCCCTCGGCAGCGACAAACCAGCACCAAACCGTTTAAGGGATGGGCGTCAGCTTGGCCACCGAAAGCGCCAGCCACTTCATCCCGTGTCGGCCGAAGTTGACCTGGGCACGAGCATCGTCGCCGCTGCCTTCGAGCGTCACGATCACGCCTTCGCCGAACTTCGTGTGAAACACGCTCTGACCTGACTTCAGGCCGTGTGACGGCGCCTTGGGAATCACTGATGGCGCGGCAGTTTCCACGCGCCCTGCCCCGACGATCGAGCCCAGACCGGAGCCACGGGACCATGCGGCCTGGTAGTCGCGGGCAAAACCCGAGCCGAAGGCCTGGTTGCGCGGGGTGATCCACTTCAGCGAGGCTTCAGGCAGCTCATCGAAAAAGCGGCTCTTGATGTTGTAGCGGGTCTGGCCGTGCAGCATGCGGGTCTGGCTGCAGCTCAGGTACAGCCGCTTGCGCGCGCGCGTGATCGCGACATACATCAGCCGCCGTTCCTCTTCCAGCCCATCGAGGTCGGACACGCTGTTCTCGTGGGGAAACAGGCCTTCTTCGAGGCCGGTGATGAACACCGCATCGAACTCCAGCCCCTTGGCCGCGTGCACCGTCATCAACTGGATCGCGTCCTGCCCCGCCTGGGCCTGGTTGTCACCAGCTTCGAGCGAGGCGTGCGTCAGGAAGGCGGCCAGCGGCGACATGATCTCGCCGGTTTCGGCATCGGGTGTGGTGATCAGCGACGCAATGCCACCGGTCGATTCAGTCGACTCGGAGGCTCCAACCGCAGCCTCGACACCGAGTCCCGACAGCACTTTCGTCAATTCCGCATCAGCACCCAACGGCAACGGTGTGCCGAACTCGTCGACCGGCAGCGCCACCGCGTCCTTGCCGAAACCCTCCTGGGTGACGAAAGCCTCGGCTGCGTTGACGAGTTCGTCGAGGTTTTCCAGCCGGTCCTGACCTTCCTTGTCGGTGCGGTAGAAGTCGATAAGGCCGGAGGCCTTCAGCATGTGCTCGATGATCTCGCGCAGCGTGAGCCCACGAGTGGCCTCGCGCATCGCATCGACCTTGGCGACGAAGGCCTGCACGTTGCCGCCACCCTTCCCCGCCACTGCGCCGACGCTTTGATAGAGGCTGCGACCACTGGCGCGCGCCGCGTCCTGCAACAGCTCGATCGTGCGCGCGCCGATGCCACGCGTCGGGAAGTTGACGACACGAAGGAAGCTGGTGTCGTCGTTCGGGTTCTCGATCAAGCGCAGGTAGCTCAACGCGTGCTTGACCTCGGCGCGCTCGAAGAAGCGCAGCCCGCCATAGACCTTGTAGGGAATGCCGGCATTGAACAGCGCGCTTTCCAGCACACGGCTTTGCGCATTGCTGCGATACAGCAGCGCGATATCGCGGCGCGGCACGCCGTCGCGGTGCAGTTGCTGCACTTCTTCGATCAACCACTGCGCCTCGGCAAAATCGCTGGTCGCCTCGAACACGCGGACCTGCTCACCGGGGCCGGCTTCAGTACGCAGGTTCTTGCCGAGGCGCCGTGAATTTCGCGAGATCAGTTCGTTGGCCGCATCAAGGATGTGGCCATAGCTGCGGTAGTTGCGCTCCAGCCTGATGACCTGCTGCACCTTGAATTCGCGCTCGAAATCGGTCATGTTGCCGACCTGTGCGCCGCGGAACGCATAGATGCTCTGATCGTCGTCGCCGACCGCGAGCACTGCCGTGCCGTTCGGTCCCGCCGGGCCTGCAAACATCTTCAGCCAGGCGTACTGCAGCCGGTTCGTATCCTGAAATTCGTCGACCAGGATGTGGCGAAAGCGCCTCTGGTAGTGCTCGCGCAAGCTCGGGTTGTCACGCATCAGCTCATAGGTGCGCAGCATCAATTCAGCGAAATCGACGACGCCTTCGCGCTGGCACTGTTCCTCGTACGCCTGATAGACCTGCACCAGCACACGGCCCTGCTCGTCGCGCACATCGACGTCCTTCGGGCGCAGGCCTTCCTCTTTTTGCGCCGCGATGAACCAGGTGGTGTTCTTCGGTACGAAGCGCTCTTCATCGAGCTTCATCGCCTTGATGACACGCTTGACGGCAGACAGCTGGTCGGATGAGTCGAGGATCTGGAAGCCTTGCGGCAGCGCTGCCAGCTTCCAGTGCGCGCGCAAAAAGCGATTGCACAAGCCATGAAAGGTGCCGACCCACATGCCACGCACCGGCACCGGCAGCATCGCGCTCAGCCGCGTCAGCATCTCCTTCGCGGCCTT
Organism: Burkholderiales bacterium; assembly: GCA_947474755.1. Lineage (GTDB taxonomy): Bacteria > Pseudomonadota > Gammaproteobacteria > Burkholderiales > Burkholderiaceae_C > PBB1. Next base: position 448,621 of record CANJJE010000001.1, on the reverse strand, counting down.
GTTGGTGAAGGTGACCGCCATCACGCCCCCCGGTGAGAGCTGGCCGGTCTGGATCAACCAGGCAATGCGCGTCGTCAACACACGGGTCTTGCCCGAGCCCGCACCCGCGAGGATCAGCGACGGCCGCGCAGGCAGCGTGACGGCTGCGAGCTGTTCCGGGTTGAGTCCGCGCAGCAGGTTGTCCGAAGAAGGCACCCGCAGGCCAGGCGCACTGTCGATCGCGTCCGTGACCAACGGGGCGGCACCCGAGGGCTCGTCTTCCTCGAACAGCGGGATGGAGGGGTCGTCGTGAGGCGCGAGGCTCGGACTTTCGGAGGCACTGGACATCGAATGATTCTAGGAGCCGCCCTCCTACAATTCGGCCTCCTTTTTGCTGCTCTGCGGCGCCCGTTTTCGCGGCGCACAACCCGGTGTCCCCATGACCGAATTGGCCAAGTCCTTCGAACCCGCCGCCATCGAGGCCCACTGGGGGCCGCTGTGGGAGCAAAGCGGCCTCTACGAGCCCACGCTCGACGCCGCCAGGCCCTCGTTTTCGATCCAGCTGCCGCCACCCAACGTCACCGGCACGCTGCACATGGGCCATGCGTTCAACCAGACGATCATGGATTCGCTGACACGCTACCACCGCATGCGCGGCTTCAACACGCTGTGGGTGCCGGGCACCGACCATGCGGGCATCGCCACGCAGATCGTCGTCGAGCGGCAGCTCCAGGAGCAAGGCCTGAACCGCCACGACCTGGGCCGCGCCAACTTCGTTGCCCGCGTGTGGGACTGGAAGGAACAGTCGGGCTCGACCATCACCCGTCAGATGCGCCGCATGGGCGACAGCGTCAGCTGGCCGCATGAGTACTTCACGATGGACGACAAGCTGTCGGGCGTCGTCACGTCAACGTTCGTGCAGTTGTATGAGCAGGGCCTGATCTACCGCGGCAAGCGACTGGTCAACTGGGATCCGGTGCTTAAATCAGCCGTATCGGACCTCGAGGTCGAGAGCGAAGAGGAAGACGGCTCGCTGTGGCACATCCGCTATCCGCTGGAAGATGGATCGGGTGATCTCGTGGTGGCCACCACGCGGCCCGAGACGATGCTCGGCGACGTCGCGTTGATGGTGCATCCGGAGGATGAGCGTTACGTATCCTTCGTTGGCAAGCGCGTCACGCTGCCGCTGTGTGGACGGACGATCCCGGTGATCGCCGACGACTACGTCGATCGCACCTTCGGCACCGGCGTCGTCAAGGTGACGCCAGCACATGACGTGAACGACTATGCCGTTGGCCAGCGCCACGGCCTGCCGATCATCGGCGTGCTGACACTGGATGCGGCGATCAACGACAACGCACCAGAGGCCTACCGTGGCCTCGACCGGTTCGTCGCCCGCAAGCGCGTGGTGACCGATCTGGAAGCGCAGGGCTTCCTGGTCGAGGTCAAGAAGCACAAGCTGATGGTGCCGCGCTGTGCGCGCACGGGACAGGTCATCGAGCCGATGCTGACCGACCAGTGGTTTGTCGCCATGACGAAGAGTGGCCCCGATGGGAAGAGCATCGCGCAGAAGGCGATCGACGCGGTCGCGAGTGGCGAAGTCAAGTTTGTTCCCGAGAACTGGGTCAACACTTACGACCAGTGGATGAACAACATCACCGATTGGTGCATCTCGCGCCAGCTCTGGTGGGGCCATCAGATCCCGGCCTGGTACGGCACGAACGGCGAACTGTTCGTGGCCATCAGCGAAGACGAGGCCCGGGCGAAGGCCGCGGCGGCTGGCTACACCGGCGACCTGAAGCGCGACGAGGACGTGCTCGACACCTGGTACTCATCGGCGATGGTGCCGTTCTCGTCGCTGGGCTGGCCCGAGAAGACGAAGGAGCTGGACTTGTTCCTTCCGTCGAGCGTGCTGGTCACCGGCTACGACATCATCTTCTTCTGGGTCGCCCGGATGATCATGATGACGACGCACTTCACCGGCAAGGTGCCGTTTCACCACGTCTACATCCACGGCCTGGTGCGTGACGCACAGGGCAAGAAGATGAGCAAGTCGGAGGGCAACGTGCTCGATCCGGTGGACCTGATCGATGGCATCGCGCTGGGGCCCTTGCTCGACAAGCGCACCGTCGGTCTGCGCAAGCCCGAGACCGCGCCTCGCGTGCGCAAGGACACCGAGAAGGAGTTCCCCGACGGCATCCCGGCCTTTGGCGCCGATGCGCTGCGCTTCACCTTCGCCTCGATGGCCAGCCTCGGCCGCAGCATCAACTTCGATTCCAGGCGCTGCGAGGGCTACCGAAATTTCTGCAACAAGCTGTGGAACGCGACGCGCTTCGTGCTGATGAACTGCGAAGGTCAGGACTGCGGGCTGGGCGAGCACGCGAAATCGCAATGCGGCGTCGGTGATGGCATCACGCCGCCGTACCTGAGCTTCTCGCAGGCCGACCGCTGGATCACCAGCGAGTTGCAACGCGTCGAAGCCGCGGTCGCGCAAGGCTTTGCCGACTACCGGCTCGACAACGTGGCCGGCGCCATCTACTCGTTCGTGTGGGACGAGTACTGCGACTGGTACCTCGAGATCGCCAAGGTCCAGGTGCAAAGCGGCGACGAAGCCGCACAGCGTGGCACGCGCCGCACGCTGATCCGGGTACTCGAGACCGTGCTGCGGCTGCTGCATCCGATCACGCCGTTCATCACCGCCGAGCTGTGGGAGCGCGTGGCGGTGGTGGCGCACCGCAAGGTCGCCGGGTCTGACGACGGCTTGGTCACCGCGAGCTACCCCGAGGCGCAGCTCGACCGCATCGATGCGAACGCCGACGCCTGGGTCGCGCAGCTCAAGGGCATGGTGGGTGCCTGCCGCCGCCTGCGCAGCGAGATGAGCCTGTCGCCCGACAAGCGGGTGCCACTGCTGGCCTTGGGCGATGCGGCCTTCGTGCAGACCGCGGTGCCGCTGCTCAAGGCGCTGGCCAAGGTGTCAGACGTGCAGGTGCACACCGACGAGGCGGCCTACGCGCAGGCTACGCTGAACTCGCCGGTGGTCGAATTCGGCGGCACGCGGCTCGCGCTGCACGTCGAGATCGATGTGGCGGCCGAGACCGAGCGACTCACCAAGGAGATCACCCGGCTCGACGGCGAGATCACCAAGGCAAGCGCCAAGCTGGCCAACGAGGGCTTCGTCGCACGCGCGCCGGCAGCGGTGGTGGCTCAAGAACGGCAGCGGATTGCCGAATTCACCGCCACACGCGACCGGCTGCAGGCACAGGCACAGCGGCTGTCGGCCATGGCTTGATGCGCCAAGACAGCGCTGAACCGGGCAAAGGGCTGAAGGCGCCATTGACGATTGCCTGTCTTTTTTGCGTGTGAGAATGGTTTGAGACGATGACTGCGCTGCTTGGGGTGTGCAAATGAAGATCAACAAAGCGATATTCCCTGTGGCCGGCCTCGGGACTCGTTTCCTGCCCGCCACCAAGGCGCAGCCGAAAGAAATGCTGCCGGTGGTCGACAAGCCGCTGATCCAGTATGCGGTCGAGGAGGCCTACGCCGCCGGCATACGCCAGATGATCTTCGTCAACGGGCGCAACAAGCGCGCCATTCCTGACCACTTTGACACCGCCTACGAGTTGGAAGCCGAGCTCGAGGCCGCGGGCAAGAAGGATCTGCTGGAACTGGTGCACTCGATCAAGCCCGACGACATGGAGTGCATCTACATTCGCCAACCCAAAGCCCTGGGCCTGGGCCATGCGGTGCTGTGTGCGCAGTGCGTCGTTGTCAACGAACCGTTCGCGGTACTGCTGGCCGATGACCTGATGGTTGGCGAGCCTGCGATCCTGAAGCAAATGGTGGAACGCTTTGCCGACTGGCAGGCCTCGATCATCGCGGTGCAGGAAGTCCCCAGCGACCAGACTCGCCGCTACGGCATGGTGGCGGGCACGCCGGTCAATGACCGGATGATGGACATGACCCACATCGTCGAAAAGCCCGCGCCAGAAGATGCCCCGTCACGCCTTGGCGTGGCAGGCCGCTACATCCTGACGCCCGGCATCTTCAAGGAAATCGCTGCGTTGCCGCGTGGTGTGGGCGGCGAGATCCAGCTGACCGACGGCATTGCCGCACTGATGCGTCGAGAAAAGGTGTTCGCATTCCGCTACGAAGGTCGGCGCTACGACTGTGGCAGCAAGGAAGGCTTCCTGCAGGCTAACGTGGAACTGGCACTGATGCACCCGCAACTCGGCCCTGAGTTCCGCAACTACCTGAAGACGCTCGCGCTCTGAGCGCGACCGCCGGCTCAGCGTCGGCGCAGCAAGTGGATGAACTCGTCAGCGACGACGGTCTGCTCGATCAGCTCGTTGCCGGTCTGCTTCGCGAAGGCCTGGAAATCGCGCACCGAACCCGGGTCGGTCGACACCACCTTCAGCACGTCCCCGCTGGCCATGTCGGCCAGGGCTTTCTTGGCCTTCAGGATCGGCAGCGGACAGTTGAGCCCGCGGGTGTCGACTTCTTTCTGAATCAGGATCATCGCGCGCGCTCCGCTGTGCTGCGGCAATTCTAGGTTCAGGGCAGCGTTGCCTCAGGCCGGAAACACACCGGTCGACAGGTAGCGATCACCCCGGTCGCAGACGATGAACACGATGGTCGCGTTCTCGACTGTCTTTGCCATCTCCAGCGCGACCCAGCAGGCGCCTGCCGCAGAAATGCCGGCGAAGATGCCCTCATCACGGGCGAGGCGCCGCGCCATCTCCTCGGCATCGGCTTGCCTGACCGATGTGATCTCGTCTATGTGCGTCGGGTCATAGATCTTCGGCAAGTAGGCCTCGGGCCATTTGCGGATACCAGGGATGCGCGATCCCTCACTCGGCTGCGCACCGATGATGCGCACCGCCGGATTCATCTCCTTCAGATATCGCGAAACGCCTGTGATCGTGCCAGTGGTGCCCATCGCGCTGACGAAGTGAGTGACCTGGCCTGCGGTATCGCGCCAGATTTCAGGGCCGGTGGTTTCGTAATGCGTGCGTGGGTTGTCGGCATTGGCAAACTGATCAAGCACGAGTCCCTTGCCGTCGCGCTGCAACTGATCGGCGAGGTCGCGGGCGTGTTCCATGCCCCCCGAGCGCGGCGTCAGCATCAGCTGAGCGCCGAAGGCGCGCATCGTCTGCGCCCGCTCGATCGACAGATCCTCCGGCATGATCAGCAGCATCCTGTAGCCACGGACGGCCGCCGCCATCGCCAGCGCGATGCCGGTGTTACCCGAGGTGGCTTCGATCAGGGTATCGCCGGGCTGGATGTCGCCGCGCTCTTCGGCACGGCGGATCATGCTGATGGCCGCGCGGTCCTTCACTGACCCCGCGGGGTTGTTGCCCTCGAGCTTGCCGAGGATCACATTGCCACGGCGATCGGCATCGGGGCCCGGCAGATGCTTCAACCGCACCAGCGGCGTGTTGCCGATCAGGTCTTCAATAGAGTGGTAGGTCGGCTGCTTGTTGGCCATGCAAACTCGAAACGGTAGTGCGAGCTGTCTGCCGCCATCCGTGCGGCATTGCACCGCATTGGCAAACAAAATAAATCGGGTGGTGCCTCCGGTCGGAATCGAACCGACACTCCGTTAAGAACCGGATTTTGAGTCCGGCGCGTCTACCAATTCCGCCACAGAGGCCCAGCGCAGTACTCAATTATTCCACAGGCCCCTGCGTTGCTGCAGGGTCTGCGTAAGACGTCTGCGTTCGGCATCGCTCAATCAACTGCGGTTACGCTCACGCCTCGCCTGCAACCTGCCCCTCAAAGCACACTGGATCCTGCGCATGCTCCCGATGCCTCCCATCACCCAAGCCTTGTTGCTGATCAACGTTGCCGCCTTCTGCATCGACAGCTTCCTCGGTCCGTGGTTCATCCGTCTGCTGGCGCTATGGCCGATAGGGCACGGCTTCCTGCCTTGGCAGGTCGTCTCCTACGCCTTTCTGCACGGCGGCATCGGCCACCTGTTTTTCAACATGCTGGGACTGTGGATGTTCGGCTCCGAGCTGGAGCGGATATGGGGCCCGAAGCGCTTCATCCACTTCTACACCGCCAGCGTGCTGGCAGCTGCAGGTGCGCAGTTGCTGATCACCGCATTACTGGGTTCGGTCTACCCGACGGTCGGCGCCTCCGGCGGGCTGTTCGGCCTTCTGCTGGCGTTCGGCATGATGTTCCCGAACCGCACCATCATGCCGCTGTTCCCGCCGATCCCGATGAAGGCCAAGGTGTTCGTCGCGCTGTACGGAGGGCTGGAATTGCTGCTCGGCGTCACCGGCACCGCGTCCGGTGTGGCCCATTTCGCGCACCTCGGCGGCATGCTCGGCGGCTACCTGATGTTCCGCTACTGGCGCGGGCAGCCGCCGTTCCGCAGACGACACTGAGCGGGCGACCTGCGCGGGGCCGGCCGCTCACAAGCCGTCTTTCACGGTCGGGTAACGCAGCGCGAGCCGCAGCTCTCGCTTGAGTCGCTGGTTATCCAGACGGCGAGATTCGCTCATGAAGCTCAGCAGCATCGGCGACAGGGTTTCACGAGCCTCGGCCCGCGAGATTCGCGGTGGGTGCGGCAGGCCGCAGAGGTCGGCAGCCAGATCGAAGTAATCACCCATCGTCAGGTCGGTGTCGTCGCAGGCGTGGATCACCCGCTGCGGCAGGCCGCGCACCAGTGCGGCCACGCAGGCGCGGGCGAGGTCATCGGCATGGATGTGGTTGGTGTGGACATCGTCTTCGGCGTTCAGAACTGCCGTGCCGCGCAGCAGGCGCTCGCGCGGATGCCCGCCCTCACGGTCGATGGCATAGATGCCCGGAATGCGCAGGACCGTGACGCGCACGCCATGCACGCGCCCAAACCAGCGAATGCGCGACTCGGCATCGACCCGCCTTCTGGCGCGATCGGTGCCAGGATTCACCGCACGCGTCTCATCGAGGCGCGCGCCGCCGCAGTCTCCGTAAACACCACTGGTGCTGCCGTAGACCAGGCAACGCACACGTCGCTTGCGCGCCAGCGCATCGAGCAGATGGCGGGTGCGCGGGTCCGTTGTGCCCTGCAGCGGCGGTGGTGCCAGATGCAGCACCGCATCGGCCAGCCCGGCCAGGCGCGCAAGCGTGCCCGGTTTGTCGAGGTCTCCGATCAGCGGCACCGCGCCGGCTGCGCGCAGGGCCTCGGCGCGCGACGGCGTCGAGGTCAGCACCAGCAGCCGATAGCGGCCGGCCAGCAGGCGCAAGACCCGCAGGCCCACGTCGCCACAACCCACGATCAACAGGACAGGACGCTTGAAGTTATGAGGCAGCACGGTGGTAGCCCACGAAGAACAAGGAGGCCGGGCAAAATCGTGACCCAGTTTACGTTTCCCGACACGGCACCGGTTTCACCATGAGCATCACCGTCACGTTGCAGCCGAGTGGCCGCAGTTTCTCCGTTCAGCGCGACGAGGCGATCCTCGCTGCGGCCATCCGCCAGGGCATCGGCCTGCCCTACGGCTGCCGCGACGGCGCCTGCGGCTCGTGCAAATGCAAGCTGCTCGAAGGTCGCGTGATCCACGGGGCCCATCAACTACAGGCCTTGAGTGTCGCGGAAGAGGCGGCCGGCTACGCACTGACCTGCTGCGCCGCGCCACAGACCGATGTGGTGCTGGAAGCGCGCGCTGTCGCCGGTGCTGGCGACATGCCGGTGCGCAAGATGCCGGCGCGAGTGATCAGCATCGATAAGCCGGCTCCGGATGTCGCGATCGTCAAGCTGCAACTGCCTGCCAGCGAGGCGCTGCTCTACCACGCTGGTCAGTACGTCGACGTGATCCTGAGGGATGGCATGCGGCGCAGCTATTCGATGGCCAACGCACCACACACCCAGGGCGACAAGCCATGGATCGAACTGCACATTCGCCACATGCCCGGTGGCGTGTTCAGCGAACAGGTGTTCGGCACATTGAAGGCAAAGGACATCCTGCGCCTTGAAGGCCCGTTCGGCAGCTTCTTCATTCGCGAGGAGTCACAGAAGCCCATCGTTCTGCTCGCCTCCGGTACCGGCTTCGCGCCGATCAAGGCACTGATCGAGCAACTGCGCTTCAAGGGCAGCGAACGGCCGGCCACGCTGTATTGGGGTTGCCGTACCCGCGCCGATCTGTACCTGCACGGGGCAGCGCTTGAACTTGCCGCGCAGATGCCGACGCTGCAGTATGTACCGGTGCTGTCGCACGCGCTGGCCAGTGACGCCTGGGCTGGCCGGACCGGCTTCGTGCACCAGGCGGTCATGGAGGACCTGCCCGATCTGTCGGGCCATGATGTCTATGCCTGCGGAGCGCCGGTGATGGTGGAATCAGCGCAGCGCGATTTCACCGAACGATGCGGACTGCCCGCCGATCAGTTCTACTGCGATGCGTTCTACAGTGCTACGGATCGGGTGACGGTGATCACAGCCTGAGACACAGCGCGCCGGAGTGGACCGGCCCTGGCTATTCACCCAGATAGGCCGCCCTCACCTTCGGATCGCTCAGCAGTCGCTTGGCGTCACCACTCATGGTGACCTCTCCCGAGTCCATCACGTGGCCGTGGCTCGCCAGTTGCAGCGCGCGGCTGGCGTTCTGTTCGACCAGCAGCACTGTCACACCCTGGCGGTGGATGTCACCGACCACCTCGAAGATCTTGTCGACCAGGATCGGTGACAGGCCCATCGACGGCTCGTCCAGCAGCAGCAGCTTGGGCCTGGCCATCAGCGCGCGGCCCATCGCCAGCATCTGCTGCTCGCCGCCGCTCATCGTGCCGGCGAGCTGGTCGCGGCGCTCCTTCAGTCGCGGGAAGATGGCGAACACCCTGTCGATGTCGGGGTCGATGCCCTTGTCGTCGCGGATGTAGGCTCCCATCAGCAGGTTCTCGTGAATCGTCATCCGGGCGAACGTACCGCGGCCTTCAGGAACCATCACCAGGCCCTGGCGCACCAGATCCCATGCGCCCCGCCCCTTGATCGTCGTACCCATGAACTCGATGTCGCCAGCAGACATCGGTTGCAGCCCGGTGATCGCCTTCAGCGTCGTTGTCTTGCCCGCACCATTGGCGCCGATCAGGCTGACCAGTTCACCCTCCCGCACCTCGAAGCTGACGTGCTTGACGGCCTCGATGCCACCGTAGGCCACCTTCAATCCAGACACCTTGAGCAGAGGCTGGCTCATGACGTCAACCCTGAGCCTGATGCGCCACGCCCAGATAGGCTTCGATCACCTTGACGTCGCGTTGCACCTCGGCCGACGTGCCCACTGCGATGGGCTTGCCGTAGTCGAGCACCGTCACGCGGTCGCACAGGCCCATCACGAGCTTGACGTCATGCTCAATCAGCAAGATGGTTCGGCCGTCGTTGCGGATGCGGTCGATCAGTCCGCGCAGCACAAGTTTCTCGGTCGCGTTCATGCCGGCGGCGGGCTCATCGAGTGCGATCAGCTGAGGCTCTGTCGCCAGCGCCCGCGCGATCTCCAGCCGGCGCTGGTCGCCATAACTCAAGGTGCACGCCTTGAAATCGGCATAGGCGCCGATGCCGACGTAGTCGAGCAGCTCCCGGGCACGCTGCGCGATGGCGGCCTCCTCGGCCCTGAACGTTGCAGTGCGAAACACCGCGCCCAGCAAACCCGACTGCGTGCGCACATGCCGGCCGACCATCACGTTCTCGAGCGCGGTCATCTCGGCGAAAAGCCGTATGTTCTGGAAGGTGCGCGCGATGCCGGCCTTCGCGACCTGGCTCACTGAACTCGGCCAGTACGGCTGGCCGCCGAGCTCGAAGGTGCCTGCGTCGGGCGTGTACAAGCCGGTGATCACGTTGAAGAAGGTCGTCTTGCCCGCGCCGTTGGGTCCGATCAGTCCATAGACCATGCCGCGCTCGATCGCGATGCCGACGTCGGACAGCGCCTGCAAACCACCAAAGCGCTTCGAGACCCCGGCCACGTTCAAGACCGCATCGCTCATCGCGAAGCCTCCTTCCCCAGCGCCACCGAGCGTCCGTGCTCCGGCGCCGGCCACAGCCCGCGCGGGCGTGCCAGCATGATCCCGATCATCGCCAGCGCAATCAGCAGTTGACGCAGGATGGCCGCATCCAGCCGGCCGCCGGTCATCGACTGCAGCGGGCCCGCCACATAGCGCAGCACCTCGGGCAGCGCCGCCAGAAGCAGCGCACCGATGACCACGCCAGGGATGTGGCCCAGCCCACCGAGCACCACCATCGCGACGATCAGCACCGACTCCTGCAGTGAAAACGACTCCGGCGAGACAAAACCCTGGAAGCTGGCAAACAGCACGCCGGCCACGCCGCCGAAAGTGGCGCCCATCCCGAACGCCAGCAGCTTCAGGTTGCGGGTGTTGATGCCCATCGCCTTGGCCGCGATCTCGTCTTCACGTATCGCCATCCATGCGCGACCGATGCGGCTGCGCTCGAGCCGGTAACAGATCACCACGCCGACGATGACCAGCGTCAGGAACAGGTAGTAGTAGTTGGTGACCGACGGGATGCTGAGCCCGAACAGGTCCCACTTCTTCGCCAGGTCCCAGCCGAACAGCGAAAGGGAGTCAATCTGGCCGATCCCGCGCGGGCCGTTGGTGATGTTGTAGGGCTGTTCCAGGTTGGTCAGGAACACGCGGATGATTTCACCGAAACCCAGCGTGACGATGGCCAGATAGTCACCGCGCAGCTTCAGCGTCGGCGCGCCGAGCAGCACCCCGGTCAGCCCAGCCAGCAAGGCGCCCACGGGCAATACTACCCAGATCGGCGCGTGCAGGCCGTTCGGGAACATCGCCGCGATGGCCGGGAAGTTGTCGGTCAGTTGCGGGCTCGCGATCAACGCGAACAGGTAGGCGCCGACCGCATAAAAAGCCACGTAGCCGAGATCCAGCAGGCCGGCATAGCCAACCACGATATTCAGTCCGAGGGCCAGCAACACGTAGAGCAGAGCGGTGTCGATGATGCGAACCCAGGCATTGCCGAACTGCTGCGCGATCAACGGCAGGATCAGCAGCCCGATGGCCGCCAGCAGGAACACGCCGAGCTTGGAACGGGAGGAGCGCGACTCGTTCACGCAGAAGCCTTCACGCACGGTCGGCCACCCGTTCGCCCAGCAGGCCTTGCGGTCGCAGCGTCAACACTGCGATGAGCACGATGAAGGCGAAGATGTCCTGGTACTGGCTACCCAGAACGCCCCCGGTCAGCACACCGATGTAGCCTGCACCCAGCGCCTCGATCAGGCCGAGCAGCACGCCACCGAGCACTGCGCCAGCCAGGTTGCCGATTCCACCGAACACCGCGGCGGTGAAGGCCTTCAGGCCAGGCAGGAAACCCATGCTGTGTTGTACCGAGCCGTAATTGGCCGCATACATCACGCCGGCCAGCGCGGCCAGAGCCGCTCCGATGATGAAGGTGGCCGAGATGATCACGTCGGGCTTGACGCCCATCAGCGCGGCGACGCGCGGGTTCTCGGCGGTGGCACGCATGGCGCGTCCCAGTTTCGTGCGATTGACCAGGAACATCAGCCCCAGCAGCGTGATGGCAGTGACGACCAGGATCAGGATCTGCGTGGTGTTGATGACCGCTCCGCCGATGTGGAAGGGCTCTGGTGGCAGCAGGATCGGGTACGGCTTGGGGTTCGGCTTCCAGATGATCAACGCCAGCGTCTGAAGCAGCAGGCTGACGCCCATCGCGGTGATCAGCGGCGCCAGGCGCGGCGCATTGCGCAGCGGTCGGTAGGCGATCTTCTCGATGCCGAAATTCAGCACGGTGCACACCGCGATCGCGGCGACCAGTGAGATCAGCATCAACAGCCAGCCCGGCAAACCGCTGTCTGCCAGCGCGGTCACCACTGTCCAGCTGATCATCGCGCCCACCATCAACACTTCACCATGGGCGAAATTGATCAGGTTGATGATCCCGTAGACCATCGTGTAACCCAGAGCGACCAGCGCATACACACTGCCGAGCACCAGCCCGTTGATAAGTTGCTGGATGAAGGTGTCCATCTGGGCGAATCGGTCCTTGGCTGTCGATGCGGCGCACGGAAGAAGCAATGGTCAGGCGGCGCAAGATGCATGCCTCGCCCGGCGTGCGAAGTGTCGCCGAAGAAAGGGCGATGGCTGGATTGGGGTATGGCGCGGTCAACGCCACTCTGGGAATGCGCTGCTTCAAGGCCAAGGAGAACCAGGCCTCGGAGTGACGCACCAGCCGCCGCAGGCTAACCGATCAAGGTGCGGTTCTTGCCGGCGCGCTTGGCCTGGTAGAGCGCGACATCGGCGCGCTCCAGCACGTCCTCGAGTCGTTCGCCCATTCGGAAGGCCGTGACACCGGCCGAGAAGGTCACGAACACCTGCTTGTTCTCGTGCATGAACAGCCCGCCAGTCAGTGAGCGCTGCAGTCGGGTCAGGATCTGCTGGCCTTCTTCGACCGGGGTGTCGGGCAGCAGCACCACGAATTCCTCGCCACCGTAGCGGGCCACGACGTCGGTCGGCCGCAGGGTCTTGGCGACCATTGCCGCCAGCGATTTCAGCGCCGCGTCACCCGCGGCGTGGCCGAGGTCATCATTCAGACGCTTGAAATTGTCGATGTCGAGCAGGCCTATCGCCAGGCCTGGCGCGGTCGCACCGGTGGAGTGACCGACGGCGCTGCGCTGCAGTCGCGAACATTCGAGGTCGAAGGCCTGCAGCAGGCCACGCCGGTTGGCGATCTGCGTCAATTGATCAGTGGACACCTCGTCGGACAGGCGGCGCAGCTCGCCTTCAAGCTCGCTGACGCGCTGCGCCAGGTCGGTCGCACGAACGCGCTCGTCGTGCAGGCGGCGCTGCGTCTGGTCGACAAGGCCCTGCACCGCGCGGCTTTCCTCGACCATTTCGCGCACGACGCCGGCCAGGCTTTCCAGCGTGTCGGCACGTTCGATCACATCGGCATAGCGGCCCACGCTTTCATGGAAACGGCCGGTCTGCGAGCCCAGCTCGCCAAGCTCGCTGAGCATGCGGTTGATCAGTTGCTTCAGCGCTTCGCGAGCGCCGTCGCGCTCGCTGCGCAGCTCGGCCTGCTTGGCGCGCGTGGTGCGCAGCAGTTCGTTGACCGACTTGACGCCACGGGCGGTCAGGCCTTCTTCGATGGTCAACCGCATCGCATCGCACTGGCCCTGCGCCCAGCTCTCGTCTTCTGCCAAGTCGGTCAGGCTGGCGGTCAACTCGACGCACAGCCCACTGATCATCTGGAACAGATGCTCACGATGCTGCAGGACCCAGTCAGCTCGGTCACACAGGCCTTCGACCTCGCTGGCCGAGGACTCGCTCGCTCCCTGCGCTTGAACGCGCTTGACAGCCTGAGCGATGGCGGCAGCCAGGTCGCCGTTGCCGTCTTTCGATGGCAGGGCACGCGCCACGGTGTGCCCAAGCGCGGCAACGACGCGCGGGGATTCATCCACCGGACCGCCGCCTGATTCGGCAGCGGCTGAATTGACGGCGACATCTTCAGCGTTGAAACCGCGGGGCAGCGCCACGACAGGCGCCACAGCAGTGGGTTCAGGCACTGCACTCGGGTCGGAAAGGCTGTCTGAGTCCCAGCTTCCGACCAGTTGGCGCAGCCGCTGCTGCAGCCGGTCGGCATCGCCACGGCTACCGCCAAGAACGCGCTGCAGACTGTCCTTCTTGCGCGCCAGGGTCCATTGCTTGCCGCCACGCTCGATGCCGCGAACGATGCTCTCGATCAACGTGGCCAGCGAATCGCTTGCCGCAGGGACCGAGCCCTGCTCTGACTGATAGGCACGGGCATAGTTTTCGGGCGTTGGCTCCAGCCTGGCCTGCGCCAATCGGCGCAAGGCCGCCTTTGCAAGCTGGGCCGACCGGCCGTCGACGTTGCCAGGAGCAGCATCGGCGGGGGCTGCGGACCCATCCGGCGCAAGGTTACCCTTGCCCGGCGGTGTCATGTTTCCCATGGTTCAGTTGGCATTGTTGGGCGTGCGGGAGGGCCGTGCGGCCATGCTGCGCGATGGGTCGCCGGACACATCGGCGTTCGCAAAGCCCGCCCACGAGGCTGTCAGCGGAAGCACGGTTTCCTCGAGCCACGCCTGAATCTCGTCCGCGGGCTTGGGCTTGCTGAACAGGAAGCCCTGCATGACACCACAGCCGAGTCGGTGCAGAACCTCCATCTGGCGCAGGTTCTCCACCCCTTCGGCCACCACGCGCAAGCCCAGCGACCGAGCCAGCGCGATGATCGCGGTGACGACGGCCGAGCTCTGCGGCGTCATGCCGAGGTCGCGGATGAAGCCGCGATCTATCTTCAGTTCGCTGATCGGCAAGGTGGTCAGGTAGGCCAGCGACGAGTACCCGGTGCCGAAGTCGTCGATGGAGATTTCGACACCGATCTCGTTGAGCCGGTGCAGTGAAGGGATCACGCTTTGCAGATCCTTCATCAGCGAGTTTTCGGTGATCTCGAGCACCAGAGAGTGGTGAGGCACGCCATTCGAGACGACCGCCTCATGGATCAACTCGACCAGATCGCCGCGGTCGAACATTCGGCTCGGCAGGTTGACTGCGATCGAATCGGTGAAACCGAAGGCATCGAGCCATACCCGTGCCTGGCGGGCGGCTTCACGGATCGCCCATTCGCTGAGCGGGCGGATCAGGCCGGTCTCCTCGGCCAGCGGAATGAATTCGCCGGGAGGCACCAGCACACTCCCCCGCTGCCAGCGCATCAGTGCCTCGACCCCAACCATGCGCGCGCCTCGCACATCAATCTTCGGCTGGTAGTACAGCACCAGTTCGTTGCGCTCGATGGCCTTGTGCAAGGCGCTTTCGAGTTCGAGCTTCTCGCGGCCCTTGCCGGCCAGTTGCGGCCGGTAGACGGTGGCGGCATTGCGGCCCTGCGCCTTGACGGCAAACATCGCCACATCGGAGTTGCGAATCAACTCGGCAACGCTGTTGCCATCGCGGGGGAACAGCGCGATGCCGACGGAGGCGGTGACGAAGCATTCCTGGCCTGCGACATGGATGGGCGAGCGCATCTGTTCAAGCACTCGGGCGGCCACGATCTCGGCGTCGTGCTCGTCGATAACCTCGGGCAGCAGCGCGACAAACTCGTCGCCGCCGAGTCGGCACATCGCCTCCAGCGTGCGGAAGGCGCGCGTACCCATCGAATCGAGCAGGTTGTCGGTGACCTGATCGGAGTGCCGCACGCAAGAACGCAAGCGACGCGCCACCTCGACCAGCAACTCATCGCCAGCGCCATGACCCAGCGTATCGTTGATGACCTTGAATCGGTCCAGGTCGATCACCAGCACGCCGACCTGATGGCCCATGCGGCGTGCCGCGTCGAGTGCACGTTCGGTCCGTTCTATCAGCTGGTTGCGGTTGGGCAGGCCGGTCAGCGAGTCGAAATTCGCCAACTGGCGGATCTTGTGCTCGGCATTCCATCTGTCCGTCACATCCTGCACGATGCCGGCGTAGCCGACCAGTTGGCCGTGCTCGTTGAATTCCGGCGACGCCTCGGTGTGGATGATGTGTACCTGACCATCGGGCAGCACAAGCGGAATGTCGCGTGTCAGATTTCCCTGGCTTTGCAGGGTTTCGCTGAGCAGCGCGCGTTTGCCGCGCCTCTCTTCCCTCGGCATCATCCTCAGCAGATCGCGGAACAGCAGCGGGGTGCCAGGATCGATCTGGAAGACCCGCAGGGCTTCGGCCGAGAAGGCTGGCTCCGGCGAGCCCACTCGCCACTCAAAGCTTCCCATACGCGCCAGGTCCTGCGCGCGGGCCAGGCGGGACTGACTCAGTTCCAGTTCGAGCCGGGTACGCGATGAGCGCAGCAGGTAGCGCAGGCGGCCATCGAGCAGGCTCCACTGGCTGGACTTGACGAAAAAATCGGTGGCACCGGCCTCGTAGGCACGGTTGATCGATGCATCGTCGTCAAGTCCGGTCAGCATCAGTACCGGCAGGGACGCGAAGGTGCTGATGCGCCGCAGTTGGCGACAGGTTTCGAACCCGTCCATGCCGGGCATCAACGCGTCAAGAACGACGACGTCAGGCTGCCAATCTCTCAGCAGTTCGAGCGCACGCTCTCCACTGGCTGCCTCATTGATCACAAATCCTCGCTCACGCAGCGCAATCGAGGTCAGCAACAGATTGACTTCGTCATCGTCAACCAGCAGTACACGGGGCTGGGTCGTGGCCTCCTCGGCGACAGGCAGACTTGAATTCATGCAGCACCGGCGGCTGAGCCCGAGGCGGTCAACTTGCGCAGCGCCTCCCGCACAGCCTGTGCCTCCGACAGGATGTGCTCGATGCCCGACGCGGCGGCATCGAGACGCGACTCCTGCGCCATCGCCTCGACTTCGGCACACACCTTGGATAGCTGGACGGCACCGATGGTTGCTGATGACGACTTCAGCGTGTGCGCGACCAGTCTCACACCAGCCGCATCCGTCATGTTGCGAGCATGCTCCAGTTGCGGCAGCAGTCGATTGAGCGACGTCTCGAAGGCTTGAAACACCCGTGTCAGCAAATGACTTTCTCCTGTCGGATCGAGTTCGCGCAGTCGGCGGATCGCTTCGGTGTTGAGCAACCCTTGCGACAAGGCAGCACCCTGGCCCGTATCTTCATCGGACCTGGGTTGCGCTGATGGTGGCGTGGCGCGATTCGCTGGCGCGGAACTCATCTCAGGGCGCTCGACAGATCCATGGGAGAAGACATTTTTGGTGTAGCACAGAGTGTGCCTCAGACAAAGGCGCCTTTGAAATGGGCGCCATGCCCCGGTAACCGGTATGCGCCACCGCCAGCAGCGTCGAAACGCACAGGCCTGGACTCACGAGAACGGCAACCACCGGGTTATGACTGTAAGTTTGCATGGAAACTGCGCCAGGCAGGCCGTCGTTGCTGGATTGGGAAACACCGTGCTCGTGGTATCGGTCGCCGACGCCACGACTTGAATCCACTCGGAACACCATACACGCATGTCATGTCATCAAACCTCGTCCGCAGTCATTTTCGGCGGGGCTTGAGCGATCTTGCGCTGCCTACAATCCGGCGCTATGAAACGGGGGACAACCGGCCTGAGCCTGAACGGGAATGACCTGGTGCCCTTTGGCCAGGAGTGGGGGCACGCGGCATCGCCATGGCTGCGGAAATCAGGGTTACGCCAGCCGAGGCCGACGACATGAGCGTTGGTACCGTCGGCGCGCTTTCCATCCTCGCAGTCGTGTTCGGTATCGGCTTCGTCTTTCTGTGTCTCATGTCCATGGGTTTGCTGCTGCGACGACTGCGGCAATCGGAGTCCGAAGTCCGTGAGTTGCGGCTGCGGCAGATTCACGCGGCGACGCTCGCGCGGACGCTTGATGTCTGGCAGTGGCGTACGGACGCCGGCCACCGGCTGCTGGCACTGGAAGCACCGGTGGGCCGTGCGAAGCCGGCAGCATCTCAGGGCGCCGCAACCGGTTTGGACAACATCTGGGTGCATTTCGCCGGCATTGACCCGGACACCGGCAGGCAGTGCCCGATCCGGCATGCCTCTTTGCGGCAGCGACTCGAATCGCAGCAGGCAGCGGAAGATATCTGGGTCAGCCACCGCAAGGCCGACAACACCGTACAAACCGGCGTGCTGCGGGCACTGCCCGTGCACGATGCCGCGGGTGCCTTCATCGGCCATGTCGGTACATTGCGCGAGGCCATGGTCACTGCAGCGACCCTGACCGATGCGCAGTCTTGCGCCGCGGCTCCGTCCCAGCCTGAAGGCGATGGAGCGCGCCTGGTCACGATGGCGTCGCTGCCACCCCCGGCTGTTCCAGCCGACAACGATGTGGATTCCTTCAATTACACGGTGTCGCACGATCTGCGGGCACCGATTCGTGTCGTCGAAGGCTTCACCAAGATCGTCAAGGAAGACTACGGGCCATTGCTCGACCGCATCGGCAACGATCACCTCGACCGGGTGCTCGGCGCCGCAGCCAGGATGAACAGCATGATCGATGCGTTGCTGGCGTTGTCGCAGCTGTCGGCAAAGCCGGTGGCCCGGCAGCCGGTCAACCTGTCGCAACTGGCCGGCTTCGTCGTCGATGACCTGCGGCGGCAGTCACCTCAGCGCAAGGTCACGGTGCACATCGACCCGGCGATGCAGGTGCAGGGCGATCCGACGCTGTTGCGGGTCGTGCTCGAAAACCTGCTCGGCAATGCCTGGAAATACACCGGCAAATGCGCCGACCCTCATGTCTGGTTCGAGCGCTGCACCAACGCCGCCACGCCCAGCTTCACCGTTCGCGACAACGGCGCCGGATTCGACATGCGCTTCGCCGACCGCTTGTTCGGCGTTTTCCAGCGCCTGCACAGCGCCAGTGAATTTCAGGGCACCGGTGTCGGCCTGGCCTCGGTGCGCCGCATCGTGCACAAGCATGGCGGCGAGGTGTGGGCCGAATCCGCGGTGGGACAAGGCGCGAGCTTCCATTTCTCGCTGGCTCCGCTGTCTAACTGAAACAGCACCGGCGCACAGTGCTGCCGAGGGCTTGAGGTGACCGACTCCGGGCACGACACCCCGGGCCCGGAGTGCCGCCACAACGCGTCCGACCGGCTCAGGCGTCCACCTCGGCTGGATCAGAATGCCCCAACGGGCCCCAGGCTCAGGGTTGCGCCGTACCCGACAGCCGCTCGACCGCCTCGAGCAGTCGCTCGGCCTCGTTGCTGAGCGCGAGGCCGTTCGCCGTGGCCATGCGCCGCAGGCGATCGAGCGCGGCATCGCGGGCCAGCGAGTAGCGGTGCATCAGCACGCCGACAGCCATCGCCTCGACGGGCAACAGCACTTCGGCAAGCCGGGCACGCGCATTAGGAGGCGCATCGACGGGAGTGACGGCCGCCGATGACGACGCCTTCAGCCGAGCAAACACGGCCTTGACCGCCGGCACGATCTGGCCGATGTCCAGCGGTTTGACAAGGTAATCGACCGCGCCTAGCTCGTGCACCTGGCGCACCGTGTCTTCGTCGGTGAACGCCGACAGGAACATGAATGGCATCTTGCAGTATTCACGCAGGTAGGCGGCGACATCGAAGCCACTCATCCCCTCCATGCGGATATCGAGCAGCGCCAGATCAGGTCGGTGCTCTCGCGCGAGCAGGATCGCATCATCACCGTTGTCGGCGTCGATCACCTCATAGCCTGCCTGCGTCAGGCCGTGAGCCAGCGTCGCCAGCACCAGCCGGTCGTCGTCCACCACCAGGATCTTGCCGCCCACTCCGGACGACGCTTGCGCGACTGCCACCACAGTACCCCTGCAACTTCAATCAAACGGATGACCGGGCCAATGGAACTGAACCTGCGCCCGGCCAACAACATACCGACGCTGGTCGATTCTGTCCGAAAGCGATGCGGCTGAACAGCGACGCAGCGCTCAGGCCGCCGCCTTTCGGCGCGCTGCATTCATCACGCCCGGCGCAACGATGCTGATGGTGGCAACCACGTGTTCGAGGTTCTGCTCGATGCCGAGTTGCGCACAGCGTCGCGGCAGCAGGGCCCGCACCAGCCCGAGGCCGGAAATTCCGCCAGACACACGCGCAAGATTGAAGCCATCGGCGAGTCGAGCGCGGTTACGGATCACGATGCGCACACCGTCCTCATCACAGATCAGCGTGCACTCCACTGCCGGGAGGGCTGTATCGGCGAGGGGGGCAGCGCAGTGTTGCGCCGCGGTGTGCTTGACCGCGTTGGTCAGCAACTCGTTGAGGGTCAGCGCTATCGGGATCGACTCCGCCTCGGGCAGCACCCAGTGCTCCGGATGTTCACCTTGCACCGCAAAGGCGATGGGGTGCCCGAAGGTGCGTTGCACAGAGCCGGCAATCGCCTCCACCACGCCCGTTACCTGAAGCGGACCGCCCGAGCCGACCTGCAGCCCGTAGACCTGGGCAATCGCCTGTACCTGGCCGACCACTTCGGACATCGCCGAGGCCATCTCCGGCTTGCGGGTGGCGATCTGTTGCAAGAGCCCGGCCACGCCTTGCAAGTTGTTCTTGATGCGGTGATGCACTTCCTTGACCAGCATCTCCCGCTGTGCGATCGCTTCGTCGAACTTCGCCTGCTCTGCCGCACGTTGTTCGGTCACGTCCGTGGCGACCAGCAGCAGTTGATCGGCTGCTTGGCCCGGTGCGGCCAACGGAAGATAGCGCGCGTCCCAGACACGGACTTCGCCGTTCATCGGAATCTGGTATTCGCGCTGTGTCACCGAGCTGGCTCGCAATGCGTGCTCCATGTCGAGGCGCCGCTGGGCGGCCATGCCCGGTTCGAAGATCTCTTCGGGGCTGAGGCCCAGCAGCTGGTCGATCGTCCGGTCGACGCTGCGTGCAGCGGCCAGATTGGCCTGCAAGATGGTCAGCGTGCGCGCGTCGCGCACCGTGATCGCCATCGGCGCAGCCTCGATGATGCGCTGCAGCGAAGCCTGCGTCTCCTCGATGCGGGCCTCGGCCTGTCGGCGCCGCTCGATGTCGAGCAGCGCGTAGGTCAGCTGCCGCCCGCGCGATTCGCGGCCGGTCACGACCGCATTGCCGACGACCCAGAATTCCCGCCCGTCGCGTGCCTTGAGACGGCATTCGAAGGTCTCGGCCTCGCCCTCGATCAGGTCATCAAGGTACTGCGTGCGGCGAAACGGATGATCGGGTTCGGGCGTGGCGACGGTGCTGATCGGCTGGTCAATGAAGTCGCCGAGGTCGGCGCCGAACATGCGTCGCGCCGAACGGTTCATCCACTCGATACCGCGTGGGCCGACTGTGACGATGCCAACCAGGACCGAGTCCAGGATCGCCCGTGTGCGATTGGCCTGCAGCGCCACCGCATGTTCGGCGCGGTGCCTCGCATCGACGTCGACGAACGAAGCGATGACGCCGCCGGCAGGATCGTCACCGACCAGACGGGTGCTGATCTGCACCCACACCAATCGGCCATCGCGCTGATACAGCTGCCGCTCACCGATCCATCGGCCATGCAGTTGCAGCGCATGCTGTTCCTGGGTCGACAGACGTTCGTGCTCCTCGGCATCCGCGAACAGAGAGCGCAGCGGCAGCCCCTGCAACTCGGCAGCAGGGTAGCCCGCCAACTGCGCAAGCGCGTCATTGGCGCGCTGCAGCACGCCATCGCGAACGAAGGCGATCCCGACCTCCGACAAGCTGAACATCAGCTCGCGGTCGCGCGCCAGCTCTTCCAGTTCGACCTGCTGCGACTTCAGACGCGTGATGTCCGACAGTACCGCGATCGCTTCGATCTGCTGCGACACCGGCCCGGTACGACGTACCGACAGCGCGTACCAGCGAAGCGGGTTGTCTCTTGCCGAGCGCGCAGCAGGATCCATCGAGAATTCGGTCTCGAAGATCAAGCCCGCCGTCAGCGCCTGCAAGGTGTCGGCAGCGATGCGCTGGCCCTGTGGCGAACTGCCGAACAACTCGGCGATACCACTGCCCGTGAGCCCTACCGATGGCAATCCCAGCATCGCCTCGAAGCGCCGGTTGCAGCGCACCAGCACATTGCCACGGATGTAGGCGATGCCTGCCGAAGTGCTTTCCAGGATGGTCGTCAGCTCGCGCAGCAGTTGCTCGCTGCGCTGCTGCGCCTGATGCTGTTCGGTGATGTCCAGTGTCACCACCGAGGTCGTGCGTTTGCCCGACGCGAGCGTGGCTGGCTCGACACGGGTCAGAAGCCATCGAAGACCCAGCTGTGGGTGCCGGATGGCATAGCGCACCTCGGCGCGTTGCGCCGTGCGCAGGGCCTGCTGCAGCGCGTCGTAGTCGGCCAGCGATTCGCCGGCCACGATGTCGCGGCTGATCGACTGCAAGGCCGCCGAGGTGGGCACTGCACTCGAATCGGATGGCGACTCGATGGCCTTGGACGATTGCCGTTGACGCACCCAGCCGGAGCTCTCCTGAAACGTTGCCAGACCGACACCAGCGGTATCCATCAGTGCGCCGATCTGGATCTGCGCGAGATCGCGCTCTTCCTCGATGCTGCGGTCTTCGAGGATCGCCATGTGGCGTCGCGCGCCACCCGGCGTGGTGTAGCAGCGCACGATGGAGCGCAGCCGGCGCAGTCCACCCTGGGGCTGCGGCAGCCAGCCCTGCGTGACCACTGGCTTGGCCGAGGGCTGGAGCGCGGGCGATGGGCCGCTGTCGGTCCAGCCGAGCAACTGGCGCAACTCGGGCG
Source organism: Burkholderiales bacterium (assembly GCA_947474755.1). Classification (GTDB taxonomy): domain Bacteria; phylum Pseudomonadota; class Gammaproteobacteria; order Burkholderiales; family Burkholderiaceae_C; genus PBB1. Next base: position 426,489 of record CANJJE010000001.1, on the reverse strand, counting down.
AGGCATCGGCGAGCACTGCGGGCACCGCGCCAGCCAGCGCATCGAAGGCCGGGTTGGTCCGCACCAGCAGACCCGCCTCGTCGAACAACACCATGCCGATCGGGCTCAGGTCGAACCAGTCATCGATCTCGCGTGCCGATCGATCGGCACGTTCTCGGGCGATGTGCTCAGCGGTGCTGTCCTGCAGCACCGACATGGCAAACACGCGGCCGTTCTCGTCGGTGAGCACGCTGCGGGTGGCGCGGAACCAGCGCTCGCGGCCATCAGCTGCAACGATGCGGCGGCTCATCAGCGCCGGTTCAGGGTCACGATCGGTGGGCTCCTGCCAACGCTCCCGCAGCCCGATGCTGCCCGCGCGGTCTTCTTCCGGTTCGAGCGCCACCGGATCTCTGCCGATCAATTGCTCCCGCGTATAGCCGCTGAAAGCGACAAAGGCCGGATTGACATCGACGATTCGCCAGCGCGTGTCCTGCAGCATCGCCGGGAATGGCGAATGCCACAGCACCTGCATCAGCTCGGCAATCACCGGGCCGGCGATGGCCGACGGAGGCGCCGCGCGAGCTGGCGCCGGGTCCTGCCAATGCAGGCGCAAGGCATACAGGCCCAGGCCCAGAACCTGCCACGCCGCCTCGGCGTGGCGGCCGTCGGCCATCACTGCCTGAGGTGGCGGGGCCGACGCCGCACGGCGCAACGACGCTGCGGCGCGAGCGGTGGCGTGGCCCGGCGTGCGCATCGCGCTCGGCGAGGTGGCGATCGCCTGGCGCAGCCAGTGAACGAGCTCCGCGCCAAGCACGTCCTGCCACTCCGCGAGCGTGACGCCGACAGGGCCCGACATGCGACGCAGCGCGGCGGTGTTGGCGAAAGTCACCTGCCCACGGCGATCGAACAGCAACACACCTTCGCTGAGGTGATCGAAAAACTGTTCGAGGGCGGGCTGGCTGGCGACGACGTCCATCGCACTCACCGCAGTGGGGCTCTCAGGCTCATGCCTTCGGATCTATCGTGTCGTCGGCCACGCGGGGACTTGTCATGCCGTCAGTCGAAATCGGCCGCAGCGGCCAGCGCCCGCAACTCGGCCTGGTTGATTTCCCGCACGCCCATCATCAGGGCGTCAGCGCATTCCCGGAAGTCATAGAGCGACTCGGCTTCGATCGCCTTGACCAGGTTGAGATACGGCACATAGGGGCCAGCGCCGTCGATCAGCGTTTCGTGGACCAGATGCGGCACAGGAATGGTGCTCAGAAGTTCGACCAGTGGCTGCTGGAAGATGCGGTCGAGCAGCGAGAACACACCGCAGATGAACACTTCGTTACGCATTTCGGCGTCGGCACCCGTGTTGCGTGCCAACTCCTCCATCAGCAGACCACGCCGCACTGAAGCGAACATCGCAGCGCGCATATTGGGCTCCTTGCTGGCGGTGGCCAGCAGCAGCGCCAGCCAGCGCTTGAGGCGCTGGTAGCCGAGCAGCATCAGCGCATGACGGAACGAACTGACCTCTACCGACAGGCCAAAGGCCGCTGAATTGACGTAGCGCAGCACCTTGAAGCCGAGCGAAGGATCGCGCTTGAGGGTGTTCTCCAGCTTTTCGGCCGACTCTTGTGCATCGACCTGGCGGATCAGTTCGACCACGATCTGCAGGTCGGCAGGCGTGGGCGCCGCGCGACTCCCTTTCGAACGCTCGGTGACTTCGTCGCCGAGGGGCCAGCCCAGCACGGCCACCGCGCCTCGCCTGAAGGCACCGTCCATGTCAGCGGTCGTGTTGATGCCGGCGAGCACGTGGGGAATGGTGCGAGCCACACCAGCAGGCGCAACACCGCTGGTGGCGATGCGGCGTTCGTCAGAGAGATCAATGATCGATTGAGCGAAGCAGGGCAACACTTCACGCGGGAGATCCTTCAAGGGCCGGCCCTTCAGCATCAAGGTGGTGCCGTGCGCGTGCAGCGCGACGATGGACGCCGTGTTGACCGGGTCTGCGGCCATGAACGCGGGCACCTCGACCATCAGGTTGTGCGATGGTGAGGTTTTCAGCAGATCCCGCAGCAGGCTTTCACTGGTTATGTTGAGCGAGACCCGCCCACCGTCCGCAGGCCAGACCGACGCTATGGCATGCAGCAGCTGGCCGGCATCGAGCGACAAGTCGGGGCGCAGGGGAAACACCGTCAGTCGGGTCGCGCTCACCGCGCGGTTGCGGTCGACGAAGGCGGAATAGCCCAGCGCCACCTGACCGAGTATTTCGTCGTCCAGCACAAGAACTCCTACGCAGAAGAGAGGCACAACCGGCAGACCCGGCAGGTGTCTGACCAGGTCAGGGATTGATGTATTGGAACAGCGACAACTTCTGAACTGCGGAATAAGATTTCAGGGCTGCATCGTAGCCGCTCTGCTTGTTCTGGAAGTCCGACAGCGCCTGGACCAGATCGAGATCTTCGGCGTTTGACCGCTGTGTCTGTGCGTCCAGCTTCTGGGCCGACAGGCGGCTTGTGACCATATCGATACTGTTGAGCACGTCGCCAGCGGCCGACCGTGCGGCGCTCAGCCCAGCGAGGCTGGCGTCGACGTTGCGCAAGGCATCGGAGGTGCCTTGCGCACGTTGCGAACCTGTCAGCCCGGGCTGCTTCAAATTGGCGACGGCCTGGTCCAGGGCCGTGAACAGGTTCAAGGTGGGCGTCGACGGAGTGATCTCGAACTGATCCCCAGCCGCAGGCGCACCCGCAATATTGACCCTGGTGCCGTGCAGCGTGATCGCGCGGCCGCTGGCGAAAGTTCCGGTGCTTTCGGTGGTGGTGACATTCGGCGTGGCCAGCGGGAAGCTCTCGACGGTGTAGTCGGTCGCGCTGGTGAATCGGATGCGGTAGCCGGTGTCGGCCACCGGGAACAGCTGCGACGGATCGCTGACGCTACCGGGGTCGATCCAGGCTCCCGACACGGGCTGGTTGGTGACATTGTTCCCGGCCGCACGGGTGACGAATACACCGTTGCCAGTGCGGGAGGACAGCCAGGCTGCGTTGCCATCGGTGCTCAGTGGCAACGAAGTGTCTGCGTCGGTCTGGGTCTGTCCGGAGACACCTCTGAAGACAACACCGGCCGGCGTGTCGACAAAGGGGGCCTGGTTGGCCCCCTGGCCACCGAAAAGGTAGGTGCCTGCCCCGTCCGACCGATTGGCCACTTGCAGCAGCTGGTCGCGCAGGCCCTGGATCTTGTTGGCCTGGATGGCCCTGTTGGCGTCGGTGTAGGAGGCATTGCCCGCAGCCACCAGCGCCTCGCGCACCTGCGACAGCAATTCATTCGCATCGCCCAGCGCGCTTTCGGCCTGGGTCATCAACACCTTGCTGGCATCAACGCTTCGTTGCGACGCCTCACTGCGCAACTCCGCTGCGAGCGCCCGTTCGGCCCGCGCGGCAGCGGCTGGATCATCGCTGGGCATGAGAACACGCTTGCCACTGCTCAGCCGGGTCTGCGCGTCGCTGAGATCCTGCTGCCGAAGTTGCAGATTGTTGATCGTGGTGGCGTAGGTGTTGGCTGTGGTGATGCGCATGAGAGTGTCTCGGTCGCTTGCGAAATGGCTGTATCAACGCGGCGACAGCGCTGGGTCAGCGCGCGAGTTGCAGCAAGGAGTCGAAGATCGACTGCGCCACCTGCAACATCTTGGCCGCCGCCTGGTAGCTTTGCTGGTACTGGATCAGGCGCGCCGCTTCTTCATCAAGGTTCACGCCAGACTTGCTGGTCAAGTCCTTGGTGGCCTGATCAGACACGGAGGTTGACAAGTCTGACGCGGCTTTCGCGCTCTGCACCCGAACGCCGACGTTGGCGATGACGTTCGCATAGGCGTCTGTGACATTGGCGCCGGGCTGCAGCGAGCTGCCGTTCCACACCTCCCCGACCAAGGACGCATCACGCAGTGACAGCAGTCCGTTGGCATTGCGGTTGTCGGAGGCGGGATTGGTGTTGCGACCGACGGTGAAGCTGTCGCCGACCACGGCGGGCGTGGCCAGCGGGTTCGCAGCTATCGGTACCCCGGTCATGGTCAGCTTGAAGCCATTGCTGGCGCTCGTGCCGGGGTAGCTGATCGGCTGGCCGGGCTGCCAGGTGGCGGGCGTACTGGTGCCTGAGGAGTCGGTCCAGGTGTAGGTGTATTGCCCCGGCGTTGCCGTGACCTGAAATCTCAGGGTCGCTGGCAGGTTGGGGTGGCTGCCGGACGTTGCGCTGTCGGCGCTCAGCGCCAGCACGCTGCCGGTGCCAGCGTTCGAAGCGCCGGCGGTCGCGCTCAAAGGCGACGCCGCCGCGATCAACTTCGGGTTGCTCATGTCGAGCCGCAAGTCGCGCGCTGCGCTGCCGGCGGGCTGCAAAAGGAAGCGATCGCCCGCGGCTGCCGTGCCGCTGATGTTGATCTGGAATCCGTCGACGATGTCGCCGCTTGTCACCGCACGAGATGCATAAGCCGGATCGGGTACGCCACCGCTGAGCCGGGTGAGCTGGAAACCACCGGCGCCATCGGCAACCACTTCGTAGTCGCTCGCCTGCACGCTGCTGATCTGCGCCGATGTCAGGGCCGAAGGCGACTGCAGCGTCAGCGAGATACTGCCACTGCCGGTGTTGGCTGTCGACGAACGCCCAGCGACCACCGGCGCGCCGGACACATCGCCGAAACGGAAGATCGCCGCCCCGGGCTGCCCCTGCAGATCGAGGCCGAGCGTCTGTTGCTCGTTGACTTTCTGCCCTATGCCCAGGGCCAACTGGCCGAGCTGGTTGCGAGCGTCGGTCAGGTCACTGCTCTGGAACCGCAGCAAGCCGGCGATCGAGCCGGAAGACAGCAGCGAATCGGGCAACTGCCGATTCCCGGTCTGATCGGCGACGCCGATCACCATGCGGGAAGCATCGCGAGGATCCGACATGGCGACGAGCCTGGTGCTCTGTGCGCCGACCACCAACGACTGCCCACCGCCGACGAACACCGACAGCGATCCATCGTCAGCCGGGACGGTAGAGGTCTGGACGTACTGACTGAGCTCGTTGATCGCGGTGTCTCGCTTGTCGAGCAGGTCGTTGTGCTGCTGACCCAGGCCGCGCGCGACGACGATGCGCTGGTTCAGCGTCATGATCTGATCGGCCAGGCTGTTGACCGATGCCACCGACACCTGCAGTTGCTGATTGACACCGGCCTGCAGCCTGTCGATCTGCTGTGCGGCTTCGTTGAAGCGCGAGGCCATGTCACCGGCGCGCGCGAGCGCCACCTGACGTGCCGTCAGGTCCTGCGGTTTGGTCGACACGCCGGTGAACGCGGCGAAGAACTGCGAGGCCGAATAGCCGAGCCCGGACTCACCGAGGCCGAACACCTTTTCGAGCTGCACGAGCTGATCCCTGCGAGTGCTGTCGGCACTGGCCTGCGAGCGCGCCAAGGCTGCCTGCTGTGTCAGGAATTCATCGTGCGCGCGGGTAACCGTCGTGACATCGACACCGCGCCCGAAAAAACCGGACCCGGTGTACTGTCCAGTGGCAGTCGACAACTCGGCTCGCTGCCGCGAATAGCCAACGGTGTTGGCGTTGGCGATGTTGTTGCCGGTGGTTTGCAGTTGGGCAGACGCAGCGCTCAGGGCGCTCGTACCCAGTTGCGAAAGTGCTCCGATTCCCATGCTGTGGCGATCCTGCGGCGCTTCGGTAGCGTCAGGTCGTCATCGCCCGCTGCAGACGCAGCGTGGTGTTGATGACGCGGGTCAGCTTGTCGGCGTAGGCTGGGTCGGTCGCGTAGCCTGCGCGCTGGAGCCCTTGTGCAAAGCCAGCGGCGCCCACTGCGCCCGGGCCGGCATCGGCCAGCACCCGGCTGTAGCGCGGGCTGTCTTTCATCAGCCTGGCGTAGTCGTTGAAGGAATCTTCGTATGAGGCGTAGGCGCGGAACCTGGCCGTCACCTTGCGGGCAGTGCCGTCGATGAATTCGGTGGTCGTTACCTCGGCCACACGGCCTGTCCAGCCGGGTCCGGCCTTGATCCCGAAAACATTGAACGAGGTCGATCCGTCGGTGTTCTTGATCTCGTGCCGACCCCAGCCGGACTCATGCGCGGCCTGGGCGACCATGAAACTGGCCGGGATGCCCGTCTGCGCTTCGGCCGCCCGGGCGGCCTCGGTATGGCGCTGAACGAAATCAAGCTGCCGTTGGATTGCCGTCGATGACTGCGGTCCGATGGCAGGCGTCGCGTTGCCGGGCACGCCGGTGGGTGTGGTGCCAGCCCTTGTACCCGCAGGCGGCGTGACGTTGACGAACTGCCGTTCGAGCTGGCGCGCAATCACGTCGGCCAGCCCGCCCGCCGCACCGCTCATCTTCCTGGCGTATTCGGCATCGAGCATGTCGGTGCCGAGCTGTGTCCCTTGATTGTTCAGCATGCCGCTGGACATGGCGGACTGTGCATCACGCATGCCCTTCAACAGCTGCTGCATGAACAGCGTCTCGAACTGCTTGGCCGTTTCCCTGATCGCCGCCTTCGGGTCGCGCATCGCGCCGTTGCGCAGCGCCGCCAGGGCCCGGGCATCGGTAGCCGTGGCCGCCATGTCCATGGCGGCGCCAGGCTGAGTTCCCGTGAGCAAGGAAGGCGGCTGAAGGTTCATCAGATCACCTCGAGTTCGGCCTTCAACGAGCCCGCCGACTTCATCGCCTGCAGGATCGCCAGCAGGTCTTGCGGTGTCGCGCCCAGCGAATTCAAGGCCTTCACCACGTCCGCGAGCTTGGCGCCGGCAGGCAGAGCGATCAGCGAGCCCGGTTCCTGGCGGATCGTGATGTCGCTCTTCTCCGCCTGCACCGTCTGCCCCTGTCCAAAGGCATTGGGCTGGCTGACCAGCGGTGTGGTGTTGATCGTCACCGACAGGTTGCCGTGCGCAACCGCGCAGGGCAGCAGGGTGACCGACTCGTTGACCACGACGGAACCGGTACGTGCATTGATGATCACGCGCGCAGCCGGTGCCGCCAGATCGACGTTCAGGTTCTCGATCTCGGCCATGAACGACACCCGCGCGTCGGGTGAGTCAGGCATGTTCACATGGACACGGCGGCCATCGATCGCCTGGGCGGTCCCGGCGCCCATGCGGGTGTTGATGACTCGGGCCACTTCGCGCGCGGTGTTGTAGTCGTGGGAGTTGAGGTCGAGCTGCAACCCGTTTCCCATGTTCAGCGGCGTCGGCACCGCGCGCTCGACCGTGGCTCCTTCGGGAACGCGCCCCGCGCTCAGGTGATTGATCTGCACCTTGGAGCCGCCCGCGGCGGCTCCGGCACCGCCGACAATCAGATTGCCTTGTGCGAGCGCGTAGATCTGCCCATCGGCGCCCTTGAGCGGTGTGGCAATCAGCACGCCACCGCGAAGGCTTTTCGCATTGGCGAGCGACGACACATTGACATCGATGGTCTGACCAGGCTGAGCAAAAGCCGGCAACTGGGCAGTGACCATCACGGCCGCCACGTTCTTCAGCTGGATGTTGGTGCCGGCAGGGATCGTCACACCCAGCTGCTGCAGCAGGGAACTGAGACTCTGGGTGGTGAAGGGAGCAGAAGTGGTCTGATCGCCAGTGCCGTCGAGCCCCACGACCAGGCCGTAGCCGACCAGCGAGTTGCTGCGCACGCCCTGAACCGAGGCCACTTCCTTCAGCCGGGCGGCCAGGGCCGGTTCAGCCGATCCGATGGCGGTGCCGACGATGGCACACGCCATCCAGAGCACCGCACCCCACCCTCTTTTGCTGCTGTTCATGTCCGGATGCACCCCTTGATGCATCCGATTCTGGGCAAACTTAAATCGGCAGAACGGTCAAAAAGAACCGCGCCAACCATCCAATTATCTGAGCATCGGCCTGCGCGCCCTTGCCCTTGTGCTCCAGACGGACGTTGGCGATCTGCGCCGAAGCCACGCTGTTGCCGGTCTGGATCGATCGGGGATCGACCTGTCCGGAGAAGCGCAGCACATCGATGTTGTCGTTGACGCCGATCTGCTTCTCGCCGGAGATCAGCAGATGCCCATTGGGGAGCACCTTGGTGACAGTCGCGGTGATCACGCCGGAGAAGTCGTTGGTGTTCTCGGTACTGCCCTTGCCTTCGAACTTGTTGGCCGAATTGCCGGTGGCACTGGTTCGGCTGAGCAGGCTTGCCGGCAGCAGCGGGACCGCAGTGAGGCCGGCGCTGACCTTGCCGGACTTGTCGATCGTGCTGGTGCTCTTCTGTGAGGCCGATACCTTCTCGACGATCTGGACCGTGATCGTGTCGCCAACCAGGCGGGCGCGGTGATCCTCGAAGAGCGGCCGGTACTGCGAGGCCTGATAGATCGAACCGTTGACGACGGGAGGTGCGGAGTTCGGCGGCGGCGTGGCATGCGTCGGCATCGCCACATCGACGGAATGACCGAGGCCAAGGGCTGAGCAGCCGCACAGGCTGATGACTGCGAGTGCAGCAGCGACACCACCGAGTGGACGCAGGCAGTTTGTCAGTCCCATCACAGCTGCCCCAGTCTCTGCAGCATCTGATCGGAGGTGCTGATTGCCTTCGAATTCAGCTCGTACGCGCGCTGCGTCTGGATCATCGACACCAGTTCCTCGACCACATTGACATTGGAGGTTTCGACGAAGCCCTGCTGCAGCTGGCCCATGCCGTTGGTGCCAGGCGCGCCGGCGTTCGGCGTGCCCGAAGCTGCGGTTTCGGCATACAGGTTCTGCCCCTTGGGCTCGAGGCCGGACGGGTTCACGAAGCTCGCCAGCTGGAGCTGACCGACGGCCTGAGGCAGCGGCTGGCCCGGAAGCGCCACGCTCACCGTGCCATCGGCAGCGATGGTCACGCTTTGTGCGGTCGTCGGGATGGTGATGCCGGGGTTGACGGTGTAGCCGTTGTTGGTCACCAGCTGGCCTTGCGAGCTGACCTGGAACGAGCCGTCGCGGGTGTAGCCGGTGGTGCCGTCGGGCAACTGGATCTCGAAGAAACCGTTGCCCTTGATCGCCACGTCGAGAGGATTGGTGGTCTGCTGAAGATTGCCCTGCGCGAAGCTGCGTGCCGTGGCGACCGCACGGGTACCCAGGCCCAGCTGCAAGCCGGTCGGCAAGGTCGTCTGCTCGCTGCTGTTGCCACCAGCCTGCCGCAGGTTCTGGTACATCAGGTCTTCGAATACCGCATGGGACTTCTTGTAGCCGTTGGTCGAGACGTTGGCCAGGTTGTTGGAGATGGCATCGAGCTGCGTCTGTTGCGCTTCCATGCCGGTTTTGGCGATCCACAGCGAACGAATCATGTTGGGGGTCCTGGTTCAGGGTTTCAAGCGGCGCATGCTGGCGCTCAGTTCATCGTGAGCAACTGTGCAGCCGAGCTCTCGTTTTCCTTGGCGGTCTGCATGAGCTTCATCTGGGCTTCGAATTGGCGGGCAGCGGAAATCATCGCCACCATCGTCTCGACCGGGCTGACGTTCGAGCCTTCCAGAGCGCCGTCTTGCAGGCGAGCCGTGGCGTCGGCGGGCAGGTCGGCGGCGTCGGCAGCTCGAAACAGGCCGTCCTCGCCGCGGATGAGCGGCGCTTCGGGCGTCACCAGCTTGAGCCGTCCGACAGCCTGCGGCGGCTGGGTGCCGGTACGCGCGCTGATGGTGCCGTCGCCGGCAATCGACACTTCGCTGTTGGCCGGTACCTGGATCGGCCCGCCATCACCGAGCACGCTCAGTCCGTTGCGGGTGGTCAGCGTGCCGTCGGCCGAAACATCGAGCGAGCCGCCGCGCGTGTAGGCCTCGGTGCCATCCAGCCCCTGCACGGCCAGCCAGGCGTTGCCCTGCACGGCGACGTCGAGATTGCGCCCTGTGGCAGACACCGGTCCCGGCGTGGCATCGTAGCCAGGGGTCGATTCGAGCGCGTAGACCCGCGTGCTGGCACCGCTGCCTTGCACCGGCACGGCCCGAAAAGCCTGCAATTCGGCACGAAAGCCGGTGGTCGACACGTTCGCCAGGTTGTTCGCCAGCACGTCCTGCCGCTGCAGCGTCGCCTTGGCACCGGACATCGACAGGTAAATCATGCGATCCATGGCAAGCCTCCCGGAATTTCAGTTCAAGCGTTGGCGGATCAGATATTCACAAGCGTCTGCAACACCTGGTCCTGCGTCGAGATGGTCTTCGCATTGGCCTGGTACAGGCGCTGCGCGGTGATCAGGTTGACGAGTTCACCGGTCAGGTCGACGTTGGACTCTTCCAGGGCGCCGGACTGAAGGGCGCCATAGGTGCCGGTGCCGGGAGGCCCGCCGGTGCTCGGATCCCCCGACGAGAAAGTCGATTGCCACAGGTTGGCGCCGATCGGCTGCAGCCCCTGCAGGTTGCTGAAATTGACCAGCTGCAGCTGCGAGAGGTTTTGTGTGCGGCCATTGGAATAGGTCGCCTTGACAACGCCAGATTCGTCGAAGGTGATGCCGGTGAGCTGGCCGGAGGCATAACCGTCCTGCTTGAGGTTGCTGACGGTGAAGCCCGACGCGTACTGGGTGCTGCCAGCGAAATTGATCGGCAAGGCAGCGAACACCGTCGCCGACGGCGTCACACGAGGATCGACGACATCGATCGTCGGCGCCGTGGTCGGTGATGTCAGCGCGCCGCTGGAATCGAAGGTCAATGAGCTGACCCTGCCAGTCGCAGGCGAGGGGCCGTCGAAGGGCTGGCCGTTGACGGTGGCGTAGACGTCCCAGGCATTGACCGCCGTCTTGCGAAAGTAGTAGTTCATCGTCAACGGTGCGCCCTGGCTGTCGTACAGCGTTTGCGAGGTCGCATGGTTGTAGCTGGCGGGCTGGTCGAAAGCGAGTGGCGTGGTGGGAACGGCACTGGCTGCGTTGAGGTTGATGCCCATGCGGATCCCGCGCAGGGCCGGATCGCTGCCGGCACCGGTCGCGACGGGCGCACCGAGCCCGACCTGCAATCGGATCGGTTGCGAGTCGCCGACTGCACGACCAACGGCTTCGTCCCACGGCTGACCCTTCAATTTATTGCCGATGTTGTCGACGACAAAGCCCTCGCGGTCCAGCTTGAACTGGCCATTGCGGGTGTAGGCAGTGTCACCACCCGGGCGCAGCACCTGGAAGAAGCCGCGTCCATTGATGGCCAGATCCAGCGGATTACCTGTCGTCGAGATGTCGCCCTGCGTGAACTGCTGAGCCACCGTTTGCAGGTTGACGCCGATACCGATGTTGCCGCTGCCTGCGCCATTGATGGAGCTGGCATAGATATCAGCGAACTCTGCGCGCGACGCCTTCGCGCCGAAGGTGTTGGCATTGGCAATGTTGTTGCCGATGACATCCAGGTTCTTGCTGGTGGCATTCAGACCGGAAAGACCTTGTTGGAAGCCCATGGTGTGTCCTTAGGAGGTGCGAGGTGGCCGATGTGGCGGAGGGGAAATCGGAGATCGGAATTCAGCGCAAGCGTCAGTTCAGCGCGCGCACGCTGCTGTATGGAACGCTGCCTGCGTTTTGCAGTTCGAGGTTCAGTACCTTGCCGCTGGTGTTGATCGCGTTGACGCGGTCACGCATCAGCATGGTCGGCGTGCTGTTGACACTGCCGCTGGTGGCAGTCACGCGGAAGCGCAGGCCGCTGTCGTTCGTGGCGGTGCCGGCCGGCCAGTTGAAACTGTGGCTGCCGGACCCCAGCGCACCGAGTGCCAGGCTGCTGATGACCTGGCCCGATGGCGACAGCACATCGACCTTCACTGCGTTGGCGGGACTCGACAGCTCGAAACCGCCCTGCCCGACTCCGCTGTTGATGTCGAGCACATTGCCGGGAACGACCACGTCGCGGCCAACCAGATTCGCGCTCTGCAACGCCTGCAACTGGGTGAACTGCCCAGTCAAGCCTTGCACGGTAGTGTTGAGCTGCTGGATACCGCTCACGGTATTGATCTGCGCAATCTGGGAAGTCACTTGCGCGTTGTCCATCGGGCTCAGCGGATCCTGGTTCTGGATCTGTGTGATCAACAACTTCAGGAACCGGTCCTGTGACCCGGCGTCGTTGGCAGCGGTCGTGGCCGGTGATGACGACGCACCGACCGCGCTGGTCGTGGACGACTTGTTGATGGTCGAGAAATCGAAGGCCATGGAAGGTGTACTCGGGTGATGCGACAGGCTCAGTTGCCCATCTGCAGGGTCTTGAGCAGCAACGACTTGGCGGTGTTCATCACTTCGACGTTGTTCTGGTACGAGCGCGAGGCGGAGATCATGTTGACCATCTCCTCGACCGCATTGACATTGGTGTAGGTCACATAGCCTTCAGCGTCAGCGCTCGGGTGCTTCGGGTCGAGCACCCGGCGGCCCGGCGTCTGGTCTTCGGAGATGTTGCTCACGGCGACGCCAGCCGCACCGACGTTGCCGCCGGCAGTGCCCATCAACTGGGTCTGGAAGGTGACCTGCCGCGCCTTGTAGGCCTTTCCATCGGGCCCGGCGACGGTGTCCACATTGGCCAGATTCGACGCGACGATGTTCAATCGCTGGCTTTGCGCGCTGGTCGCGCTGCCCGCCACATTGAAGATGTTCATCATGCTCATGCTTGCCCTCCCTTGATCGCGTCGAGCATGCCGCGCACGGAACTATTGACAAAGGTCAGCGTGGCCTCGTACTTCACCGAGTTGTCGACGAAGCTGGCACGCTCACGGTCCATGTCGACGGTGTTGTTGTCCAGGTTGGTCTGGCTGACGTTGGAGTACAGCAGGTTCGCGGCAACCGGTGACGCACCGGTGCCGGCGATGTGGCCAGCCTGGGTGGTCTCGAGTCGGCCGACCGTACCGATGCGGAGCTTCTGGCCACCGGTGGCATCGCGCAGTGCCTGCGAAAAATTGATGTCGCGCGACACATAGCCTGGCGTGTCGGCGTTGGCGATGTTGCTGGCAATCAATCGCTGCCGCTCGGCCCGCAGGGTCAAGGCCTGCCCCTGGAAATCGATGGAACTGGTGAGCTTGTTCAGCATGGGTCACTCCCGAAGGCTGGCTGTGCAGTCATTGTCTGGAGGCCCCGCGCCGAACATTAGCGGGAACAAGGGCAGGTTTCACCGTCAATTCGCAGGCTGCGTCGCATCGGGTCGTGTCTAGAGTGCAGGCATGAAATTCCGTCATCCTCCCTGCCCCACGAACCCCAGACGCTGGGGTGGCCTGCTGATCACCGGCGGGCTGGTCCTGGGTTTGACCCTGCCCTGCGAAGCCCAGGAATCGGTCGATGTGGCGGTCGATGCTGCGCTGGTGGAGCAGGTACGCGAACTGGCCCTGCATGCAACGCAGCAGACCGCACCGACCAGGGCCAATGAACCGGCCGATCCGTCGCAGCCGAGCGTCAACCCAGAAAAGCCGCTGCGCTTCGAGGTTCATGTGGGCGCGCTGGACTCACGGCTGAAGCTCGCCCCGTGTCAGCGCATCGAACCGTACCTGCCTCCGGGCATGCGACTTTGGGGGAAGGCGCGCATCGGGCTGCGCTGCGCGCAAGGCGCCAGGCCATGGAACGTCTACCTGCCGGTCACTGTGCGCGTCTTCGGCCAGGCCTTGGTCGCATCGGTGCCCCTGCCTGCCGGAGCCACGGTGCGCGAGGATGACCTGCGCATGGCCGAGGTCGATTTCGCCGAGGACAACGCAGCAGTGGTCACCAATGCCTCCCTCGCCGTAGGCCGCGTGCTGGCACGTCCGCTGGTCGCCGGTCGAGGTTTGCGACAAACCGACCTGAAGCCTCGGATGTGGTTTGCGGCCGGCGACTCGGTCAAGGTGCTGGCCAGCGGGCCGGGCTTCATCATCGCAGGAAGCGGACAGGCATTGACGGCGGGCATTGAAGGCCAGGCCGCGAGGGTGCGCACCGAAAATGGGCAGATCGTCACCGGCACGCCGGTGGGCATGCGCGTGGTGGAGTTATCGCTGTGAGTCGGCAGCTTCACGCAGCCACGGTGTCGACGTCGGCTTGCGCCTGGCTGTCGAAAAGTCCTAAAGTCCGCGCCAGAGCGGCCGAAACACCGATCATGTTGAAGAATCTGTCCACTTCGCTGCCCGTCGGGAGAATGTCATGACCATCGGAAGTACAAGCAACAAGACCCCGGGTCTGCCCGTGGCCAGCGCCGCGACCGGGCCTGCCGTGACCCCAGCGAATGCGCGCAGCAGCAGCGAGGCCGCCGCCGTGGCACCGACCGAAGCCAGCGCACAGGTGGCCTTGTCGAGCGCCGCGACCAGCCTGCTGTCGGGCTCGACGAGTTCTGTCGAATTCGACAGTGCCAAGGTCGAGCGCATCTCTCAGGCTATCGATAAAGGCGACTTCAAGGTCGATGCAGGCGCGATTGCCGACAAGCTGATCGCCAATGCTGCCGAACTGCTGAAGAAGAGCACGCCCGAGTCCTGACCGAATTTCATTTCTGCACCCGACCATGAATCAGTCGCCGCCACTGCGTCCCACCACCACCGCTCTGGTTCCGTCGAGGACCGATGCCGCTGATCCGGCGCTGGAATTGACGCTCAGCGCGGTAGAGGACAGGCTGATGTCCCTCGGAACAGCCCTGCAGGCGCGCGATCTGTCGTCGATCGATCTGCATGCGTCAGAACTGCACCGAGCCCTCTCGAACGCGGTGGATCATTTTTCACGCGCCGCGCGCAACGGCCCGGTTCCGGCCGCACTGCGCCGACGGCTTGCCAGCGCCAGCGGCACCGTTGCGGCCCAGCGTGAAAGCCTGGCCCGTGCCACCGCGGCCCTTGACCGAGCCATCGATGTCCTGTTGCCTCGCGAAGCGCCTGGCGTCTATGGCGTGCACGGCGGCGTGCAACGGTCTGGCCGAACCGGATCGCTGCTGGCCTGAGACAGGCTCACGGCTTATCGGCCGCTCTGCGCTGCGGCGCCGCCTTCAACGCCATCACCCACTCCCGACCTTGGGCGTCATTCACCCGGCGCAAGCGTGTTCGGGGCGCAGTCAGGTACGACAGTTCCACCACCTGTGACAGGTAGGCGATCGTTCCCGGCTTCACCTCGACTTCCAGCGTATGGCGGACGTCACCGAGCGAGTCCACCGTGTGGACGCCCGGTGTGACCACCGCATAAAGGTAGGACCGCGCCACCGTGGCACCGAGGCGCTGCCCGTCGATCAGGACGTCCAGAGGGATGGCACCACCGACGCGCTCGCTGCGAATGATGTAGATGCCAGCCTCATCGGGACCGACGTGGAACGACTTTGGCAGGGCGTCTTCCGCAGCCGTGACAGCCGGCGTGGCGGTGGCGCACCCGGCGACCAGAGTCAGCGCAGAGACCATCGCCGTCGCAACAATGACCACCCAGCGGCCTGCAATCATCGTTCCCCCCCGCGTGCCGCGATGCAGATGTGCCAAACCGCCATGAACATGGCGGCGATCACCGGACCGATGACGAAACCGTTGAGACCGAATACGGCCATGCCGCCGAGCGTCGAGATCAGCACCACGTAATCGGGCATCTTGGTGTCCTTGCCGACGAGCATCTGCCGCAGCACGTTGTCGACCATGCCGATCACCAGCACCCCGAAGGCGATCAGGCCCAAACCCTGCCAGACCGCTCCGGTCACCAGGAAATACAGGGCGACGGGCAGCCACACCAGGCCAGCGCCGATCGCTGGCAGCAGTGACAGAACGGCCATGATGACTGCCCACAGCAGGGCACCGTTGACGCCCAGGAACCAGAACGCAAGACCACCGAGCCCACCCTGCACGATGGCGACGACCACATTGCCCTTCACCGCGGCACGGATCACCGTCGTGAACTTGAGCAGCAGTTCGCGCTTGTCCTGCTCGTCGAGCGGGATCGCGGCGTTGATGCGGGAGGCCAGACTGGCTCCATCGCGCAGCAGGAAGAACACCAGGTAGATGGTGATGAAGAAATTGACGATGAACTCGAAGGTGTTCTGGCCGATGCTGAAGGCCTGGGTGGCAATCAGGCTGGTGCCCTGCGAGATCGCGGTGCTGAGCTTCTGTTTCAACGCGGCAATGTTGCCAAGGCCGAACTGATTCATCCGCTCCGTGACCCACGATGGCAGCGCGTGCATGATCTGGTCGAAGTAGAGGCCGAAGTCGAACTCGCCAGATTGCATGCGGCGGTAGAAGCCTGCGCCCTCGTTCACGAGTGATGCTGTCAGGAACGCCAGCGGCAGCAGCACGATCAGCACGATCACTGCCAGTGTCGTGAGGGCCGCCAGTGAGCCGCGCCCGTTGAAGCGAGCCAGCAGTCGCCGATGCAGCGGCGTGAACAGGATGGCCAGCACCACCCCCCAGAAAAGCGCCCCGAAGAAGGGCCACAGGATCCAGCCGAACGCCAGCGACACGGCGACCAGAACCAACAGGAACACCTTGTTGGCAAGCACGGGGACACGATCGGGTTCGGGCGGTGACATGTGCAAGGCGGGACGGCGGTTCCAGGGACGGCGGTGCTGCATGGTATCGCCAGGGCAATGCGGTGCTCGCGAGCAGCGCATGTCACCTCGGCGTCATGCAAACGCCACCGAGATGTCACACCGGGGCCGCAACATCCGTGTCCATGCAACGCGATCTGCCTCTGCTGCGGGCGTGGACCGACTCCCAGGTTCAGCGCGCAGTGATCGACAGCGCAGGTGATGCATCGCCCGATGCCACGGGTGAAACGAAGCAGCACTACCGCAGTGTCTGGATCTCGGACCTGCACCTTGGCACGCCCGGCTGCCAGGCGGTGGCCCTGCTGGGCTTTCTCAAGCACTTCGACAGCGAGCACCTGTTCCTCGTCGGCGACATCATCGACGGCTGGCAACTGCGACGCAGCTGGTACTGGCCGCAGGCGCACAACGACGTCGTGCAGAAGTTGCTGCGCAAGGCGCGCAAAGGCACCCGGGTGATGTTCATCCCCGGCAACCACGATGAGTTCGCCCGCCGTTATCTAGGGCACAACTTCGGCGGCATCGAGGTGGCCGAAGACTGGATCCACGAAACCGCCGACGGACGCAAGCTGTGGGTCATCCACGGCGATCTGTTCGACGGCGTGATCCAGTGCGCGAGGTGGCTGGCCCATCTTGGTGACACCCTCTACGAATTCACGCTGAAGCTCAACCGCCACCTGAACTCGATGCGCGCGCGGCTGGGCCTGCCGTACTGGAGTCTGTCGAAGTACCTGAAGTTCAAGGTCAAGCGTGCGGTCAACTTCATCGGCGACTTCGAGGCCGCAGTAGCGCGCGAAGCCCGACGTCGCGGTGCGCATGGCGTGGTCTGTGGCCATATCCACCACGCCGAATTGCGCGATATCGACGGCATCACCTACGCGAATGATGGTGACTGGGTCGAGAGCCTGACCGCGCTTGTCGAGCACGCCGACGGACGGCTTGAGGTCATCGACTGGAGCGAGCATGCGCGCCGGGAGCGTGCCGCAACCTGCGCGTCAGCGTCGCCATCGGGCGACGCAATTGCCCACACGGTGTTGGGCAGAGCCGATGCCGACGCGGACATGGCGGTGACTTGACGACCGGACGGCCCCGTCGACCGCGACCACACTCTGCCAGGCGACCAGCAACCTCCCTAAACTAGACGGATGAGTACAGTCCCCGCATCGCATTCGCCCACCCTCACCTCTACCGCGCCTGGGTCTGCCTCGGCGCCGCAGGCCGGTGATCCAGCGCTGATGCTGGGCCGCGAAACCTCGATTCTCGAGTTCAATCGCCGCGTGCTGGCGCAGGCCCTGCGGCACGATGTGCCGCTGCTGGAGCGGCTGCGCTACATCTGCATCGTCTCGTCGAACATCGACGAGTTCTTCGAGGTGCGATTTGCCGATTACCTGGAGGCGTCGCGGCTGCCCAACGCCGGCGTCACCGATGCAGATGTGCAGGCGATCACCGCCGAAGCCCATCGGCTGATCGACGAGCAGTACACCGCCTTCAATGACCAGGTGATGCCATTGCTCCAGCGCGCAGGCATCGTGATCCTGAACCATGCCGATCGGGATGAAGCGCAACGCGAGTGGGTGGACCAGTTCTTCCAGAAGCAGGTGCGACCGCTGCTGGTACCGATCGGACTCGATCCCTCGCACCCGTTCCCGCTGGTCGCCAACAAGGCGCTGAATTTCATCGTGCGCCTGGGCGGCAAGGATGCATTCGGCCGCGAGAACACGATCGCCATCGTCAAGGTGCCGCGTGTGTTGCCGCGGGTGATCCGGTTGCCCGACGCGCTTGTGCCCGGCAAGCAGGGTTTCGTGCTGCTCACCAGCGTGATCCGCGCCCATCTCGGTGAATTGTTTCCGGGGCGCGCTGTCGAGACCTTCTCGCAGTTCCGCGTGACTCGCGACTCCGACCTCGAAGTCGACGAGGACGACGTGAAGAACCTGCGCCAGGCGCTGCGCTCCGGGCTCAGCTCGCGCCATTTCGGCCAGGCGATTCGCCTCGAAGTGGTCAGCAGTTGCCCGCCGGAGCTGTCCGAATTCCTGCTCGAACAGTTCGACTTGCCACGGCAGGCGCTGTATCAGGTGAACGGGCCCGTGAACCTGGTTCGCCTGAACCAGCTGATCGATCAGGTCAACGATCGCAGCGTGCTGCCCTCGCTTCGCTTTGCGCCGCATGAAGGCGCCTGGCCGGCCAAGGGCCTGCCGCGCGACCAGTCGATCTTCGCCAGGCTGCGCCGCGGCGATGTGCTGCTGCACCATCCCTTTGAATCATTCGACCCGGTGGTCCAGTTTCTGCGTGAATCGGTCAACGACCCGGCGGTCCTTGCCATCAAGCAGACCATCTACCGCACCGGCAGCGAATCGCCGCTGATGGACCTGCTGATCGAGGCGGCGCGCCGTGGCAAGGAGGTGATGGTCGTCGTCGAACTGAAGGCGCGTTTCGACGAAGAGGCCAACATCAACTGGGCCGAGCGGCTGGAAGCCGTCGGCGCGCAGGTCGTGTACGGCGTGGTCGGCCTGAAGACCCACGCCAAGCTGCTGCTGGTGACGCGGCGCGAAGTGTCGGCCAGCGGGGCGGCCAGCGCCAACCCCAACGCCACCGCCCGGCTGCGCCGCTATGCCCACCTGTCCACCGGAAACTACAACCCGAAGACCGCGAGGCTGTACACCGATGTCAGCTATCTGACGGCCGATGCCGAGCTGACGGCCGATGTCGATGCGGTGTTCCAGCAACTGGCCAGCCTGGGCAAGATGAAGCCGCTGCGCCAGATGCTTCAAGCGCCGTTCACGATGCACCGGCGTCTGATCCACACCATCGATCGTGTGGCTGACGCGGCACGCGCCGGCCAGCCGGCGCGCATCATCGTCAAGATCAATGCACTGACCGACTCGATGCTGATCAACGCGCTGGTGCGCGCCAGCCAGGCGGGAGCCGACATCGACCTGATCGTGCGTGGCGCCTGCGTGTTGCGCCCCGGTGTGCCGGGCGCGACCGACCGCATCCGTGTGCGCTCGGTGGTCGGACGTTTCCTCGAACACTCGCGGGTGATGTACTTTCGCTGGGGCCCGGGTGAAGACGACGAGGTGCTCTACCTGTCGAGTGCCGACTGGATGAGCCGCAACATGCTGCGCCGCATCGAGGTGGCCTGGCCGGTGCGCGATGTCGAACTGCGCCAGCGCGTCATCGACGAATGCCTGGTGCCTTACCTGCACGACCGCCGCGATGCGTGGATGCTGAACACCGACGGCAGCTTCTCACGCATCGGCAGCAACGGCGTCAGCGCGCAGCACGCATTGACCAGGCGCTTTCAACCGCCGGGCGATGCACCGTCGGCCAGCACGGGGAACTGATGCGATGGACCTGATTCTCTGGCGCCATGCGGAAGCACACGTCATCAAGGAGGGGCAAAACGACCTCGATCGCGGACTGACTGCCAAAGGCGAGCGACAGGCCGCGCGCATGGCCGACTGGCTCATCCAGCGGCTGGCGCCGGGCACACGGATACTGGTCAGCCCTGCGGTGCGTTGTCAGCAGACCGCCAAGGCGCTCGGCAGGAGCTTCAAGACGCTGGAGGCGGTGGCGCCCGATGCCAGCGGCGATGCCCTGCTCAAGGCTGCCCGCTGGCCGGAGTCGCCCGACCCGGTGCTGGTCATCGGCCATCAGCCCACACTGGGTCTGGTCGCTGCATACCTGCTGGCCGATGTACCGCAGGAATGGTCCATCAGGAAAGGCGCGGTATGGTGGTTTCGGCACCGCGACCGCGAGGGTTGTGCGCAGGTCGTCTTGCAGGCGGTGCAGACACCGGATTGCCTGTGAGCAACCCGAGGCCGCAGCCATGCAACGTCCGCCTCCGAGGGGAAGCAGGAAAGCCTGCGGCGGCCAGGCGTCTTCTTCTGAGCGACACTCAGGCATGAGGTCTTTTGTAACCCGTGTCGCTGTCGCCCTGGCCGTTCTCACCTCGCCATTGGTGTCCAAAGCCATCGAGGAACCTGCCTATGTGGTGATCCGCACCCTCGACGATGTCGAGGTGAGGCAGTACGAGCCCTATGTCGTCGCTGAGGTTCGCATCGAGGCCGATGCAGAAGAAGCCGGAAACCTCGCGTTCCCGATCCTCGCCGGCTACATCTTCGGCAAGAACAAGGGTGAGAAGAAACTCGAGATGACCGCCCCGGTCACGCAGACGGCAGCCCCGCTGCGCATGGACATGACTGCGCCCGTGACGCAGGCCCCCGTGCCCGGTTCTGCCGGCAGCTACCTCGTCCAGTTCGTGTTGCCCAGGGGCGTGACGCTGGCATCAGCCCCGGAGCCGCTCGACCCCAGGGTGATCCTGCGAGAGGTTCCGGCACGACAGATCGCGGTGATTCGCTACTCGGGGTTCTGGTCCGAAGCCAACTACGTCGAGCATCTGGACAGGCTGCGATCCGTGCTGAAAGCGGCCGGCGTGAATACCAGTGGAGAGCCGGTCTTCTCTCGCTACAACCCGCCGTTCATGCCCTGGTTCCTCCGGCGCAACGAGATCTGGTTGACCGTGCCCTGAACTGCGCCTCAGGGCTTGGTCACCAGCACCGATACGTTGTCACCGCCTGGCGCGCCGAAAGCCTGCTCGCGCAGCAGAGCAAGCTGATCGCGCACGCGAGCGGCCTTCTCGAACTCGAGGTTGCGCGCGTGTTCGAGCATCTGCTTCTCCAGCTGCTTGATGCGCTTGCCCAGGTCCTTCTCCGACAGCGCCTCGACCTCGGCTGAGCGAAGCGCGTCCTTGCTGGCGCCCTTGTCCGACTTCTCGGAATAGACGCCATCGATCAGCTCCTTGATCTTCTTGTTGATCGTGCGCGGCGTGATGCCCATCGCCAGGTTGTGCGTGATCTGCTTGTTGCGACGGCGCTCGGTTTCGTCGATCGCACGGCGCATGGATTCAGTGACCTTGTCGGCATAAAGAATCGCGCGGCCGTTGACGTTGCGCGCTGCGCGGCCGATGGTCTGGATCAGGCTGCGCTCGGCACGCAGAAAGCCTTCCTTGTCGGCGTCGAGGATCGCAACCAGCGACACCTCCGGAATATCCAGCCCCTCGCGCAGCAGGTTGATGCCGACCAGCACGTCGAACACGCCCAGGCGCAAATCGCGAAGGATCTCCACACGCTCGACCGTCTCGATGTCGCTGTGCAGGTAGCGCACCTTGCAACCGTTGTCGCTGAGGTAGTCGGTCAGTTGCTCGGCCATGCGCTTGGTCAGCGTGGTGATCAGCACGCGCTCCGACGCCTCGACGCGGATCCGGATTTCCTGCAGTACGTCATCCACCTGGTGGGTGGCAGGCCGAACCTCGACCATCGGGTCGATCAGGCCGGTTGGTCGCACCACCTGCTCGACCACTTGCCCGGACGTTTTCTGCTCGTACGCGGCCGGTGTCGCCGACACGTACATCACCTGCCGCATCTTGGTCTCGAACTCCTCGAAGCGCAGCGGCCGGTTGTCGAGGGCGCTGGGCAACCGGAATCCGTATTCGACCAGCGTCGTCTTGCGCGCCCGGTCGCCGTTGTACATGCCACCGAGCTGGCCGATCAGCACATGTGACTCGTCGAGGAACATCAGCGCGTCCTTGGGCAAGTAGTCGACCAGCGTCGACGGCGGCTGCCCCGGCGCGGCACCGGACAGATGCCGGGTGTAGTTCTCGATGCCCTTGCAGTGGCCGATCTCCTGCAGCATCTCCAGATCGAAGCGGGTGCGCTGCTCCAGCCGCTGTGCCTCGACCAGCTTGCCGACGCCGACCAGTTCGGCCGTTCTTTCGCGCAGTTCCTCCTTGATGGTCGCGATCGCGTTGACCACCTTGTCGCGCGGAGTCACGTAATGGCTCGACGGGTAGACCACGAAGCGCGGAATCTTCTGGCGAATGCGACCGGTCAGCGGGTCGAAGAGGCTCAGCGATTCGATCTCGTCGTCGAACAGCTCAACGCGGATCGCCAGCTCCGAGTGCTCCGCTGGAAAGATGTCGACAGTGTCGCCACGCACACGGAAGGTGCCACGAGAGAAGTCGGTCTCGTTGCGGCTGTACTGCATGCGGATCAGCTGGCTGATCAGATCGCGCTGGTTCTGCTTGCCGCCGGTGCGCATCACCAGCCGCATCTCCAGATAGTCGTCCGGCGCGCCGATGCCGTAGATCGCACTCACGGTGGCGACGATCACCACATCCCGACGTTCCAGAAGGCTCTTGGTCGCACTCAGGCGCATCTGTTCGATGTGCTCGTTGATCGAGCTGTCCTTCTCTATGAACAGGTCTCGCTGCGGAACGTAGGCCTCGGGCTGGTAGTAGTCGTAGTAGCTGACGAAGTACTCGACCGCGTTCTTCGGGAAGAACTCCCGGAATTCGGCATAGAGCTGCGCGGCCAGCGTCTTGTTCGGCGCAAACACGATGGCCGGGCGGCCCATGCGCGCGATCACGTTCGCCATCGTGAAGGTCTTGCCCGAACCGGTGACGCCCAGCAAGGTCTGGAAACTCAGGCCATCGTTCAGGCCCTCGACGAGCTGCGCGATGGCGGCCGGCTGGTCGCCCGCCGGAGGGTAAGGCTGAAACAACTGATACGGCGAGCCGGGGTAGCTGACGAACACGCCCGCTTCGGGAACGTCGTTGCTGGTGGTGGCATTCAGATCAACGAGTTCGGCCATGGCGGATAAAATTTCAAGGTTAACTCGCGTGCTGGCGGGGCCCGGCAACGCGAAAGCGTAGCCCAAAACACCTGTCCACGCGCACCCACCGCGCAGCCCGCGCGTTGCTTTGCTTCCAATGCCCCCACCACAAGGAATTCCCATGGCATCGCTCTTTGCCGCCGTCGACATGGCGCCCCGCGACCCGATCCTCGGCCTCAACGAACAGTACAACGCCGACCCCAACCCGGCCAAGGTCAATCTGGGCGTCGGCGTCTATTTCGATGAATCCGGCAAGCTGCCTCTGCTCAAATGCGTGGCGGCCGCTGAAAAGCTGATTTTCGAGACCCTGAAGCCCCACGGCTATCTGCCGATCGATGGCATCGCCGTCTATGACAAGGCCGTGCAGGGCCTGGTGTTCGGTGCAGACAGCACCGCGGTCAAGGAAGGCCGCGTAGCCACGGTTCAGGCACTGGGCGGCACCGGCGGCTTGAAGATCGGCGCAGACTTCCTTCGGCATCTGGCCACCCGCAACGGCACGTCGCCAAAAGTCCTTATCAGCGACCCGAGCTGGGAAAACCACCGCGCACTGTTCACCAACGCCGGTTTCAACGTCGAGACCTACCCCTACTACGACGCCGCCAGGCGAGGCGTCAATGTCGATGGCATGCTGACCGCGCTGAATACCGCGCCGGCCGGCACGATCGTCGTGTTGCACGCCTGCTGCCACAACCCGACCGGCTACGACATCACCCCTGCTCAATGGGCACAAGTGGTGTCAGCGGTCAAGGCGCGCGGATTGGTTGCCTTCCTCGACATGGCATACCAAGGGTTCGGCGACGGCATCGCCGAGGACGGCGCGGTCATCGCCCAGTTTCTCGATGCCGGCCTCGACTTCCTTGTCGCGACCTCGTTCTCGAAGAGCTTCTCGCTGTACGGCGAGCGCGTCGGTGCTCTGAGCGTCGTGTGCGCCAGCAAGGAAGAAACGTCGCGCGTGCTCAGCCAGCTGAAGATCGTGATCCGCACCAATTACTCGAACCCGCCAACGCACGGCGCCCAGATCGTCGCCACCGTGCTGACCACGCCGGCGCTGCGTTCGATGTGGGAAGAAGAACTTGCCGGCATGCGCGTGCGCATCAAGGAAATGCGCTCCCTGCTGCAATCCAGGCTGGTCGCTGCGGGAGCCAAGCAGGACGTGAGTTTCATCACCCGCCAGAAAGGCATGTTCAGCTACACGGGCCTGTCCAAGCCGCAGATGGAGCGTTTGCGTCACGAGTTCGGCGTCTACGGGGTCGATTCAGGTCGCATCTGCGTCGCGGCACTGAACCACGGGAATATTGATGCCGTGGTCAAGGCCATTGGCCTTGCCAGCTGAGGCTGCACAGACGGAGACCCGAAAGCCCGGCACCGCCGGGCTTTTTCACCTCTTGCGCCGAAGCTGTCGCCATCCGGTGTCCGGGGCCACCCGACACACTGGCGCTCCCCGATTTCCCAGGGCATCCGCCCTACAATGCTGCAGTGCAACATTCATACTTTGCCCAGGAGTGCCGATCTCCCTGAAGACAAGCACTCGCTACACCCGCGCCGCCGCCGGCGACGCGTCTGCCCGAACCAGGATTTCGCCATGTCGATGCTTTACCAGTTCTATGAAACACAGCGCGCGCTGTTAAGCCCGCTGGCGGAATTCGCAAGCGCATCGTCCAAGCTCTACAGCCACCCGCTGTCCCCGTTCACCCACACACCGCAAGCACCGCGCGTGTCGGCAGCCCTGAACCTGATGCACCGGTTGTCGAAGGAATACGAGAAGCCCGAGTTCAATATCCACACGGTCAAGGTCGATGGTGTGCAAGTCGCAGTTCAGCAGCAGGTGGCACTGGAGAAGCCGTTCTGCCGCTTGCTGCGCTTCAAGCGTTTCGCTGACGATCTGCCCATGCTGAAGGCGATGAAGGAACAGCCGACCGTGCTGGTCGTGGCGCCGCTGTCGGGTCACCACTCCACGCTGCTGCGCGAGACGGTTCGCGAGCTGCTGCGGCACCACAAGGTGTACATCACCGATTGGACCGATGCGCGCATGGTGCCTCTGGACGCGGGCCCGTTCCATCTGGACGACTACGTGGAATATGTGCAGGAATTCATCCGCCACATCGGCCCTGAAGTCAATGTGATCTCGGTATGCCAGCCCACGGTGCCGGTGCTGGCCGCGATCTCGCTGATGGCCAGCCGAGGCGAGCCCACCCCGCGCACGATGACCATGATGGGCGGCCCGATCGATGCGCGCCTGTCGCCCACCGCAGTGAACAACCTCGCGATGAACAAGAGTCTCGAGTGGTTCGAGAACAACGTGATCTTCCGCGTGCCGACCAATTACCCAGGCAGCCAGCGACTCGTCTATCCTGGGTTCATGCAGCACACCGGATTCATAGCCATGAACCCGAGCCACCATGCGCGCTCGCACTATGACTACTTCATGGACCTGGTGCGTGGCGACGACGAAAGCGCCGACTTCCACACCAACTTCTACGACGAGTACAACGCGGTGCTCGACATGCCGGCCGAGTACTACCTCGACACCATCAAGACGGTGTTCCAGGACTTCGCGCTGGTCAATGGCACCTGGACGGTAAGGGGTGAACTGGTGCGTCCGCAGGACATCAAGACCACCGCGCTTCTGACGGTCGAAGGCGAAAAGGACGATATCTCCGGTGCCGGCCAGACCCGCGCAGCGCACGAACTGTGCACTGGCGTCGACCCGAAGCGCCACTTCCACCACGACGCGATGGGCGCCGGCCACTACGGCATCTTCTCTGGTCGACGCTGGCGGGAGGACGTTTACCCGCGTCTGCGTGACTTCATTGCTGCGCACCAGTTGGGCAAGGCAGCGACACCGAAGCGGGTCAGAGCCAGGGCGGCCGTGCGTGCGAAGAATGCCGTGGAGTCGGGGCTGAAACTGGTGACGGCGGCACAGTCGCCAGCACCTGTGGCTGCGTCGGCCGTGCGCAAGACGTCGCCGAAAACCTCGCTCAATCGCCGCAAGGTCAGCTGAAACGATGGCGGACAGCTCGGCAGCGGGACCGACAGCCGCAGCATCCGTCGAGGCCATTGACCGAGCGCTGCCGCAGACGCAGTGCACCCGCTGCGGCTACCCCGATTGCCACCGCTATGCGCAGGCGATCGCAGAAGGCAGCGCACCGATCAACCGCTGTCCGCCCGGCGGCGCCGAGGGCATCTCGCGGCTGGCGGCCATCACCGGCGCTGCGATCGAACCACTCGATGCATCGCATGGCATCGAGGGCCCGCGGCGGCTCGCGGTCATCGACGAGGCGGCCTGCATCGGCTGCACCCTGTGCCTGCCGGTCTGCCCGGTCGATTGCATCATCGGCGGGCCGAAGACGATGCACACCGTGATGACCGCGCTGTGCACCGGCTGCGAACTGTGCGTGCCCGCCTGCCCTGTCGATTGCATTGCGCTGATCGATGTGACCGGCGCTCGAACCGGCTGGTCCGCGTGGAGCCAGCCGCAGGCCGACGAGGCGAAGGAGCGCTACGGTTTCCACCAGTTCCGGCTGCAACGCGACCGCCAGGAGCGCAACGCGCGGCTGGAGGCGCGCGCACTGACGCTGAAACCCCTGGTGGTCGACACATCGGAAGAAACTGCCGGGATCGCACCGAAGGCAGCCGCTGTTCCCGAACAGGAAGACAAACGTGCCGTCATCGAGGCGGCCATGGCGCGCGCGCGGGCAGCACGGCGAACCTGATGCCGCAGACGCCGCCCCCGCTTCGTGTGCTGTCGGTCATCCCGCCGATGACACAGCTCAACACACCCTACCCTTCCACCGCCTACCTGACCGGTTTTCTGCGCTCACGCGGATTCGATGCGGTGCAAGAGGATCTGGCGCTGGCGCTGGTGCTGAAGCTGTTTTCTCCCGCCGGCCTGCAGGCCGTGCGCGCACAGATCGAGGCATCACCAAGCGCCCAGCGCAGTCCGCGCGTCTTGTCATTCCTCGATGCCTTCGACCGCTATCAGGCAACGCTGGCGCCGACGATGTCTTTCCTGCAAGGCCGCGACCCGACGCTGGGTCACCGCATCTGCAGCCGAGCCTTCCTGCCGGAAGGCTCGCGCTTCGAGTCTCTCGACGTCTACATCGACGACGATGGCGGCGACCCCTTGGCCTGGGCCTTCGGTGCGCTTGGCGTGCAGGACCGCGCGCGCCACCTCGCGACGCTGTACCTGAACGACATCGCCGATGTGCTGCGCGACGCGATCGATCCACGCTTCGAGTTTGTGCGCTACGCCGAATCGCTGGCGCAGAGCCAGCCGACCTTCGACCCCTTGGCCCAGGCGCTCGAAGCACCGCTGAACCTGATCGACCGCACCCTGGTCGAGTTGACGCAGCAAGCGCTCTTGCGTCATGCGCCGCGCGTGGTGCTGATCTCGGTGCCCTTCCCTGGCGCGGTGTACGCGGCGTTCCGTATCGCGCAGACGGTGAAGGCGCATGACCCGACCATCGTCACCGTGCTGGGAGGCGGTTACGCCAACACCGAGTTGCGCTCGCTGCGCGAGCCACGCGTGTTCGACTTCTTCGACCACGTGACACTGGACGCCGGCGAGCGCCCCTTGCTCGCGCTGCTGGAACACCTGCAGGGCCAGCGCTCGGCGCAGCGGCTGGTGCGCACCTACCGTCGCGATGCCAGTGGCGCGGTGCACTACGTGAACTGGATCGAAGCCGACGTCGCTTTCGCCGAAGTCGGCACGCCGACCTGGGACGGATTGCCGCTGGACAGCTACCTGTCGCTGCTCGACATGCTGAACCCGATGCACCGGCTGTGGTCAGATGGCCGCTGGAACAAGCTGACGGTGGCGCACGGCTGCTACTGGAAGAAGTGCAGCTTCTGCGATGTCAGCCTGGACTACATCTCGCGCTACGAAGGCGCTTCGGCGGCGACGCTGGTGGACCGCATCGAGGCGATCGTCAAGGAAACCGGACAAACCGGCTTCCATTTCGTCGACGAGGCCGCTCCGCCGAAAGCCTTGAAAACGCTGGCAGACGAGCTGGCGCGCCGACAACTCGCCATCTCGTGGTGGGGCAACATCCGCTTCGAAAAATCGTTCACGCCCGCGCTGTGCCAGCAGCTCGCCGACAGCGGCTGCATCGCCATCTCGGGCGGCCTCGAAGTCGCATCGGACCGATTGCTGAACCTGATGAAGAAGGGCGTCTCGGTCGAGCAGGTCGCGCGTGTCACCAAGGGCTTCAGCGATGCCGGCGTGCTGGTCCACGCTTACCTGATGTACGGCTTCCCGACACAGACGGTGCAAGACACCGTTGACGCGCTCGAATACGTGCGCCAGCTGTTCGAGCAAGGCTGCATCCAGTCGGGCTTCTTCCACCGCTTCGCCTGCACCGTGCATTCGCCAGTCGGTCAGCACCCGGAAGAGTACGGCGTCACCTTGCAGCCCTTGCCACCGATCACCTTCGCCAGCAACGACGTTGGCTTCATCGACCCGAGCGGCGTCGACCACGATGCGCTGGGCATCGCACTGAAGAAGGCGCTCTACAACTACATGCACGGTATCGGCCTCGAGGAAGACGTGCGCAGCTGGTTCGGCCCGCGCACGCCGAAAACGCGGGTACCGCGCGATCGCATTGCCCGCGCGCTGGCGACTCGGACAGAATCCGCACGGTGAAAAAAGCCGACATCGCCCCGTTCTTCGAAGTGCTGAAAGCCGCTAACCCGCAGCCGCAGACGGAGCTCGAATTCACCAACGTGTTCGAGTTGCTGGCCGCGGTGCTGCTGTCGGCGCAGGCGACCGATGTCAGCGTCAACAAGGCGACCCGGCGGCTGTTCGCAGTGGCCCATTCGCCCCAGAAGATTCTGGCGATGGGGTTGCCCGCACTGACAGAGCACATCCGCACGATCGGTCTGTTTCGCACCAAGGCGAAAAACCTGTACGAGACCTGTCGCCTGCTGGTCGAACGCCACGGTGGCGAGGTGCCGCGCACCCGGGAGGCGCTCGAAGCGCTGCCGGGCGTCGGGCGCAAGACCGCCAACGTGGTGCTGAACGTGGCCTTCGGCGAGGCAACGATGGCGGTCGACACCCACATCTTTCGTCTCGGCAACCGAACGGGACTGGCACCGGGCAGGAACCCCCTGCAGGTCGAACTGAAGCTGCTGGAGCGCGTGCCGGCCGAGTACCTGGTCGATGCACATCACTGGTTGATCCTGCACGGCCGCTACGTGTGCACGGCACGCGGCCCGAAGTGCGCCGAGTGCTCGGTGGCAGCGTACTGCGACTCGCGTCCAAAGGGCATGGCATCGCGGCTCGGCAACGCCTAGCAGAGCACCGGGCATATTCGCTTCTCGGCAAACTCGATACGATCCACTCCTTGCACGGCGCCCGCCGTACCCCCAGATTCCAAACCGCAAGGACAGACCATGCAAACCACTTCCTCCGGACTGCAATTTGAAGACACGGTCAACGGCACCGGCGATCTGGCGGAGAGCGGCCAGCATGTCACGGTGCACTACACCGGCTGGCTCTACAGCAACGGCGTCAAGGGCAACAAGTTCGACAGCAGCAAGGACCGCGGCGACCCATTCAAGTTCTATCTGAGCCAGGGCCAGGTGATCCGTGGCTGGGATGAAGGCGTCGTCGGGATGCGCGTCGGCGGCACGCGGGTGCTGGTGATCCCGCCTGAACTGGGTTACGGCGCCCATGGCGCGGGTGGTGTGATCCCACCGAATGCCACGCTGATATTCGAGGTCGAATTGATCGACATCTGATCCGGTCGCGGCACGCCGGACGCAGACCACGGCAGTCAGACAGCGGACCATGTCCATCCAGTACGACATCACGCACTCCACGGTATACCGTTACAGGAAGCCGGTCAGCTTCGGCGAGCACCGCGTGATGTTCAGGCCGCGAGACAGCCACGACCTGCGGGTGCTGGCCACCGATCTGCAGGTCAGCCCGGAGGCCATCGTGCGGATGATTCAGGATCCGCACTCCAATTCCGTCGCGCTGGTACAGCCTCTGAGATCAGCACTGGAGTTGCGCATCGTGTGCTCATTCACCATCGAGCACGCGCCAAGCTGCGACCTGGAGTTGCCGGCCTCTCTGCCGAGCGAGTTCCTTCCGTTCGCCTACACGCCGGATGAGCGCTTCGATCTCGAGATGTATCTGCGCCCCCATCACGGCGACCCCCAGGGAAAACTGATGGTCTGGGCGCGACAGTTCATCCGCACTGATGGGCCGTCGCGCACCCGCGACGTGCTGGTCGCGATGAACGAGCACATCCGCAACCACATGGTCTACAGCAGCCGCGAGGAAGAAGGCACCCAGTCGCCGCTGGACACCTTGAGGCTGGGCAGCGGCACCTGCCGCGATTTCGCGCTGCTGATGATGGAGGCCGCGCGCCGACTCGGTGTGGCCACCCGGTTCGTCTCGGGTTACCTCTACGACCCGGCACTCGACACCGATCCGTCCACCCCGTGCACGCCGGGCGCACCAAAGATCACGCAAGGCGCAGGCAGCACCCATGCATGGCTGCAGGCCTATCTGCCGGGTGCAGGCTGGGTGCCCTTTGATCCCACCAACAACTTCCTTGGCGGCAATCAGCTGATCCGAGTCGGCGTCGCCCGCGACCCGAGCCAGGCAGCACCCGTGTCCGGCAGCTGGTTCGGTGACGCGAATGCGTACGCGGGCATGGAGACCACGGTCACCGTGCGTCGGGTGGCCACCACGCCATGGTGCCAAGTGGCGCCATCGTCAGCGCCCTTGCCAAGCGTGTAGGACAGGTCTGACGAGCACACCGTGGTTTGTATGGCACGGCCCGAGCAATCCGACGAATGACAATCCGGCTGGAACATTGCCCTCCTCTTTGCAACGTCATACGCATGGGACAGCTGAAAACCTACATCGTCGAAGACAGCCCGGTCATCCGCGAGAACCTGATCGCTGCGCTGGAGGAACTGGCGAGCGTAGACGTCGTCGGCACTGCCGCCGACGAAAACACGGCGGTGCAATGGCTGTCCAGCCAGTCCAACGATTGCGATCTGATGATCGTCGACGTCTTTCTGGCGAAGGGCTCTGGCTTGGGTGTGCTCAAGGCGGCGCGCGAACATCAGAAGCCGACCAAGCTGGTCGTGTTGAGCAATTACGCAACGACGGATATGCGCCGCAAATGCATCGAACTCGGGGCAGACAGGGTGTTCGACAAGTCCAGCGAAATCGACGCGCTGATGCTCTACTGCATGCGCCTGTCGAATGGCGACTCCGGAAACAGCGGCTTTGCCGCGCTGTCGTGAGCAGCCTCACATCCAGCCATTTGCGCTACTGAATCAGCCCCGTCTTCAAGGCGTAGTAGGTCAGGTCGCTGTTGGATTCGAGCTTCATCTTTTCCATCACCCGGGTGCGATAGGTGCTGACCGTCTTCACGCTCAATGACATGCTGAGCGCTATCGCTCCGATGGCCTCGCCTTTCGCCAGCCTGAGGAACACCTGCAACTCGCGCTCGGACAGCAATTCATGAGGCAGCTTGTCACCACCACCAGCCAGCCCGTCGGCCAGCATTTCCGCCACGCTCGAGGTGATGTACTTGCGACCGCGAAACACGGTGCGGATCGCCTTGGCGATCTCTTCGGGTTCGCAGTCCTTGTTCAGGTAGCCGGCTGCGCCCTGCTTGAGCATGGTGGTCGCATAGTGCTGCTCGGGAAAGCCGCTCAGGATCAGCACCGGCAGGTCAGGCGCGCGCGCCTTGATGGCGGCCAGCACCTCGACGCCGCTTTGGTCCGGCATGGAGAGATCGACCAGCATGACATCCACCCCGCCCGCGCGAACGATGTCAATCGCCTCACGTCCGTTCGACGCTTCCGCCACGACGGTCAGTCCTATCTCTTCGGACAGGAAATGACGCAGCCCGGTGCGCACGATGGCATGGTCATCGACGATGGCAATACGGATCATGGTGGGGTTGGTCGGCATGCGAAGTGGCAACTGCAGTCTAGGGCAACGCGATGCGGGTGAAGCTGCTGCAACGCTTCGGTCGGAGTGCCTATGCGTTTCCGCTGGCCTGCGTCGCTGCGCTGGTATTGCTGGTGATCAGCGAAACATCCTACCGATCGGCATCGGATTCGATGCATCGACTGGAGTCGATGGCCGCGACACGCACCGAGATCCAATCGCTGTGGCGGCACCTGGTCGATGCAGAAACCGGCCAGCGCGGCTACCTGATCACCGGTCGCGACGACTACCTGAAGCCCTACCGCGATTCGCTCGCGCAGGTGGACGCCTCGCTGCGCCTGCTGACCGACTACTACCGCGACGACACAGAAGGCCAGCCCCTGGTCCGGAAACTTGTCTCGCTCAGCACACAGAAGTTGTCCGAACTGGCGACCACGATACGGCTGTACGACGAAGGCCAGCAAGACGGCTGGCGCGAGATGCTGCGAACGAACATCGGCCAGGAGAACATGGAGGCGATACGGCTGACGTCGCGCACGCTGCTCGACCTGGAATCGGAGCGCGTCAACCTGAGGCGCGAGGGGGTGCAGCGCACCTTGCTGATCAACCGCATCGGCGTGGCGCTGACCACCCTGATCAGCCTGTTGGCGATGTTGCTTTATTTCAGGCAAAGCCTGGTGCTGACGCGGGTGCACCTGGAACAGAAGTTGGCCGTGCAGGCCGAGCGCGACAGGCTGGAAGTCGAGGTCAGGACCCGCACCGCGCAGCTCACCGAACTCGCCCAGCACTTGCAGACCGCGCGCGAGGATGAGCGCAGCCGCATCGCACGCGAGTTGCACGACGAACTCGGCGCCTTGCTGACTGCGGCCAAACTCGATGCCGCCCGGCTGAAGGCACGGCTCGGCACGATGACGCCGGAGGTCGCTGAACGCCTGCTGCACCTGAACAAGCTGCTCAACGACGGCATCGCCTTGAAACGCCAGATCATCGAGAACCTGCGCCCCTCCTCGTTGAGCAACCTGGGGCTTGTCGCGGCGCTGGACATCGTCACACGCGAATTCGCCAAGGCGTCAGGCTTGTCCATCCACGTCAAACTCGCTGCGACCGACCTCAGTCCTTCAGGCGAGTTGACCGCCTACCGACTGGTCCAGGAAGCGCTGACCAACATCGCCAAGTACGCGAAAGCCACCGAAGTCTGGGTTGAACTTTCGCAGCTTGAGGGCACGGTGACGATTGCGGTGCGCGACAACGGTTGCGGCTTCGACATCACTGCCCGTCGGCAGGGGGCACACGGCCTGCTCGGCATGCGCTACCGCGTCGAGGCCGAGGGCGGGGAGATGACCCTCATCAGCCAGCCCGGTGCCGGTACATCGATCGAGGCCCGGTTGCCGACCACAGTCTGAGCCACGCCGAGCCCACCCCGGCCACTACCGCCGATTGCCTGTTCTTGTCGTCGCCTTCCTACAGGCGAGCACCGAATCGGCTGACGCCTGAAAGGCCATCCGGATTACCGATCACACAGCGCCTGCACCTGAGACTGACCATGCGTTCGGTGCTGTGTGCCGCACGCACTATCCGCCCACTCAGGAGATGCTCATGCTGCATTACGCCGTCGTTTTCTTCGTGATCGCCTTGATTGCTGCGTTGTTCGGCTTCGGTGGCATCGCCGCCAGTGCCGTTGGCATCGCCAAGATCCTGTTCGTGATCTTTCTCGTGCTCGCCATCGGCAGCTTCCTGCTTGGCCAGATGAAGAAATAGCCGTCGCGGCGCATTCCTGTGCTGGACGTCCAGCCGTTTCGAAACTCTTTTACCCATCCACCCAAGGAACCCATCATGACCATGACCACGCCCAGCCAGTTCATCGAAAGCGCAGCCCACTCTGCCAGACTCGCCATCGATCAGATTGATCATGCAGCCCACCAGGCAGACGACCGACTCGCCGAGAAGGCCCACCAGGCCATGAACACCGCCAAGCCGGTGATCGAACGTCTGACCGAGGAGGCAGAGTCGATGGCCCGCCGTGGCCTCGACAGCGCTCGAGACGCTTCTCGCCAGCTGCGTGAGCGTGCCGCGCACGCCTCCGACAGCACGGTCAGCTACATCAAGGACGAGCCGGTCAAGGCGATGCTGATCGCCGCCGCGACTGGGGCCGCCCTGGTCACCGTGATCAGCCTGTTGAGCCGTTCACGTCACCGCGACTGATCGCACGCACCGCGTCTCCTCCACCCTGTATCGAAAACGTCGCTTGGATGCACCCGTTTTTCAAACTGATGGTGGATCGGCCTGCGGTGATCACCGATCACGTCGAAGCCTACGCCTCGCTCGCGACGCTGGAGTTGTCGAGCGCCATCAGGCAATTCAGGCTGCGCGCCCTGAAAACAGCGATTGCCCTGTCCTGCGCGGCGGTGGCGGCAGTGCTGGCTGGGGTGGCGCTGATGCTGTGGGCAGTGACGCCTGCAGACCAGTTGCAAGCACCCTGGGCGCTGTGGTTCGCACCCGGGCTGCCAGCAGCCTTCGCGGTGTGGAGTTGGCTGTCGGCGCAAGCCGTCGGCGACGCACCCGCTTTTTCCGCATTGCGGAGCCAGGTGCGGGCGGACATCGACATGTTGCGTGAGGTCAGTTCGTGAACACTCATCCGACGGCAACGGGCTACCGGGTACCGCAAGCACCGCGCACTCCGGCGGATGCCGTGCTCGATGCCACTGAACGGTTGAGCCGGTCGCGGCAAATGATGCGCGACCAGATGCTTGACTTGAAAGCAAGTCGGGCGCAGGCCCAGGCAAGCGAGTCGAGACCGCAGGGCGCCTTGCTGGACACGCTGATCGCCCTGCCGGTGCTTGGTCCTCTGGTGGAAAGCGCGGTGACCTGGTGGGCCGAGCACCCCTTGCGCGCGGTCGCTGACCTTTTCAGCAGGCCCGACCCCTCGGCAGACGAGCCGCTGACACAACGACACCCCTGGGCCATGCTGCTCGGCGCTGCGGCCATCGGTGCGTTGCTGATGTGGACACGACCCTGGCGCTTTGCTCTGCTTCGGCGTGCCGTCTGCGCAAGTCTGCTGCCGCAAATGGCCACCCAGCTGCTGTCGCGCGAGTCCAGCGGCGGCTTGCTTGATCTCGTCAAATCAGTCTTGCGTCCTGCGGCAAACCTATCCCCGCCACCTGATGCCAAGCCGCCATGACTTGAGTAATGCGGGTCCGTACATCGACGAAGTCGGAACGTCACTGCGCAGCTGAATGTTGGCTCACCGCAATAAAAAAGCCCGCTGTCGCGGGCTTTTTCGTGCAGAGCGCAGCACTCTCTCAAGAACGCTCAGCGGCTGAATCCACCGGTGCGCGGACGCGCCTTGAACGGCGCACGACTCGGTGCGGGAGCGCCTTCGGCTGGGCGGCGTGCCGGCGCCCGGTCGAACGGACCCGAAGAGCGCGGTGCGAAGTTCTCGTCACGGCGCGGGGCGAAACCGCCTTCTTCACGCCGTGGCGCAAAGGCCGGCTTGCCGAAGCGGCTGTTCACCGGGGCACCCGAACGGTTGCCAAAACCACCAGGGCGGCGGTCCGCATCCGCACCGGGACGCGGTGCATACATGCGCGGCTCCGGACTCTTCGGTTCAAGACCTGCGATGGTGCTGACCGGAATGTTCTGTGTGGTGAACTGCTGGATGCGGCGGATCATGCCGGTGTCCATCCGTTCGCCCAACGTGATCGCCAGACCATTCCTGCCGGCACGGCCGGTCCGGCCGATACGGTGAACGTAGTCCTCGGCCTTCATGGGCAGGCCGTAGTTGATGACGTGACTGATGCTCGGCACGTCGATGCCGCGTGCGGCCACGTCGGTGGCAACCAGCACCTTCAGCTGACGCGTACGCAAGCCTTGCAGCACCCGATTACGACGGCCCTGCGGCATGCCGCCGTGCAATGACGCGACCGCATGGCCCATCTCGGCCAGGCGATCGGCCAGCCAGTCGGCATCGCGCTGCGTGCTGGTGAAGACCAGCGCCTGCTCCATTTCGCGCTCGGTCAGGATGTGATCCAACAGCGCGTTCTTGTGGTTGTGGTTGTCCGCCCAGTGCAGACGCTGCTCGATGTTCTCGTGCGTGTCGGTGTGCGACGCCACATCGATGCGTTGCGGATCGCGCAACAGGTTCTGCGCCAGACGACCGACGTGCCCGGCAAAGGTAGCGCTGAACATCACCGTCTGACGCGTGGCAGGCACGTGGTCGGCGATGGTGTTGATGTCGTCGATGAAGCCCATGTCGAGCATGCGGTCGGCTTCGTCGAGCACCAGCAGTTCCACATGGTCGAGCACGGCCTTGCCGGTCTGCAGGTGGTCGAGCAGGCGGCCTGGGGTCGAAATCAGGATGTCCAGCGGACCGCGCAGTGCCTTGATCTGTGCCGGATACGGCACACCACCCACAACAGTGGCCACCCGCAGGCCCTGCACATGGCGGCCGTAGGTAGAGGCCGCCTTGGCCACCTGCATGGCGAGTTCGCGTGTCGGCGTCAACACCAGGATGCGCGGGCCGTAGACGGTGGCGCGATCACGCTTTTGCGTGGTGTCGGCCCGCGCAGTAAGGATGCGCTCGAGCGCGGGCAGGATGAACGAGGCGGTCTTGCCGCTTCCCGTGGAGGACGAGACCATCAGGTCCTTGCCGGCGAGAGCCACCGGAATGGCCTTCATCTGCACTTCGGTGGCGGTTTCATAGCCGGCGTCGGCCACGGCCTTGGTCAGGACTTCATGGAGGCCCAGATTTGCGAATGTCATACGTGCTTTCATAAGCGGTGCCGACGCTGCTCATGAGTGAGCAACGCCAAAAGGCACCCGTCGGTTCAATGAACCGACAAGGTCAGGTCGCTGGGAGAAGGTTCGCTTTGAAAAAGGTGAAGCGGAACAGTCAAGCGACGGCATCGCCGCCGACCGTTGCCTGCAAGTGCCATCGAATGACGGCACCGGCTCAAAGCGCTATCGAGACCTGCCGCACTGAACAACGTGGGCTGACTCGAACGAGGTCAGAGGGGATGAACGAGCATCGATCACAACAACTGCGCCGGTGAACTGGCGAGAAATCGTCGATGCGAGCGAAGCCCAAGAGTCTACCCCCGAAATCCTCGTGATCGTTCGCTCGCGCCCGGTTTGAAGAACCCTTCGGGATGGGACCCAATGGACTGGCCCTGGCGACGCGCTTGCGCTTTGTGAGCACGGTCGTCGGCAGTATCCTTGCCGTCCTCTTTTCGGACCCTCCATGGCTGGCATTCACATCACCGACATCGAAGCAGCCATCAACTGGTGGCGCGAACGCTCGCCGTCGCCCGACGGCATCACCGCCTGCCGCGAGGTGCGGACGCTGGCCGAGGTGTACGCACTGATGGTCTATTACCACGAGAACGAATGCGACGATGTCAGCATGCCGGCTCCGGCGCGCGACGCCTGGCTGACCTGGTACGAGACCACGCCTGACGCGCCCTGCATCGCGATCTGCTCGACCAGCCAGGGCGACGAGATGTGCAAGGGTTGCGGCCGGACTTTCGACGAGGTGCAGAACTGGACGGTGATGACGCCCGCCGAGAAGCGTTCGACCTGGCGTCGCATCACGATGGACGGTACGGCATGGCGCTTCAACCGCTATGCCGAACGGGCACTTGAGGCGACGCCAGCACCGGCCTCTTGAAACCGGCGCGGCAGCAGCCATTTCATCTCCATCGGCTCGACAACAGAGCCTTCCTCACGATGGAGAAACAGGCATGTATGACGCATATCTGAGTGTCCCGAGCGGGTTCTTTTCCGACCTCGATCGCGTGCGCGGCGAACTCGACACGCTGTTCGGCTGGGGCGGCACCTCGCGCGCCATCCGCTCGACCGGTGGCAGCACCTACCCGCCCATCAACGTGGGCTACAGCCCGCAGGCGGTGGACGTGTATGCCTTCGCGCCCGGTATCGATGCCAGCCGCACCGAGGTCACCCTGGACCGCGGCGTGCTGACCATCGCCGGCGAACGAGCCAGCGACCTGCCGCCCGAAGCACCCCGGACCAGCGTGCACGGGCGCGAACGCTACAGCGGCAAGTTCCGCCGGGCGGTCGCATTGCCCGACGACGTCGATCCCAGCCAGGTCAGCGCGACCTACCGCGATGGTGTTCTGCATGTCAACGTTCACCGTCGCGATGCGGCGCAACCGACGCGCATCGCCATCGATTGAACCGACCGTCCACAGGAGATTTCCAGATGAAAACCACCCACCCAGGCAGCCAGACGGCAGC
The DNA here is from genome assembly GCA_947474755.1 of Burkholderiales bacterium. GTDB lineage: Bacteria > Pseudomonadota > Gammaproteobacteria > Burkholderiales > Burkholderiaceae_C > PBB1. The sequence goes on along the minus strand of CANJJE010000001.1, from coordinate 388,302 downwards.
TTCCACGTCTTACCTTCTGCCTCGCGTCGACGTTGTCGAGGACAGCGCCGGCATCACCTTGATGGCCGATCTGCCGGGCGTCAGTAAGGAAGGGCTCGACATCAAGGTCGATGGCCACACGTTGAGCCTCGAAGGCGCGGTCGCATGGGATACGCCACCATCGCCCGATACCGCATTTGCCGAAGTTCGCGCCTCGCGCTACCGCCGATCGTTCACGCTGAGCAACGAGCTCGACACTGCAGCCATCGACGCGCACTTGAAGGACGGCGTGCTGCGCCTGCGCATCCCGAAGGTTGCCGACGCGCAGCCACGCCGTATCGAGGTGCGCGTTGGCTGACCCGACCGTGGCACGCGTGAGGCTGCGAGGCCTGTTGATTGGCGCAACGGTCGCATCGATCTTCGCATGGGGTGGCTACAGCACCATCGATGCCTTTGCAGCCGCTGAACCTGCAGCCAGCGCCAGCCCGCGTGCAGTGGTCGCACGCGGCGATCTGGCGGCCGACGAACGCAACAACATCGATGTGTTCAAGTCAGTCTCTCCATCGGTGGTGCACATCACCACGCTGGAGCGGGCGGCCAGCCTGTTCTCCACCGACGTGTCGCAGGTGCCGCGCGGTACCGGCACCGGCTTCATGTGGGACGAGCGCGGCCACATCGTCACCAACTTTCACGTGATCCAGGGCGCCAACGGAGCGCGGGTGACACTGTCTGATCAAAGCACCTTCAGCGCATCGCTGGTCGGCGTGTTTCCCGACCGCGACATTGCCGTGCTGCGCATCGATGCGCCCGCAGCCAAACTGAAGGCCATTGCACTGGGGCAGAGCAGCAACCTGCAGGTCGGCCAGAAGGTGTTTGCGATCGGCAACCCGTTCGGACTGGACCAGACGCTGACCACCGGCATCGTCAGCGCGTTGAACCGCGAGATCGAGTCGGTGACACGGCGTCCGATCCGCGGCGTGATCCAGACCGATGCGGCGATCAACCCTGGCAACTCGGGCGGTCCGCTGATCGATTCGGCCGGTCGACTGATCGGCATCAACACTGCCATCTACAGCCCGAGCGGTACCAGCGCCGGCATCGGCTTCGCGATTGCGGTCGATGACGTGAACCGCATCGTGCCGCGGCTGATCCGCGACGGTCGCATCCCGCGTCCCTCGCTGGGCATCTCCGCCGCGCCGCCGGAATTCAACCGGGCGATGAAGCTGCCCCTGGGCATCGCCATCGTGGGCGTCGCGCCCGGCAGTTCGGCAGCTGACATCGGCCTGCGGCCATTCCGACGCTCGGGTTCCGGTGGCGTGATCGGCGGCGATCTGATCGTGGCGGTCGACAAGGAGCCGGTCGCAGCGCTCGAATCGATGCTCGAACAGTTCGAGAAGCACCAGCCTGGTGACACGGTGACGCTGACGGTGCTGCGTCAGGGGAGCAAGATCGATCTGAAGGTGCGGCTGGGCCAGTCCGATTGACAACCGAATGTTCAAGCCCGGGCACCGCATGACTCCGAACGAACACTCGTGCGCCCACCGAGCCCGGCGCGTGCGCGAGTCACTGGCCGCAGCCGTGTTCACGTGGAGTCGCTCCAGGTGCTGGGCATGACGCCGACGGCTCGCCGCGCCAGCGGCGTCGCCACCGAGATTCGCTTTGCCGTCGGCCAGAGCTCGCTCGGCGCGATCCTGGTGGCGCAAAGCACACGCGGCGTGTGCGCGGTCCTGCTTGGCGACGACCCGGATTTGCTGCTGCGCGACCTGCAGGACCGATTCCCCAGGGCGCACCTGATCGGCGGCGATGGCGACTTCGAGCAGACGGTGGCGAGCGTGGTGACCTTCATCGAAGCGCCGCGCATCGGCCTGTCCCTTCCGCTGGACCTGCAAGGCACCGCATTCCAGCTGCGGGTTTGGCAGGCCCTGCGCGGCATTCCGGCAGGTCAGACGGCCAGCTACAGCGACATTGCCCTGCGCATCGGCGCACCCAGTTCCGTGCGCGCCGTGGCGAGCGCTTGCGCCGCCAATCCGGTGGCAGTGGCCGTGCCGTGCCATCGGGTGCTGCGCATCGACGGTGGCATCTCGGGCTACCGCTGGGGCGTCGAGCGCAAGCGCGCGCTGCTGTTGCGCGAGTCCGCTGCCGTGATGACGGCGTGAGGTCGGTGCGCAAGGGTACCGATTCCAATCTGGTGCTCTTCGACGACGTCGAAGAGGCACCACGCATCGAGCCGCTCACGCCTGGCGCCATCATTTGGCGAGGTGGCGCACGGAACTTCGATCAGGCCTTGCTATCGGCCGTCGCCGAAGTCACTGCGCAAGCGCCCTGGCGACACCTGATCACGCCTGGTGGCTTTCGGATGTCGGTGTCGATGACCAGTTGCGGTGATGCGGGCTGGGTCAGCGACCGGCGCGGCTATCGATACGACCCGATCGATCCCGACAGCGGAAAGCCCTGGCCCGCGATGCCCAGTGTGTTCGGAGAACTTGCTGCCGTCGCGGCAGCACAGGCAGGCTTCACGGGCTTCGATCCCGATGTCTGCCTGATCAACCGCTATGTGCCCGGCGCTCGGTTGACGCTGCACCAGGACCGCGACGAGCGCGATGGGCGCGCACCCATCGTCTCGGTGTCGCTCGGGCTGCCCGCGGTCTTCCAGTTCGGCGGCATGCAGCGCAGCGACCCGACACGACGCATCAGACTCGTGCACGGCGATGTCGCGGTCTGGGGCGGCCCGGCGCGCTTCTTCCACCACGGCGTGCTGCCCCTGAAGCCCGGCTCTCATCCGCTGACCGGCGAGCAGCGGATCAACCTGACGTTCCGACGGGCACGCTGAGCAGCGCCAGGGCGTTCAGCCGAACAGCTCGGCATATGTGACGCTGGCCGTGCCGAACTTGCCAACAACGATGCCGCCAGCGCGGTTGGCATGCGGCATCGCGTCGCGCGCGTCCAGACCAGCCGCGAGCAGTACAGCCATCGTCGCGATCACCGTGTCGCCGGCACCGGTAACGTCGAACACCTCGCGCGTCTGCGCCGGCTGGTGAACAGCTCCACGGTCATCGAACAGGCTCATGCCATCTTCAGACCGGGTCAGCAGCAGCGCGCCCACGCGCAGGCGCGCACGCAGTGCCTGGGCGCGCTCGGCCACTTGCGCTTCGCTGCTCCACACGCCAACCACCTGGGCCAGTTCACCGCGGTTCGGCGTGATCACCGTGGCGCCGGCATAGCGTGCGTAGTCACTGCCCTTCGGGTCGACCAGCACCGGCTTGCCAGCCGCGCGGGCCAACTCGATCATCCTCACGATGTGGGTCAAGCCGCCCTTGCCGTAATCGGAAAACAGCACCGCATCGTGCTGCGGCAATTCGCGCTCGAAGGCATCGAGCGCCTGGGTCAGCACCTCGTGGTCGGGTTCGTTCTCGAAATCGATGCGCAGCAGTTGCTGCGAGCGCCCGATGACGCGCAGCTTGACGATGGTGCGCAGCGACGCATCCTCACCGAGGCGAGTCTCGATGCCTTGCTGTTCCAGCAGGCTGCGCAAGCGGGTGGCAGCCTCGTCGTTGCCGACCACTGTCAGCAGCGTCACACGCGCACCCAGGGTCTTGACGTTCAGTGCCACGTTGGCCGCGCCGCCGAGTCGCTCCTCCTCGCGCGTGACGCGCACCACCGGCACCGGCGCTTCGGGTGAAATGCGATCCACAGCGCCATGCCAGTAGCGGTCCAACATCACGTCACCGACCACCAGCACACGACGCTGCGCGAGTTCATGGAGCGCCGGGATCACAGCACGGCTCCCGGTTGAGAGGGGCGGGCGATGGCGTGCTGGTTCATGGTGTGTGAGGGCATCAGGCAGGCCCGGGTTATATCAAGTGGCATGGCCGAACTCGCTGCACAACCGAACGCGGCAGCCCTTCCCACCACAGAGGGAGGCCACAGGCGGCGTGGTTTCAGTCGCTGTTCAGAGCGGCAAGCGTCGCTCGCCCCCGCCCGAGGGCCCTCCCGGAGGGGACAGTCAAACACGCCGTCGATCCTCAGAATTTCTCACAGGTCGAGCCCTCGGAGGCACGACCGGCAACCCTCAACCCTTACCCCATGGAGCCCAACATGATCCGTACCCTGATTGCTCTGCTGATGGCCACCGTCGCCTTTGCCTCCCAAGCAGCCGTCGAACTCAACAAGGCCTCGCGCGCCGAACTCGAAACCGTCAAGGGCATCGGCCCGGGCATGTCGACCAAGATCCTCGACGAGCGCAAGAACGGCTCTTTCAAGGACTGGTCCGACGTAGTAGCGCGCGTCAAGGGCGTCGGCCCCGGCAACGCCTCCAGGTTTTCGGCCGATGGCCTGACCGTCAACGGCACCGAGTTCAAGCCCGAGCTCGTCGCATCGAACAAGCCGTCTGGACGCGCAATCAAGAAGGAAGTCGCGCCGAAGAAATGAGGTCGATGCGCTCACACCGAGCCCCGCCACGGCGGGGCTTTTTCATGCTCGCTGACAATCGTGACGAACTTCGACCCAGATCGCCGATGCCCATGTCCGTCGTCGCATGCCCCTGCGGTACCAAGCTGCCGTATGCCGATTGCTGCGGTCGCTTTCATGCTGGCCCGACGCACCTGATGGCACCGACCGCCGAGGCGCTGATGCGATCGCGCTACAGCGCATACACCCTGCAACTCGACGACTACCTGCTCGCGACCTGGCACCCGAGCACCCGACCGACCACCCCTTTTCACCATGAACCCGGTCTGCGCTGGCTGGGGCTGCAGGTGCTCAGCCACGTGCAGACCGACGCGGACCATGCGCAAGTCGAGTTCGTTGCCCTCAGCAAACTGGCCGGGCGCGCGCACCGCCTGCGCGAACGCAGCCGCTTCGTTCGCGAGGATGGCCACTGGCTGTATCTCGACGCCCTCGCCGACTGATCGCAGGCCGCTGCTGGCTTGAGCTAGACTGAGCGCGCGTGTGGGGGGGTAGCTCAGCTGGGAGAGCGTCGCGTTCGCAATGCGAAGGTCGGGAGTTCGATCCTCCTCCTCTCCACCACCAAATATCTGGTGACGACGGGCCTTCACGGCCCGTTTTTTCTCACCTGCAGGGCCGACGTGGGGGCAGGTGCATTGGCACCCACGCCCCCTGAAGAAACCGGATCTGCCGTCTGTTCGAAGTGATAGATGCTTTCGTTGAGATAGAGCGACACGTCCAGGATGTCGCCATCGCTCCACGCCAGCGAAGCTGCTGCCTGCCAACGTCGAACCTGGCTCTTGAGTGCCGGCCAGTTACTGGCTGACCGCTTGTCGCGCCAGTGAATCTCTGTCGTATGGCAGGAAATGCAATGCGTTCTGTACAGCAGCTCGCCCCGGGATTGCGCCATCGCGGACGGAGCGAAGATGGCGATGGCGATGGCGAGCAGAAGCCACCCAGACCGATCGCTCATTTGACCTTGGCCGGTCATCGTGGCAGCTCCTTTCAAGGGTCAGCGGGGATGTCGACATGCCCGCAACGGCAGCACGATTTCAGAGGCATGGCGAATTCATGGTGGTCTCTTCCTCGGTCAGCGCACGCAGAGATGAGGTCTTGCCACCGAAAAGCCGATGCGGTACCCGGCGGGCGGTTCGCGCCAGCACCTCGAGCATCGACAGCCTCGGGCGCTCGAACTTGCGGGACAGGGAAGGCCATCGACCCGCATTCAAGGTTGCGCGCGACAAGTTCATGACTCACTCTGCCGTGGCAGGCCTTGTGCCGTCTGTTCGTTGCCGTACCGAAGGACTGTCTCCAGGCGCTTGAACGACAGCTTCCTTCACTCTGGAAGACCGTCTGCAACCGCTGCGGAAACCTCAGCGCTGCCGTCGAACGGTCTCGGCCCCGCGCAAGCCCTTGCCCGCGCCGGAGTTCTTCAGCTGCGCGCCCCGCACCTCGAACCTCACCGTTTCGGCCACTCTGCCGGCCTGATCTCGCAGCTCCAGTCGGTGAGAGCCCGGCCACATCGTCCACTGCATGTCCGTTGCCGGGCCCAGGCGTTGGCCATCCATGTGCCAGGACCAGCTGGCTGGGGTGCCCGGCACCGCAGCAAGGCTCAGTTTCTGCGCCTGTGGGGGAATGTCGGGGTCGAGAGCAAACACGGTGCGATCCATGGGTGAGGCAATCTGCATCAAGGTGCTGGCGCGAGCGGTCGCCGGCGTCACCAGCGACTGCTCGGTGCCGGCGATGAACCATTCCTGGCGCGGTGGCTCCAGCAGTGTGCTGAACCTGACCTCGGTGGCTGTCACACCGGGCGGCACGGTCACAGGCTTGAGCATGTCTGCCCGGTCGAGACCCTGCCGGTGCAGATCGTCCATCACCGCTCGCCACACCGGCGCAGCCCCGGTGACGCCCGACACATCCCACATTGGTTCCCCGCTCGCGTTGCCGACCCACACGCCGACGGTGTAACGACGGGAGAAGCCGACGCACCAGTTGTCGCGCATGTCCTTGCTGGTGCCGGTCTTCACGGCAGCCCAGTAGCGCGGCGACAGCGCGTTGTCGAGCCCGAAGCTCGGCACGCGCGCCTCGCGGTCGGCCAGGATGTCGGCCACGATGAAGCTGGCACGCTCATCCATCACGCGCCTGGGTGCCGCTGCGGAATCGCCGGGCTGCAGCCGCAACGCCGACGCCATGCCGCCATTGGCCAAGCTGCGGTAGGCATTGGCCAGGGACGCCAGCGTGACCTCCGGCGACCCGAGTGCTAGGCTGTAGCCGTAGTGGCCGCCGTTGTGCGCAAGCTTGAGCCCCAGCGCATTCAGGCGTTGTGCAAAGCGCTCGGGCGTGACGATCACCAAGGAGCGAACAGCCGGCACGTTGAGCGATGAGCCAAGAGCCGTGCGCAGCGACACCAGCCCCTTGAAATCGTGGTCATAGTTCTGCGGCACGTACAGACCTGCCGCGGTGGTCAGTCCGACCGGCGAATCGTCGAGCACCGATGCCGCAGTGAGCCAGCGCTTTTCAATGGCGAACTCATACAGAAAAGGCTTGAGGGTCGAGCCCGCCTGCCTCGGCGCGACCACGCCATCGACCTCGGCCGCCTGCGAGAGATCGCCGCTTGAACCGACCCATGCCAGCACGTCGCCCGTCGCGTTGTCGATGACGATGACGGCGCCATCTTCGACGTGGCGATAGCGCAACTCGGCGAGTTGCCGACGCAGCGTGTCGCGCGCGTGACGCTGGATGCCTGCATCCAGCGTCGTGCGAAGAGACTGCCGACCGGACGCATGCGGCGATGCCTCGGCCGCACCCACGAGGCGCCGCGCCAGGTGCGGGGCCAGCTGCGCGTCGCGATCCAATGGCTCTGCAGGGCGGCGGGCCAGCACCTGCCAGGTGTACGAGTTCAGTCCCTCGCAGGCATCCGCGCGCGCTGGCGTCTTCTCCTGCGTCTTCATCAGCGTGCAGGCGCGTTTCGCCACATCAGCCGGTTTGGCATTGGGCCCACGAATCAGCGCCGCCGCGACGGCGGACTCCTGCGCATCCAGGCCGCTCGGATACTTGTCGAACAGCGTTGCCGCCAGAGCGCCGATGCCGACCACTTCGCCACGAAAGGCGACGAGGTTCAGGTAGGCCTCGAGGATCTGGTCCTTGCGCCAGCTGCGCTCGATCTCCCAGGCCATCCGCACCTGACCCACCTTGCCGACCATGGATCGCCCGCCTCGGGGCGCGGCGAGTTGCGCATCGAGCAGGCCAGCCAGCTGCATCGTGACTGTCGACGCGCCGCGGGTGCGCGTGTTCCAGAGGTTGCCCCAGGCCGCCGCGCCCACCGCCGACCAATCGACGCCGGAATGTTCATAGAAGCGCTGATCTTCCGATAGCAGCAGCGCCCGCTGCAGCGCTGGCGACACCTCGCGCAGCGGCACCCATTGGGCGCGTCGAACCTTGAAATCGGTACGGATGGACTGGATCGCGACACCGTGCCGGTCCATCAGGACCGTGTCTGAAATCCGATGCGCGGCCTTGACTTCGGCGAAGGTCGGCGCCGCGAGCGCATTGGCGCCAGCCAGTGCGCTCGCAAGCGCCAACACCAGGACCGCTGGACGCAGCGGGCGCACGGCGGGCCCGGCCTCAGGGTTGAACGGTGACGACGGCATTGGGCAACTCGCCAAACATTTCCGGCGCGTACATCGCTTCCACGCGCGTGCTCGGCAGGCCGAATCGACCAGGGTTGTTCAGGCGGAAGGTGTACTCCACACTGAAGGCACCCTTCGGCAGGTAGCGGTAGTAGGCACGGAAGCCCTGGAAGCCGCGCTCCTCGTAGGACAGCCAGGCACGGCCATCCTGGCGTTCACCGCTGCGGTTGATCTGGTCGTCGCGACCGAGCCCGGTGCCCAGCAAGGTGGCGCCGCCGGGGACCGGATCGTCGATCACCACCCAGCTCATGTCGGCCTGCGCATCCACTTCCAGGCGCACGCGCAGAACGTCGCCCCGGCTGTACCTGCCCGGCACCTTCTGCTCGAGCGGAGTGATGGTCTTGGCGATGCGGTAACCGCTCGACAGTGGCGCGGCCAAGGGTATCGCCGCCTTGCTGGTGAACGTGAGCCACGGCTTGCCAGCACCTTCATGGCTCAGCTTGAGCGCGGCATCGGCCTGATGGCCACCCGAGGCAAAACCTGCGGGCCACCCCAGCGCCAGGGTGCCGCCGCTCGCAGACCTGGACCAGTCCAGCGATCGCGGTGCCGCGCCCGGCTCGAAGCCCGCGCGTGTCGTGCCCTTGACCGCGTCGCGCTCGAAGCGTCTGGAGAACGCCTCCATCACGACCGAGCCCCAGGCATTGGCCGTGGTGGTCGACCAGGCGCCCTGCTGCTGGCGTTGCAAGGTGCCGGTCACCAGGCGTGGCAGGTCGTCCTTCCATGCGGAGCGCTCGAGCACCGCCAGGATCATGCGCGTGCTGTTCACGTCGCCGTTGACCATCAGCCACCACCAGTTGTCGTCACGCTCGGTGGAAAAGCCCAGCCGCGTCCCTTGCACGTTCAGCCGCGCGCGCAAGATTTGCTCGGCCTCGGCGATGCGCTTGTCGCGATCGGGGATGTCCTTCACCCGATCCAGGATCAGCAGCCAATCGATCACGCCGCCGGTGGGCCACTGGTTGGGCAGGATCTGAACCGATTCGAGCAGCTTCGGCCGAGCCTTGCCGGTGCGAGACAGTGCTTCGATCGCAGCGAGCTTGCGCACGTCGAGATCACCGTTGCGCAGGAAAGCCGGGGCCCAGAAGTCGCGTCGCGTGCGACCCTCGACGAATGCGATCAGCCCACGTTCCATCTTCGTGCGCGTGTCCTCGCCGAGGCTGAAGTCATGGCCCAGGCGAGTGGCCTCATCGCTGATCGACAGCAGGTACGCGGTCAGCGTGTCGCTGCCGGTGCTGCGCCAGCCCGTGGCGGGTGGGAAGTAATTCGCGAGCCCGTCTTCGTCCAGATACAGCGGCAACTGCGCAGCGATCGCTCGCCAGGCCGTGACGTCCCGCATGCCGATGGCCATGGAGGCCCGCTGCTCGATGCACGACCACGGGTAGCGCTTGAAGTAGTCGCGCACCCCCTGCAGCCCGTCACCGAGCGTGGACCGCAGCGTGACATCGACGCCGCCGCGCAGCTGGCCGCGCGCATCGGCTGCGGCACCCACCGGCGGCGCAACCGGCAGGACGACACTCTTGTCGAGCTGCAACAGCGTGGCCTGCAGCACCCGCACCGGCAGCGCCTCCCGGACGGTCTGCTGGATCTTCATCCGGTCCTTGGCGCCGCCCCCCTCGGCCGATACCGTCCATTCCAGTTGCCCCACGTTGTACGGCACGTCGACCTCCCAACTGGCCTCCACGGCGCCATTGGCTTCGATGCGCAGCCTCTGCGCAGGCAGGCTGCTGCTGCCGAGCTGCGCCGCCAGCAATGCATCCATGGCGCCGCCGGTCGTGTTGCGCACGGTGAACATCGCGCGGTAGCGGTCGCCCTCGCGTACCAGCGGAGGCACACCGGAGATGATCTGAAGATCCTGAGTCACGCGGATGCTGGCGCGGCCGGTGCCGAACAGCGCCACGTTCGAGCCCTGCACCGCATCCACCACCGCGACGACGCGGAACGAGGTCAGCGAGTCGTTCAGCGGCACGCTGACCATCGCCTCGCCGTTGGCATCGAGCACCACGCGCGGGTTCCACAACAGCAGCGTGTCGAAGAGCTCACGCGAGGGAAACTGGCCGCCGCCGCCACCAGCCGGCGCAGCCTTCTTGCCGTAGTGCCGCTTGCCGATGATCTGCATCTGTGCGGTGGCCGTCTCCACGCCATAGCCGCGGTGTCGGATCATCGCGCCGAGCAGGTCCCAGCTGTCGTTGGGCATCAGTTCGAGCAGCGCTTCGTCGACCACCGCCAGCGTCACCTCCGTGCCCGCGGGGGCGCGCTTTCCGTCAGGCAGGCTGACCTTGACGCGCACCTGGCTGGTGGCGCGGATCGGGTAGCTCGACTTGTCGGGCGTCACATCGACCTGGAGCCGATGGCGGTTGGTGCCCACCTCGATCTCTGCAATGCCGTACTTGAAGGCCGGCTTGGACAGATCGACCATCGCGGTCGGCACCTGGTGGATGCGGCCTTCGTCCCGATAGGCGCGCCACCATTCGCCTGGCGAGCGCCAGCCCCAGCTGAACAGCGAGTACCAAGGCACCTCGCGCACCCGGCCGCGCACCGCAAGCACCGAGATGTACACATTGGGTGCCCATTCGGCCTTCACCTGCAGATCGATGGTCGGGTCGCGGCCGTTCAGCTCGACGGTGCGCGTTTCGATCACGCCATTGCGCTCGATGGCCACCAGGGCGGTGGCTTGCCGGAACGGGCTGCGCACCTGCAGCCGGGCGGTCTGCCCGGGCTCGTAAGCACGCTGCTCCGGGATCACGTCCATGCGGTCCTGGTTGTCGCCGCCAAACCAGACTTCACCGTGACCTGTTACCCAGATCGAGGCCGCGGCCTGAGCGAGATGGCCCGCAGCGTCCCTGGACTCGGCCACCAGTTCGACATTGCCCGGCACCTTCATCGCGACATCGCAAAAAACGAGGCCGCGCGCATCGCTCGTGCCGCTGCAGAGCTCGCCCAGGTCCTCATCGGCGTTCTGGTTCTCGTAGGCGTAGAAGCCACCGACCAGCCGCTTGCGAACCGAACTCGTCTTGTGAAGCACGCCGCGCAGCGTGACCTGCACACCGGCGGCCGGCCGGCCCGCCGTGTCGAGCGCCATCACCTGCGTGGCGATCTTCTGCTTCACCGACACCCAGGATTCGGTACGTACACCCAACACCACTGCCGAGGGCCACACCGGGAGAGTCTGGCTGAGCGTCTGGATCTCGCCGTTGGGGTCGGCATAGGTGGCTTGCACCAGCAACTCGCGCACGCTCTGCACCTCGGGCAAGGGGGTCAGCCTGACCGTGCCAGCACCGTTCTTGTCGAGCGTCAACGGCAGCTTGTTGGCGACCAGTTGCGCACCCGTGTCGCGTACGCGACCAGAGGATTCCTCGTCGTCTTCGTCGGCGTACTCCTCGGAGAAGAACGGTCTGGCGCTCATGTCCCTCGGCGCAGCGGGCGGGTCGAAGCGGAAGCCTGGAAAACGGTCGGCGCGCACGGCGGTAGCCGCATTGGCATCGCGCAGCTGCGCCGAGAAGCGAACCGGCAGGCCGGCGGCACCGCCACCGTTGCTGTAGTTCACCTGCAGGTCGAACGCCAGCTGCTGCGGTCTGATCAGAGGCGCCTTGGGCGGGATGATGCGGCCGGTCATCACCGGCAGCCTGAATTCCTCCACCCTGAACGCGGCAGTCTGGTAGCTGCCGCGTCCGGTGTCCATCAGCACGCGGTAGACACCGAGCCTGGCGTCCCTGGGAATGTCGAAGCTCGTCTCGGCGTACCGGTCCTCGCGCCATTTCAGCGGGAAGGTGAACTTCTGCCCGGAGCCCTCATGCACGATGCTCGCCGCGCCCGGCAGGTCGTCCCTCTTGGCCAGCGCGAGGCCGACCATCAACTCGCGGCGTGCCAGATGCTTCATCGACACCGTCTGACCGGCACGCAGCAAGGTGCGGTCGAGCACCGAGTGAAAAAGCACCGGCGACGGGTTGTCCCGCGCACCTGCGTCCACGTGAAAACGCCAGGACTCGATGCCCTGGTTCCAGGTCGACCACACGAAGGTCATGTCCTCGCGGCCGGACGCATCGGCCTTGCGCGCGCTGACGAAGTAGCCCTCCTCACGGCCACTGTCGGCGCCGTCATGCCCCCCCCGGCAATACTCCCAAGGCAGCGCAGGCAGTTCCTTGTCGACCAGAGCAAGGCCTTGGGGATCACTGCGGCCGCTCCAGACGACCTTGCCCTGGCAGTCAGAGACCTGCAGCTGTGCATCCCCGACCGGACGGGCCTTGTCGAGCGTCGTGACCCATATCGCGGAGTTCACGGCGCCCCACTTGAAATGCACGCCGAGGTTGGTGACCAGCACGCTGGTCCGCACGAACACTGGCGAATCGGTTTCGAGCAGCGATGCGCCCAGCTTCGGTGACTCGATCTCGACGACATGAAAGCCCGCCTGCGGCATCGGAATGCCGATCACCTCGAAGGGCCGCGGATCGTCGCTTGCTGCCTTGGGCAGTGCAAGGGCTCGAGCGGCCGTCTCCCGCCTGAGCAGGCCGAGCGTTCTGGACTCGACGTAGTGCCGGCGCCAGGCGTTTTGGTCCTCGCTGGAGACGTCTTCGCCATGGCTTTTGCTCTTGCGGTCTGCCTTCTTCTCTTTCGGTGGCGCGGGAAGGGTGATGCCCAGCTCGCGCTCGACCTCGGCACGCGGCAGCAGGCCCTGGTCGTAACGCTTGACCCTCGCCAGCCATTCGATGATGGCCGCGTCATCGCGGATGCGCAGGTCCTTGACGGCGCCAGGCGTGACACTCAGCCCCTTGATTCCCAGATTCGCCTCGACATGGCGCACAGTCACCGGCAGCGTCGGCTCGGCGTTGAGTTCGAGCACGCCAAAGGTGGCGGCCGGGAACTTGACGAGCGCTGGCGTCACGGCCGTCTTCGTCAGCAACGGAAACAGGCTGGCATTGCTCAGTGCTCGTCCGGCGTCGTCGCGCAGATCCGCCGGCAACTCGATGCGCAAGGTCGCGTTCTCAGGAAACGGCGCGCTGAACTGCACCGCCGTCACGCTGGCCTCGGACGGCTTCGACGTCACTTCGCTTTTGCTGCGGCCGAACAGAAACAGGAATCTGCGCAATGGCCCTTCACCGACCGACAGCAACTGCTCGCCGCTTTCGCCACGGACTTGTTCGAGTTGCGGCTTGCGGGTGCCGTCTGCAGCGACCAATGTCATTCGCTCGGCGAACTCCCTGGGGACGGGAGAGGAAAACTCCACTCGAACCGGGCGGATCGGCAAGCAATCCGAGCGCGAACTGGTGCGCTCACAGCTGAAACTGGCGCTGAACGGCGGCCGTACCTTGTATTGCAACCGGCTTTCGGCGGTGTTCGGGACACCAGAAGGTGTTGCGATGCCGGCGGCCCACACCACGCTGAGCTTGGCTTCGTTGGGCAGAGGTCGCGCGCAAGTGACAGCCACGGCCCGCGCCTGGTGCCGCAACAGCCCGACCGCCTTCAGGATCGCATCCCGCTGCGGACCACCCACCACCTTCAAGCCCAGCCTTTCGCCGATGCCCGAAGCCTCGCAGTAGCCAGACCTCTCGATGCTGGCGGGCGTAGCCTGACCACTGAGCAGGAGGACGAAAACCTGCTCCTCCTCGATGATCGAGTCCTCGCCCGGCTGCGGGTACGCGCGAACGATCGCCGGCCCACCGGTTGTGAACTTGAAGCGCTTGGAGTCGGCAATCACCTGCCCGGCCAGCGACAAGGTCCCGGGCTTCAACTGGAACTCGCAGGCCACGCCGGGTGGCACATCCTGCTTGAAGTCGTAGACCCAGGTCTTGTCATCGACCCAACGCCCGCTGCCGCTGAGCGGCGACGTGCCTGAACAGCTTGTGTCGAAGGGGTCTGGCAGGCGCGGATCGCCCAGGCGCACCATCGACTCGGAGAACGTCGCCCGGGCCTGCCGAACAAGGGCTACCTCGCCTTGTGGCGAGAAGGTCTGGATGCTGGCGGCGAATGCAGCCCCTCCCGGCAGGATCAGCGCGCACGCGGCCAGCAGCGACCTTCCCAGACCCCAGAGCCGACGAGCCGACACACCACTCGGAGCATCCCGGGATTCACTGCGCTGCCTGCAACGATCGCCTGCTGACATGGTCCTCGCCTCCGAGTTCATCTGTTGTGCCAGCCAGTCTATCGGGGGCCGGTGCAGTGCGCGGGCGACAGTAGCCGCTGGCAGACGCGGGGCGAGCGTCTGTGCGCCACGCTGGATAGACTCCCGGACTGACAGAGAACGCCCGGACACGCACGAATGACCCCAGCATCCCTCCTCGAACAGCACGGCCCGCGCGAGGCCATGGAATACGACGTGGTGGTCGTCGGCGGCGGGCCGGCAGGGCTGGCCACTGCCATCCGCATCAAGCAACTGGCGCAGGTGCGGGAGCATGAAATCTCGGTCGTGGTGCTGGAAAAGGGCTCGGAGCCGGGCGCGCACATCCTCAGCGGTGCGGTGATGGACCCGCGCGCACTGTCCGAGCTGTTCCCGAACTGGAAGGAACTCGGCGCGCCGCTGGACCAACCGGTGACTGACGACGAGTTCCTCTTCCTCACGCGCACCGGCGCCACCAGAACCCCGCACGCGCTGCTGCCGGAGTGCTTTCACAACCAAGGCAACTACATCGTCAGCCTGGGCAGCGTGACGCGCTGGCTGGGCCAGCAAGCCGAGGCGCTGGGTGTCGAGATCTTTCCCGGCTTCGCGGCAGCAGAGGTGCTGTATGGCGATGAAGGCGGGGTCAAGGGCGTGGTCACCGGCAACCTCGGCATCGGCAAGGACGGCGAGCCCACCGCCAACTTCCAGCTCGGCATGGAACTGCACGGGAAGTACACGGTGTTCGCCGAAGGCTCGCGCGGGCACCTCGGCCGGCAGCTGATTTCACGCTTCAAGCTCGATGCAGGACGCGACCCTCAAAGCTACGGCCTGGGCATCAAGGAGCTTTGGGAAATCGACCCCGCCAAGCACCAGCCCGGCCGCGTGACGCACACCGCCGGCTGGCCGCTGGACAGCCAGACCTACGGCGGCGCCTTCCTGTACCACCTGCCCAACAACCAGGTGACACTGGGCTTCATCACCGGCCTCGACTACAGCAACCCGTGGTTGAGCCCGTTCGAGGAGATGCAGCGCTGGAAGACGCACCCTGCGATCCGCAGCGTGCTCGAAGGCGGCAAGCGCGTGGGCTATGGCGCCAGGGCGATCACCGCAGGCGGCCTGCTGAGCCTGCCGAAGACGATCTTCCCCGGCGGCGCACTGGTCGGCTGCGAGGCCGGCTACCTCAACGTCAGCCGCATCAAGGGCAGCCATGCCGCAATCAAGAGCGGCATGCTGGCGGCCGACGCGATCTTCGACGCCATCGTCAACGGCCGCCAGCACGATGAACTGGCGGCCTACCCCGACGCATTCAGGCAAAGCTGGCTCCACGACGAGCTCGACCGCACGCGCAACTTCAAGCAGTGGTTCAAGAAGGGTCTGTGGGTCGCCACGCTGATGAATGGCATCGAGCAATGGCTGCTGCCGAAGCTGGGCATCAAATCGCCGCCATGGACGATTCACCACCATGTGGCGGACCACCAGACCCTGAAGCCTGCGGCCGATTGCCCACGCATCGACTACCCGAAGCCCGACGGCACACTGACCTTCGACCGGCTCAGCAGCGTCTTCATCAGCAACACCAACCACGAAGAGAACCAGCCAGCGCACCTGACGCTCAAGGACACCGGCGTGCCAGTCCGCATCAACCTGGCTACCTACGCCGGCCCGGAAGGACGCTACTGCCCGGCCGGGGTCTACGAGTATGTGAAGAACACCGACAGCAACGGCAAAGAGAGCGACCGCCTGCAGATCAATGCGCAGAACTGTGTGCACTGCAAGACCTGCGACATCAAGGACCCGACGCAGAACATCGTCTGGGTCACGCCCGAAGGCGGAGGCGGGCCCAACTACGCCGGCATGTGACTTGCCCGGCCTGATGATCTTGAGGCGCAAGGCGCCCGATCGCTCAGGACAGGCGGAACTGGGCGATCCGGTAGGTGAGCCTTTCGCTTTGCTGACGCAGCGCGCTTGAAGCCGTGGCGAGTTGCTCGACCAGACGCAGACTTTGGTCCGTGCCGCTCTGGATCGACGTCAGCTGGGCGAGGATCTCTGCCGACTCCTTCTCGCCGCTGCGGGTGAGTGCCGCCACGTCGTCCATCGCCGTGTGGATCTGGTCGACGCGCGCATCGGCTTCGGCCATCGACCTGCCGGCCTCGTCGGCCAGCGCGCCGCTGGTCTCGATGTCCTCGGTGGAGCGAGTCACGATTTCGCCGATGCGACGGGCTGAATCGGCCCCGCGCAACGCGAGGCTGCGCACCTCCTGCGCCACCACCGCAAAGCCCCGACCGGCCTCACCCGCCTTCGACGCCTCGACCGATGCGTTCAACGCGAGGATGTTGGTGCGAAAGGCGATCGTGTCGATCAGGGTGACGATCTCGCCAATCTCGCGGCTCTTGCCTCGCAGGGCAGACATGCGCTCGCGCAGCCGCTGCATCTGCTTTCGGTTGCGCAGCGATTCCAGGCGCAAGGCCTGCACCGTTTCGACCACCGTCTCGACCTGCCGGCCGCACGCTTCGAGCTGGGTCGAGTACCGCGAGACCACCTCGACGATCCCATTCACGCTTGCGCTGGCTTCGTGATTGCGCGACTTCAGGTCGGCATTGCCGAGCGCGACCTGCTCCGCGGCCTGCGCCACACCGGTGACACCCTGGCGCATGGTGGCCATCAGATCAGACAGGTGCACCAGCGAATCGGTCATAGCTCTCATCGTCTGAGCCACCTCGTCCTGGCCCAGCGGCGCCGGCCGCGCGCTCAGGTCGCCCTGTGCCATCCTGTTCATCTGCTGGTTGAGCTGGCGCAAACCGCCTCTCATCACCAGGAAGAAGCAGTACAAAAGGTACTGCGACAACAAGATCGACGCCGCCAGTCCGCCATAGATCCAATGGCGCACGGCCTTGGCCTCGGCCAGTTGGCGCTGCAGCTCCTGCTCGACCTGTTCAAACTCGCTGCTTCGGGCCAGCTCGTTCTCCTTGCGGGCCTCCTGATAACTCACCCGGATCCTGGAAAAGTCGGGCGTGCCTTCGACGCGGATGACCTCGGCCTGCAGCAGATCCAGGAACGCCCGGGTTGCGGGCATGGAGGCAGCGGTCTGCGCGGCAGACTTGCCGATCAAGCTGTACATCCTCACCACCTCCTCCAGGCGCTGTTCAGCGCGCGCGTGGCGGATCACCTCCCCCACCGTGCGTTGCTGTTGCTGCGTCACCGTCGGAATCAATATCGGGTCAGACGCTTTAGCCATCAGACCGAGGTAGGCGCCACGCAACGCGTCCGAGAGCTGAGGCAACAGGAAGAGCGCGAGCTCAATTTGCCTGTGCTGCGCGTTATCGCGTGACAGGGTGAGGCCTGCCGCTTCGGCAGCTGCGTTATGCAGTCTCGTGGACGCCGAGATGGCAAGCTCATTGAGATCGGCCCGCCGTTCCAGCGATCGGTCGGCGCTTTGCTGGGCGGCCGCGATGACCGCGCGCTCGCGCTCCCACACCTGCTGCAACCCGAGGCGATGCGCGTGGGCAGCGTTCAACGCCGACTCGAGTCCCTGAACCACCGACGCCAGCGCTGCGCTCTCGGGTATCTGGCCCGATTCGATCGTGCTCAACTCGTCCATCAGTGCAACCCGAACGCCGTCGGCAGCGCCGACGAGGCGCACCGCTGCGAGACGGTCTGACGATTGGTGAACGATCGCGGCCTGATCCTGGATCAGCAGGACCGTCATCGGCACCACCGGCGCCATCAGGATCAGCAGCACGATCACCAGCTTGGCACGGATGCTGAGCTTGCGCAGCAGTCGCACACCCACGGACCAGACGCCGTGGTAGGCAAAGAACCTGCGCAGCCTCGACCAAGATCCGGGCGAGGGAATGATTCGTGGCAGCCGGGCAGCCAGTCTCAAAGGGGTCATCAACATCTTTTGGCTTGCTTGGTCAACGGACAACGCATCGGCTTGGCCTGATGCACAAATGTGTGCTCGGCATATCGGCGGTACGCGTGTCGACTTGAGCCGTGAGGTGATCCGGCTGCCGCCCGACGGCCACCCGCGCGCTCAATCCCAAACATTTCGCTACAGAAAAGATATTGCCGGCCGATAAGCAAAAAAATCGCACTCAGCCCCCTTTCGACGGTGCAGCCAAAGCCCTGTTTCAAACCTGATTTCACCTCGTCTTTTCCGCTTCTCGTCTCTCTTTCTTGGCTCCGACGCTCCTTCTGTTCTGCAGCCCTTCCAGCCCATGACCCAATGCCCTGCCCTGCCTGAAGACGTCTCCGCCGCAACGCCCCCCGCACGAAAGTGGAAGTACCGCCTCGCCCCAGGCGGGATGTGGTGTGTTGCGGCCGGCGGCGTCGCACTGGCCTGGTCTGGCCCCGGGCTGCTTGGGGTGGGCGGAGCACTGCTGGCGGCGCTCGGCGCAGCAGCAGCCGCGTCGACACGTACCACGTCGCAAGGCGGAGATGCGATTTCAGTCGACTCCGGCGACTCATCGGCGGGTGATGCATCGGGTCCTGGCGGACGTCACGGCGCCGAGGTGATGGTGTCGCAGGTGGTTCCGATATGGAGTCGACAGCTCGAGGTCACCCGTGACGCCGCGAACGACGGTCTCGCGCAGATTCTTGCCAACTTCAGCGAGATGAGCGATGCGCTGCGAACGCTCTCGTCGAACCTGGACACCTTCACGCTCGCGGCCGCACCAGGCGCGGTCGACGGCGCCGTGCGCAGCGAATCTTCGGCGCTGGCCGCTCTCCTCGCTCCCAGCGAGCGGGCCTTCAAGGAGCGCGACGCGGCCTACGCCGAACTCTCCCGCTGTGGCAGCGCCCTGGCCGAATTGCAGCAGTTGTCCAAACGTGCGCGTGAACTCGCCCGGCACACCCGGCTGGTGGCGATGAATGCGTCGATCGAGGCGAACCGCGGCGCCTCAGGTCAGACAGGCGGCGCGCACGCCGTGGCCACCGAGGTGCGCGAGCTGTCGGCGCGACTCGGTGACACCGCAAGCGCGATGGAGAAGATCGTCGTGACGCTGGTCGAATCGATCGGAGAGCGCCGACGCGATAGCGAAGTCACCGACACCACACCCGGGGAGTTGCGGCTGGAACTCGACTTGCGTGCCCGGGAGGCACTCGCAGCACTGATGGGCGCTATGGGCGCATCGGTGCAGGGTTCTGGAGACGTTCGGCAGGCGAGCGCGGCACTGCGAGATCAGCTCGACGAGGCCTTCGTTCACTTCCAGTTCGGCGACCGCGTGAGTCAGATGCTGTCGATCATCGGCAATGACATGACCAACTTCGCGCGCTGGGTGGCACACAACCCTACGGCCACCCAGTCAGACGCCGCCGAATGGCTGGCCGCGCTGGAGAGCAGCTACACCATGGACGAGCAGCGCTCGCACCACCACGGAAACGTGCACGTGGAGCGCAGCTCCGGTGTCGAATTCTTCTGATCCAACCTCTTTTGTCGTTAGCCCAGTGAGGAACCAAAAATGAGCAAGACTGTGATGATCGTTGACGACTCTGGAAGCTTTCGAACCGTCGTCAAGCTCGCGCTGCAGAAGGCGGGCTACGAGACCGTCGAAGCGGTCGACGGCAAGGACGCCGTCGGCAAGCTCGATGGCCGAAAACTCAACATGATCGTGTGCGACGTGAACATGCCCAACATGGACGGGCTCTCGTTCGTGCGGCACCTCAAGACAACGGCCTCGTACAAATTCACCCCGGTGATCATGCTGACCACCGAGTCGCAGGAGGCGAAGAAGGCCGAGGGCAAGGCCGCCGGCGCGAGAGCGTGGATCACCAAGCCCTTCCAGCCCTCGCATCTGGTCGATGCGGTCAACAAGTTGTGCGTCTGAGGCACACGTCATGACGCAAACCATCCTCATCATCGACGACGCCCCTAGCATGCGTCTGCTGGTGCGCGACACGCTCGAACCTCTGGGATATGCCGTCGTCGAGGCCTGCAACGGCATCGAAGCGACTGCCCTCCTCGACGGCACGGTATTCGACGCCATCGTCTGCGATGTGTCGATGCCTCGCATGGACGGCATCGCCTTCCTGCACAAGCTCAGAACACACCCGCGCTACGCCCACACGCCGCTCATGCTGCTGACCGCCGACTCGCGCGAATCGACTCGCAAAGCGGCCAGGGCTGCCGGTGCACAGGCTTTCTGCATCAAGCCCTTCCTACCGAAGGATCTGCGTAAAGCGATCGGCAAGCTGTGCGTTGGAGTGACGGCATGAGCGAACACCGCACCGCCAACGCCGACCATTCGATGGGGCCGGACCTGACCATCGCGCACGCCGACGCCTGCCGCTGCGCGCTGGCCGAGGTGCTGTCGAAGCACAGCGGCGATTTCACGATCGACCTGTCGTCGGTGACCGAGTTCGACAGCAGCGGCGTGCAGTTGCTTCTGGCCACCCGTCGCAGTCTGGCCGAGCGCGGCCACGTCTTGCGGTTGACCGCAGTGAGCTCCACGGTGAAAGACGCGCTCGCCGTGTTCGGTCTTGCCGCCCTGTTCGACCAACCCGCCGCCGCGACGGCCTGAGGACACCCCCACCATGTCGATGAACGACGACGACGCAGACATCATTGCCGCCGCTCGGGCAGGCTTCCTCGATGAAGCCACCGATATGCTGCAGCAGTTCGAGCAGGCGCTCCTGATCATGGAGACTTCGCCGGACGACGCCGAAAACCTGAACGCCGCCTTTCGTGCTGCACACACGATCAAGGGAACCGCGGGCCTGTTCGGCTGCGATGCGGTGGTGGCATTCACCCATGAAGTCGAGACGCTGCTGGAAGCCATGCGCTCGGGCGAACTCGAAGTCAACGACGCCATCAGTGCTGCACTGCTCGCCGGCCGCGACCAGATGGAAGCGCTGATGGCCGAAGTGCGCAGCGGGCAGACTGACCCGGCGGTGGCCGCGCGCAGCATCAGCCTGGGGGACGAACTGCGCAGCCTTCGACATGGCGGCGACCCAGCCGCCGGTGCGGCGACTGCGGCCGGTTCCGGTGCTGCAGAAAAGAACACAGCCACCCCCTCCGCAGCGACGGCGGCGTCGACTTCGACCAATAAGGCATCTGGCGCGCCACTGTGGCACTTGTCGATCCGTTTTGGCAGCGACGCGCTGCGCAACGGCCTCGACCCGCTCGCCTTCCTGCGCTACCTCAGGTTGCTCGGCACCGTCGCTGCTTGCCACACCCTGGCCGACGCGGTACCGCCGATCGAGCGGCTCGACGCCGAGTCGTGCCATCTGGGCTTCGAGTTGCAACTTCGCACCGACCAACCGCGCGACGAGATCGAGCGCGTCTTCGAGTTCGCGATGGACGACTGTTCACTCACCATCCTCGGCCCCTACCCGCAAGCCGACGCATATATCAACCTGCTGGCCGAGCGTTGTCGCGACGACGATGACGCTGCGCAGGTGCTCAAGGCGGTGTGGGCAACGATCGGCGTCGATCTCGATGCATTGCTCGCCCACGCTGCGGCCGACACCGCAACCAACGCATCGCCGGCTCATGCGCCAGGCGACCAGCCATCGACACCTTCGGACAGCGTAGCCGCTGACCGTCGCGCCGCCGCAGACGATCGTCGCCAGGGCGAGGAGCGGCGCGTCGTCGCGACCGACCGCCGTGCCGAACGCAAGCCCCGAACTGCCGCACAGCCGCAGTTCGTGAAGGTCAGCGCTGACAAGCTCGACCACCTCATCGACCTGATCGGAGAACTGGTCATCGCCGGGTCGGGCGCGCAGATGGTCGCCAACCAGGAAGGCTCGCCGAGCTTCCTCGAAGCCACACAACGCGTGTCCGAGCTCGTGCAGGCCACCCGCGACGGCGCGCTGGCGCTGCGCATGGTGCCGGTCGGCGAAACCTTCAGCCGCTTCCAGCGGGTGGTACGCGACACCAGCAAGTTGCTGGGCAAGGACATCGAACTCGTCGTCACCGGCGGCGACACCGAACTCGACAAGTCGATGGTCGACGTGATTGGCGACCCACTGATGCACCTGGTTCGCAACAGCCTCGACCACGGCATCGAAACGCCTGCCGAACGCATCGCACGCGGCAAGTCGGGCACGGGCCGTCTGGGGCTGAACGCTTACCACGAGGGCGGCTCGATCGTCATCGAGGTCACCGACGACGGCCGTGGGCTCGATCGCGATCGCATCCTGCGCAAGGCCATCGAGCGCGGTCTGGTGAGCGAGGGCACGGTGATGAGCGACGCCGAGGTCTGGCAGCTGATCTTCGCTGCCGGTTTCTCGACCGCCGACAAGGTCACCGAAATCTCCGGCCGCGGCGTCGGCATGGACGTCGTGCGGCGCAACATCGAATCGCTGCGCGGCACGATCTCGCTCGTCAGCACGCACGGCAAGGGCACCACCACGCAGGTGCGGCTGCCGCTCACGCTGGCGATGATCGACGGCTTCCTGACGCTGGTGAGCGGCGTGCATTACGTGCTGCCGCTGTCGGTGGTGAGTGAATGCATCGACGTGCCGCGCGAATGCCGCGACGACCCGACGCGCGCTTGCGGCACCTTCGATCTGCGTGGCGAGGTGCTGCCGTACCTCGACCTGGCCCTCTTCTACGGCGCCGACACGGTGCAGGCCGGCAGGCGCAGCCTGGTGGTCGTGCGCGAAGGCTCGGTGCGCATCGGTCTGGTCGTCGACCGGCTGCTTGGTGAGCACCAGACGGTGATCAAGCCGCTCGCCAGCATCTTCAAGCCGCTCGAAGCACTGGCCGGCTCGACCATCCTTGGCTCGGGCGACGTCGCTCTGGTGCTCGACATGCAAGGCCTGATGGCCGCCGCATTGCGCCCCGGCGCGACCGCTCGACGCGGCACTCGTCACGCTGGTTCTCCAGGCTCGCCAGTTTCTTTAGCGCGCCCCGACCCGCTCACCCTTCCCGTCCCCCACACCGCGTCCAACCGCCTTCGCGCGGATTCGGCCGCAGGATCCTGAATCACCCCTCCTGAAAGACGCTCATGAAAAACATCCTTCGCCGCATGAAACTCTGGCAAAAGTTCGCCTCGATCGGCGTGATCAGCGCAGTGATGTGCGCCGTGCCGCTGACCAAGGTCGTGCAGTACAAGAACGGAGAACTCGCCGTCGCCAGCTCCGAGAAGACCGGACGCGACACCGCGCTGACCACCACCATCGCACTGCAGAAGCAACTGCAGGCGCACCGCAGCCTCTCGGGCATGGTGCTCAATGGCAACTCCGCAGCCGACAACGATCGTCGTGCCCGCCTCACCGACGTGAATGCCCAGATCGCACTGCTGAACACCCAGTTGGCCACGGTGGGCTACACCGACGCGGCGCAGCTGGCCAACGAGATCAAAGCCGACTTCGACAAGGTTTCGCAGCAGATCGAGGCACGTTCTTTCAGCGCCAAGGAAAGCTTCGCAGCGCACACCATGATCGTGAAGAAGGGCTTTCTGCTGCTCGACAGGGTGGCTGATGCCTCAGGACTGTCGCTCGACCCGGTCGCCGAGACCTACTACCTGATGACCGCCGTGGTCGACCACCTGCCGAGAATGACCGAGGCCGTGGCACGGGCCCGTGCCCACGGCGCGATGATTCTGTCGGGCAAGGACGCCAGCGCTTACGTCCGAACGGCACTGCAAGAAGATGTGGACCTGGCGAAGTACTTGCGTGATCGCGGCCTTGCCCAAGTCGACAAGGCGCTGGCAATTGCTCCCGACATGAAGGCAACGGTGACCTCGGCAAGCGCCGCCGTTGATGCAGCAGAGCGCTTCTTCAGCCTCACCGACAAGGAGATCCTGAACAACGCCAAGCCGACGCTGGCGGATTCCGAGTACCTTAAGGTCGGTGCCGAGGCGTTGGACTTGCAGTACGCGCTCATCAATGAAGCCAGCACCGCACTCGACAAAGCATTGACGGCTCGCATTGCCGACACGGCCGAGGCGCGCAACCTGCTGGTCGGAGGCCTCGGTGGGATGGCACTTCTCGCCCTCTGCCTGGGCTGGGCCATCACCCGATCGGTCACCAGGCCGCTCAATCACGCCGTCGATGCCTCCAATGCCGTGGCCGCAGGCGACCTGAGTTTTGCGATCGACAACGCAGGCAACGACGAAGCCGCCACGCTGCTCAAGGCCCTGTCGCAAATGCAGAGCAACCTTCAGCAGCGACAGCTCGAAGATAAGGAGCGCCTGGCTGCCACTGAAGCTGCCGCCACGGCCGCCACTCAGGTCGCCGAGGAGATCGGCTCTGCGGTCGATGGCGCCACCCAGGGCGACTTCTCGCACCGCATCGCGCTCGACGGCAAGGAAGCGTTCCACGCCGACCTGTGCGGCAAGTTCAACCAGTTGATCGACACCGTCAGCGGCACGATCCGCGAGGTCCGCGCGGCGGCAAATCATCTGACGGCTGCCAGCGGCCAGGTCAGCCAGACTTCGCAAGCGCTGTCGCACTCGGCGTCTCAGCAGGCTGCGAGCGTCGAAGAAACCACCGCGTCGCTGCAGGAGATGAACGCCTCGGTCAAGCAGAACGCCGAGAGCGCCAACGTCACCGACGGCATCGCCACCAAGGCCGCTCGCGAAGCCCTGGACGGCGGCACAGCCGTGGGCCAGACGGTCGACGCGATGAAGTCGATCGCCACCAAGATTTCGATCATCGACGACATCGCCTACCAGACGAACCTGCTCGCACTCAACGCCGCCATCGAGGCTGCACGTGCCGGCGAGCACGGCAAGGGCTTTGCCGTCGTCGCTGCCGAAGTGCGCAAGCTCGCCGAGCGCAGCCAGGTGGCCGCACAAGAGATCGGCAACCTGGCAGGCACCTCGGTGCAGCTCGCCGAGAAGGCCGGCGGTCTGCTCAACCAGATGGTGCCTTCGATCCAGAAGACGGGCGAGTTGGTGCAGGAGATCGCCGCCGCGTCGGGAGAACAGAGCGAGGGCGTGGGACAGATCACCGGCGCGATGAACCATCTGAGCTCGGCCACGCAGCAGACGGCATCGGCATCGGAAGAACTGTCTGCCACCGCAGAAGAACTGTCGGCCCAGGCCGCGCAACTGCAGGAGCTGATGGCCTTCTTCAAGCTGGTGGATGACGACAGCATCAGCACCAGCACCGGCACCAGCACTGGCGCTGCACGCAATGCGCGCCCGGCCGCGCAGTCAGCATCACGTGCCGGCAGCAGCGCTTCGCTCAAGTTTGGTCAGGGCAGCAGCGTCGGGGCATCGAAGGCGCAACCCTCGCGTGCAGCACGCACGGCGGTCGCAGCCGGTGTGGACGAATCGGCCTTCACCAACTTTTGAGCCGATCGGCCTGAACGCTCATCACGACACGGTCACCTCATGAATACACCCCAGCCTTCAAGTGCGCATTCGCGTGCGCATATCGGCACCGCCGGTTCGGTTCCAGAAGTCGGCCATTCGCTGCTGCGGATGGCGGTCGGGCCGGAAGTGCTTGCCGTACCGATCGAATCGGTGCGCGAGATCCTGCAGGTCACGCGCATGACCCCGCTGCCACGCACGCCTGAGTTCGTTCGTGGCGTGATGAACCTTCGCGGATCGGTCGTGCCGGTGATCGACCTGTCGGCGCGCCTCGGCGCCGAGCCGACAACCATCGGCCGACGCAGCTGCATCGTGGTCGTCGAATGCACGTCGATAGCCGACAGCGACGACGCTGAGCCGGTGACGTTGGTGGTGGGTCTGCTCGTCGACGCGGTGTTCGAAGTCTTCGACGTCCTGCCAGGCGAGATGGAGGCGGTGCCCGCCATGGGCACGCGCATACCTCCGACTTCACTGCTCGGCATGACACGCGCCCGCGGCCAGGTCATCGGCGTGCTGGCGATCGATCACATCCTCGATGCGAAGCAATTGGCGCAAGACATCGAACTCGGCAGCCACAACCCCAGGGTAATGAACTGATGAACACCGCCCTGTCGAGTCGCGCCTTTGCCGACGTCACCAAGCTGTTCCATCAGGTCTCGGGCATCCACCTCGGCGAAAGCAAGCACTCGCTGGTGACCGGTCGACTGCAAAAACTGGCCATCGACGCCGGCGAGCCCGACCTGGACCGCTACGTCGAGCGGCTGGTGACGGGCCACGCCTCGGCCGAAGAGATGACCCGAGTCATCGACCGCCTGACGACCAACGAGACCTACTTCTTTCGCGAGCCCCAGCACTACAACGATCTGGCCGATCGACTGGCCGAACACGACCGCGCGCAACCCTTCCGCGTCTGGAGCGCTGCCAGTTCGTCGGGAGAGGAGGCCTACAGCGTCGCGATGCTGATGACCGACGTGCTCGGCCAATCTCCATGGGAGGTGATCGGCACCGACCTGTCGACCGCCGTGGTCGATTCGGCCCGGCGGGGGCTCTACCCACTCGACCGCGCCGATCTCGTTCCGCCCGACTACCTCAAGCGCTTTTGCCTGAAGGGCCAAGGCACGCACGCCGGGTCGCTGCTTGTCGCGCCATCGGTGCGCGAACGGGTGCGATTCATGACGGCCAACCTGATGCAGCCGCTGCCGCAGTTGCCGCTGTTCGACGTCATCTTCCTGCGCAACGTGCTGATCTATTTCGACAACGACGCCAAGGACCAGATCGTGCGACGCGTGCTCACACAGCTCAAACCGGATGGCGTGCTCTACACCGGCCACGCCGAATCACTGTCGACGCTCGGCTTGCCGTTGCGGCTGCTGGGCACCGCGATACACGCCCACGCCTGATCGAGCGACCATTCATGGCCGAGAGAATCACACTCGTCGAGCGCATGGCCGAGGCGCGCCAGCGCAAGGCGGACGAGCGGCGTGAGCGAGAGGGCTCGTTCTTCGTTCCGACGCAGCCGTTCGCAACCACTCAGCCGATGACAGACAGGGCTGCACACAGGACTTCGGTTCGCACGACCGGGACAGCCGCCACCAGCCCTGCAGCCGGCGCACGGCCCGTCACGGCGCCCGCGCACGGCACGGCTTGGCAACTGAGCGCGCAACGCGGCGATGCACTGATGCTGATGCCTGGCCAGATGCACTTCGGCGCGCAGGCGGCAAGGCTGAGCACGCTGCTCGGGTCGTGCGTCGCCATCACCCTGTGGCACCCGACCAAGCGGATCGGCGGCATGTGCCATTACCTGTTGCCCACGCGCCATCGCAAGGGCAGCGAGGAGCTTGATGGCCGATACGGCGACGAAGCAGTGGAAGTCATGCTGCGGCAGATCAAGTTGTCGGGAACTGCTCCTGGCGAATACCACGCCCACCTGTATGGCGGCGCCGACACGATGCCGGAAGGCACACCGCTGAAGTTCAACGTCGGTGAGCGAAACATCGAACTCGGCTGGAGCCTGATCGATCGCCACGGCTTCCAGTTGGAGGGCGTCGACGTCGGCGAAGACGTGCCGCGCACGGTCACGCTCACACTTGCCACGGGCGCGGTACAGATGAGGCGCGGCTCCGGCCGCGCCCCAGCCACCGCGTTCAGCGAGATGCTCTGATCCACCTGACCTACACCCGAGACACGCCATGGCCCTTCGCCGAAATCTAGACCTCAATGTGCCAGAGTCATCTCGGCACATCACCGCGATCGTGATCGACGACTCGGCGGTGGTACGCAAGCACCTCGCCGACACGCTGACCGCCGGTGGCATCGAGGTGATTGCGACCGCGGGTGACCCGCTGTTCGCGTGGCCGAAGATGGAGGCCTGCTGGCCTGACGTGATCGTGCTCGACGTCGAGATGCCGCGCATGGACGGCATCACCTTCTTGCGCAAGGTGATGGCCGAGCGGCCGACGCCGGTGGTCATGTGCTCGACGCTGACGGCCGCTGGCGCCACCACCACCCTGCAGGCGCTGGCCGAAGGTGCGGTCGCCTTCGTCACCAAGCCGAAGCTGGGGCTGCGCGACTTCCTCACCGACTCGACCAACGGCCTGGTGGCCGCGGTGCGTTCTGCCGCTGGCGCGAACGTGCGGATGCTGCGACCCCGCACCGTGCCGGCGGTGCCAATGACACCAGCGCCCACTCGCGGCGCCATGAACCTCACGGGTGCGGCACGGCCCCAACGCCTCGGTACGCCGCACCCGGAGTCCGGCACCAATGCCGCGTTGAAATCTGCCCTGGCTCCGCTGTCGACGCTCAACGCCAGCGCCATGGACGAGACCACCGACCGCGTCATCGCCATCGGCAGCTCGACCGGCGGCGTGCAGGCCATCGAGGCAGTGCTCACCGCCCTGCCCCGCACGACACCCGGCGTCGTGATTGTTCAGCACATGCCCGAAGCCTTCACCGGTGCATTCGCCGCTCGCCTGAGCGGTCTGTGCGAGATGGAAGTGAAAGAGGCGCGCGATGGCGACCGGGTTATCGAAGGCCGGGTGCTGATCGCGCCCGGTGGACGGCACATGCAGCTCATGCGCAGCGGCGCGCAGTACATCGTCGCCGTGCGCGATGGGCCGCTGGTTAACCGCCACAAGCCCTCGGTCGACGTGCTGTTCAAGTCGGTGGCGCACTGCGCCGGGCGCAATGCGATCGGCGTCATCCTGACCGGCATGGGCGACGACGGCGCCCGCGGCCTGCTGGAGATGCGCCGCGCGGGCGCGGCCACCGCGGCACAGGACGAAGCCAGCAGCGTGGTCTGGGGAATGCCACGCGAGGCCATCCGCCTGGATGCGGCCGACGACGTGATCGCGCTGGGCGAGGTTGCGCTCTGGCTCGGCCGGGCCAGTCAGGCGACGCTCGCCTGATGACCGGCCGAACCGACCCACCGAACTGACCCTCGGACTTACCCGTTTTGACACCGTTTTTCCGGCCCTCGTCCAGACGCCAAAGGAGCACCATGCGCTCTGTGCTGCCCGCTTGTTCGCCCCGTTGCTGCCGACCTCTACGACACCGCCACCCATGAACTCGCCCCTGATCGATGACGACCCGGCACCTGCGGGGAGTTTCAAGAGCCGCCTGATGCGCCCGGGTGAGCAGTTGATGCACCGCCTGCGCCTACCGATCAAGCTGGCGCTGATCTCGGCCATCGTGGTGGTACCGATGTTCGTGCTGATGGCGATCCTGATGCGCGATCAGCTCGGTGCCCGCGACTACACACGGATGGAAATGGACGGCGTGGCTCTGGCGAGGGTGGTGGCACCGCTGGCCGAAAGCACCCAGGACCTTCGCGCCCAGACCCAGATGATGCAGCTCGGCGGGCCGGGAGACGCGGTCAAGCGTCGAGACGACGCGCGAGTCGACATCACGCAACACCTGGAGGCGGTCGATGCCGAGTTGCAGCGAATCGAGTCCTTCGAGCTGGATGCCGAATGGAAGACGATGCGACCACAGTTCACTGCACTCATTGCCGGAAAGCACGACGCCGATCCGGTCGATGCGCGGCAGGCGCACGCTGTCGCCATCGATACGCTGCGCCGATTCGTGATGCTGATCGGCGAACGCTCCGGCCTGCTGCTCGACCCGGAAGCGACATCGTTCTTCCTGATGAGCATCGCGATCACGAACGCTCCCGACCTGTCGCAATCGCTGGCCGCTGTTCGCGACGGCGGCACGGGCATGCTGGTCGCGAAAAGCGTGCCCGACACCACTCCCGGCGAGTTGCTCGCCAGAACCTACCAGCTTGAGCATGCGCTTGGCCGAATGATTGAAATGTTCGATGCGCTGCAACGTGCGGGGGGCGAGGTTCCAGGCTCGTGGGAATCAGCTCGACAAGCCATCGACGGCTTCATTGCCCACACGCGCGTGCAGTTCGCGGCGCGCACCTACTACAACGACGGCGAGAGATACATCGCGTCGGGATCGCAGGCGGTGCAAGGCCTGGCATCGGTGCACCAGGACACGATGCTGCGTCTGAACGACGAACTGGAAATGCGCCTGACCCGCATCGATCGCAAACTCGCCAGCATCGTGGCGGTGTGCCTCATCGGCTTGGGGTTCATGCTCTACCTGCTCGCGACCTTCACGTCGAGCTTCAGGCGCTCGCTCAAGGGTCTGGTCGACTGCGCCGAGGCGATCACCGCAGGTGACCTGTCGCACACTGCCGACATCCATGGCCGCGACGAACTGGCGTACATGGGTCGGCTGATGGAAAAGATGAGCCAAGGGCTGTCGAGCATGGTCGCCGATATCCGCAGCAGTGCCTCGATGGTCAACCTGACCGGGCAGCAGGTATCCGACGGCAGTGCCAAGCTGGCGAGCCGCACGGACGAGCAGTCGACGAGCCTGCGCGATACGGTTGCCGTCATCACTCAGTTGAGTGCGTCGATGGCGCACAACGCGGAAGCCGCCCACGCTCTCGATGCACTGACCGAGCAGTTGCATTCGCAGGCGGAACAAGGCGGTGTGGCGATGAGCGACACGGTGCAAGCGATGCAGCAGATGCAAGCCGCGTCGAAGCGCGTGACCGAGGTGGTCACGGTGATCGACGACGTCGCCTTCCAGACCAGTATCCTGTCTCTGAACGCGGCCATCGAGGCCGCTCGCGCGGGCGATGCCGGCAATGGCTTTGCGGTGGTGGCGAGCGAGGTGCGGCAACTGGCTCAGCGCTGCGCCGAGTCGGCCGAGGAGATCCGCCATCTGATCGGCGATGCCGACGACCAGGTGCGCTTGTCGTCGGAAAAGATCGAGAACGTCGGCGGCGCATTGGTCACCATCGTGAACGGCGTGCGCGAGGTGTCGACCCAGTTGCGATCCATTTCGAGCTCGAGCATCGAACAGAGCACGAGCCTGAAGGAGGTCACCCTGCGGGTGGGCGACCTCAACGGCATCACCTGCGAGAACGCAGCGCTGGTCGAGCAGTCCACCACCGCCTCGAACGCCCTCGTCGACCGCGCAGCCATGCTGCGCGACGCGGTCGGATCGATGCGCCTGCGCCAGGGCTCGGCCGACGAGGCTCTTGCACTGGTCGAGCGCGCCGTCCAGCACATCGCGATGGTCGGTCGGCAACAGGCTCTGGCCGACTTCCACGATCCGCTGGGCCCCTTCCTGGACCGCGACCTGTATATCTTCAGCATCGATCGAAGTGGTGTGTTTTGCATCTACGGAGCCCGCCCCGAAATCGTCGGCCAGGGCTATCAGACAGTTCGAGGACTCGATAACGAGTTTTTGGACCGCCTCTGGCGTGCTGTTGAAACGGGGGGCGGCTGGGTGGATTACCAGGTGGTGCACCCGCACAGCGGGCAGATCGTCGCCAAGGAGTCATACGTCTGCGACGACGGCGAAGGGCGAGCCATCGGCTGCGGCGTCTACCGCCAGGATCAGGCTGTGGGCCGGCGCGTGCCGAAAGCGGATGCCTGGTCACGGCGCGACGAAGCCGCGAAGGACATGGTCACGGGCTGAGCGCCGATCGAATCTGTGCGGCTATGACGCATTCACATCGGAAACGGCTCGACCGTGACGAGGCTGCGTTAACATCGCTTTTGCTAGGAGAGAGTCGAACTGCTGATTGCAGGGAGGCCGCCGAAGGCGCACAGTGACCTTGAAAAGGGCCGCTCCAACGCTCAGGCAAAAGGACTGGCAACACGCCGACCGAAAGGACGGCGTTCCTCGCTGAAGAGAGGCCCACCCCGAGTGGGTCCACCGAAGGGGCAAGCGATCGGCCGAGAAACGGCGAGCGTCAATCTCTCAGGTAAAGCGGACAGGGAGGGCAACGCCGGCCATGCATTTCACCGATGCAGGGCCGTTCGATCCATTGCCCCTGGGAACGCTGATGTCCACGCCCTCGCCTGAGTCCGACCTGCAGACCACCCCGCTGCACGCGCTGCACCTCGAACTCGGCGCGCGAATGGTGCCGTTTGCCGGTTACAGCATGCCGGTGCAGTACCCGGCCGGCCTGATGGCCGAGCACCTGCACTGCCGCACGTCGGCCGCGCTGTTCGACGTGTCGCACATGGGTCAGCTGAGGCTGACCGGCAACGAAGCGGTTGCTGCACTCGAATCGCTGCTGCCGATCGATGTGATCGGCATGGCCGATGGGCAACAGCGCTACGGCTTCCTGACCAACGAGCACGGCGGCATCCTCGACGACCTGATGCTCACGCGAAACGGCCGAGGTGAGCAAACTGAGTGGCTGATGATCGTCAATGCCGCCAACAAGGCCGCCGACACCGCCCTGCTGCAATCGCTTATCGGCCAGCGCTGCATCGTGCAGCCACGCCCCGAACTGGCGCTGTTGGCGCTGCAGGGCCCCCAGGCCGTGACAGCGCTGGCGAGGCTGAACCCGGCTGTCGCGAACCTGAGCTTCATGACCGGTGCGGCGCTGACGCTGAACGACACGCCCTGCTTTGTCACTCGCTCCGGCTACACCGGCGAAGACGGTTTCGAGATTTCGGTCCCGGCCGCCGAGGCGGAAGTCCTGGCCCGCACGCTGCTGGGCCAGCCTGAGGTACACCCTGCCGGCCTCGGCGCGCGCGACACGCTGCGCCTGGAAGCCGGCCTGTGCCTGCACGGCAACGACATCGACGAGCAGACCACGCCGGTCGAAGCGGGCCTGCTGTGGGCGATCCAGAAGGTGCGCCGTGCCGGTGGTGCGCGCGCTGCTGGCTACCCGGGCGCTGCAGTCATCGACGCGCAGATCGCTGCGGGCCCTGCGCGTCGCCGCGTCGGCCTTGCCGGCCTCGAGCGCGCGCCGGTACGACCAGGCACCCCCATCGTCAGCGCCGACGGCGCCCCGCTCGGTATCGTCACCAGCGGCACGCTGGCACCGACGGTCAAGCAGCCGATCGCGATTGCCTACCTTCCGGCCGCGCACGCCGCACTCGACCACGAGGTCTACGCCGAAGTTCGCGGCAAGCGGCTGCCGATGCGGGTGACCGCCCTGCCCTTCGTGCCGCACCGCTATGCCCGCACACACGCGCGCTGAATTCTTTCTCACCAACACCACCCTCGACAGCAGGAGCCTCCCATGACCATCCTCTACACCGCCGAACACGAATGGATCGATGCCACCGAGCCTGCCGCCGCGATCGTCGGCATCACCGTGCATGCGCAGGACGCACTGGGTGACGTGGTGTTCGTCGAACTGCCCGAGGTCGGCTCCCGCTTCGCGAAGGGCGATGTGGCGGGCGTCGTCGAATCGGTGAAGGCGGCAGCGGACCTCTACATGCCGGTCGGTGGCGAGATCGTCGAGGTCAACGAAACGCTGCGTGCCGATCCGGCGCTCGCCAACAGCGACCCGCTGGCAGCGGGCTGGTTCTTCAAGGTCAAGCTGTCCGATGCCTCCGAACTGGCAGACCTGATGGATGCCAGCGCCTACGACGCCCTGCTGAAGAACGCCTGATCGACGAGAAGGTTGCACGCCATGTTGATGTCCACCCCACCCTCCAAGCTTCAACCCTCTCTGGCTTCGAGCCCCCTGGCTGAGCTCGAGAACCCAAGCGAATTCATTGCACGCCACATCGGCATCACGGAGGCCGACGAGCAGCACATGCTGTCTGTGATCGCGCCCGGGGCGCCGTTCACCCGCCGCTCGCTGATCGAGGCCATCGTGCCGCGCTCCATCGCGCGCGCGCAGAAGATGGCGCTTCCAGAGCCGATCGGTGAGGCGCAGGCGCTGGCCGAACTGCGCGTGATCGCCGCGAAGAACCAGGTGCTCAAGAGCTGCATCGGCCAGGGCTACCACGGCACGCACACGCCGGGCGTCATTCTGCGCAACATCCTGGAGAACCCCGCCTGGTACACCGCCTACACGCCTTACCAGGCGGAGATTTCACAGGGTCGGCTCGAGGCGCTCCTGAACTTTCAGACCATGGTCTGCGACCTGACCGGAATGGCGGTTTCGAACGCATCGATGCTCGACGAAGCCACCGCGGCCGCCGAGGCGATGACGCTGGCCAGGCGCAGCGTGAAATCGACGAGCGACACCTTCATCGTCGCGGGCGACTGCCACCCGCAGACCATCGAAGTGATCCAGACGCGCGCCGCGCCGCTCGGGCTGAAGGTGGTGCTGGCGGACTCGACCGCTCGCTGGGATGAGCTGATCGAAGGTGGTGACTACTTCGCTGCGCTGGCACAGATTCCCAGCACCAGTGGCGCGCTGCATGATCTGCGCGGTGATGCCGAACGCATCCACCAGCATCGGGCTGCCTTCATCGTCGCTGCCGACCTGCTGGCATTGACCTTGATCACACCGCCCGGTGAACTCGGCGCCGACATTGCGCTGGGCACCACGCAGCGCTTCGGCGTACCGATGGGCGCTGGGGGGCCGCACGCCGCCTACCTCGCCTGCCGCGACGAGTTCAAGCGCTCGATGCCAGGACGGCTGGTCGGCATGAGCATCGATGCGCACGGCGCGCCCGCGCTGCGTCTGGCTCTGCAGACACGCGAGCAGCACATCCGCCGCGAGAAGGCCACGTCGAACATCTGCACCGCGCAGGTTCTGCTGGCGGTGATCGCCAGCATGTACGCGGTGTACCACGGGCCCGAGGGTCTGAAGCGCATAGCGCTGCGCGTGGCCCGCTACACCGCCGTGCTGGCCGAGGGCTTGAAGGCGCTGGGTTGCTCCGTGCGTTCGACCACCGCGTTCGACACCCTGACGCTGGACACCGGCGAACAGACCGAGGAATTGGCCGGCCATGCACGCACCCACGGCTTCAATCTGCGCCGCTACACCGAGTGGGGTGACACGATGCTGGGCATCTCGCTCGACGAGACCACCACGCGCGAGGACATCGTGACGCTGTGGCACGTGTTCGCTCCGCCGGGCGCGTCGCTGCCATCGAGGGCCCTGTTCGACCAGGAGATCGAGCCGATGATCCCCCCCGAACTCAGCCGCACCAGCGCCTTCCTGACGCATCCGGTGTTCAACTCCTACCGCAGCGAGACCGAGATGCTGCGCTACATCCGCAGCCTGTCGGACAAGGATCTCGCACTCGACCGCACGATGATCCCGCTGGGCTCGTGCACGATGAAACTGAACGCGACCAGCGAGATGATTCCGATCACCTGGCCCGAGTTCGCCAACGTCCACCCGTTCGCACCGGCCGACCAGCTGGAAGGCTACCGCCTGCTCGACGAGCAGCTGCGCGCCGGACTGTGCCAGGCCACCGGCTACAGCGGCGTGAGCCTGCAGCCGAATGCGGGCTCGCAGGGCGAATACGCCGGGCTGCTGGTGATTCAGGCCTGGCACGCCTCCCGAGGCGACACGCAGCGTGACATCTGCCTGATTCCCGAGTCGGCTCATGGCACCAACCCGGCATCCGCACAGATGGCCGGCATGAAGGTGGTCGTGACGAAGTGCGACGCCGAAGGCAATGTCGACCTCGATGACCTGCGTGCGAAGTGCGAATTGCACAGCGCGAAACTCGCCGCGGTGATGGTGACCTACCCCTCGACCTACGGCGTGTTCGACCCGCAGATCAAGGAACTGTGTGCGCTGGTGCACCAGCACGGGGGGCGTGTCTACGTCGACGGTGCGAACATGAACGCGCTGGTCGGCGTGGCCGCGCCGGGCGAGTTCGGCGGCGATGTCAGCCATCTGAACCTGCACAAGACCTTCTGCATCCCGCACGGCGGCGGCGGGCCCGGTGTCGGGCCGGTGTGCGTGGTCGAAGACCTGGTGCCGTTCCTGCCGGGTCACCGAACCGCCGGCTCATGCGATGAACGACAGGTTGGCGCGATCTCGGCTGCGCCGCTCGGCAACGCTGCTGTGCTGCCGATCAGCTGGATGTACATGCGGATGATGGGCTCGCATGGGCTGACCAACGCCACTGAAACAGCGATCCTCAGCGCCAACTACGTGGCAGCACGCTTGGCGGGCCACTACGACATCCACTTCAGCGGTGGCGTACCCGAGATCCGCGGTGGCGGCGTGGCGCATGAATGCATCCTCGATATGCGCCCCCTGAAGGAGACCAGCGGCATCAGCGCCGAAGACGTCGCCAAGCGACTGATCGACTATGGCTTCCACGCGCCGACCCTGAGTTTCCCGGTGCCTGGCACCTTGATGGTCGAGCCGACCGAGAGCGAACCGTTGCGCGAGCTCGACCGATTCTGTGATGCGATGGTCGCGATTCGCGAGGAGATCCGACAGGTCGAGAACGGGGTGTGGTCGCGCGATGCGAATCCGCTGGTCTCGGCACCGCACACCGCCGAAACACTGCTGCGTGCAGACTGGCCGCACCCGTACAGCCGCGAAGATGCGGCTTATCCATTGGCCAGCCTGCGTCGCAGCAAGTACTGGGTGCCGGTAGGCCGTGTCGACAACGTGCACGGCGACCGCAACCTGGTGTGCAGTTGCGCGCCGGTGTCGGATTACGCGAGCGACTGAGACCCGCAACGGACGCCAGCGTTCGAGGGCCGGCGGCAGGCTACTGCAGCGGCCCTTTCAGCGCGGCAGGCATCGGGAAGGCCATCACGTCGATGCCTTCCTCGTGCAGGGCTTTCGCTTCGTCAGACGTCGCCTGGCCTCGGATTGGTCGCTCGTCGGTCTCACCGTAGTGCATGCGCCGCGCCTCTTCGGCGAAGCGCGGTCCGACATCGTCGGTGTGGGTGATGATGTGCTGTACCGCGCGCAACATGGCTGACTGGAATGCCGCCGCATCGACGCCGGGTGGCGGTGCCGGCGGTTCAGGCAGCGTTGCTGGCAGTGCCGGAACACCCCCAGCGGAAGCACCGCGCGAGGACGTCGCGCAACCCTGCGCAGGCGCCATCGCGCGGGAAGACGAGGTCACCACATGCGGCGCAGATGGCAAGCGTTGCACCGACTTGTCTCCGCACATCGGACACTCGAGCCGCGAGTGATCCATCTGGCTCTGAAAATCGTCCTGCGAAGCGAACCAGCCTTCAAAGTGATGGCCGAACGAACAGCGCAAATTCAAGACCTTCATGAAGGCATTATCGGCGACGTCGAATTCCACTCCAGCGTCCAGCGTCCCTCACGCCAATGACGCAGCCACAGCAGGCCGACCAGCGTCTTGACGTCGGTCAGCGTGCCGACTCGGGCCGCCTCTTCGAGTTCTTCCAGCGTGGCCGTGCTCACGTCGAGAAACTCACCCTCGTCGAGCTGATTGACACCGAGGGTCAGCCCACGTGCGAACCAGATTTCGATGCCTTCTGTGGAGTACGCAATCGCGTTGTGCGTGATGCCCGCACGGGCCCATTCGGCGGCTCGGTAGCCAGTTTCCTCGGCGAGCTCGCGGATCGCACAGACCAGCGGTGGCTCGCCAGCCTCCAGTTTGCCCGCCGGAAACTCCACCATCACCTGCGCCACCGGGTAGCGGTACTGCCGCTCGATGACCAATCGGCCGTCGTCGAGCAACGGAACGATCATTACCGCGCCAGGGTGAACGATGTATTCGCGGCTGGCCGTGGCGCCATTGGGCAAACGAACCCGATCGCGGCGAACATCGAGAAAATGGCCCAGATAGACCTGCTCCGAATCGAGCCGGTCTTCACGCAGGTGAGAGTCGGGATCGTCCGCCAAGTACCACTCAGGTGGTCAGCGCCTTGCCGATCGCGGTGACGCACACCGCCATCAAGCCACCGGGCAACAAGCCGAAGATCAGCACCGCCGCACCGTTCAGCGAGAGCAATGCCCGCACTTCGCCACTCGCCGCGATGGGAGCGGTTTCGACCGGCTCGTCGAAGTACATCACCTTCACCAGCCGCAGGTAATAGAACGCGCCAATCAGCGAAAACACGACTGCAGCCACGGCCAGCACGATGTAGCCGGTGACGTTGGTCGATACGATCGCCTGCAGCACGCTGAACTTCGCATAGAAGCCCACGGTCGGTGGCACGCCCGCCAGTGAGAACATGAAAATCGCCATCACGGCGGCATACCAAGGGCTGCGCCTGGCCAGACCCTTCAGATCGTCGATGTTCTCCGACTCGAAGCCCTGCCGAGACAGCAGCAGAATGATGCCGAAGGTGCCCAGCGTGGTCATCACATAGCTGACGATGTAGAACATCGCCGAGCTGTAGCCGTTGGCTGCCGACAAGGTGTTCGCGCCGATCACCGTGGGCGTGAGCCCGAGCAGCATGAAGCCCATGTTGGCGATCGTGGAGTACGCCAGCATCCGCTTGAGGTTGCGTTGTGCGATCGCTGCCAGATTGCCGATGGCCATCGAGCCGACAGCCAGCACGATCATCATCTGCTGCCAGCTCTCGGCCATGCCCGACATCCCTTCGACCAGCAGCCGGATCGTGATCGCGAAGGCTGCCAGCTTCGGTGCGCCACCAATGAGCAGCGTGATCGCGGTCGGAGCGCCATGGTAGACGTCGGGAACCCATATGTGGAACGGCACCGCGCCCAGCTTGAATGCCAGGCCAGACACGACGAAAACCAGACCGAAGATCAGCACGGCCTTGTTGATCTGTCCGGTGCTGATGGCCTTGAAGACTTCACCGATCTCCAGCGAGCCGGTGGCGCCGTACATCATCGACAGCCCGTACAGCAGGAAGCCGCTGGCCAGCGCCCCGAGCACGAAGTACTTCATCGCCGCCTCGGTGGCGTTGAGGCTGTCGCGCCGCATCGCGGTCAGCGCGTACAGCGACAAGCTCATCAGTTCAAGTCCAAGGTAGATCACCAGGAAGTTGTTCGCCGACACCATCACCGAGATGCCAAGCATCGAGAACAGGCTGAGCGTGAACAACTCCCCTTTCAACAGATCGCGGCTGGCCACGTAGGGGCGTGCGTAGGCCAGCGAAATCATCACCGCCACCGCTGAAAAGAATGCCAGCAGGTTGCCCATGGGGTCGGCGACCACCATGCGCTGCATCGCATACACCGACAGGCCTTGGTCGTACTGGTAGAGGTAGATCAGCGCGACGACGGCCAGCGCGCCCTGCGTCAACCAGTAGGTGAGGCGGCGCAGCGGATCGGTGACCCACAGATCGATCAGTGCGATCGCACACGCAGCTGCCAACAGGAAGATTTGGGGGAAGACGGCTGGCCAGTTCATGTCGTTGTTCAGTTCAGCTTCGACACGGCGACGTGCTTCAGCAGTTCGGTCACCGACACATGCATCACGTCGGTGAAGGGCTTCGGATACAGACCCATCCACAGCACGGCGACGGCAAGCACCGACATGATCAACACCTCACGGGCGTTCAGATCCTGCAGCTCGGCCACGTGGTGATTGGCAACCGGACCGAAGTAGACCCTCTTGACCATCCACAAGGTGTAGGCCGCACCGAACACCAGTGCCGTGGCTGCCAGCGCACCGAGCCAGAAGTTCACCTGCACGGCGCCGAGGATGACCATCCACTCGCCCACGAAACCAGCGGTTCCAGGCAGCCCGCAGTTCGCCATCGCGAAGAACACGGCGAAGGCGGTGAAGACCGGCATCGTATTGACCACACCCCCGTAGCTCGCGATCTCGCGCGAATGCACACGGTCGTACAGCACTCCGATGCCGAGGAACATCGCGCCCGACACGAAGCCGTGCGACACCATCTGCACCAGCGCACCGGACACGCCGATTTCATTGAACAGGAAGAAGCCCAACGTGACGAAGCCCATGTGCGCGATCGATGAATAGGCCACCAGCTTCTTCATGTCCTGCTGCACCAGCGCGACCAGCCCGATGTAGATCACCGCAATCAACGAAATCGTGATGATGAACCAGGCCCACTCATGCGACGCATCGGGCGTGATCGGCAGGGAGAAGCGCAGGAAACCATAGCCGCCCAGCTTCAACATGATGGCCGCCAGCACCACCGAACCACCCGTCGGCGCCTCGACGTGCGCATCGGGCAACCAGGTGTGCACCGGCCACATCGGCACCTTGACCGCAAACGCCGCGAAGAAGGCGAAGAACAGCAGCGTCTGCACCGACATCGGCAGCGGCAACTGGTACCAGGTCTGCAGGTCGAAGCTGCCGCCCGACTTGAAGTAGAGGTACATCAGCGCGATCAGCATCAGCAGCGAGCCGGCCAGCGTGTACAGGAAAAACTTGAATGCAGCGTAGACCCTTTTCGGCCCGCCCCACACGCCGATGATGATGTACATCGGGATCAGCGTGGCCTCGAAGAAGACGTAGAAGAGCAGCCCGTCGAGGGCAGTGAACACACCGATCATGATCCCCGACAGGATCAGGAATGCGCCCATGTACTGATTGACGCGGTCGGTGATCACCTCCCAGCCGGCGATCACCACGATGATGGTGATGAATGCCGTCAGCAGCACGAACCACACGGAAATGCCGTCGACGCCCAGGTGGTACATGACGTTGAAGCGGTCGATCCAGGCCATCTTCTCGACGAACTGCATCTGCGCCGTGTCGACGTTGAACCCGGTGATCAGTGGCAGCGTGACGAGGAAGGAAAGCACCGCGGCGATCAAGGCGAACCAGCGTGCGGCGGTCGCATGCGCATCGCGACCGATCGCCAGCAACACCGCGCCCGACAGAATTGGCAGCCAGATGGCGAGGCTCAACAAACCCATGTTCTTCTTTTCTCCGTGCCCTGTGTGTCCGGTCTGCGCTCAGCGCCCGACCAGATGGCCCAGGTAGGGCCACAACTGCCAGGTCATCAGTCCCATCAGACCCAGGATCATCACCAGCGCATACCAGTAGAGGTAACCCGTCTGCACCAGACGAATCACCGATGACAGCACACCAATCCCGCGTGCCGAGCCGTTGACCAGCGC
Organism: Burkholderiales bacterium; assembly: GCA_947474755.1. Lineage (GTDB taxonomy): Bacteria > Pseudomonadota > Gammaproteobacteria > Burkholderiales > Burkholderiaceae_C > PBB1. The sequence continues at coordinate 347,595 of CANJJE010000001.1, read as the reverse complement.
ACCGTCAATGAACGCGACATCGCCGCCCTTCCACAGCCCGCGTCCCACGAGGCGGGCGCCAGCGGCCAGCACATGTTCGTTGAACCAGTCCATGTAGTACTTGTTCTCGAGCACCTTCACGACGGGCGCAAAGATGCGGGCGCAAGCGGCGGGGATCTCGGGCTTCAACAGGTAGAAGACGTAGGCCACGACCACGCCAGCCAGAGCCAGCCAGAACGGCAAGGTGCTGAAGCCATGCAGGGCCATCGCGGCAGCGCCGTGGAACCCGCTGGCCAGTTCTGCCATCGCTGGATGCCGCTGTGCATTGATGAAGATCGAATCCTTGAAGAGCTCGCCGTAGAGCATCGGCGCGATGGTCAGATAGCCGATGAGCACCGAAGGAATCGCCAGCAAAACCAGGGGCAGCGTCACCACCCAGGGTGACTCGTGCGGCGTGTGAACATGATCAGCGTGGCCGCCACCGTGCGCCTGCGAGCTTGCATGGCCATGTGCGTCGTCGTGACCATGGCTGTCGTCTGCACCATGCGCGTCATGTTCCCCCGGGAACGGCTTGTGGTGGAAGCGCTCCTTGCCGTGGAAGACGATGAAGTACATCCGGAACGAATAGAAGGCAGTGACGAACACACCGGCGATCACCGCAAAGTAGGCGAATCCCGAGCCCCACAGGTGGCTGGCGTGGACGGCTTCGATGATGCTGTCCTTGGAATAGAAACCCGAGAAGAACGGCGTGCCGATCAGCGCCAGCGAGCCCAGCAGCGAGGTGATCCAGGTGATCGGCATGTACTTGCGCAGGCCACCCATGTTGCGGATGTCCTGATCGTGGTGCATGCCGATGATCACCGAGCCCGCCGCCAGGAACAGCAGCGCCTTGAAGAAGGCGTGCGTCATCAGGTGGAACACCGCGACCGAATAGGCCGAGACCCCGAGTGCGACAGTCATGTAACCGAGCTGGCTCAGCGTCGAGTACGCGACCACTCGCTTGATGTCGTTCTGGATGATGCCGAGGAAGCCCATGAACAGCGCGGTGATCGCACCGATCACCATGATGAAGCTGAGCGCCGTGTCGGACAGCTCGAACAGAGGGGACATGCGCGCGACCATGAAGATACCCGCGGTGACCATCGTCGCCGCGTGGATCAGCGCGGAGATCGGTGTCGGGCCTTCCATCGAGTCGGGAAGCCAGACATGCAGCGGAAATTGCGCGCTCTTGCCCATCGCGCCGATGAACAGGCAGATGCAGATCACGGTGATCAGCATCCAGCTGGTGCCAGGAAGGTTGAGCGTGGCCAGTTCATTGGCCTTGGCAAAGGCCTCGGTGTAGTTCAGCGTACCGGCATAGGCCACGATCAGGCCGATGCCCAGGATGAAGCCGAAGTCGCCCACGCGATTGACCAGGAAGGCCTTCATGTTGGCAGCGACGGCCGTCGGCTTCTTGAAATAGAAGCCGATCAGCAGGTAAGACACCAGACCCACCGCCTCCCAGCCGAAGAACAGCTGGAGCATGTTGTTGCTCATGACGAGCATCAGCATCGAGAAGGTGAACAGCGAGATGTAGCTGAAGAAGCGCTCGTAACCGTCTTCTTCGGCCATGTAGCCGATGGTGTAGATGTGCACCATCAGCGACACGAAGGTCACCACACACATCATCATTGCGGTCAGGCCGTCGACCAGGAAGCCGACCTCCATCTTCAGCGCGCCGACCCGCATCCATTCGTACACGGTGGCGTTGTAGTGCGCCCCGTCGACGACCACCGACTGCAGTGTCATGGCCGAGAGAACAAAGGCGATCAGCACGCCGAGGATGGTGACGGTGTGCGCTGCGCTGCGACCGATGAGCTTGCCGAAGAAGCCCGCGACGATGGCGCCCGCCAGCGGCGCCAGAGGCACCGCCAGCAGCAGGTGGGTTGAGAGTTGTGCGGACATGTCGTGTGCGGGCTGCGAGGGCGGGGGCGGTCAGCCCTTCAGACTGTCGAGCTCGTCGACGTTGATCGTGGAGCGGTTGCGGAACAGCACCACCAGGATCGCCAGACCGATCGCCGATTCGGCCGCTGCGACGGTGAGGATGAAGAAGACGAAGACCTGACCCGCCATATCGCCGAGGAAGTGCGAGAAGGCGATGAAATTCAGGTTGACGGCCAGCAGCATCAGCTCGATCGCCATCAGCAGCACGATCAGGTTCTTGCGGTTGAGAAAGATGCCGATCACCGACAGCGCGAACAGGATCGCACCCACGGACAGGAAATGGCCGAGCGTGATCTGCCCGAGGAACAGGGCGCTCATGACGACTCTCCCGTAGGCTTCGTGGAATCAGCGGCCGCTTCGGAGCGTTCGACGGTGGGTTGCATCTTGACCAGGCGTACCCGATCGCGCTTCTTCGCCTTGACCTGCTCGGACGCGTCGGTGTGCTTGGTGTCCTTGCGCTGGCGCAGCGTCAGCGCGATGGCCGCGATGATCGCGACCAGCAGCAGCACCGCCGCAATCTGCAACGGATACAGGTACTGCGTGTAGATCTCGATCCCGAGCAGTTTCGTGTTGCCGAGCTTCAGATCAGCGGCATCCGGTGCGGGCGCGCTGGGCAGGTTGAAGCCGGGAATCAGCACGGCTGCCATTTCAAGGGCGATGACCAACCCGACACCGCCAGCGACTGGCGCGTGCTTCCAGAAACCCGCACGCATGGCGTCGACGTTGATATCCAGCATCATCACGACGAACAGAAACAGCACCATGACGGCGCCGACATACACCAGGATGAGGGTGATCGACAGAAACTCGGCGCGCAGCAGCATCCACACGCAGGACGCCGAGAAGAATGCCAGCACCAGGTACAGCGCCGCATAGACAGGGCTGCGGGCTGTGATGACGCGGAAGGCCGCGAACAGGAGCACCGCCGAGAAGATGTAGAAGAGCGCAGGGGTCGTGATCATGGGGTCTTTTGACTCGTCGTCGATGCGCCGCAAGTCAGCGCATCAGGCGAGCGGCACTCGAAGACAAGAACAGCCACCAGGCCGCCCTCACCGGTAGCGAGCGTCGGCCTCCTTGTTGGCTGCGATTTCGGGTTCATAGCGATCACCGACCGCCAACAGCATGTCCTTGGTGAAATACAGGTCGCCGCGCTTCTCGCCGTGATATTCGAATATGTGCGTCTCGACGATGGAGTCGACCGGACAGCTCTCCTCGCAGAAGCCACAGAAGATGCATTTGGTGAGGTCGATGTCGTACCGCGTCGTGCGGCGCGATCCATCGCTGCGCACTTCGCTCTCTATCGTGATCGCCATCGCCGGGCACACGGCTTCGCAAAGCTTGCAGGCAATGCAGCGCTCTTCGCCGTTCTCGTAGCGGCGCAGTGCATGCAGACCACGGAAACGCGGGCTCAGAGGCGTTTTTTCTTCAGGGAACTGCACGGTGATCGTGCGCCGGAAGAAATGTCGCCCGGTCAGCTTGAAACCCTTCAGCAGTTCGAGCAGCAGGAAGCTCGAGACAAAGTCCTTGATCGGCGTGGCAGTGGACATGTCAGCCCCCTATTTCCAGATGTTCCACGGGGACACGATCCACAGGCCCACAACGACCAGCCAGATCAGCGTCAGCGGAATGAAGATCTTCCAGCCCAGGCGCATGATCTGGTCGTAGCGGTAGCGCGGGAAACTGGCGCGCACCCACAGGAACAGGGTACACACCGCGAAGGTCTTGCCGAAGAGCCAGAACCAGTTCCAGAACCACATCGTCTGCACGATCCAGTCCGGCGTTGCGAGGCCCAGCGCAGAGAATGAGATGGGCGACATCCAGCCGCCAAGGAACAACACGCAGGCCAGTGCCGAGATCAGGATGATGTTGGCGTACTCGGCGACGAAGAACATCGCGAACGCCATGCCCGAGTATTCGACCATGTGGCCGGCCACGATCTCCGATTCGCCTTCGACCACGTCGAACGGGTGACGGTTGGTTTCGGCGATACCGGCGATCACATAGACGACAAAGATCGGCAACAGCGGCAGCCAGTTCCAGCTGAGGAAGGTCAGGCCAAGGTCTGCGAACGTGCCCCGGCCCTGCGACAGAACGATCTCGGTCATGTTCATGCTGGCCGAAACCATCAGCACCACCACCAGTGCGAAGCCCATGGCGATCTCGTAGCTGACCATCTGCGCCGACGCCCGCAGCGCGCCGAGGAATGCGTACTTCGAATTCGAAGCCCACCCGGCAATGATGACTCCGTAGACCTCCAGAGAGGTGATTGCCATCAGGAACAGCAAGCCGGCATTGATGTTTGCCAACGCGGCATCGGGCCCGAAAGGCACCACGGCCCAGGCCGCGAGCGCCGGCATGATCGTCATCACCGGTCCGAGGAAGAACAGCCCCTTGTTGGCCGCCGCAGGAACGATGATCTCCTTGAACATCAGCTTCAGTGCATCGGCAATCGGCTGAAGGAGGCCTAGCGGACCGACGCGATTCGGGCCCGGGCGGACCTGCGTGAAAGCGATCGCCTTGCGTTCCCACAAGGTCAGGTAGGCGACGCAGAGCATCAAGGGGATCACCAGCGCGACGATCTTGATCAACGACCACGCGACGGGCCACGCGCCACCCAGCAGGGAGGTTCCGACAGTGTGGACGGCATCGAACATGATCGCGCTCAGCCCTTGCGAAGCGGGGTAAGAGTGACCGCGCCGAACATCGCGCCAAGCGTGCGCGTCTGTGCGGTGCCGGACGGCACGCGTACCGCGTTTGCTGCCAGCGTGGCGTCCAACCGGACCGGCAGATCGGCAGCGGCGAGGCCCTGCGACACCCGGACCACGTCACCATCGTGGAGGCCGAGTTGCGCCCACAGCGCCGAAGGAACGCAAACCGACGGCGCCCGTGCATCGGCGGTCAACTGCAAGGATGCGGCGCGGCGCACCAGCGGGTCGGCTTCGTAGATCGGCACGTCGGCGATGCGCTCCAGACCCAGAGCCGCTGCGCTCGCGTCAATGGATGCCTCGACATGGTTGTTCAGGCGCCCCGGAATGGCCGCCAGGTCACCCAATGCATCGGCGCGTACCGCATCGGAGGTTTCGAACTCGAAACCGGGCACGTTCAGCATATTCCCGAGCACGCGCAACACCTTCCAGGCAGGTCGGGTCTCGCCCAGCGGCTTGACGACACCATGGAAACTTTGGACTCGGCCTTCGGCATTGACGAAGGTGCCCGAGGTTTCGGTGAACGGTGCAATGGGCAACAGCACGTCGGCGCAGTCGAGGGCTGAATCGCGGAATGACGTCAGCGCAACAACCATCTCGGCACCTTGCAGCGCAGCGACTGCGGCGGCCGGGTTGGCAGCATCACGGTCGGGTTCGACGTTGAGCAGCAGACAGGCCTTCAGCGCACCGCCGAGCATCTGCGCGGCATTCAAACCGCCCCCTGTCGGCTGCGCTCCCACGAGTTGCGCGCCCACGGTGTTCGCATCTGCCGTCAAGTCACCGACCGATGCACCTGTGTGCTCGCCGATCCACTGCGCGAGTGCCATCAGGCTGGAGGCGGCAGGGTGCTGAATGGCCGCATTACCAAGCAGGATGGCCTTGCGTTCTCCGCTCAGCAGCGAGGTGGCGATCGCCCGGGCCTGCGCCGACGGCTCCACGCCCGCACCCAGCGCGACTGGAGGCGCGACCTGATTCATGGCCGCCACCGCAGCAGCAATTTCAGCCAGCGCCAGAACCCACTGGCTCGGCGCCGCGGTCATTGCGGTGGCCATCGGCATCAGCCAATCGTCGTGTACCGCGTGCAGGCTGTGGATACGCGCGCCGCGTCGAGCGGCTTGCCGCAGACGCTGAGCAAACAGTGGGTGGTCCTTGCGCAGGAAGGAGCCGACGACCAGCACACGCTGCAAGGTAGACAGCGAAGCGATCGACGTGCCGAGCCAGCGCACGCCGCGGCTGCTGGACGAGAAGTCGGAGTGCCGCAGACGGTGGTCGATATTGTCACTGCCCAGTCCGCGCATCAGCTTGCCCAGCAGATGCAACTCCTCAACGGTGCTGTGCGCAGAACCCAGCGCGCCGATGCGGGCAGCGCCGTGCTCTTCCCTGATTTGCGCCAAGCCGTTGGCCACGTAGTTCAGCGCAGTGGTCCAGTCGACCGACTTCCAGTCGCCGCCGTGCTTGATCATCGGCGTCGTCAGCCGCTGTTCGCTGTTGACAGCTTCGTACGAAAAACGATCGCGGTCGGCGATCCAGCATTCATTGACGTCTTCGTTTTCCAGGGGCACGACACGCATCACCTTGCCCGACTTGACCTGCACGATCAGGTTGGCGCCGGTGCTGTCGTGTGGGGACACCGACTTGCGGCGCGACAACTCCCAGGTGCGGGCGCTGTAGCGGAAAGGCTTGCTGGTCAACGCGCCAACCGGGCACACGTCGATCATGTTGCCCGAGAGTTCGGAATCAATGGTGTCGCCGACGATGGTGGTGATCTCGGAGTGCTCGCCGCGGTGGATCATGCCGAGCTCCATCACGCCGCCCACCTCCTGACCGAATCGCACGCAGCGGGTGCAGTGGATGCAACGGCTCATCTCCTCCATCGAGATCAGCGGGCCGACGTCCTTGTGGAAGACGACGCGCTTTTCCTCGTGGTAGCGCGAGGACGATCCACCGTAGCCCACGGCCAGATCCTGCAATTGACATTCGCCCCCCTGATCGCAGATCGGACAGTCCAGCGGGTGGTTGATCAGCAGGAATTCCATCACCGACTGCTGCGCCTGCACGGCCTTGGCACTCTTGGTGCGCACGATCATGCCCTTCGTCACCGGCGTCGCACACGCTGGCATCGGCTTGGGCGCCTTCTCGACGTCAACGAGGCACATGCGGCAGTTCGCCGCGATGCTTAGTTTTTTGTGGTAGCAGAAGTGAGGGATGTAGGTACCGAGCTTGTCCGCGGCATGCATGACCATGCTGCCTTCGGCAACCTCGACCTTTTGACCATCAAGCTGGATTTCAATCATGGCGAGGGATACGGTGCGCCAAATCAGACGTAGGCCGGCACGAGACAGGTCTTGTGCTCGACGTGATGGACGAATTCCTGGCGGAAGTGCTTGATCATCGCGCGTACCGGCATGGCAGAGGCTTCACCGAGCGCGCAGATGGTGCGGCCCTGGATGTTGTCGGCCACCGAGTTCAGCAGGTCGATGTCTTCCATCCTGCCCTGACCGTTCTCGATGCGGTGGACCAAGCGGTAAAGCCAGCCTGTGCCTTCGCGACACGGCGTGCACTGTCCGCAGCTTTCATGGGTGTAGAAATAGCTCAGGCGCATCAGGCTCTTGACCATGCAACGGCTGTCATCAAGCACGATCACCGCGCCCGACCCGAGCATCGATCCCGCCTTGGCGATGGAGTCGTAGTCCATCGTGCAATTCATCATGTTGGCAGCCGGTAGCACCGGTGCCGACGAACCGCCGGGAATCACCGCCTTCAGCTTGCGGCCGTTGCGCACGCCACCGGCGAGTTCGAGCAACACCGGGAACGGCGTGCCCATCGGCACTTCGAAATTTCCGGGGAGATTCACATCGCCCGAGACCGAATAGATCTTCGTGCCGCCGTTGTTCGGCTTGCCCACTTCGAGGTAGGACTGTCCACCGTTGCGGATGATCCACGGCACCGCAGCAAAGGTCTCGGTGTTGTTGATCGTCGTCGGCTTGCCGTACAGGCCGTAGCTGGCCGGGAATGGCGGCTTGAAGCGCGGCTGACCCTTCTTGCCTTCGAGCGATTCGAGCAAGGCGGTTTCCTCGCCGCAGATGTAGGCACCGAAGCCATGCGAAGCGTGCAACTGGAAATTGAAGTTCGAGCCGAGGATGCCGCTTCCAAGGTAACCCGCCGCACGCGCCTCGGCCAACGCCTCCTCGAAACGTTCGTAGACGTCGAAGATCTCGCCGTGGATGTAGTTGTAGCCCACACCGATACCCATCGCGTAGGCGGCGATGGCCATGCCTTCGATGACGATGTGCGGGTTGAACATGAGGATGTCGCGGTCCTTGCAGGTACCGGGCTCACCTTCGTCGGAATTGCAGACGAGGTACTTCGGTCCGGGGAACATCCGCGGCATGAAGCTCCACTTCAGCCCGGTCGGAAAGCCCGCACCACCGCGGCCTCGCAAGCCGGAGGTCTTGACCTCGGCGATCACCTCTTCGGGCGTCATGCCCGCTCCGCCATCGTGCCCGAGGATCTTGCGCAACGCCTGGTAGCCGCCACGCGACACGTAGTCAGCCAGATGCCAGTTTCGGCCGTTCAGGTCGGCATAGATCTGCTCGCCGATGTGGCGCCCGTGGAAGCACGTCGCTTCGCCGTCTGAATGGAATCGGGAAAGGTCAAGCATGGCAGGCCCCTGGACAGCTCATCGGGACGCGTCGGGTTGCGACAGTAGGACATCCACCAGCGCATCCAGCCGCTCGTGGCTCATGAAACTGCACATCGTGCGATCGTTGACCAACAGCACCGGCGCATCAGCGCACGCACCCAGGCATTCGCTTTGTTGCAGGGTAATCAGTCCGTCGGCGGTCGTTCCACCTACTTCGACGCCCAGCTTGCGGCACAGATGTTCCAGCGCCTTTTGACCATCGCGCAACTGGCACGGCAGGTTGGTGCAGACATTGATCTTGAAGCGCCCTACCGGCCGCTGGTTGTACATGTTGTAGAAGGTGGTCACCTCGTGCACCGCGATCGGCGGCATGCCAAGGTAGTCGGCCACGCCCCTCTCGGTTTCGGCAGACACGTAGCCCTGCTCCTGCTGCACGATCGACAGGCAGGCGATCACCGCAGACTGCTTCTGGTCGGCGGGGTACTTGGCCACCTCGAACGAGAAGCGCTCGAGCGTAGCGGCAGAAAAAACGGCGGATGCCGGCACGGATTCGCTCACCGGTCGATCTCTCCAAAAACGATGTCCATCGTGCCAATGACCGCGACTGCGTCGGCGATCATGTGGCCGCGAGCCATTTCATCGAGTGCGGCGAGGTGAGCGAAGCCGGGGGCACGGATCTTCAGGCGGTACGGCTTGTTCGCGCCATCACTGACGATGTAGATGCCAAATTCGCCCTTCGGATGTTCCACCGCCGCATAAGCCTCGCCCACGGGCACGTGAAAGCCTTCGGTGAACAACTTGAAGTGGTGGATCAGCTCTTCCATGCTTGACTTCATGTCGACGCGCGAAGGCGGAGCAACCTTGTGGTTCGAGGTGATCACCGCACCCGGGTTCGCGCGCAGCCAGGCCACGCACTGCTGAATGATCCGGTTCGACTGCCGCATCTCCTCGACACGTACCAGGTAGCGGTCATAGGTGTCGCCATTGACGCCGACCGGGATGTCGAAATCCAGGTGCTCGTAGACGTCGTAGGGCTGCTTCTTGCGCAGGTCCCATTCGATGCCAGAGCCGCGCAGCATCGGACCGGTGAAACCGAGGTTCAGAGCGCGTTCAGGCGATACCACGCCGATGCCCACCGTACGCTGCTTCCAGATTCGGTTATCGGTCAGTAGCGTCTCATAGTCGTCGACACACTTCGGGAAGCGCTTCGTGAAGTCGTCAATGAAGTCGAGCAGCGAGCCTTGACGGTTGTCGTTCAGTGCCGACATCACCTTCGCGTTTCGCACCTTCGAGGCCTTGTACCGCGGCATCGTGTCCGGCAGGTCGCGGTACACGCCGCCGGGACGGAAATACGCAGCGTGCATGCGCGCACCCGACGCCGCCTCGTACATGTCGAACAGGTCTTCACGCTCGCGGAAACAGTAGATGAAGACGTTCATCGCACCACAGTCAAGACCGTGTGCGCCGAGCCACATCAGGTGGTTGAGCAGGCGTGTGATCTCGCTGAACATCACCCGTATGTACTGTGCGCGCTCCGGCACGTCGACACCGAGCAGCCGCTCGATGGCAAGGCAGTAGGCGTGCTCGTTGCACATCATCGACACGTAGTCGAGACGGTCCATGTACGGCAGCGACTGGATGTAGGTCTTGCTTTCAGCGAGCTTCTCGGTTGCGCGGTGCAGCAGGCCAATGTGGGGATCGGCGCGCTGAATGACCTCGCCGTCGAGCTCCAGCACCAGACGCAGCACGCCGTGTGCCGCAGGATGCTGCGGACCGAAGTTCAGCGTGTAATTCTTGATGTCAGCCATCAGTGCAGACCACCGTAGTTGTCTTCACGAATGATCCGCGGCGTGATGTCGCGGGGTTCGATCGTGACCGGCTGGTAGATCACCCGCTTCTTCTGGGGGTCGTAGCGCATCTCGACGTTGCCCGAGGTCGGGAAGTCCTTGCGGAACGGGTGGCCGATGAAGCCGTAATCCGTCAGGATGCGGCGCAGGTCGAGGTGGCCGTTGAAGATGATCCCGTAAAGGTCGAAGGCTTCGCGCTCGAACCAGTTGGCGGAACTCCAAACCTCGTTCAAAGACGCGACTGACGGCACCTCGTCATCTGTGCAGAACACCTTCAGACGCAACCGCCAGTTGAGGCTGACCGACAGCAGATGCGAGACAACGCAAAAGCGCAAGCCATCCCACGGTTCATCACGGTACTCAGAGTAATCGACGCCACACAGGTCGATCAGTTGCTCAAAACGCAGCGCAGGATCATCGCGAAGCGCCAGCGCTACCTGCAGGTAATCGGTCGCCGACACGGTGATGGTGAGTTCGCCGCGATCGGGAACCAGAGTCTTCACCTGCAAGCCCAGCACAGCCTCAAGGGCCTGCTGGAGCGCTTCGAGTTGGGTCATGGGGCGCGACTCAGGATGCGTCGATCAGCGAGCAATGGTGTTTTCACGGCGGATCTTGGCCTGAAGCTGCAGGATCCCGTACAAAAGTGCCTCAGCCGTGGGCGGGCATCCGGGCACGTACACATCAACGGGAACGATGCGGTCACAACCGCGCACCACCGAGTAGCTGTAGTGGTAATAGCCACCACCATTCGCGCATGAGCCCATGCTCAGCACCCAGCGGGGCTCGGCCATCTGGTCGTATACCTTGCGCAGGGCAGGCGCCATCTTGTTGCACAGCGTGCCAGCGACGATCATCAGATCGCTCTGACGAGGGCTGGGTCGGAACAGCATGCCGAAACGATCGATGTCGTACCGAGCGGCACCAGCATGCATCATCTCGACCGCGCAACAGGCCAGACCGAAGGTCATGGGCCAGAGGGAGCCAGTCTTCGACCAGTTGATGACGGTGTCCAGGCTCGTTGTGACGAAGCCCTCCTTCAGAACGCCTTCAATGCCCATGGTTCATTCCCAATCCAGCGCCCCTTTTTTCCACTCGTAGATGAAACCCACGACCAGGATGCCGAGGAACAACATCATCGACCAGAAACCCGCCATGCCGATCTCGCGCAGCGAAACTGCCCACGGGAAGAGGAAAGCGATTTCCAGGTCGAACAAGATGAACAGGATCGCCACCAGGTAGTAGCGCACGTCGAATTTCATCCGCGCGTCTTCGAAGGCTTCAAAACCGCATTCGTAAGGCGAGTTTTTCGCCGAGTCCGGGCGATGGGGGCCAAGCGCAAAACCGAGGACCTGCGGCACCACACCGACCAATACGCCGACCACTATGAACAGGATCACCGGCAAATAAGGCTGCAGATCCATGACGACCTTGGATACTCTTTAGATCACTGAAAAGAGTGGCTTGAGCCACTCGAAAACCTGGTGCCGACGGCGAGACTCGAACTCGCACAGCTTTCGCCACTACCCCCTCAAGATAGCGTGTCTACCAATTTCACCACGTCGGCTCGCCAACACTGTGCTGTGGCTCGAGATTTTTGCGAGGCCACGTATCGCAACACAGCCCAAAATTTTACCCTCAAAACAAGGCTGAATCGTCACAGAAAGGACCCGCCTGGATGAGGCTCACTCAGTGAGCCTCTGCTCACTTGGTCGGGATGGCTGCCGCACCGGAGGCCGGTAGTTCGGGAGATGCCGAAGGAGCCGACAGGCTTCCTGCAGCTGCAGGAATCTGCGTTGCGGTGCCAGTGGCGGGTGCCGATGCAGGCGTCTCGATCGCAGGGCGATCGAGCACGCTGCCAGCGGGGCCCCGCGTACGGTCATTGGCGAGGTAAGCCAAGAACAGTGTGCAGGCAAAGAAGACCGCTGCACACACGGCCGTCGATCGCGACAGGAAATTCGCGCTGCCGGTCGCACCAAACAGGCTGCCGGAGGCACCGCTGCCGAATGATGCGCCCATATCGGCACCCTTGCCGTGCTGCACAAGCACCAGACCGATCATGGCGAGAGCCGCCAGGATCTGAATCACCACCACCAAATTCAACAGCAAGTTCATGTTCTCGACTTTCCAGTAGAACCCAGCGCGGCGTGGGACGCCGCGCGACAAATGGCAGAAAAATCAGCCGCCTTGAGGGAGGCACCGCCCACCAAGGCCCCATCGATGTCGGGCTGCGCGAACAGCTCCTGCGCATTGCCTGCATTGACACTGCCGCCGTACAGAAGGCGCATCTCGATGGCCCGCGTGCTGGCGGCCGCCAGTTGCGCGCGCAGCACCGAATGCACCACTTGCGCCTGCTGAGGAGATGCGGTCAAACCGGTGCCGATGGCCCAGATCGGCTCGTAGGCAACGACGATCTGCGACACGCAATGACCCAGTGTGTGAATGACCGCCGAGAGTTGACGCTTGACAACACCTTCGGTCGTGCCGTCATCGCGCTCGGCAAGCGTCTCACCCACGCAGACGATTGGTGTCAGGCCGTGAGCCAGCGCCAGACGCGCCTTCTCTGCCACCAGCGTGTCCGATTCGGCATGCTGTGATCGGCGTTCAGAGTGGCCGACGATAACGTGGCGGCAACCGAATTCCGCCAGCATTACTGCCGCCACCTCACCGGTGTAGGCGCCGGGCTCATGCTGCGAACAGTCCTGCGCTCCCCAGGTGATACCGCTGCCCTGCAGCGACATCGCAACGTCGGCCAGATACGGGAAAGGGCAGCACACACTGACCTCGGCATCGAATGGCCCCGACGCACGCAACGCCGCCAGCAACTCGACGTTGGTGACCCGCGTGCCGTTCATCTTCCAGTTGCCAACGACCAAGGGAAGCCGGCCTGCAGTTACCTGCGCGTTCATGGGGCTCACCATGACAGCACCAGCTTTCCGACATGTTGGTTCGATTCCATCAATGCATGTGCCTGCGCCGCTTGCGCCGCCGGAAATACCTTGAATACCACGGGTTTCACCACCCTCGTCTCAATCCATTTCCAAGCGGTGGCACGCAATTCGCGCGCGATGGCCGATTTGAACGCGATCGAGCGCCCACGCAGAGTCGACCCGGTGATCGTCAGCCGGCGGGTCAGCAACGCGGCCGCATCGAACATCGCCTGCCGTCCCCCCTGGACCGCGATGATCACCAGACGCCCGCCTTCAGCCAGACAACCCACCTCACGTGCCACGTAGTCGCCGGCGACCATGTCCAGGATGACATCGACGCCGCGGCCTGCCGTCAGGCGCATAGCTGCCTCGGCAAAGTCCTCGGTGCGGTAATTGATCGCATGGTTTGCCCCCAGCGCCTTGCAGGCAGCCACTTTCTCATCCGACCCCACGGTGACCAGCACTGTCGCGCCGGCCGCTCGGGCCAGTTGGATCGCCGCGACACCGATGCCGCTGCTACCCCCCTGGATCAGCAGTGTTTCACCCGCCTTCAGTTCAGCTCTATCGAAGACGTTGGACCAGACGGTGAAGAAGGTCTCGGGCAGGCTGGCGGCCTCGATGTCGGTCAAGCCGTTGGGCACCGGCAGACATTGGCCGACAGGCGCCACGCAGTGATCGGCATAGCCACCGCCAGAGACCAGGGCGCAGACACGGTCGCCAAGCTGCAAGCCTGCCTCGTGCAGCGCATCGACGTCTCCGGACACGATCACGCCGGCCACTTCCAGCCCAGGCAAACCTGACGCGCCGACAGGCGGCGGATACAAGCCCTTGCGCTGAAGCACATCCGGCCGATTGATGCCCGAGGCTGACACAGCGATCAAAGCCTCCCCCTTGCCTGCAATCGGCGTCGCGGACTCGGCAAGCCGCAGCACCTCGGGCGGCCCGAAGGCGCTGATTTCAATGACTCTCATTGTGATGAGGTAACGGTCGCCGCCAGGGAACCGGGCCACTGATCTCCCGGCCCCAGGCCAATACGACTCAGTGCGTTGAACTCACTCCTGATCGTTGGCCACCGGCGCGGGCTGCTGGTCGCGATCGATCAGCGCCTTCATCGACAGCTTGACGCGGCCCTTCTCGTCGGTCTCGAGGACCTTGACCTTGACGATCTGGCCTTCCTTCAGGAAGTCGGTAACCTTCTCGACGCGCTGGTGCGCAATCTGACTGATGTGCAACAGACCATCCTTGCCAGGCAGAAGGTTGACCAGAGCACCGAAGTCCAGGATCTTGACGATCGGACCTTCGTAGACCTTGCCGATCTCGACCTCGGCGGTGATCTCCTCGATGCGCTTCTTCGCATGGGCGGCCTTGTCTGCATCGGTCGAGGCGATCGTGATCGTGCCGTCTTCGCCGATGTCGATCGTGGTGCCCGTCTCTTCAGTCAACGCACGGATGGTGGCACCACCCTTGCCGATCACATCACGGATCTTCTCCGGATTGATCTTCATCGTGTACAGACGTGGAGCGAATTGCGACACCTCGGTGTTCGCCGAACCCATCGCCTCGACCATCTTGCCGAGGATATGCAAGCGCGCTTCCTTGGCCTGCGCCAGCGCCACCTGCATGATTTCCTTCGTGATGCCCTGGATCTTGATGTCCATCTGCAGCGCAGTCACGCCAGCGGTGGTGCCAGCCACCTTGAAGTCCATGTCGCCCAGATGATCTTCGTCGCCGAGGATGTCGGTCAGCACTGCAAAACGATTGCCGTCCTTGATCAGCCCCATCGCAATACCCGCCACGTGCGCCGTCAGCGGCACGCCCGCATCCATGAGCGCCAGACAGCCGCCGCATACCGAAGCCATTGAGGACGAACCGTTGGACTCGGTGATTTCCGACACCACGCGCATCGAATACGGGAAATCGGCGCGGTCTGGCAACACCGCGACCAGCGCGCGCTTGGCCAGACGGCCGTGGCCAATCTCGCGGCGCTTCGGCGTACCGACGCGGCCGGTTTCACCGGTGGCGAAGGGCGGCATGTTGTAGTGCAGCATGAAGTGCTCGCTGAACTCGCCAGCCAGCGCATCAATCTTCTGCGAATCGCGGTCAGTGCCTAGCGTGGCCGCCACCAGCGCCTGAGTTTCACCGCGGGTGAACAGCGACGAGCCGTGCACGCGCGGCAGAACGCTGTTGCGGATCTCGATCGCGCGCACAGTGCGTGTATCGCGGCCGTCGATGCGTGGCTCGCCCGACAGGATCTGGCTGCGAACGATCTTGGCTTCGATGTCGAACAGAACGTTCTCGACCTTGACCTTGTCGACAGTGGCGTCTTCAGCTGCCAAAGCGGCGAGCGTGTTCGCCGTGACCTCGCGCGTTGCATGCGTACGCGCCTGTTTGGAGCGGATCTGGTAGGCCGCGCGCAACGGCGCTTCGGCAAGGGCGACGACCCTGGCGATGAAAGGCTCGTCCTTCGCAGGGGCTGTCCAGTCCCAAGCTGGCTTACCGGCATCGCGCACCAGCTCATTGATAGCGGCGATCGCGATCTTGCTCTGTTCGTGGCCGAACACCACGCCGCCCAGCATGATCTCCTCGCTCAGTTGCCTGGCTTCGGACTCGACCATCAGCACAGCGGCCTGGGTACCAGCGACGACCAGATCCATCGCCGAATCGAGCAGCTGCGTCTTGCCGGGGTTCAGCACATAGTCGCCGTTGACGTAGCCCACACGTGCTGCGCCGATCGGGCCATCGAACGGAATGCCTGAGATGGCCAGCGCGGCGCTGGAACCGATCAGCGCAGCGATGTCAGCCGACACCTCTGGATTCAACGACAGCACGTGCACCACGACCTGCACCTCGTTGTAGAAGCCTTCGGGGAACAGGGGGCGCAATGGGCGATCGATCAGCCGCGACGTCAGCGTTTCCAGTTCGCTCGGGCGGCCTTCGCGCTTGAAGAAGCTGCCGGGGATCTTGCCAGCGGCGTAGGTTTTTTCGATGTAGTCGACAGTCAGCGGGAAAAAGTCCTGGCCCGGCTTGGCGTTCTTGGCGGCCACCACGGTGGCGAGCACCACGGTGTCCTCGATGTTGACGATGACCGCGCCGCCCGCCTGGCGGGCGATTTCGCCCGTCTCCAGGACGACGGTGTGCTGACCCCATTGGAAGGTCTTGGTGACTTTGTTGAACATGCTCATCTGTGTCTCCGGTTGAGATCAGCGCCTTGCGGGTGGCGCTTTCGAACCCAGAGCTGCGGCATCCTGGCGCGATGCCATTCCAGCGACGTTCACTGACAAACGCCTGTGGAATGACACATCGTCATCGTTGGGTACCTGGCTCAAAACGAGAAGAGCCTGTGCTGGGGACCCAGACAGGCTCTTTGCTTCGCTCGGCAGCTTACTTGCGCAGACCCAGCTTCTGGATCAGTGCGGTGTAGCGGTCTGCGTCGCGGTCTTTCAGGTAGGCCAACAGGCTCTTGCGCGTGTTGACCATCTTCAGCAAACCACGGCGTCCGTGGTGGTCTTTCAAGTGCGTCTTGAAATGCGGCGTCAATTCATTGATCCGCGCAGTCAACAGAGCCACCTGAACTTCAGGAGACCCGGTGTCGTTGGCACTACGCGCATTGGCCTTGACGATTTCTGCCTTTTCGGCAACGTTAGCGGTCATGGTGTTTCCTTCTGATGAAGCCGACATGCGCAGAGCGTGAGGACCTCATGTGTGGACTTGCGGTCGCGGGTGGAACTTCCTGCGCCGTGCGAAATCTGCGGACACTCTCGTCCTCAGCCAGTCGATTATAGCCCGCTCAGGGCGCCCCGAGCGGCCATCGTGGACGCACGCTGAAGTCGGGGGAGATGCGGACATCAGCCGAGTGGCGTTGCCACCGCATTGCTGCGGCCAGCGCAATCATCGCGCCGTTGTCCGTGCACAGCGCCAGCTCCGGGTAATGCAGCGTGAAATGGCGACGCGCCGCCTGCTCGCCCAGGCGCAGACGCAGCATCGTGTTGGCACCCACGCCACCAGCCACCACCAGCCGTTCGAGTCCGGTCGATTGCAAGGCTGCAAGTGACTTGCGCACCAGCACGTCGACGATCGCCGTCTGCGTGCTGGCGGCCAGATCAGCTCGGTCCTGTGGGCTGGGTGACGGACCCAGCTTTCGCAGCGTCACCATCACTGCAGTCTTCAGGCCGGCGAATGAGAAGCTCAGATCACCGCTGCGCAGCATCGGCCTGGGCAGGTCGAAGCGAGCAGGGTCTCCGCGTGTGGCCAATTCCGCCAGCGCCGGGCCGCCGGGATAGCCCAGGCCCAGCAGCTTGGCCGACTTGTCGAAAGCCTCGCCAGCGGCATCGTCGATGGTCTCGCCGAGCAGGGTGTAGGCGCCGACGTCATCGACCTGCATCAGTTGCGTGTGCCCACCCGACACCAGCAACGCGACGAACGGAAACGTCGGCGGCTGAGCGCTCAGAAATGGCGACAGCAGATGCCCTTCGAGGTGGTGCACGCCCAGCACCGGGCGACCGAGAGACGCACCGAGCGCGCAAGCCACCCCGGCGCCGACCAGCAACGCACCGGCCAGCCCCGGCCCGCGGGTGAACGCGATCATGTCGATGTCGCACAACTCGGCATGAGCATCTCGCATCACCTCACGGGTCAGCGGCAGCACGCGGCGGATGTGGTCTCGCGAGGCTAGTTCGGGTACGACGCCGCCATAGGCACGGTGCATGTCGATCTGGCTGTAAAGCGCCTGTCCACGCAGTCGGGGAATGCCCTCGACGTCGGCTTCGATCAGGGCGACGCCGGTCTCGTCGCACGAGGATTCGATGCCCAGGAAAATCATGCTTCGAGTGTAGATGTGGAAGCTTGGCCCGGCTCTGAATCCGTGGCAGTTCAATGCACTAGTGCACTTCCTTCGCGTGATTGATCGTGTACTTCGGGATCTCGATCGTGACGTCCTGCTGCGACAGGATGGCCTGACAAGACAGGCGTGAATTGGGTTCCAGGCCCCAGGCACGGTCGAGCAGGTCTTCTTCGGTTTCGTCCATTTCGCCCAGCGACGCGAAACCCTGGCGCACCACCACATGGCAGGTGGTGCAGGCGCAGCTCATCTCGCAGGCGTGCTCGATCTCGATGCCGTTTTCCAGCAGCGCTTCACAAATCGAGGTGCCGGGTGGCGCGCTGATCTCGGTGCCCTGCGGGCAGTATTGGGCGTGCGGCAGTATCTTGATGACAGGCATCTGTTCAGACCTCGGTGACGCGGCGACCGGCCAGCGCCTTGCGGATACCGCGGTTCATCCGGTGGGCAGCGAAGGCTTCGGTGCCGTTCGCGAGCGCTTCGACGGCGTCGTCTATCGCGCGGTGGTCGATGCCCTGGCGAGCAGCTTCCACTCTGCCCAGCATGACTTCGATGGCCGCGATGCCTTGCGCGTCCAGCAGATCGCCGTCGGCGGCCAGCGCCGCACGTGTGGCCAGAGTCATCCGCTCGGCCTCGACGCGCGATTCGCGCAGCGCCCGCTCTTTCATGTCAACCTCGGCTGTGGTGAAGCTCTCCCTGAGCATGCGGGCGATGTCCTCGTCAGCCAGGCCGTAGCTGGGCTTCACTGCGATCGAGGCCTCGACGCCCGAGCCTTCCTCACGAGCGGCGACACTGAGCATGCCATCGGCATCGACGGTGAAGCTGACGCGGATGCGCGCCGCGCCGGCCGCCATTGGCGGGATGCCACGCAATTCGAACCGGGCGAGCGAGCGGCAGTCGCTGACCAGTTCGCGCTCGCCCTGCACCACATGGATGGCGAGCGCCGTCTGGCCGTCCTTGAAGGTGGTGAAGTCCTGCGCGCGCGCGGTAGGAATGGAACTGTTGCGGGGGATGATGCGCTCGACCAGACCGCCCATCGTCTCGAGGCCGAGCGACAGCGGGATCACGTCGAGGAGCAGCATCTCTTCAGCACCGGCGTTACCTGCAAGAGTGTTGGCGTGAAGAGCTGCGCCCAGGGCCACCACTTCATCAGGGTTCAGGTTGTTCAGCGGCGCCTTGCCGAAGAAATCGGCCACCGCGGTCTGCACCGCTGGCATGCGCGTTGAACCACCGACCATCACGACGCCCTGAACTGCCGAGTTGTCGGTCTTCGCATCGCGCAGCAGCTTGCGCAGAATGGAGACCGTGCGCGAGACCAAGTGGAGCGTTATCGCATCGTATTGGTCGCGAGTGACCCGCACCGACAGTTCGGTCGGGCCACGGTTGCCGCTGGAAATGGGGCACGCCAGCGTGGCATGGTCGGCTGAAGACAGCTTCTCTTTGGCCGCCCGCGCGGCGACCAGCACCGCGCGCTTGTCCTGTGGCGACTCGGCCGACAGTCCGGCTTGAGCCAGCGCCCAGTCGGCCAGCGCATGGTCGAAATCGTCACCCCCCAGTGCCGAGTCACCGCCAGTGGCCACCACCTCGAACACACCGGCGCTCAGGCGCAGCAGCGAAATGTCGAACGTGCCACCGCCCAGGTCAAAGACAGCGTACAGACCTTCGGAGCCGTTCTCCAGGCCATAGGCGATTGCAGCAGCGGTGGGTTCGTTGATCAGACGAAGCACGTTCAGGCCGGCCAACTGCGCGGCGTCTTTCGTGGCCTGCCGCTGCGCGTCGTCGAAGTAGGCTGGCACGGTGACCACGGCGCCGAACAACTCGTCGTCGAAAGTGTCTTCGGCGCGCTGGCGCAGCGTGGCGAGGATCTCGGCCGACACCTCGACCGGCGACTTGATGCCGTCGACCGTGCGGATCTGAACCATGCCCGGCGCGTCGACGAAGTCATAGGGCAGCTTGGCGCGGTCCGAGATATCAGCCAGCCCGCGGCCCATGAAACGCTTGACCGAGACCAGTGTGTTGTGCGGATCGGCGGCAGCCTCGGCCAGCGCGTCGGAGCCGATCTGGCGGCGGCCATTCGGCAGATAGCGCACGGCCGAAGGCAGGATCACACGGCCGGCCGAATCAGGCAGACATTCAGCCACGCCGTGACGCACGGCGGCGACCAGCGAATGCGTAGTTCCGAGGTCGATGCCGACCGCGATTCTTCGCTGATGCGGATCCGGCGCGCCGCCAGGTTCGGAAATTTGCAGGAGAGCCATGTGATTAGTGTTCCAGCGCTTCCAGCCGGTGATCGACGTCGCGGGCAAAACGCTCGACGAACATCAGGGATCTGACCTGCTGCGCGGCGGCGGCGTAGTCGTGTTTATCGTCGAGCAGTCGGCGCAGGTCGCCGAGCGCGTGCTTGCTATGCGCAGCAACGGCGGATGCGAGCACCTTCACCTCGGCCAGCGTCGACGCTTGCTCAAGCGACTCGCGCCACTCCATCTGCTGCATCAGGAAGCTGCCAGGCATGGCGGTGTTGTCTTCTGCATGGATCGGTGCGCCGTGCAACTCGCAGAGGTAAGCGGCTCTGGCCAGCGGATCTTTCAGTCGCCGGTGCGCCTCGTTGATGCGTACGGACCACTGCATCGCCAGGCGCTGTGCCTGCTCGCCTTCGCTCACGAAACGATCGGGATGGCACTCGGCCAGCAGCGTGCGCCAGCGCGCATCGATTGCAGCAATGTCCTGCTCGAACTGCCGAGGCAGGCCAAAGAGTTCGAAGTCGTCGCTGTCAATCCTCATCGCCGCCTTCGATGCAAGGTCAACAGCAGCTCAGCGTGTCGGGACAAAGCTCCTCACACGCGGAAGGATTCGCCACATCCACAGCGATCCTTCTCGCGTGGGTTGTGGAACTTGAAGCCTTCATTCAGGCCCTCGCGCACGAAGTCGAGTTCGGTGCCATCGATGTAGGGCAGACTCTTCGGGTCGATCAGCACCTTGACGCCGTGGTCTTCGAACACGGTGTCTTCAGGCGCCACGTCGTCGGCATATTCGAGCTTGTAGGCCAACCCTGAACAGCCGGTGGTGCGTACGCCAAGGCGAACGCCGACGCCCTTGCCTCGCTTGCCGATGTAACGGGTGACATGTTTTGCCGCTGCTTCAGTCAGTGTGACAGCCATGGTTCAGTGCGCAGTTTCACCTGCCGTTACGACCGCTGACGCCGTCTTGGACTTGTAGTCATTGACCGCCGCCTTGATCGCGTCTTCGGCAAGGATCGAGCAATGGATCTTCACCGGCGGCAACGCCAGTTCCTCGGCGATGTGGGTGTTCTTGATGGTCAACGCTTCGTCCAGCGACTTGCCCTTGATCCATTCGGTGACCAGCGAGCTCGATGCGATGGCAGAGCCACAGCCATAAGTCTTGAACTTCGCGTCTTCGATCAGGCCCGTGACCGGGTTGACCTTGATCTGCAACTTCATCACATCGCCGCATGCCGGTGCGCCGACCATGCCGGTGCCCACGGTGTCATCACCCTTGTCGAAGGAACCAACGTTACGGGGGTTTTCGTAATGCTCGACGACTTTTTCGCTGTATGCCATGTCAGTACTCCAGATTCATGATCAGGTGCCGGGACGCGCTCAATGCGCCGCCCACTGGATGGTGCTGATGTCGACACCCTCCTTGTACATGTCCCACAGTGGTGACAGCTCGCGCAGCCTGGCGACGCGGTCCTTCAGCGTGGTAATCACGTAATCGATCTCTTCGGTCGTGGTGAAGCGGCCGATCGTCATGCGCAGACTGGAATGCGCCAGTTCGTCGCTGCGACCCAGGGCGCGCAACACGTAGCTCGGCTCCAGGCTGGCCGAGGTGCACGCCGAACCAGACGACACCGCGATGCCTTTGATGCCCATGATCAACGACTCGCCCTCGACGAAGTTGAACGACATGTTGACGTTGTGCGGTACGCGCTGCGTCGGGTGACCGTTCAGGAAAGTCTGCTCGATGCCTGACAAGCCGCTTAGCAAACGCTTCTGAAGCATGCGGATGCGCTCGTTCTCGACGCCCATTTCCTCGCGCGCAATGCGGAATGCCTCACCCATGCCGACGATCTGGTGCGTGGGCAGCGTGCCTGAACGCATGCCGCGTTCGTGTCCACCGCCGTGCATCTGGGCCTCGATGCGCACCCGCGGCTTGCGGCGCACGTACAACGCACCTATGCCCTTCGGGCCGTAGGTCTTGTGTGACGCCAGACTCATCAGATCGACCGGCAGCGTAGTCAGATCGATTGCGACCTTGCCGGTGGCTTGCGCCGCATCGACGTGGAAGATGATGCCGCGCTCACGGCATAGTGCTCCGATCGCAGAAATATCTTGAATGACGCCAATCTCGTTGTTCACCAACATCACGGAGATCAGGATCGTATCGGGGCGAATCGCAGCCTTCAGCACCTCGAAGTCGAGCAAGCCGTCTTCCTGCACGTCCAGGTAGGTGGCATCAAACCCCTGCCTCTCCAGTTCTCGTACCGTGTCCAGGACCGCCTTGTGCTCGGTCTTGACGGTGATGATGTGCTTGCCGCGAGTCTTGTAGAACTGAGCCGCGCCTTTCAGTGCGAGATTGTTCGACTCGGTGGCACCCGACGTCCAGACGATCTCGCGAGGATCGGCTCCGATCAACGTCGCAACCTCTTCCCGCGCCTTCTCGACCGCGGCTTCCGCCTCCCAGCCCCAAGCGTGGCTGCGCGAGGCAGGGTTACCGAAGTGCTCGCGCAGCCAGGGAATCATCGCGTCGACGACACGCTGGTCCACCGGGTTGGTGGCGCCGTAGTCCATGTATATCGGGAAATGCGGTGTCAGGTCCATATGGGGTGATGGCGAAATCAACCTTACTTCGAGAAGGCAGCGCCCAGTGCGAACACAGAATTGGGCGCCGTGATGCGGATCGGCTTGACCACCGGCTGGATCGAGATCGCCCGCTTGACCGGGTGCTCTTCCACCGACACGCCCTTGGCCAGTTGATCGACTACCAGCTTCTTCAGCGAGATGGAGTTCAAGTGCTCGATCATCTTTGTGTTGAGGCTGGCCCACAGGTCGTGAGTCATGCAGCGTCCGCCGTCCTCGCCCATGCAGTTTTCCTTGCCACTGCAACCGGTGGCATCCAGCGGCTCATCGACCGCCAAGATGATGTCGGCTACGGTGATGTCTTCGGACTTGCGGCCCAGCGAATAACCGCCACCGGGACCACGTGTGCTTTCCACCAGCTCATGGCGGCGCAGGCGGCCGAAGAGCTGTTCAAGATAGGACAACGAGATCTGCTGGCGCGCGCTGATCGCGGCCAGCGCGACGGGCCTTGAATGTTCTCGCAGTGCCAGATCGATCATGGCGGTGACAGCAAAACGACCTTTGGTGGTGAGACGCATGATGACTACTCCTGTCGCCCCGAAGGGCATAAAGACGGCCTGTTTGGCAACGTCCGCCTATCGGCACACCAGTCGGTCAACGGACACCTCTTGTGGAGGCAGCCGCTTACCTGACCAGTTTTGTCGAGTATAGCGGAACCCAAGTGATTTGGTAGGCATTGCCCCGGGAAGTTCCACGAATTTGACAGCAACCTGTCGTAGACAAAGTTGTGACAAACACCTAGGCGCATCAAATTCTGGCTGAATGTTCCAGATGAAACCTGGGTTTGTGCAGTCAGCAATGAACGCGACTCGATGAACGAAAACGATGAACCTTCACCCTGCTCCGCACGTACGGCATGTTCAACCGCACGGAGGCCGCGGCGCCTGTCTTGCGGGACCTGGTGAACGACATCGCGCCGACGACCAAGCGGATCGGGCTGCTCGCCCAACTAGTACAAGCACTCGGCGTGCTCTCGCTGATGGGGGTGGCAGGCGGCGTGCTCCCCAAACTGCGCTTTCGGGATGCGCCGGGCCTGCTGAACCCGGACATCGCAGACGCGCTGGTCATCGATGCCGAGCAGGCCCGTCCTGGCATGGGCTGAACCTGCGCAGCAGGTCTGCGTCGAGACGGTCGATGTGTTTCAGCCGCAGCTGACCACAGGGATCGGCTTCAGATCTGTTTCAGTTGTCATCAGCATGGCATACGTTCGAAACACCGGCTTGCAAGTGACTCCCGACACTAGGCAGATGCGGATGACGAATTCGCTTCGCCCACCGACGCCGTATGGAGAACCCGCCCCAAGGACACGGCCTCGCCGTCACCTGACAAACCATTGCACGTTGACAACATCGCGTCGCTGCGCGAAGCGGCCAGCGTCAATTGGGTCGGCTGAGGCAGCAAGCACCCCTGCCTGACCAGCCTCCACCACGCCAATCCACCCCTCGAAAGCACCACCATGACCGCATCCTCCTCCCTGCCCCGTCGCACAGCCATCGCCATTGCCGCCGCCGCTGTACTCGGCTTCGGCGCGGCCGGCACCTACCGCATGGTCCACGCCGAAAACACTTCGATCTTGCGGACACCGGTTGCCACTGCAGCCCCAACACCGGCCGGCCTGCCGGATCTGGCCAGCATTGCCAAGCGCTACGGTCCCGCCGTGGTGAATATCAGCGTCAGCGGCACCCGCAAGGTGGCCATGAACGGGGCAGAAGACGACAGCGAGGATGACAGCACTGATGACGGCGGCGATGCGTCCGGCAATACCGCACCGCCAAACAGCGCCTATCGGGACTTCCTGCGCCGCTTCCAGCAGCAGTTCGGCGGCCTGCCGCCCGGCATCGCGCCGGGCACCCGCGTGCCAATGCGTGGCGAGGGCTCTGGCTTCATCGTTCAGTCCGACGGCGTAATCCTGACCAACGCGCATGTGGTGCACGGCGCGCAGGAGGTGGTGGTCAAGCTGACTGACCGACGCGAGTTCCGCGCCAAGGTGTTGGGTGCGGATGCGAAGACCGACATCGCGGTGCTGAAGATAGACGCCAGGGACCTGCCGACGGTGGTGCTGGCACCGGCCAAGCAGCCACCTCAGGTCGGTGAATGGGTGCTGGCGATCGGCTCCCCCTTCGGCTTCGAGAACACCGTCACCGCAGGCGTCGTCAGCGCAGTAGGCCGCTCGTTGCACGACGATAGCGCGGTGCCCTTCATACAGACCGATGTGGCAGTGAATCCCGGCAACTCCGGTGGTCCGCTGTTCAACACGCGTGGTGAAGTGATCGGCATCAACTCGCAGATCTATTCGCGATCCGGTGGGTACCAGGGCCTGTCGTTCGCGATTCCCGTCGAGGTGGCGCAACACATCGAACGCCAGGTGCTCGACACCGGCAAGGTGCGCCATGCGCGTCTGGGTGTCACGGTGCAGGAAGTGAACCAGACGCTGGCCGAATCATTCAAGCTGCCGCGGCCGGAGGGAGCACTGGTGGCCAATGTCGACCCGAACAGCCCGGCTGGAAAAGCCGGCATCGAGGCGGGGGATGTCGTTCTGGTGGTCAATGGGACGCCGATCGTGGATTCGGTCGACCTGCCGGCCCTCGTCGGTCTGGCGCTGCCAGGCGACAAACTGTCCCTTCAACTCTGGCGTCAGGGGGCGCAGCGCACCGTGACCGCGACCCTGGCCGATGCCAAGCCCGACAACAAGGTCGCCAAGTCGGAATCCGAGGCCACCACGCCACGTGGGCGCCTGGGCCTTGCGCTGAGGCCGCTGCAACCGGAAGAAAAGCGCGAGTCTGGCCTGGCCAGTGGCCTGGTGATCGAAGGCGTGACCGGCGCCAGCGAGCGGGCCGGGATCCAGCCGGGGGATGTGTTGCTGGCGGTCAACGGCAAGCCGGTGGCGAGTGTCAACGAGGCACGCGAGGCGGCCGCGAAGTCGCAGAAGTCGGCCGCGTTACTCGTGCAGCGCGGCGAGATCAAGGTTTACGTGCCGGTGCGGTTGGGCTGAGACCGGACGCGTGTTGCCAGGCGCGCGGCAGAGTTCATCAGTACAGCGTCTGCACATCGCTGACCAGTTGGTACCCGGCCCCGCGCTCGGTGACGATCATCACCGGGTGCGCCGGGTCTGCCTCGATCTTGCGGCGCAGCCGAAGGATCTGCACATCGATCGTGCGGTCGTACACCTCTGCCTCGTGCAAGCGAGACATCGACAGCAATTGGTCTCTCGACAGCGACCGGCGCGGTGCCCCGCAAAGCGCCGTCAGCAGGCTGAACTCACCGTTCGACAAGTCGACGGCCAAGCCTGCTGGCGAGATCAGGCGCCGTGTGCGCAGGTTCAGCTCCCAACCCGAGAAACGGAATGCGCGTCTCGTGTTGTCACGTTCGGGCAGCGTGGCCTGCACCTGGTACCGCCGCAGCACCGCCCTCACCCGAGCGAGCAGCTCGCGTGGACTGAAGGGCTTGGTCACGTAGTCGTCGGCGCCGAGTTCGAGACCCATGACACGGTCGGCCTCCTCGTTGCGACCGGTCAGAAGCACGATCGGCACGGTGGCGCGCTCCCGCAGCTGACGGGCGAGTTGCATGCCATCTTCGCTCGGCAGCTTCAGGTCCAGCAGCACCAGATCGATCGCCTCACGGTCGATCACCGCGAACATGTCCTGGCCCGACGCACCAACACTGACGCGCATTCCGTTGTCGACGAGGTATTCGCTCACCATATCGCGGATACTGGGGTCGTCATCGATGATGAGGACGTGCGGACTTGTTTGTGAGGCCATGAAATCGGCGATGTGGCGCAACGGGAATGCAAGTCGAGGAATCGTAGCGCGGCAACGGCGGTCCGGTCCGCGTTCCCACCGACGGCCTGCGATGCAGCGGGCCTGTGTCAACACGGGTAGTCCGCTTGCCGATGACTGACAGCCTTCCGCTTCGCCCTGCCCTGCCCCGCATCTGGCTCGTCGCCGGGCTGGCGGCGCTGTCTTTGATCATCGTCACCGCCGCCAGCCTGTGGCACCTGCGACGCGAAGCGCTGACCAGCCAGGCGAGGGAGCTGTCGGTGCTGTCGCTCGCGCTGACCGACGAGCTGGGCCGCGGGCTGGAGAGCGTGGAGATTGGCCTGCAAGCGGTGCGCCTGGAACTGCGCATTGGGGAATTGCTGCCCGAGTTCGGTGAGATCGTCGGCAATCGCTACCCGCACGAGCTGAAGCTGCCCTTGGCCAGCCAGCTCTGGATCATCGACCGGCAAGGTCGCCTCCTCGCCGCATCGAGTCCGGCACTGGCGCCGGATCCATCCAGCTTCTTGCCTGGACTGACAAGCCTGAGCGACACCGACACCGCGCTGAGCCTGCCGTTTCCGAACATGACCAGCGGCGAGCCATCGGTCGCGCTGGCGGTGCGATACAACGACCACGAGGGTGCGCTCGGTGGCTGGCTGATCGCTGCGCTGCCAGTCGAAGCCTTGCGCGGTGCGTTCTCCAAGGCCTCTCCGACCGCCGATGCGCGGATGGCGGTATTTCGCGCCGACGGGGTGCGGCTGGCGGGCTCATTGCTGCACCTTCCTGATATCGGCGTCGCCGAAACGCTGCAACCGCCCGGACCCGAACGCCACCATGACGTGCGGCTGCTCAGTGACGGGCGGGAGCGCCTGATTGCAGAGCGGACGCTCCCGCGCCTCGGGTTGACGCTGGTGCTGACGCGCGATGTCGAGGCAGCGCTCGAACCCTGGCGCGATGTGGCGTTGTTCGCCTCATCCGGCGTGATGCTCCTGCTGGCCGGACTAGCAGCCGCGGCACACCGCATCGCGCGCGCCGAACAGCGCCGGCAAGACTCGCAGGCAGCATTGCAGACCCAGCTGTCGCGCACCAATCGCCTCGAATCGCTGGGCACACTGGCCGGCGGCGTGGCGCACGACTTCAACAACGTGCTGGCGGCTGTGCTGGGTTACGCCGAGATGGCGAGACAGGGCGCGGTCGACGGCAGCCGTCAGGCCCGCCAGCTTGATCAGGTGCTGCGCGCCGCGCTGCGCGGAAAGTCACTGGTTGAACGCATCCTATCCTTCAGCCGCAGCGGCGCGCGAAGTGCGACGGTGTTCGAGGTGCAGCCGATCATCGACGAGGTGCTGGGCCTGCTGGCCGCATCGCTGCGCCACGGCGTCGTGCTGGAAAGCCGCTTCGAGGCCCCCGGCTTGCGGCTGCGCGGCGACCCGACGCAGGTGTTCGAGGCAGTGATGAACCTGTGCACGAACGCCATGCAGGCGATGCCCGATGGTGGCACGCTGGCCGTCTCTACCGGTCGCCGCACGCTGCGCGAGCCGCAGGCCGTATCACACGGGCAGTTGGAACCGGGCGACTATCTTGCCTTGAGCGTGGCTGACGAAGGCGAAGGCATCGCTGCCGAGGTGATGGACCACTTGTTCGAGCCTTTCTTCACCACCCGGCGCGAGCATGCCGGCACTGGCCTGGGCCTGGCGGTGGTGCACGGCGTGGTGGCCGAATTCGGAGGCGCAATCGACGTGCAGAGCACGCCTGGAGCGCCTCGTGCTGGCGCGCGCTTCACGCTGTACCTTCCCGAATCGCACGACGCGCTGGTGCTCGAAGCCGCAACATCCGCCGACACACCGACCGGCCGTGGCCAGACCCTGATGATCGTCGATGACGAGCCGGCGCTGGTCGAACTCGCCGAAGAGCTGCTCGCCGAACTCGGCTACGAACCCATCGGCTACACCGACCCGAAAGCCGCCCTGACGGCCTTGCGCGACGAGCCCGGCCGCTACGACGCGCTGCTGACCGACGAAGTCATGCCTGCCATGACCGGCACTCAGCTCACCGAAGCGCTGCGCGCCTTCGCGCCACAGTTGCCCGTGCTTCTCATCAGCGGCTATGGCGGCCCGCAGCTGGCGGCACGCGCTGCCGCCGTCGGCGTGACCCGCGTGCTCGCGAAGCCGCTGCAGCGCGCGGAGCTGGCGCAGGCGCTGGATCAGCTGCTGACTTCGGTCAAGCCCGGCTGATCCCAGGGCTGCGTTGGCAACGGTGCTTGGGCACCTTCAGCGCGACTCGACTGGTGGTGCGAGCGGGCCGACTGGCGGTGCCTGCTTGGCCAGCGGCTTCGGCCCGAGCGGCTGCGGATCTGGGCGATAGGGGCCGATCTGGCCGAATGGGGTGTATCCGAACGAACGTGCATGGGGCCGCAGCAGCACATATCGGTTCTCGTCGTCCCGCTCTCGCTCACGCAAGCGCTCGGCCTGCAGGGCGTCGGCGGCTCGCTGGGCGCGCAGTTGCTCTATCTGCAGCTCATTGATGCGCTGCTGTTGCTGATCGATCGAGCGCTGGATGCGTTCGGTGACCCGCTCCGACTGGGCGCGGCTGGCCTCGCGACGTGCGGCGGCAGCGTCAGGGTCTTCGGGCTCGATTGCCCAGCGACGCTCGGTGACAAAGCCTGGGGCGGGTCGATCGGTGAACACCGTCCTGCCCTCGGCATCCCGTTGCCTGTAGACGGTACGTGCGCTGTCCGTGGGTACCGCCGACGCACTCACGGCAGGGCGTGCCATGACGCTCGCGTCCGCGGCGCATGCCGGCTCAATGGCCAGCGTGAACAGCGGCAACAGCACCGAAAAAGCCACGGGAGCAGCAAAACCACGCACGGAATTCAACCTCCAGGAAAGCGTTTTATCAGGATCGAAGAAGCTGCGTCGCGGCGGTTACGATGAATCCATCGCAAGCGAGCAGAGGCGCAGCACAGTGGACGGTCTGAATGGGCAGGGCGGCGTGGTTTGCGGCGACTCGCTCGAGGCAAGCCGCACTTGATCCACTGGTTGCGCGACGACCGTGAGCCGCTGCCCGACACGCGGCTGGCACTGCCGCCCGGCTCCGACGCACCGGGGCTGCTCGCGGCAGGTGGCTCGCTGACCCCGGCACGGCTCGCCGAGGCTTATTCGAAGGGTGTCTTCCCCTGGTACAGCGAGGGCCAACCGGTGCTGTGGTGGTCGCCCGACCCGCGCATGGTGCTGTGGACGCACGAATTCAAGCTCAGCCGTTCACTGCGCAAGACGATTGCGAAGTTCACCCGCTCACCCGGCTGCGAGGTGCGCATCGACAGCGCATTCGAACAGGTCATTGCAGCCTGCGCCGCGAGCCCGCGCGACGGACAGAAAGGCACCTGGATCGTGCCCGACATGGTGGCGGCCTATAGCCGATGGCACGCCTTGGGCGCGGTGCACAGCGTCGAGACCTGGATCGACGGTGAACTGGCAGGCGGCCTTTACGGCGTCGGCATCGGCAGGATGTTCTTCGGCGAATCGATGTTCTCGCGGCGCGCCGACGCTTCGAAGATCGCGCTGGCGGCGCTGGTGTGCTTCGGCCGCGAACATGGCATCGACCTGATCGACTGCCAGCAGCGCACCGGTCATCTCAGCTCGATGGGCGGTCGCGAACTGCCGCGCAACGTGTTCGAAGCCGCGATCGCCGAGCGCGTGAAGGCGCGGCCGGTGACCTCGTGGAATTATCATCAACGGCTGTGGGGGTGGCTGGCTTCGCCGCCCCCAGGCGTTGAGGTTTCCCCCGACGAAGGCCGCCCGTGACCCACCCGAAAGAGCTCCCGCTCGCGTCCTTGCAGTTCTATTCGACGGCGCCCTACGCGTGCAGCTACCTGCCGGGCAAGATGGCGCGCTCTCAGGTCGCCACACCCAGCCACATCATCCAGTCGGACGTCTACTCGGGTCTGGTCAGCAATGGTTTCCGGCGCAGCGGCATGTTCACCTACCGCCCGCACTGCGACGACTGCCGAGCCTGCGTACCGCTGCGCGTTCCGGTAAACACCTTCGAGCCCACCCGCAGCCAGCGCCGCGCATGGAAGTCGCACAGCACACTGCAGGCACGCGTGCTCAGGCTGGGCTTCGTCCAGGAGCATTACCAGCTCTACCTTCGCTACCAGTCGGGTCGCCACAGCGGTGGTGGCATGGACAGCGACAGCGTCGACCAGTACACCCAGTTCCTGCTGCAAAGCCGCGTCAATTCAAGGCTGGTGGAATTCCGCGAGCCGGTGGCAGGTGCTTCCCCAGGGCAGCTCGGTGTGCTGAAGATGGTGTCGATACTCGACATCCTGAACAACGGCCTCTCGGCTGTTTACACCTTCTACGAACCGGAAGAAAACACCAGCTACGGCACCTACAACATCCTGTGGCAGATCGAACAGACGGTGCTCTTGAAGCTGCCCTACCTCTACCTGGGCTACTGGATCGGCGCCAGCGACAAGATGGCCTACAAGTCCAGATTCCGCCCGAACGAGCACCTGATCGATGGCCGCTGGATGCCCGAGCCTGCGGCAGATGGCGGCCGCTTGCATGGCGACGCTCGGTGACATCAACGGTGGCAGGCATTGGCAAACCCTGATCCCGGCAAGCTGACGTCGGCCGCAGCCGAGACCCTGGCCTGGGTCGATCGGGCGGTGATCGGGCTGAACCTCTGCCCCTTCGCCCGAGCGGTGCGCGTGAAAGGCCAGATCCGCTGCGTGGTCAGCGACGCCACCGACACTGAAGTGCTGCTTCGCACGCTGTGCGAGGAGGCCCAGCGGCTGCTCGATACCGACGCGTCGCTTTGCGACACCACGCTGCTGGTGCATCCGCATGCGTTGTGTGACTTTGCCGACTACAACGATTTCCTCGACGTGGCCGAGGCGGCGCTCAGCGAAATGGGCTGCGATGGCGAGCTGCAGCTGGCCAGCTTCCACCCCGACTATCAGTTTGCGGATACCGAGCCCGAGGACGTGACCAACGCGAGCAACCGATCGCCGTACCCCACGCTGCATCTGCTTCGCGAGGCCAGCATCGATCGCGCGGTGCAGGCCTTCCCCGAAGCCGAAGCGATCTACGAGGCCAATCTGCGCACGATGGAGTCGCTTGGACGGTCCGGCTGGCAAGCGCTGCAAGCGCAATGCCGGCGCGATGCCACCGAGACCCCGGCAACGCCATCACAGTCCGCCTGAAGCATCTTCACGTAGTCCACCGCTGACAAGCCGACGCGGCCGGCGACGATGGTTGATGCCAAAGAGCACGCCCATCCTGCAATCTCACGGGCACCCGGCCCGACCTTGGAGATTCAGATGCACCAGCCCCTCAGCTCTTCGCGCCGCAGCGCCAGGCTCGCCGCTCTGCTGCTTGCCATGGCCGCCACCAGTTGCAGCAACATGAGCCAGCGCGACCAGAACACCGCCGTCGGCGCTGGCGTCGGTGCAGCCGCAGGCGCCATCCTGACGGGTGGCGGAACACTCGGCACGCTGGGCGGGGCTGCCGTGGGCGGCGTCATCGGCAATCAGGTCGATCCGAAGAAGAAGTAATTGGCCTCGCGTGACCCGCGCAAGACCTCGACATTTCGCTAGCCCGCCACGAGCGGCCTGAACAATTCGTCGAAATCCTGTGCTGTCAGCGCGGCCGTGCCGGCCACGCCCGACAGCAGCGAATCGGCCAGACCCGCCTTGCGGGCCTGCAGCTCCAGCATCTTTTCCTCGACCGTGCCACTGGCCACCAGCTTGTAGACGAACACCGGCTTGCCTTGGCCAATGCGGTAGGCGCGGTCGATCGCCTGCTGCTCGACAGCCGGATTCCACCAGGGGTCATAGAGGATGACGGTGTCGGCCGCCGTGAGGTTGAGCCCGACACCGCCAGCCTTCAGGCTGATCAGGAAGATCGGTACATCACCGTCCTGGAACGACTGCACCACCTCACCCCGGTTGACGGTTTCGCCCGTCAGCTTGATGTAGTCCAGATTCAGCCGCCCCAGTTCGAGCTCGATCAGCGCCAGCATTTCGGTGAACTGCGAGAACACCAGGATGCGTCGACCATCCTCGACCAGAGTCGGCAGCAGATCGCGCAGCAGTTCGAGCTTCGCCGAGGGCGCGCTGGTCGCGGCGTGGTGGCGTTTTCCCGGCTTGGCGACAACAGCCGTGCTGAAGACTGAGTCCACCAGCGCATCGTCGTCGTCCTGGGATGCCGCGTCACGCAGCCTCAGCAGCCGGGGGTCGCAACAGACCTGACGCAGCTTGAGCAGCGCATCGAGGACGACGATCTGGCTGCGCGCGAGGCCCTGCTTGGCAATGGCCTCGCGAAGCTTGCTGTCCATCGTCGCACGCACGGTCTCGTACAGGTCGCGCTGCATGCCGTCAAGTTCGACGCGCAGCAGTGTCTCGGTCTTCTCGGGCAGGTCCTGCGCCACCTGCAGCTTGGTGCGTCGCAGGATGAATGGCCGCACGCGCCGCGCGAGGTGCTCGGCCTGCAGGGTCTCCTGGCGCTTCTCGATCGGGTTGCGGTAGTGCTCGCGGAACTGGGCCTCGTTGCCGAGCAGGCCGGGGCTGACGAAGTCCATCAGGCTCCACAACTCGCCCAGGTGGTTTTCGAGTGGCGTGCCCGACAGACACAGACGGTGTCGAGCATTCAGCGACTTCAGCGACAGCGTCGCCTGGCTTCGGCTGTTCTTGATGCGCTGCGCTTCGTCAAGCACCAGATAGTGCCAGGCATGGCGGGCCAGCACCGCCATGTCGCGCACCGCGAGCGGGTAGCTCGTGACCACGACGTGTGCGCGAGCGATGCCCTTGAACTGCTGCGCGCGGTGCTTGCCGTGGAGCACCAGCACGCGCAGCTGCGGCGTGAAGCGGGTCGCTTCGGCCAGCCAGTTCTCCAGCAGGCTGGTCGGCACCACGACCAGGCTGGGCCGATCGAGGCGACCGGCGTCCAGCTCGGCCTGCAGCAAGGCCAGCGTCTGCAGCGTCTTGCCCAGGCCCATGTCGTCGGCCAGTACGCCGCCGAACCCGGCGCGGCGCAGGAAATCCATCCAGGCCAGGCCGTCGCGCTGGTACGGCCTCAACTGCGCCTGAACGTTCGGCGAGACCGTCACCGCCGGCAGGCCCTCGCCGGTACGCAGCAAGCGCAGTTGCTCAAGAAGCTGGTCCAGGGCTGGCGGCGCCCGCAGAGCCAGCCCGGCAGACAGCGTCTCGATCGCACCCAGCTCGAAGCGAGACACCCGCGCCTCGCCCGAGGCAAAACCGGTGGTACCAAAGACGCCTCGCAGCCAGGCGACCAATGGCGCGATGCGCGCCACCGGCAGGCGCAACAGCCGCTCGCGTTTGAGCGCACGGCCCTTGGGTGACGATGCGCTCACCGCTGGTGCGCTGTCGTCGGGCCACGGCAGCAAGACCTCGCCGTCGGCCTTGTTCAAGGACGCTTCCAGTTTGAGCCAGCCGGCCTGCACCAGACCCACCAGCAGCGGCACCAGATCGACCGGCGTACCACCGACACTGACTTTCAGTCCGATGCGGAACCAGTCGGTGCCGCCCTCATTGGCCTCGTCAAGACTCAACTCGAAGTCATCTGCGTCGTAGACCTCGAACGGAAAGTCGTCGGCGCGCTCGATGCACCAGCCTTCTGCCTGCAGGACCGGCACCTGGTGGCTGAGCAGCGTCGGCCAGGCATCGCGTGTGGTCGGCACCAGGATCAGCAACCCGTCCTCGAGTGCCGGCGGCAGCGCGCCCGCTTGCAGCCGCCCCGCCTTGAGAGCGGCCATGCGGTCGAGTGCGAACGCGGCCACGCGGCTCCACGGCCGCAGATCGAGCTGCTCGAACAGATGCTGCATGGCATGCGCCTCGGCAAGCGCGTTGCGTCGAAAGCGCGTCAGCTGCATCTGGCCTGGCCGCAGCGGGTCAGCTTGCTCGAGGAAGGCGACATCGGAAGCACCCGCCGGAAAGTTGAAGTCAACGGCCGTGGTCGCGTGTCGGACATCTGACCGGGCCAACTCGTAGCGCAGCAGCAATTGCACCGCAGCCTGGCGCAGTGGCTGGCCTGCTGGCGGCGGGCGCTGGTGACCCTCGAGCCAGGTCTCGGACGGCACGTTGGGACAGGTCAGCAGGCGCAGCACCGGTTGCAGGGTCAGCTCGCCGAGTTCCTGCAGCGGCTGGGCATGGGGTTGGGGCAGCGGCAGTGCCACCTGGTGCGCCAGTCCCAGCGAGCGCAGCCGACCGACCAGCGCGGGCAATGCAGTGTTCGGCACTGGCGGCATGCCCGCCAGCCAGTGGATCGTCGAGCCGGACAGGCCGCTGCCGGACACATCGGCGGGGCGAACGCTCATCTGGCCTGCAGCGTCGCTGATCACGACGTGCGGCTGCGGCAACAGCACGAGGCTGACCACGTTCAAAGCAGGAACGTCGGGCACAGGATCCGCTGCATCGCCATGTGCGGTCGGATCCGCTTCCCAACGGGTGGACCACTGCCCTTTCTCATCGGCATGCCACTGCAAACGCAGGGGCAGTGGCGCATCGAGCCAGGTCAGTGGCGCGCCGGGAGGCGTGTCGGGTGGCGTATCGGGCGAGTCGACGAACCAG
The DNA here is from genome assembly GCA_947474755.1 of Burkholderiales bacterium. Lineage (GTDB taxonomy): Bacteria > Pseudomonadota > Gammaproteobacteria > Burkholderiales > Burkholderiaceae_C > PBB1. The sequence continues at coordinate 312,455 of CANJJE010000001.1, read as the reverse complement.
CAGGCACCGGCACGCACCAGTTGTCGCAGTGTGGCGGCGGCGGTGCGACCGGCAAGCGATACCTGGGCTCCCGGGCGGTTCAGCGTGAACGGCAGCAGCGCTGCCAGCAGGAATTCATCATCGACGCCGACGTACGAGGGCCGGGTGCGCAGGATGTCGGCCACGCTGGGCGCATGCGGGTGGTGTCGGCTGATCTCACCGCTACGCCGCGCGCTGCCCAGATGCAGCTTCAAAGTCATGCGGGAGTCCGAACTGCTCAGCACGTACATCAGTCGCTTGCCGGCTGCGACGCGCGGCAGTTCGGGCGGCACCGGCTCATCATCCGAATGCGAGGGCACGAATGCCTGCTTCGCCCCGTCGAGCCAGCTCTCGAGCGCCGGCGGCAAGCCGGCCCCGTCGAAGAAGTTGCGGGTCGGCACACCCGAGCCTGGCGAGCGCGACGGCGGTTCGGCCGGTTGTCCAGCGCGGGTGGCCGTACGGACAGCCATATCCGCCCCAACATCGGCTGCACCGCCGATGCCGGCGCCCTGGATGCCCAGACGACGCGCGCGGACCAAGGCGGCCTCGTGGGCCATCAGCGCCGCGGCAACGTGCTGGCAGTTGAAGCCCATCGGACAGGTGCACAGGCCGCGCAAGTGCAGGCCGGTGCGCGGGTCGATGAAGAAGCTGATCGTCTGCTCGTAGATCGCGGTGCTGCTGCCACGCAGACGCGTGTGCAGGCGGCCGCTGTCCTCATGCTCCGACAGCAGTGCCTGCTCGGGTTTCAGCCCGATGGCACGCATCAGGGTGGAGTGATCGAAATGATCGCTGAGGTCGAAATCGGCAGGCAGTGAAAACTCGGACATCGGACAGCGATCTCGGGCGGGCAACCGGGTATTGTGGGTCAGGCCCGACCGCCTGTGTCGGCTGTGCGATCCTCGGCGGCGTGTTTTCTCATCCCCTGCCCTGCCTCGAAACGACGATCGACGCTTTGAGCGTTCGTCGACGCGGTTTCCTGCGCGGGCTGGCAGTACTGCCGTGGTCAACGTGCGTCGCCGCCGTGGCACCCGCGGTCGAATCTGGCATCCGCCCACGGCCGCTGCTGTTCCCGATGGACCATGGCGCCCATCCGGACTCGCGCATCGAGTGGTGGTACGTGACCGGGACGGTGCTGACGGGTGACGCGATGGCAAATGTCGGCAGCGCACCGGCAGACCGGTGCGGCTTCCAGGTCACTTTCTTCCGCTCGCGCAGCGATGTGGCCGCCGATCATCCGAGCCGCTTCGCTGCGCGGCAACTGCTGTTCGCCCATGCCGCGCTGACCGACCTGAAGCGCGGCCGATTACGGCACGACCAGCGCGTCGCGCGCGGCGGCTTCGGCATTGCCGAGGCGGCCATCGGTGACACGGCACTGACCTTGCGCGACTGGACCCTGGTGCGGCAGACCCCGAGCACTGGCAACGGCAGCCGCTACCGAGCCCGCATCGCCAGCGACAGCGGCGGCGCCGGCTTTGCCTTCGACTTCAGTTTCGACACCACACAGCCGCTGCTGCTGCAAGGCGATGCGGGCTATTCGCGCAAGGGGCCGCGTCCTGAGCAGGCCAGCCACTACTACAGCCAACCGCAGCTCGCGGTCAGCGGCACGCTGACGCGCGACGGCGTGGCGCAGTCGGTGCGCGGCACCGCCTGGCTGGACCATGAGTGGAGCGATTCGCTGCTCGACCCCGAGGCGGTTGGCTGGGACTGGATCGGGATGAACCTGACCGATGGCAGCGCGCTCACGGCCTTCCGGCTGCGCAGCGCCGACGGCAGTGCCGTCTACGCCGGCGGCAGCTTCCGCGTGGCCGGCGGCGCGACGCGCAACTTCGGCGCCGGGGAACTGCGCTTCACGCCCGGCCGGATGTGGACCAGCCCGGCGTCGGGGGCGCGTTATCCGGTGGAATGGACGATCGACACGCCCGTCGGCCGCTACACCGTCATATCGCTGCTTGACAGCCAGGAACTCGACAGCCGTGCCAGCACCGGTTCGATCTACTGGGAAGGTCTGAGCGAATTGCGCGATGACAGCGGGCATCGCGTTGGTCACGGCTACCTGGAGATGACGGGCTACGCGGAGCGCTTGTCGTTATAGGCATCAGGACATCGCTCATCGGCATCCAGCCGTCGACATGTCGGGCGACATGCAAACACCGGGTCACTCTGCAGAGCCGCGGTATCGAGGCCTCTCTGTAGACTCGTCGAATGTCTTCCATTCCATCGGGTACCACCGTGACGGCAGCGGTCATGCCGCGCACCCCTGCACCGCCGGCCCCGGGCAAGAACGTCCGCTCGCTCGCCGGCCTCGTGCCCTTCCTGCGACCCTACCGCAACCGCATCGCGCTGGCCGTGGTGTTCCTGGTCATGGCCGCCGTCAGCACGCTGGTGTTCCCGGTGGCGCTGAAGTCGCTGATCGACCAGGGCATCGTGGCGGCTGATCCTGGCGATCGGGTGCTGGCGCTGCGCGGGCACTTCTTCGCGCTGTTCGGTGTCGGCGCAGCGCTCGGCCTGTTCTCGGCGCTGCGCTTCTACATGGTGACCTGGCTGGGCGAGCGCGTCACCGCAGACCTGCGCAATGCCGTGTATGCGCACGTGGTCAGGCAAAGCCCGGAGTTTTTCGAGACCACACAGACCGGTGAGGTGCTGTCGCGGCTCACCACCGACACGACGCTGGTGCAGACAGTGGTCGGCTCGTCACTGAGCATGGGACTGCGTAACGCGGTGATGTGCATCGGCGCGATGACGATGCTGATCGTCACCAACCCGGTGGTGATGGCACAGGTGCTCGGCATCCTGGTGCTGGTGGTGATGCCTTCGGTGTATTTCGGCCGACGCATCCGCAAGCTCAGCCGCGCCAGCCAGGACCGCGTGGCCGACTCCAGCGCGATCGCCGCCGAGGTGCTGAACGCCATTCCGGTGGTGCAGAGCTACACCCAGGAAGCTCGCGAAGCCGAGCGCTTCGACTTGTCGACGAAGAATGCGTTCGCCACCGCCGTGAGCCGCACGCGGATGCGCTCGCTCCTGGTCGGATTCATCATCACCGCCACCTTCGGCGCGCTGCTCTGGGGCCTTTATCAGGGCACGCAGGCGGTGGTGCGTGGCGACATCACGGCCGGGCACCTCGGCCAGACGGTGGTCTACGTGATCATCCTGGTCAGCGGTGTGGCGGTGCTGTCCGAGGTCTACGGCGATCTGCTGCGTGCTGCTGGCGCAACCGAGCGACTGATGGAACTGCTGGCCACCGAATCGCCGATCAGCTCGCCGGATCACCCACGCGCACTGCCCGCTGTGCCGGCAGGCATGCAGCGTGGCGCGGCGGTGTCGCTGGAGGCGGTGACTTTCCGCTACCCATCGCGGCCCCAGCAGGCAGCGCTGGCCGACTTCACGTTGCAGGTTGCACCAGGCGAGACGGTCGCACTGGTCGGCCCGAGCGGCGCCGGCAAGAGCACCGTGTTCCAGTTGCTGCTGCGCTTCTACGATGTGACCGAGGGCACCGTGCGGCTCGATGGGGTGCCGGTGCGCGATCTGGCGCTGGCCGATCTGCGCGGCCGCATCGGCATCGTGCCGCAGGACAGCGTGATCTTCTCGGCCAACGCGATGGAGAACATCCGCTACGGCCGCCCCGAGGCCAGCGACGCCGAGGTGATCGCAGCCGCAAAGGCCGCCTTTGCACACGACTTCATCATGGCTTTGCCAGATGGTTACCAGACCTTTCTGGGCGAACGCGGCCTGCGGGTGTCGGGCGGTCAGCGCCAGCGCATCAGCATTGCCCGTGCGATGCTGAAGAACCCGCCGCTGCTGCTGCTCGACGAAGCCACCAGCGCGCTCGACGCCGAGAGCGAACGCATGGTGCAGGCAGCGCTGGAGTCGGCGATGAAGGACCGTACGACGCTGGTCATCGCGCACCGGCTGTCCACCGTGCAGCGCGCTGATCGAATCGTCGTGATGGACGGCGGGCGCATCGTCGAAAGCGGCACCCACGCCACCTTGAGCGCGGCCGGTGGCCTGTATGCGCGGCTGGCCAAGCTGCAGTTCGACACCGGAGCCGGCATGCACGAGGTGGCCGACTAAACTCATGGCGATGGTGCCCAGCCCCTACGAAGACCTGATGCGCCATGTGCGCGACCACGGCGTGTTCAAGGCCGACCGCACTGGCACGGGCACGAAGAGCATCTTCGGCCACCAGATGCGATTCGACCTCGCGGCCGGCTTCCCGCTGATCACCACGAAGAAAGTGCACCTGAAGTCGGTGATCCTCGAACTGCTTTGGTTCCTGCGGGGCGACGGCAACGCGCGCTGGCTGCAGGAGCGGGGCGTGACGATCTGGGACGAATGGGCCAAGCCCGATGGTGACCTGGGACCCGTCTATGGCGTGCAGTGGCGCAGCTGGCCGACGCCGGGAGGCGGGCACATCGACCAGATCGCCGAGGTCATCAAGACGCTGAAGACCAACCCCGATTCGCGACGCATCATCGTCAGCGCCTGGAACGTGGCTGAACTCGACAAGATGGCGTTGATGCCCTGCCACGCGTTGTTCCAGTTCTACGTGGCGCCGTCGGCGACGGCCGGCGAGCCAGGCAAGCTGAGCTGCCAGCTCTACCAGCGCAGCGCCGACATCTTCCTCGGCGTGCCGTTCAACATTGCCAGCTACGCGCTGCTGACCCACATGGTTGCGCAGCAGTGCGATCTGCAGGTGGGTGATTTCGTCTGGACCGGTGGCGACTGCCATCTGTACAGCAACCACGCCGAGCAGGTGGATCTGCAGTTGTCGCGTGAACCCAGGCAAGCGCCCATCCTGCACATCAAGCGACGGCCCGCGTCGATCTTCGATTACGAGTTCGAAGACTTCGAAATCCAGGGCTACGAGCCCCACCCCGCGATCAAGGCGCCAGTGGCTGTCTGAAACGCGCGTCTGGCTGCCTGGAAATGCGGGCGATAGCCCTCAAGCCCTGGGCAGTTTCCGCCGAATAACCTGACAGGCGACAGAGAACTCCCTGACCAGTCTGGTCAGCGAGTCTCGTCGCTGACACCACAGGAGCGGCGCATGCGCAACAACCAGCCAGTGACTCAGCACGAATACGAGATCCCCGACGGCGCAACCCTGATGTCGACGACCGATCCTCAAAGCCATGTCCACTACGCGAACGCAGCGTTCTTGCAGGCCAGCGGATTTTCCCGAGAAGAAATTCAGGGCCAGCCCCACAACATCGTTCGCCACCCCGACATGCCGGTGGAGGCGTTTGCCGACATGTGGGCCACGCTGAAGCAGGGCGAGCCCTGGACTGCGCTGGTGAAGAACCGACGCAAGAACGGCGACCACTACTGGGTACGCGCCAATGCAACGCCGGTGATTCGCCACGGCAAACACGTCGGCTACATGTCGGTACGAACCAAGCCCTCGCGTGAAGAGATCGCCAGCGCTGACGCTCTGTACCGCGACTTTCAGGCCGGGAAGGCGGGGGGGCGCCGCTTTCACAAGGGGTTGATCCTGCGCGGCGGGCTGCTCGGCTGGACGTCGCTGCTGCAGACCATGCCTGTGCGCTGGCGCATCCGAAGCGCGCTGCTGGCGGCGTGGTCCCTGCTGGTGGCCGGTGTGGCTACGCTCGGGCTGGGCAGTGGTCCTCTGGGGGGATTCGCGGCCGGTTCACTGTTTACCCTGGCCATGGCCTGCTGGGCACTCGAAGTGCAGATTTCCCGTCCGCTCGAGCGTCTGCGCGAACAAGCACTGTCGATCGCGTCGGGTGAAAGCCAGAGCGCCGCTCATTCCAACCGCGTCGACGAAATCGGGATGACGCTGCGCAGCGTAGGACAGCTGGGGCTGATGTTCCGTTGGCTGATCGATGACGTGAGCGAACAAGTGCTGAATGTGAAGACGGCAACCACCGAGATCGCTCAAGGCAACAACGATCTGAGCTCGCGCACCGAGCAGGCAGCGGCCAGCGTGGAGCAGACAGCCTCGTCGATGGAGCAGATGACCGCCACGGTGAAGGGCAATGCCGTGACGGCGAACCAGGCCAACCAGCTCTCAGGCGCTGCCAGCGAGGCAGCGGCCAAGGGCGGCATCGCGGTGTCTCAGGTTGTAGGCACCATGACCGAGATCAACCAGAGCTCGAAACGAATCGCCGACATCATCAGCGTGATCGACGGGATAGCCTTCCAGACCAACATCCTCGCGCTCAATGCGGCCGTGGAGGCGGCTCGCGCGGGCGAACAGGGCCGCGGCTTCGCGGTCGTGGCGGGCGAGGTCCGCAACCTCGCCCATCGCAGCGCAGACGCGGCCCGAGAAATCAAGGCGCTGATCGGTGCCAGCGTCGACAAGGTCGAGGCCGGTACCAAGCTCGTCGACGATGCCGGCCGCACCATGGACGACATCGTGACGCAGGTGAAGCGTGTCTCTGACCTGATCGCAGAGATCAGCTCTTCCACCAACGAGCAGCAGGATGGCATCTGGCAGATCGGCCAGGCCATCGGCAGCCTCGATTCGATCACTCAACAAAACGCCGCACTGGTGGAGCAGAGCGCCGCGGCATCCGACAGCTTGAAGCAGCAGGCCGAGCGGCTGGTCGAGGCGGTCAGTGTGTTTCGCTGAGGGCAGAGACGCTCAGTAGTTGATGGCGTAACGGTACCCACGGAAACCGAGCACCGCCGAGCGCAGCTGGATCTGCTGCAGTGTCAGATCCGGTGTCAGCCTGTCCCCTTCGTGATAGATCTGGCCGTTGATGATCAGCATGCGGCTGGAGGGGTTTTCCGAGTAGCTTGCACCGCCGACTGCCACGGTGGGCAGCGCGGCACGAATGTCGTCGGGCAAGTCATTCAACGCATAGATCCGTTGTTCGGTCGCTGGCCCGGCGACCGTTTCCGAGACGGCGCCCTTCGCGGCGCGCGCCGTCTGGTCCCCGGCCGACCGGGACGGCGGGTCGACCGCAGGGTCGGATGGCCATGGCTTGAAGACCAAGGGCACCGAGGGTGCTGCGCTGATGATCGCCACTGGCGGTTGCGGCCTGGGCGGCTCCGCCGAGCGCGCTGGTACGGGCGGCGGCAACGCGATCGCCGCAGACGGATCGTCACTCGCGGCCACAGCTCCCGGTGCAGTCGGCCTTTGTGCCGACCACCACCAGACTGCGGCGGCAAGCGTGGCCAGCACCAAGGCCGCCACCAGCCACACCACCGGGCCCGCCGCCGCCCCCTCGCCCGCCGTGCTGCCGAGAGGAACCGATTGCGCATGGATGTCCGGCACCGCGCCCCGGCTGCGTTCGGCTTCCGCGCGCTTCAGCGCATCGAGGATGTAAGACATGGGTCGCCTCAGCGCGTGGTGGTGGCGATCGACAAGCGGGGCTCGTCCACGCCGGAGACCCGGTTCAGCTGCATGAACGTGGTGGGGCCGGCAATGCCATCGGGCTTGAGCCCCTGTGCGCGCTGGAATGTGGCGACACGGACCTTCAATGCCGCGTCGATGGCGCGCCCGCTGGCGGGTACCGGCTCGCCCGACCAGGCGGACAGCTGCGTGGCGAGGGCATCCACCACCGGACCGGTATCACCATCGCCGAGCGGCGCACGGTAGGCCAGCGGCGCGCGCCAGAGCGTCGCGAACTCGCCTCCCCACATCACAGCCAGCATGCCGAGCGACATCCTCATCGGCTGCGGCCCGACCTGAACCGTGGCGCTGTCAGCCGCCAGCGCCGTGAGCAGCGCATAGGCGGGCTGGCCGCTGCCATCTCGCAGCGTCACGATGCCAGGCCGGTCCAGCTGTCGAATCACCGCCAGCGTCGTCGTCATGCGCGCACACGCCAGCTGTTGTGCCTGCATGCTCTGGCATGGGTCGCGGTCGCTGGCGTCGAGCTGCACCTTCCAGGATTCAGCCAGCGCGGCCCATGCGTCATTCTCTTGACGCGGCCATCGTTCAGAGGCGAGCCTGGCGTCGAACGGCACGGCAGGCGCGGCATCGGCAGCTGCACTGGCAGACGGCTCAGCGGCGGACGCTGCCGCGCCCCCTGCCAGTGCAGCTGCCGACGCAGACGCAGCGGGCGTGGAGGCAGCAGGCGCGCTGGCAGCCGCCGAGGCGCGGGCCGAGGGATCCGCAGCCGAGGGCTTCTCGAACGAACGTCCCACCCACCATCCTGCCGCCCCCAGCGCCAGGCCAGCCGCCAACGCCAGCCAGAGCGCAGCTTGCCGCGCTGGAGGGGCAGACACGCCCGCTGCGCCCGCGTCGTCGAACACCTCGCCGGCAGCCTTGTCGATCACCCGGCGATCCACGATGACCTTGTGGCTGGCATAGGCGCCGAGCAGCGCCCGATCGCACAGCAGATTGATGCGCCGCGGCACGCCACGACAAATGCGGTGGATGCGTCGCAAGGTGTCGGCAGCAAAGGGGATCGGCCCGTTCAGACCCGCCACCGCGAGCCTGTGCCGGATGTACTGCGCCGTCTCTGCCTCGCTGAGCGCCTCCAGGTGAAAACGCGCGATGACGCGCTGCGCGAGCTGCTGCAGGCCGGACTGCGCCAGCATGTCGCGCAACTCGGGCTGGCCGATCAGCACGATCTGCAACAGCTTGCGCTCGCTGGTTTCCAGGTTGGTCATCAGACGCAGCTGCTCCAGCACATCGGCCGACAGGTTCTGCGCCTCATCAATGATCAGCACATTGTTCTGCTCGATAGCATGCGTTCTCAGCAGGAAAGCGTTCAACGGATCGAGGTAGTCCGTGACGGTGGCCGTGCCGGGCTCACGCTGCGGGTACGGAATGCGGAACTCGTCGCACACCGACCTCACCAGTTCGATGACGGTGAGCTTCGGGTTGAAGATGTAGGCGACGTTGCAGCGATTCGGGATCTGTTCGAGGAAGCAGCGACACACCGTGGTCTTTCCGGCGCCGATCTCGCCGGTCAACAGCACGAAACCACCGCCACCACCCAGCCCGTACAGAAGATGCGCCAGCGCCTCGCGATGGCGCTCGCTCATGAACAGGTAACGCGGATCGGGAGCGATCGAGAACGGGGCCTGCTTCAGGCCGAAGTAATCCGCGTACATGGCGCCAAGGATAGCGGCCCACCCGCTGACGTCAGCCGCTGGCTTCAGCCGCCGTGCGGCTCGCTGCCTCCCAAGGCCGCGATGATTTCAGGCGGCGCCTGCACCAGCTCGATCAGCACGCCCTCGCCCGCCACCGGGAATTCGTCGTTGTGCTTCGGGTGAATGAAGGTGATGTCATGCCCTGCGGCGCCCGCGCGGATGCCGCCTGGCGCGAAACGCACACCATTCGCACTGAGCCAGCTCACGGCGCTCGGCAGGTCGTCGATCCACAGTCCGATGTGGTTCAGCGGTGTGGTGTGCACCGCCGGCTTCTTGTCGGGATCGATCGGCTGCATCAGGTCGACCTCGACCCGGTTCGCGCCCGTGCCCATCGCGCAGATGTCCTCGTCGACGTTCTCGCGCTCACTGACGAAATTTCCGGTGACTTCGAGTCCGAGCTTGTCGACCCACAGCGTGCGAAGCCGGTCCTTGCTCGGCCCGCCGATGGCCACTTGCTGAATCCCGAGAACCTTGAACGGACGCGTACTCATGAAACATTCCTCCATGCGAAAGCGCAGCGACTGGGGGCGCTATTCAAAACGAATGATCACTTGATCCACCGCCAGGCTTTCGCCCTTCGCGGCCTTGACCTCGGCCACCACCGCGTCCTGCGTCGCCAGCAGGATGTTCTCCATCTTCATCGCCTCGATCACGGCCAGCTTCTCGCCCGCCAACACCTTCTGGCCGGGCTTGACGGTCACATCGACCAGCAGCCCCGGCATCGGCGACAGCAGGAAGCGCGACAGGTCGGGGGGCGCCTTGAACGGCATCAGTGCGTGCATTCGTGCGGCCAGCGGCGATACCACCCTGGCATCGACCTGGGTGCCGTTGTGGATCACTCGGTAGGCCAGACCGATGCGCTCGATCTGCGCACAGAAAGGCGCGCCATCGATGCGGCCGTGGATCACCACCTCGCGCAGCGCCGTGTGGAACTCGATGAAATAGGAGGCGCCGCCCAGCGCGACACGGAAGCCGTCGTTTTCGGGAACGACCGCCACCGGGACGTATTCGAATCGGCCCTGTCCATCGCCCGTGATCACGACCGAGTCCGGCTTGATGACGAACTCATGCCCCGGTAGCTGACCGCTGATGCGCGCCGAGCGGTCGAGGTGGATGCGATGCGCGACCGCAGCCAGGGCACGCCAGAGCATCGGGTCGGTCTGCGGCAATGCGGCAGCCGAGAATCCGTTGGGGTATTGCTCGGCGATGAAGCCGGTGTTGAAGTCGCCGGCGACGAACTTCGGATGCGCCAGCAGCGCGGCCTGGAACGGGATGTTCGAGCTGATGCCGCGGATCGCGAAGGCGTTCAGCGCCTCGCGCATCTTGGCGATCGCATCTGCCCGGTCACGGCCCTTGACCACCAGCTTGGCGATCATCGAGTCGTAGTACATCGGGATCTCTCCACCGTCGATCACACCCGTGTCGACGCGCACGCCACCGTCTTCGGGCACCTCGCCGCTCGCGGTCCAGGTCTCGGCCGGTGGCGCGAATTTCACCAGCCGGCCGGTCGAGGGCAGGAAGCCGCGGAACGGGTCTTCGGCATTGATGCGGCATTCCATCGCCCAACCATCACGCTTGATATCTTCCTGGGTGAGGTAGAGCCGCTCGCCGGCTGCGATGCGGATCATCATCTCCACCAGGTCGAGTCCGGTGATGGCTTCGGTGACCGGGTGCTCGACCTGCAGCCGGGTGTTCATCTCCAGGAAATAGAAGCTCTGGTCCTTGCCGACGACGAACTCCACTGTGCCAGCGCTCTGGTACTTCACGGCACGCGCCAGCGCGACGGCTTGCTCGCCCATCGCCTTGCGAGTGGCCTCGCTGATGAAGGGCGATGGCGCTTCCTCGATCACCTTCTGGTGGCGGCGCTGGATCGAGCATTCGCGCTCCCACAGGTAGACCATGTTGCCGTTGGCATCGCCCAGCACCTGGATCTCGATGTGACGCGGTTCCTCGACAAACTTCTCGATGAACACACGGTCATCGCCAAAACTGTTGCGTGCCTCGTTGCGGCAGGAAGTGAAGCCCTCGAAGGCCTGCTTGTCGTCATAGGCCACCCGCAGGCCCTTGCCGCCACCGCCGGCCGATGCCTTGATCATCACCGGGTAGCCGATGGCCTGGGCGATCTCGACCGCTTGCTCGGCGGTGTCGATCGCGGCGTTGTAGCCCGGGATGGTGTTGACACGGGCCGCGATAGCCAGTTGCTTGGACGCGATCTTGTCGCCCATCGCCGCGATCGACGCATGCTTCGGGCCGATGAAGACGATGCCTTCTTCTTCGACGCGGCGCGCGAACTCAGTGTTCTCGCTCAGGAATCCATAGCCTGGATGCACCGCCTGCGCACCGGTTTGCTTGCAGGCGGCGATGATCTTGTCCATCACCAGATACGACTCTCGCGACGGCGCCGGGCCGATGTGCACTGCCTCGTCGGCCAGCGCCACATGGCGCGCGTCCTTGTCGGCATCGGAATAAACGGCAACCGTCCGGATGCCCATCTTCTTCGCGGTCTTGATCACCCGGCAGGCAATCTCTCCACGGTTCGCAATCAGAATTTTCGTGAACATGATCAGCGTCTCGTTGTTTTGCGTTCAGGCCGGCGTAGCCAGGCCACCATCAAGCAACCGCCGCGGATCCGGCTTGGCCGGGCCGGTGGCGGGCGCCCAAGGGCCACTAGGTGGCCCCTTCGGGTCCATGGGGCAGGAGCGTAGCGACTGGGGGGCCCAAATCACAGCGGAATGTTCCCGTGCTTGCGCCAAGGGTTCTCGAGTTTCTTGTCACGCAACATCACCAGCGAACGGCAGATGCGCTTGCGCGTCTCGTGCGGCTGAATGACGTCGTCGATGAAGCCGCGGGCGCCGGCCACGAAGGGGTTGGCGAAACGCGCCTTGTATTCAGCCTCCTTCGCGGCGAGCTTCTCGGGATCGCCCTTGTCTTCGCGGAAGATGATCTCGACCGCGCCCTTCGCACCCATCACTGCGATCTCGGCGTTCGGCCAAGCGAAATTGACATCGCCGCGCAGGTGCTTGGAACTCATCACGTCGTAGGCGCCGCCGTAGGCCTTGCGGGTGATCACGGTGATCTTCGGCACCGTGCATTCGGCGTAGGCGTAAAGCAGCTTCGCCCCGTGCTTGATGATGCCGCCGTATTCCTGGGAGGTTCCGGGCATGAAACCGGGCACGTCGACGAAGGTCAGCACCGGAATGTTGAACGCATCGCAGAAGCGCACAAAGCGCGCGGCCTTGATGCTGCTCTTGATGTCCAGACATCCGGCCAGCACCAGCGGCTGGTTGGCCACCACGCCCACGGTCTGCCCTTCCATGCGCACGAAACCGATGATGATGTTCTTGGCATAGTCGGGCTGCAGCTCGAAGAACTCACCGTCGTCGGCGGTCTTGGTGATCAGCTCCTTCATGTCGTAGGGCTTGTTCGCGTTGTCCGGCACCAGCGTGTCGAGTGACCAGTCCAGGCGATCGGCCGGATCGTTGCTGGGACGCGCCGGCGCTTTCTCGCGGTTGTTGGTCGGGATGTAGTTGAAGAAGCGTCGCAGCATGAGCAGCGCTTCCACATCGTTCTCGAACGACAGGTCGGCCACGCCGCTCTTGGTGGTGTGCGTCGTCGCGCCGCCGAGGTCTTCGGCGGACACTTCCTCATGCGTCACCGTCTTCACGACCTCGGGGCCGGTGACGAACATGTAGCTGCTGTCCCTCACCATGAAGATGAAATCGGTCATGGCCGGCGAATACACCGCGCCACCAGCGCACGGACCCATGATCATGCTGATCTGCGGCACCACGCCCGAGGCCATCACATTGCGCTGGAACACCTCGGCATAACCGCCGAGCGAGGCCACGCCTTCCTGGATGCGCGCGCCGCCTGAATCGTTCAGTCCGATGACCGGCGCACCGACCTTCATCGCCTGATCCATCACCTTGCAGATCTTCTCGGCGTGAGCTTCGCTCAACGCGCCGCCAAAGACGGTGAAGTCCTGGCTGAACACGAACACGAGGCGACCGTTGATCATCCCGTAGCCGGTGATCACGCCGTCGCCGGGGATCTTGTTGTCGGGCATGCCGAAGTCGGCACAGCGGTGCTCGACGAACATGTCCCACTCCTCGAAAGTGCCTTCGTCGAGCAGCAGCTCGATGCGTTCTCGGGCCGTCAGCTTGCCCTTCTTGTGCTGAGCGGCGATGCGTTTCTCGCCGCCGCCAAGCCGCGCCAGGGCGCGTTTCGCGTCGAGCTGTTCGATGATGTCGTGCATGGGGAGGACTCCGTAGGCGTTGCAGGCCGGGCCTGCGTCAGGGGATCAGTGAATGGAGGCGACAGGAACGGGCTTCGCGAATTCGGCCAGCAATGCGCGCGCGGCTGCCGAGGGCGCGACCCGCGATTCGCGCACATCGCAAAGCAGGCTCGGCAACCGCTCGCGCACGGCGGGATGCTGTCGGAAATCGGCTTGCAGGCGCGCCTGGATCAGCTCCCACATCCAGGCCATCGCCTGCTGCTGGCGTCGAGCCGCGAATTCGCCGTTCGCGCGGCGCAGCGCATGAAAGCGATCGACGTGCGCAATGAAGGTGGCCATGCCCTGCCCGCGCAAGGCGCTCAACTGCATCACCACAGGCGACCAGTGCGCGGCGGCTTCGGCATGATGCGGATCATGGGGCGAGCCCGGCGGGCTGTAGACACGGAGCACGCCGGCAATCTGCGATTCGGCACGGGCGGCGGCAAGCGGGTCGATGTCGGCCTTGTTGATCACGACGAGGTCGGCCAGTTCCATCACGCCCTTCTTGATTGCCTGCAGGTCATCGCCTGCGTTCGGCAGTTGCAGCAGTATGAACATGTCGGTCATGCCCGCCACGGCAACTTCGCTCTGGCCGACACCGACTGTTTCGACCATCACCACGTCGTAGCCTGCAGCCTCGCACACCAGCATGGCTTCGCGTGTCTTCTCGGCCACACCACCCAGCGTGCCGGAGGCCGGGCTTGGGCGGATGAAAGCCTGAGCGTGTACCGACAGCCGTTCCATTCTCGTCTTGTCGCCGAGGATCGAACCCCCGTGGATGCTGGACGACGGATCGACTGCCAGCACCGCGACACGGTGACCGCGTTCGATCAACGCCAGCCCCAGCGCCTCGATGAAGGTCGACTTGCCGACACCCGGTACGCCGGAAATACCCAGACGCATGGCCTGCCCGGTGCGCGGCAGCAGCGCGTTGAGCAAGGCATCAGCGCGGACGCGGTGGTCGGCGCGCGTCGATTCGAGCAGCGTGATCGTCTTCGCGATGCTGCGCCGCTCGCTGCGGCACACGCCGCCCAGGAGGGTCTCGTCGTCGGGATGCAGGCTCACGGTGTCTTGCGCGGCATGACTCGGGAGGTGGGGCGCAGGCGCTGTCAGCTGCGCAGCGTGGGGCTGGCCTTGGAGCCGCTGGCCAGACTGATTCGAATCTGCTCGAGCACATCCTTCGCACTCGCCGGGATCGGCGTTCCCGGGCCGTAGATGCCTTTGACTCCGGCTTCGTAGAGAAAGTCGTAGTCGGCGCGAGGGATCACGCCGCCGACGAAAACGATGATGTCGTCGGCGCCCTGCTTCTTCAGCTCGGCAATGATCTCGGGCACCAATGTCTTGTGCCCCGCAGCCAGCGTGCTGACGCCCACCGCGTGCACGTCGTTCTCGATGGCCTGCCGGGCGCATTCCTCGGCGGTCTGGAACAACGGGCCGATGTCGACGTCGAAACCGAGGTCGGCGTAGGCCGTCGCCACGACCTTGGCGCCTCGGTCATGCCCGTCCTGGCCGAGCTTGGCGATCATCACGCGAGGGCGGCGGCCCTCATCGCGGGCGAATTCGGCAATCTCCTTTTGCAGCTGCGCCCAACCATCGGCACTGTCGTAGGCCGCGGCGTAGACCCCGGAGACCTTCTGCGTGTCAGCCCGGTGGCGGCCCCAGGCCTTCTCCAGCGCATCGCTGACCTCGCCCACCGTGGCGCGCACTCGCATCGCGCGGATCGCCAGATCGAGCAGGTTGCCCGCATCGGTCTCGCCGCGGTCACCAGCCTCGGCACATGCCGTCAGCGCGTCGAGCGCGGCATGGACCGCTGCGCTGTCGCGCTTGGCGCGTATCGCCTTCAATCGCGCGACCTGGTTTTCGCGCACCGCGACGTTGTCGATGTTCAAGGTCTCGATGGCGTCTTCGGTGTCGAGCTTGTACTTGTTCACGCCGACGATCACGTCGCGCCGCGAATCGATGCGGGCCTGCTTCTCGGTTGCGCTGGCTTCGATCTTCAGCTTGGCCCAGCCACTGTCGACGGCCTTGACCATGCCGCCCATCGCATCGACTTCCTCGATGATCTTCCAGGCGGCATCGGCCATGTCCTGCGTGAGCTTTTCCATCATGTAGCTGCCGGCCCACGGATCGACGACGCTGGTGATGTGGGTCTCTTCCTGAATGATCAGCTGCGTGTTGCGGGCGATGCGCGCGCTGAATTCGGTGGGCAGCGCGATGGCCTCATCCAACCCGTTGGTGTGCAGGCTCTGCGTGCCGCCGAACACCGCGGCCATCGCCTCGATGGTGGTGCGCACCACGTTGTTGTAAGGATCCTGCTCCGCGAGGCTCCAGCCCGAGGTCTGGCAATGGGTGCGCAGCATCAGGCTCTTCGGGTTCTTCGGGTTGAACGCCGACATGATCTTCCACCACAGCAGACGCGCGGCGCGCATCTTCGCGATCTCCAGGTAGAAGTTCATCCCGATCGCCCAGAAGAAGCTGAGCCTCCCGGCGAATTCATCGACATCGAGACCCTTGGCAAGAGCCGTCTTCACGTATTCCTTGCCGTCGGCCAGCGTGAAGGCCAGCTCCAGCGCCTGGTTGGCGCCAGCCTCCTGCATGTGATACCCGGAGATGCTGATCGAGTTGAATTTCGGCATCTTCTTCGCCGTGTACTCGATGATGTCGCCGACGATGCGCATGCTCGGCTCGGGCGGGTAGATGTAGGTGTTGCGGACCATGAACTCCTTGAGGATGTCGTTCTGGATGGTCCCCGCCAGCAACTCCTGCGACACGCCCTGCTCTTCAGCCGCGACGACGTAGGCCGCCAGCACCGGCAGCACCGCGCCGTTCATCGTCATGGACACGCTGACCTTGTCGAGAGGGATCTCGTTGAAAAGGATCTTCATGTCCTCGACGCTGTCGATCGCCACGCCGGCCTTGCCGACGTCGCCGGTCACGCGCGGGTGATCGCTGTCGTAGCCCCGGTGCGTGGCCAGATCGAATGCCACGCTGACGCCCTGAGCACCGGCGGCCAGTGCCTTGCGGTAGAAAGCGTTCGACGCCTCGGCGGTCGAGAAGCCGGCATATTGGCGGATGGTCCACGGGCGCACCGCATACATCGTCGCCTGCGGCCCGCGCAGGTACGGCGGGAAGCCCGGCAACGTGTCGGTGTAATGCAGGCCCTTCAGATCGGCCGCGGTATACAGCGGCTTGACCACCAGCCCCTCCGGCGTGTGCCAGTTCAGGGCATCGACGTGACCGCCCGGCGCCGACTTGGCCGCAGCTTTCTGCCAGGCGCTCAGCGCGTCGGAGTTGAGGTGCATCGGTTCAGACATGGGGATTCCGTTCGACGTGGCATGACGAGACCAGAAGGCACGTGGGCCTCATTTCTTCCCTGGCTCATCATGCATAATGCAAAATTGAATTATAGACAGAACTATTGCTGACATTGCAGCTTGACCCATGAATCTGATCGCCCCCCCCACGCCGCC
The DNA here is from genome assembly GCA_947474755.1 of Burkholderiales bacterium. Classification (GTDB taxonomy): domain Bacteria; phylum Pseudomonadota; class Gammaproteobacteria; order Burkholderiales; family Burkholderiaceae_C; genus PBB1. The sequence goes on along the minus strand of CANJJE010000001.1, from coordinate 295,634 downwards.
AGCCACACCCGTTGCGCCCCGCAGCGCGACGGGCGCCAGCGGGACTGGTGATCGCCTGCAATTGCCCTCCACCGCGCTTTACCAACAGGTGGCCGAGCGGCTGCGCTCGAAGATCATGTCGCACACGCTCGCGCCGGGCAGCTGGATCGACGAGCAGGCACTCGCCGCCGAATACGGCACCAGCCGCACGCCCTTGCGCGAGGCCTTGAAGGTGCTTGCCGCCGAGGGGCTGGTGACGATGAAACTGCGTCGCGGCGCCTATGTCACCGAGGTCTCTCAGCGCGACCTGTCCGAGGTGTTTCACCTGCTGTCGCTGCTGGAATGCGACGCCGTCAGGGTGGTGGCCGAGCAAGCCACCGATGCGCAACTGGCCGAGCTGAGCGCGTTGCACGGCATGCTCGAGGAATCGGTGACCCATGCCGACGCCTTCTTCGCCGCCAACGAACGATTCCACATGCGGCTGCTTGAGATCGCCGACAACCGCTGGCGAAACCAGCTGGTGGCGGACATGCGGCAGGTCATGAAGCTCAACCGCCATCACTCCTTGCTGAAGGAGGGACGGCTGGCTGCATCGCTGCAGGAACACCGCGACATCATGGCGGCCTTGAAGGCAAGGGATGCCGAGAGAGCGAAGCGCCTGATGCAACTGCACATGGCTCAGGGCAAAGAGGCGGCCACGCTTCCCTGAGCGTGGCCTGAACCTTCCGCGCTTCGGTGGATCAAGCGTGCACGATAACCCTGCGATAACCGCCATGAACCACGCTTTGCGACACGCCGTCCATGGGCTGGCAGTCTGCGCAACGACGCTGTGCCTGTCCGCTCAAGCCCAGGCCGGCAAAGCCGCCCATGTGCACGGCTTGATGCACCTCGACATCGCCGTCGACAAGCAGCTCTTGATCGTCCAGATGGAGTCCCCGCTCGACAGCCTGCTGGGCTTTGAACACCGGCCACGCACACCCTCACAGCGGCAGGCAGCCGATGCCCTGCTGAAGCGGATGGACGACGGCGCGACGCTGTTCAAGCCGGATGCCGCAGCCCAATGCGTGCTGATGGACACGCGCATTGAATCAGCCGTCCTGCAATCGACCGCGCCCGCAGCCGGCAGCAAGGACGCAGACAAGAAAAGCGAGCACGCCGACCTCGACGCCAGCTACGAATTCAGCTGTACGCACCCCGACAAGCTCACGGCGGTGGAAATCGGCCTGTTTGACGCCTTCAAGCGCCTGCAGAAGATCGAGGTGCAGGTAGCCGGCGCCAGATCGCAGTCCAGGCAGACCTTGCAGCGCCCGGACAAGCTCGTCAAGCTGACGCGTTGATTCGCCGGGAAGGGTTCGGCCTGGCGATCACGTGCCGAGTCAGCCGGCACCCCAGGCCAGTGCGACGCGGTAAGTGATGAACGAGGCCGCGTAGGCCAGTGCGAACAGATATCCGGCCATCAGCAGCGGCATGGCCCAGCCACCGGTCTCGCGCTTGACAGTGGCCAGCGTGGACAGGCACTGTGGCGCGAACACGTACCAGGCCAGCAGCGACAACGCCGTGGCAAGACTCCAGCTGTGCGAGATCAGCGGCGTCAGCGCCTGCGCGGTGTCCTCACCGGTGGCAGACAGCGCGTACACCGTGCCCAGCGCGCCCACTGCCACCTCGCGCGCAGCCAGACCGGGCACCAGAGCAATGCTGATCTGCCAGTTGAACCCGATGGGCTCGAACACCACCGCCAGGGCACGGCCCAGCGTGCCGGCAATGCTGTATTCGATCGGGGCGCCGGTTGCACCTGCAGGAGGCGCCGGAAAGCTGGCGAGGAACCACAGCGCAATCGTCAAGCCGAGGATGATCCCGCCGACCCGCCGCATGAAGATCTCCACCCTTTGCCACAGCCCGATGGCGACGTTGCGCACCGTCGGCCAGTGGTAGGCCGGCAGTTCCATCATCAGCGATCGCACCTGGCCGCGAGCGGTGAATTGCTTGAGTACCCAGGCCACCAGCAGCGCCCCGACGATGCCGGCCAGGTACAGACCAAACAGCACCAGGCCCTGCAATTCGAACCCGCCCCACACCGGGCGCGCCGGGATGAAGGCACCAATCAGCAAGGCATACACCGGCAGCCGGGCCGAACAGGTCATCAGCGGCGCGATCATGATCGTCACCAGTCGATCGCGCGGGTTGGCGATCGTGCGCGCCGCCATGATGCCGGGGATCGCGCAGGCGAAGCTCGACAGGAGGGGAATGAACGAACGGCCGCTCAGGCCCACGCTGCCCATCAGCCGGTCGAGCAGGAAGGCGGCACGCGGCAGGTAGCCGGACTCTTCCAGCAACAGGATGAAGAAGAAAAGGATCAGGATCTGCGGCAGGAACACCACCACGCCTCCGGCACCTGCAATCACGCCATCGACGATCAGGCTGCGCATCCAGCCTTCGGGCAGCCACGAGGTGACGGCAGCGCCGGTCGCATCGGTCACCGACTTGATCGCGTCCATCGGCGCCTGGGCCCACGAGAACACTGCCTGGAAGACCAGAAACAGCAGCACTGCCAGCAGGATCGGCCCGAAGACCGGATGCAACACCACGCGGTCGATGCGATCACTGGCCGTGTGTGGCACGACAGACGCCAGTCCCAGGCGCGTCAGGATGGCGTGCACCGTATCGTGGTCGGCCTGGGTGCCAACGATGGGCTCATCGGCCGAGTCCGCCGTCAGATGCTTCGAGCCGTGGCGCCAGACTTCCGGCTGGTCGAGCAGTGCGCGCAGCCGATCGGCGCCGTCGCTCTTGACGCCGACGGTGGAGACCACCGGGACCCCCAATTCGGCCGCCAGCGCATCGGGATCGACCTTCATCCCCTGGCGCGCCGCCAGATCGGTCATGTTGAGCGCCACGACGCAGGGCAGGCCCAGACGCTTGACCGCGAGCACCATGCGCAGGTTGCGCCTCAGGTTGGTCGCATCGACCACACAGACCACGAGATCCGGACGTTTCTCGCCGCGCGCCCTGCCATACAGCACATCGCAGGTGACGCGCTCATCGGGCGAGCGCGCATGCAGGCTATAGGCGCCGGGCAGGTCCAGCACCCGCAAGGTCTTGCCCGCCGGCGTGATCAGCTTGCCCTCCTTGCGCTCGACAGTGACACCGGCGTAGTTGGCGACCTTCTGGCGGCTGCCGGTCAGCAGGTTGAAGAGCGCAGTCTTGCCGCAGTTCGGGTTGCCCACCAGAGCCACCAGCGGCCCGCCGCGGTGGACATGGATGACCGCTTCGTTCACACCGACGATTCGATCAGGATGCAGGCCGCCTCAGCGCGCCGCAAGGCGAAGGTCGACCGGCCCACGCGCACCACCAGCGCATCGCCTCCGAATGCGCTGCGCGACATCAGCTCGACCTGCTCGCCGGGCATGAAGCCGATTTCCTCCAGCCACTGCCTCCATTCCGGCGCACGCGCCGGAGGCTCAACGCCAGTCACTGTGCAGCGTGCATGCAACGGCGAACGGTCCAGGGTCGATATCGACAGGGATGAATTCATGGGGACATTCCAAATGTGAACGCAAATGATACCCGTTCTTGTTTTGACGTCCATACCCTCTGAGCATCCGCGGAGCTGGGACGACAATGTGTCATGGGACAGCCGACACTCACCCTGATCGCGGCCGTCGCCCAGCGCGGTGCCATCGGCAAGGACAACCACTTGCTGGTGCATCTGCCGGGTGACCTGCCGCGGTTCAAGCGCCTCACCATGGGGCACCCGATCGTGATGGGCCGCAAGACCTGGGACTCGCTCGGTCGACCCTTGCCAGGTCGCCGCAACATCGTCATCACCCGAAACCCCGCCTGGTCGGCACCTGGTGCCGAAGCAGCACAGAGCCTGGCTGCCGCGCTGGCAATGGCAGGCGACGTCGAACGAGTCTGCGTGATCGGAGGCGCAGAGATTTACGCACTGGCGTTACCGCAGGCAGACGAGTTGCTACTGACGGAGATCGACGCCTCCTTCGACGCCGACGCCTTTTTCCCTGACTGGCCGCGCGAGGCCTACGATCTGGTGTCCACCGAAACGCACACCACGCCGGAGGGCCTGACATACCGGTACGTCGATTTCCACCGCAGGAAGTCAGCCTGACGCCCATGCGTCTGTGCACGCGCTCGACAGCCCGCCATCACCGTGACCAGTCTCCAGTGCCCGCCGGCGCCGGGATGGCGTTCTCGCCTGATCACGAGAGTCGGTGGGTCGAGGAGGCTTATGCCATCTTCAAACTAGCTTAGAAGTACTGCGTCGTTGTGCGCGCAGGCGTGCAGATCAACAATCATCTGCCCGGCGATGGTCGGCTTCACCTTGCGCCCGCGCGGCGACGATTCATGAATTTCCAGCAACTGCGAGCCGTCCGCGAAGCCATCCGCTGCGGATTCAACCTGACCGATGTGGCTGGTGTGCTGCACACCTCGCAACCTGGTATCAGCCGACAGATCCGGGAGCTGGAAGACGAGCTCGGCGTCGACATCTTCGTGCGTGCCGGCAAACGCCTGACCCGTCTGACGCCTCCCGGCGAAGCCGTGCTGCCCATCGTCGAGCGCCTGCTGCTGGAAGCGGACAACCTGAGACGTGTCGGTGATGACTTCAACGCGCAGAGCACTGGCCGGCTATCGATCGCCGCAACCCACTCGCAGGCACGCTATGCACTGCCCACGGTGGTGCGTGACTTCCGCGAGGTCTACCCGAATGTGACCCTGCTGCTGCATCAGGGCTCGCCCAAGCAGGTAGCCGAAATGCTGCTCTCCGGCGAAGCCGACATCGGTGTGGCCACCGAGGCGCTGGCGCACTACGAATCGCTGATCGCCCTGCCCTGCTACCGCTGGACGCATAGCGTGGTGGTGCCGCCGGGTCACGCGCTGCTGAGCATCGAAGGCCCGATCACGCTGGAGCAACTGGCGCGCCACCCGATCATCACCTACGAAGCCGGCTATACCGGCCGGGCGCACATCGACGACGCTTTCACCAAGGCAGGGCTCGCGCCCAACATCGTGCTCAGCGCGATGGACGCCGATGTCATCAAGACCTATGTCGAGCTGGGCATGGGCGTCGGCATCGTTGCCTCGATCGCCTTCGACGCCGAACGTGACCGAACACTGCACGCGCTCGACGCGCGGCACCTGTTCGAAGTCAACCTGACGCGCCTGGCAATACGCCGCGGCACCTGGCTGCGCGGCTACGTCTATGCCTTCATCGAGGCGTTCGCGCCGACGCTGTCACGCTCGGTGGTGGAAAGGGCGTTGGCTGGCGATCGCGACGAGGACTGACGAGCGCGGGACAGTCTTCGCCCCGGCGACGGAGCACGGGTCCTGCAGGCAGCCCTGCAGACGCAAGTGACCCGGTACGCCCAGATGTCGCGAGAGGCAACTCAGGTCGCGTCTGCGCCGAGTCTGCGCAGGGTGCGCAACCAGCGTGCGACGCCGTCGGCACCGAGCGTGTCGACCTGCCCGACCAGCGTTTCGCGAATCGGTGCGATGCCGACGAAGCCGAGGATGTTGCGCTCCAGTGCCTTGACGCTGTGCGCACGGAATACGTAGCGGTAGACCAGGGCTGGCATGCCCATCGTGACCACGATACGGGCCGAGCGCCCACCCAGCGCCTTCTGACCAAGCGGCCCCCCGCCCTTCGACCTGTCGAAGGCGAAGCCGGGTCGGGCCACCTGCTCGAAGTAGGCCTTCAGCAACGCCGGCATGTCCCCCATCCATAGCGGGAACACGAACACAAGATGTTGCGCCCAGGCGATGGATGCCTGCGAGGGCAGAAGTACTGCTGGCAACGCACCATCGGTCCACTCGGCCTGGGTACGCAGCAGCGGAAAGTCGAGTTGGGCGACATCGATCACCCGAACCTCGTGACCTGCCGCCAGAGCGCCCTCACGGTAGGCCTGTGCCAGCGCGTGGCACAGATGACCACCAGCCGGGTCGGGATGTCCCTGGACGATCAGGATGCGATGGACCGGCATGACAAGCTCCTCGAGAGCCCCATGCTGAACGAGCGAAAGCCGAACCGCTTGACCTGCATCAAGCGCAGCGAAGTCGCTCGGGAATCAGATCATCGCGGCCGGATCGGTCAGGTCCTCGGCGAAGCGCCTGATGTTGCGAGGCATCAGGTGCGCGGTCGCGCCGGCATCGAGAGCCAGTCGCTCGCGCAGCGCCCGGTACTCGGACCTCGGCAGTTCGACGTCGATGTCACTGCCATCGTCCAGGCGCTTGAACTCCAGCCGAGTGTTGGGGCCGACCGTCAAGACCTGCATCAGCCGGACCGCCACCGAGCCGACCTGCGCAGATTCAATGATCTGCAGTTCATGCGGCCGCACGTAGCTGATATCGCCAACGGCCGCACCAGCCACAGGGACACCCTGCGCATGGTCGAGTCGGCCGTGAAAGAGGTTCACATCGCCCAGGAACTTCAGCACGAACGGCGTCGCCGGATGGTCGTAGACCTGGTCGGGCGAGCCGACCTGCTCGATGCGACCTTCGTTCATCACGACGATGCGGTCAGCCACCTCCATCGCCTCTTCCTGGTCGTGCGTGACGAAGACGCTGGTGACATGCACCTCGTCGTGCAGCCGGCGCAGCCAGCGTCGCAACTCCTTGCGCACCTTGGCGTCGAGCGCACCGAACGGCTCGTCGAGCAGCAACACCTTGGGCTCGACCGCCAGGGCCCTGGCCAGGGCGATGCGCTGACGCTGACCGCCAGAGAGCTGGTGCGGGTATCGGTCGGCGATCCAGTCCAGTTGCACCAGCTTGAGCAAGTCGGTGACCTTCGCAAGGATCTGTGCCTCGGTCGGCCGCACGGCCTTCGGCCGAACGCGCAGTCCGAATGCCACGTTCTCGAAGATCGTCATGTGCGCGAAAAGCGCGTAGTGCTGGAACACGAAGCCGACCTGCCGCTTGCGCACATCGGTGTGCGTGGCGTCTTCGCCATGGAACAGCACGGTGCCCGAATCCGGCACCTCGAGCCCCGCAATGATGCGCAGCAACGAAGTCTTGCCCGAGCCCGATGGCCCGAGCAAGGCGACGAGTTCGCCGGACGGGATGTCGAGGTTCAGGTTATCGCAGACGACCGTCTTGCCGAAGCACTTGTTGAGGTTGCGGATTTCAATGCTCATGTCGAAGGTTCCATCGTGCGGCTGTGGCCGGAGGAGGTCTGCAGGTTCGGGTCCGTGACGAAAGATCCGAGGCAGGCGCTAGTGAACTTCAGCGATCACGCGCTTCTGCGCCTTGACGCGCTGCTCGACCGCGTACTTGAGGACCAGGGTGAACAGGGCCAGGCTGGCCAGCAGCGAGGCGACCGCGAAGGCGGCGGCGAACTGGTATTCGTTGTAGACGATCTCGATATGCAGCGGCATCGTGTTGGTCTGGCCGCGGATGTGCCCCGACACCACGCTGACCGCACCGAACTCGCCCATCGCACGTGCGTTGCAAAGAATCACGCCATAGATCAGCGCCCACTTGACGTTCGGCATCGTGACGCGCCAGAACAATTGCCAGCCATTCGCACCGAGCACGCAGGCCGCCTCCTCCTGCTCGGTGCCCTGTGCCTGCATCAGTGGAATCAGCTCGCGCGCGACGAACGGAAACGTCACGAAGATGGTCGCCAGCACGATGCCAGGCACCGCGAAGATGATCTTCATGTCGTTGTCGATGAACCAGCTTCCGAACCAGCCCTGCAAACCGAAGATCAGCACGTAGATCAGGCCGGCGATGACCGGGCTCACCGAGAACGGCAGGTCGATCAACGTCAGCAGCACGTTCTTGCCGCGGAAGTCGAACTTGGCGATCGCCCAGGCGGCGGCGATACCGAAAACAAGGTTCAAGGGCACCGAGATCACCGCGGCGATCAAGGTGAGCTTGATGGCCGACACCGCGTCGGGGTCGGTGACCGCCGCAACGTAGACGTCCCATCCCTTCTTGAGCGCCTCGATGAACACCGTCGCGAGCGGCACGAACAGGAAGAAGGTCATGAAGGTCAGCACCAGGCCGACCAGAGTCCACTTCACCCAGGGTGCTTCTGTCGTGGCGTTGCGGATCGGGCGCGGTGCTTCGCCTGGCGCGGCGGCGGAAAGACTCAAGTCACGGGACGGCATGGCAGTGGCCTCAGATGCCGCCCTGACGCTTGCGCGCCCAGGATTGCAATGCGTTGATGACGAGCAGCAGGACGAACGACACCACGAGCATGACCACCGCGATCGCGGTCGCGCCGGCGTAGTCGTACTGCTCGAGTTTGGTGATGATCAGCAGCGGCGTGATCTCGCTGACGAACGGCAGGTTGCCTGCGATGAAGATCACCGAGCCGTACTCGCCCAGCGCGCGCGCGAACGCGAGCGCGAAGCCAGTCAACAGCGCTGGCATCACGGTGGGGAAGATCACGTGCCGGAAGGTCTGCCATCGATTGGCGCCGAGCGTTGCCGCCGCCTCCTCCATTTCGCGGTTCAGGTCCTCGAGCACCGGCTGGACCGTGCGCACGACAAAAGGCAGCCCGATGAACACCAGGGCGACGAACACGCCCAGGGGCGTGAAACTGACCTTGAACGGCAGGAACTGGCCGATCAGGCCGTTCTCGGCATAGATCGCGGTCAAAGCGATACCCGCCACTGCCGTCGGCAGTGCGAAGGGCAGATCGACGAGCGCGTCGACGAGGCGCTTGCCGAAGAACTCGTAACGCACCAGCACCCACGCGACCATCAGGCCGAACACCCCGTTGAGCGCAGCGGCCGCCAGGCTGGCGCCGAAAGTCAGGCGATAGGACGCCATCACGCGCGGCGATGTGGTCGCCTCCCAGAACTGCGCCCAGGTCAGCGTGAAAGTCTTGAAGAAGGCAGCCGACAGCGGGATCAGCACGATCAGGCTGATGTACAGCAAGGCGAAGCCAAGGGCGAGATCAAAGCCCGGCAGGACACTGTGCCGCTTCAGGATCGTGCGGGTGAAGATCATCGGAAGCCTGAGGGAGGAAGAAGAACGAGAAACCAGGGATCTCGCCGGACATCGGTGCGGACCGACGCCCGGGCGAGCGCGAAAGCTGCAGGCGGGCTCAGCGTGGCTTCGCTGCGTTGATCACCTGGTCATAGAGACCGCCGTCGTTGAAGTGATCCTTCTGCGCTTTCGTCCAGCCACCGAAGACCTCGTCCACGGTGAAGGTGCTGACCTTGGGGAACGCCTTGGCGTACCTCGCCAGCACCTTGGCGTCGCGCGGCCGCAGGTTGTGCTTCGCTGCCGTTTCCTGACCGGCGTCGCTGTAGAGGAATTGAAGATAGGCCTCTGCCTGCTTGCGCGTGCCGCGCTTGTCGACCACCTTGTCGACCACGCTCACCGGGTTCTCGGCGAGGATGGTGCGGGCGGGGTAGACCACCTCGAAGTTGTCGCCGAACTCGTTCTTGATCAGCGGCACCTCGCTCTCGAAGGTGACCAGTGCGTCACCGATGTTGCGCTGAGCGAAGGTGGTGGTGGCGCCGCGACCGCCGCCGTCGAGCACCGGCACATTGGCAAAGATGCGGGTGACCAGCGCCTTGGCTGCATCATGGCTGACACCACCCGTCACGCCCGCGCCCCAGGCGGCGAGGTAGGTGTAGCGACCGTTGCCGCTTGTCTTCGGGTTCGGAATGATGACCTGCACTCCACTGCGGCCCAGATCGGTCCAGTCGCGGATGTTCTTCGGGTTGCCCTTGCGCACCAGGATCACGCTGATGCTGGTGGTGGGCGAGGCATTGTTCGGCAGGCGCTTGGCCCAGTCTGGGGGCACCAGACCCCCGCGTGTGTTCAGGATGTCGATGTCGTTGTGCTGGTTCATCGTGATGACATCGGCTTCAAGCCCGTCGATCACGCTGCGAGCCTGTTTGCTCGATCCGCCATGGCTCTGGTTGATCGTCAGGACTTCGCCCGTCGTCTTCTTCCAGTGCGCGATGAACACGGTGTTGTAGTCCTTGTAGAACTCCCGCGAGACGTCGTAGCTGACGTTCAACAGGGTCTTGCCCGATTCGGCGGTGGCCCAGCCACTCACCAGTGCCAACGTCGCGGCCACAAGGCCTCGGCGGCCGAGAGATACATATGAAGAATGCATGAGATGGGCTGCGAATAGTTGTTTGGCAAATGTTAGGGGCAAGCTTCCGGGCCCAAAACAACATTTTTCGGCCATGCTTATACGGAAAACAATGAAACCGCCCGCAGGCGGCTTCATTGAGGTGGCTCAACCGGGATTCACTTCTTCGTGAAGATGCGATCAAAAGATCCGCCGTCGTTGAAGTGGGTGGCTTGCGCCTTGTCCCATCCGCCGAAAACGTCGTCGATGCTGAACAGCTCGACCTTGGTGAACGTGGCGGCGTACTTGGCCTGGGCCTTCGGATCGATCGGCCGGTAGTAGTTCTGGCCGGCAATGTCCTGCCCCTCAGGGGAGTAGAGGTACTCGAGGTAGGCGGTCGCAACCTCGCGGGTGCCACGCCGGTCGACGTTCTTGTCGACCACGGTCACAGGCGGCTCGGCCAGGATCGAGAGCGATGGCACGACGATGTCGAACTTGTCAGGGCCGAGTTCCTTGACCGCGAGGAAAGCCTCGTTCTCCCATGACAGGAACACGTCCCCGATGCCACGCTCGGTGAAGGTGATCAAGGAGCCGCGAGCGCCGGAATCGAGGACCGGGACGTTCGCGAGGATTGCCTTCAGGAAGGCCTCAGCCTTGGCCTGGTCGCCGCCGGTCTTCTTGAGCGAGTAGCCCCAGGCGGCCAGGTAGTTCCAGCGAGCACCGCCGGAGGTCTTGGGGTTCGGGGTGATCACGGAGACGCCGTTCTTGGCCAGGTCATCCCAGTCCTTGATGCCCTTCGGATTGCCCTTGCGCACCAGGAACACGATGGTTGAGGTGTACGGGGCGCTGTTGTGCTTCAGGCGCTTTTGCCAATCTGCCGGAATCAGCTTGCCCTTCGCATGCAGTTCGTTCACGTCGTAGGCCAAGGCCAGCGTGACGACGTCGGCTTCAAGCCCGTCGATCACCGAGCGCGCCTGCTTGCCGGAGCCGCCGTGCGATTGCTTGACGGTGACGTCGTCGCCGGTCTTGCCTTTCCAGTACTTGGCGAACGCCTTGTTGAAATCGACATACAGCTCGCGCGTCGGGTCATAGGACACGTTGAGCAAGGTGACGTCCTTGGCCAAGGTGGCGAAGGCAGCAGTACCGATGACCACGGCCAGCAAGGCAGAGAGGGTGAGTCGAGAGACAGACATGAAGGCAGATCCTGGTTGAAAGGGGGTGCAATGGAAGCCGCCGTGATGGCAGCGGACGATGAATGCTAGGCAGCAGCCTTCAATCCGAAAACGAAGCGTTCCGCGCTTGCATATTCAAATTTCGACTGAACACACCTGCCTCCACGCACTGAACTGCCCCGGGATTCCCTCCGGCTGATGGATTCCAGTCAGGCTCCCCCACGACGGCTTGACGATCCCGGTGGGAGATGCGCTGTCGACCTGGTTCCGCTTTCCACTGGTACCGGGCCTGCGCCCGAGCAACACCGTTTTACCGAGGCTGACACCGGTGGTGAGCGGCCGACAGCTCAGCTTGCGCCTGGCGATGCGGCACTGGAGCCCGCGGGTGCAGCCCGGAACTCGCCATCCGTGCGGCGTCGAACAGACGCCGTGTTGAGGCGGCGCGCAGAATGCTTCATGAGCAAGTGCTGAAGGAGTCTCGCGTGAACATACTGCGTCCTGCGTTGCCACATCGAGTCCGCGTCCGGCGCTTGATCGATGGCCTTGGGAACGGAATCGCTGCTTTGTGAGCCATGGAATTCAAGGACTACTACGCCACGCTTGGCGTCGAGAAAACCGCCACCGTCGAGCAGATCAAGCGGGCCTATCGCAAGCTGGCGCGCAAGTACCACCCGGACTTGAACAAGGCCGCGGACGCCGAGGCTCGCTTCAAGGACGTCGCCGAGGCCTATGAAGCGCTGTCCGACCCCGAAAAACGCGCTGCCTACGACGCACTCGGGCCAGATCATCGCGACGGTCGCGCGTTCACCCCACCACCGGGCTGGGACAGCGGCTTCGAGTACAGCGGCCGCGGGGAAACCGACGAGGCGCGTGCGCACAGCGACTTCTTCGAAACGCTGTTCGGCCGACAGGCTGGGGGCGCTCGCGGGCCTCGACGTGGTGGTCGCCAGGCCGGTGGCGATCACCACGCCAAGGTGGAAATCGAACTGCAGGACGCCTACCGTGGCGCACGTCGCACGGTCACGCTGCGCACGCCCCAGATCGACGCCGAAGGGCGGGTGACGCTTGCGACCCGGCAGTTGGCAGTCAACATCCCGAAGGGCGTGCGCAGCGGGCAGCACTTGCGCCTGGTGGGCCAGGGCGGCGCGGGCTTGGGCGAAGGACCGGCCGGCGATCTGTACCTGGAAATCCAGATCGCACCCGACCCGCGCTTTCGCGTCGATGACCGCGATGTCTGCATCGACTTGCCGGTGGCGCCCTGGGAGGCTGCGCTCGGCGCCCGGGTCACGCTGCCAACACCCGACGGCAATGTGGAGTTGTCCATACCTGCGGGGTCCGTCAACGGTCGGCGGCTGCGACTCAAGGGCAAGGGCATTCCAAGCCAGCCGGTCGGCGACCTGTACGCAGTGCTGACGATCGCGCTGCCACCCAGCGAGACAGCGGCTGCTCGCGAGGCCTGGACGCAACTGGCCACCGTGTTTGCAGATTTCAACCCGCGACAGGCTCTGGAGAGCTGACCATGACCGAGCACACCCTGACGGCTCTCCACGGAGAAATTGTCGAAGACAACATCCAGTTCACGCTGATCGAGCTGAGCAGGGCGTGCCAGACCGACAGTGCGCAACTGGTCGAACTGGTGGAGGAAGGTGCACTGGTACCGCTCGGCAACGATGCCTCGAACTGGCGCTTCGACGGGAGCGCGCTCAGACGCGCCTGCACCGCACTGCGCCTGACGCGTGATCTGCATCTGAATGCGGCCGGAGTGGCTCTGGTGCTCGATCTGCTCGACGAGGTCGATGCGCTCAGCTCACGTCTGCGCCAACTCGGGGACGGCACTCCACCGCGGTGAGGTGGCTGCCCGCCTGAACCCCCCGAGCGCCAGTCAGTACAACCGGACGGCCGTATCGATGATCCATGTCCGACGAATTTCGATCACGTCGAAATCGCGGGCCAGTCCCGGAGGGAACGCCGGGTAAGGCAACAGGCTTTCCACGATGCGCCGTATCCCGTCATCAATCTCCGCCACACCGCTGGACAGCAGAAAGGTCACGGATTCCACGGACCCATCGTTTCGGATCGCCACCGTCACCAGGGGAGCGCTGTGGGGGCGCTTCGCGGCGTCGCGGATGCGCTCGACGGTCATGTTCAGCTCGATCTTGCGTGCCCATGCCTCGGCATAAAGGACGAGCTCGGCGTTGGGGTCGGTGCGCCCGAACAGGCGACCACGACGTGCACCACGCGACGACGGTTCCAGCCTGGACGCGAGGTTCGCAGCCTCCGATGTGGCCGCGCGCCGGGCAGCTTCTTCATCAAGCTGGCGCCCCATCGCGCGCCGCGAGGCTTCTCGTCGCTCCTCGTCGCGCGCTGCTTCGGCCCGCGCTGCTTCTTGCCGCCCCACTTCCCGTTGGACAGCCTCCTGCCGTGCGGCTTGCGCACGCTCGGCCTCCAACCGCGCGCTCTCGACCCGCTGGGCTTCCTGGCGCGCTGCCTCCTGCCGCACCGCCTGTTGACGCTCAGCCTCCAGCCGCGCGTTCTCGACCATCTGCATCTCCCGACGGACAGATTCCTGGCGAGCAGCTTCCTCATGCACGGCCTGTTGGCGCTCGTCCTCCAGCCGTGCGCTCTCGACCCGCTGCGCCTCCTGACGCGCAGCATGCTGCCGCGCGAGCTCCTGGCGTTCGCGTTCAGCGTCGAGCCGCTGCGCCTCGATCCGCTCGGCCTCGCGACGCGCGGTGTCCTTGCGCTCGGTGTCAAGCCTGGCTATCTCCAGCAACGCCGCCTGCCGTTGGGCCTCCCGCTCCAAGTGATCTGCCGTGACACGTTCGGCACCCTGCTGCTGTGCCGCATCGATGACATCCTGAGGCACCGACAACTCAGCTTGCGGGCTCGACGCGGCGGCGGTCGCAGGCGTTGGCGCCGATGCAGCGGACGGCGGCATCACGGCCCACGTGGCCCGTGTGGTCGGCTCCACAGCGACCACCAGCGGCTGCGGGATCGATGCGGGTGCCGCGTCGGCAGATGCTTCGAAGCTGAAGACCGCTTCGGCAGGCGCGGCATCGGCCGCGCCGCTCGCTTTCGGCAACGCCTCCGGTTCCGACTTGAGCTCCGCGGCTGGATCGTTAGCCGATGTCGCCTGGGTACGGGGCGAGATCGCTTTTGCCGTTCTAGCCAGATCCGGTGAAGACGACGACGATGCGCCAGGCGTCGACCCGTCGGCAACCGGTTGCGCGATCGCTGCCTCTTGCCAAGGCTCGGTGATCGGCACCGCCACTGGCGCTGCGTCTCTCGCCCGCGTCGACATGTGCATGACCCGCAGTTCAAGCGCCTCGGCACGTCGCTGCTGCCAGGGAAAGGAAAAACCCGGGAGACCCCAGCCCTGACCACCGAAGCCAAGACTCAAGAGCAGCGCATGAACCATCAGAGAGAGCAGCAGCGCCAGCGAGAGCGGCGCGCGTCGTACTCTCACGCGCAAACTCCTTCGATGGGACGGCTGCGCTGACCGGTCCACCAGGCTAGTAACCTGCCGTGCGCGGCAGTTCGAGTTGCAGCGGCCCGCTGCGCTGCCAGGCCAAGGCCTCTTCGGTCAGCAGGTAATGGGTGCGCGGGTGGTTCTCCGGCCAGCCTGGCTGCCAGCTGAGCTCGGCCACCGAGCCGCTACGCCGAAGTGCCATCGCATGCTTGTCTACCGTACCTCGCGCATGGCATTTGATGATGGCCAGCCGCAGACACAACGCCTGCCAGGCGAAATCGGGCTGCGCCAGACTGGCTTCGACCTTGCGCAGGCCACCGCGCTGCGCCAGCACCAGTTCGCCCAGCCGTCGCTGCTGCGACTGCGAGAACCCGGGCGCATCGACATGGCCCAGCATGTAGGCACTGTGGCGATGGTGGTCGTGGTGAGACACCATCATGCCGATCTCGTGCAGCGCACATGCCCATTGCAGTTCGCGCTGGGAATCGCGGCTGGCATCGGGCTGGGCATGGTGATACAGCTGCCCGGCGACCTGTGCGACACGCAGGGCTTGCAGTTCATCGACCAGAAAGCGACGCTGCAACTCGCGCACCGAGCTGTCGCGCATGTCTTCGCCGTCGTTCAACTGCTGGCTGGCGTTCAGCCGCTCATCGAGATCGAAGATCACACCCTGACGCAGCGCGCCACGCGCGGGAAGCAACGCATCGATGCCGAAATGCGTGGCGAGCGTGTACAAGATGGACAAACCGCCCGCGATGATGGCGCGGCGATCCTCTTTCAGGCCGGCCAGCGCAAGGCGCTCGACGCGGCCAGCGGCGATGCACTGCTCCATCAGCCAGCGCAAGCCGCCAGGCGTGATGCGGCCATCGGTCACACGATTGGCCTGCAGCAGTTGTGACACCGCGCCGACCGTGCCCGACGAACCGAGAGCCTCGACCCAGTGATCTGGCGCAAACGGCTGCAGCGCTTCTTCGAGTTCAGCACCGGCAGCCACCTGCGCGGCCCGGAAGGCGGCCTCGGTATAGCGACCATTGCCGAAAAACTTCATCGACAGGCTGACGCTGCCGACCTGGAACGATTCGGCATTCACTGGTTTGCGGCCATGGCCGAGGATCATCTCCGTCGAGCGCCCGCCAATGTCGATGACCAGCCGCGGTTGCGTCGACGGCTGCAGCCGCGCCACGCCAGCGTAGATCAGCCGCGCTTCTTCCCGACCGGAAATCACTTCGATGGGGTGACCGAGAACGGTTTCGGCGCGCGCAAGGAAGGCGTTGCGGTTGCGCGCTTCGCGCAGGGTCTGCGTGGCCACCGCCCGCACCTGCCATGGAGCGACACCCTCGAGCCGATTGGCGAAGCGCGCCAGACAGGCGAGCCCTCGCAGCATCGCCTCCTCGGTCAGCAAGCCGCTTTCATCGAGCCCGGCGCCCAGCCGCACGGTTTCCTTCAGGTAATCGACACGGCGATAGCGTGCACCGTCGAGTTGGCCCAGCTCGAGACGAAAACTGTTCGACCCCATGTCGATGGCGGCCAGCAGTCCGCGCCAGCGAGTGCCGACTGTGTCAAACGAAGCAGGGCGTGCTGCCAGAGTCGGTTCCATCAAATCATTGTCGGGGATAACTGTGACGAGCCGACCCTCGCAGCGGGTTCGCGCCCGACACGCCGAGCCGCTCCGGCCCCCTGCTCAGTGCGCCAGGTGTCAGCGCACCACCAGCACGGGCACGGCGCTGTGGGTCAGCACTTTCTGCGTCTCGCTGCCGAGAAGCAAGGCCGACAGGCCGCGTCGTCCGTGCGAAGCCATCACCACCAGGTCGCACGCTGAGGATTTGGCCAGATCGATGATCGCCTGCCAGGGCTGTTCGGCGTCGACCGTGTGCGCCTCGCAGGCAAGGCCCGCAACGGCGCAGGCCTGCTGGACCTGCTGGACGCGACTCGCGCTGATGCGGTCCTGCGCATCGAAAAACTCCTGCGGCGGAATCGGCTGCATCTCGGAAATAGCGCCATAGGGGAACGAGTCCTTGACGGACAGCGTCACGAGTTGGCCACCCAGCGCCTTGGCCAGCGTGATGGCGGTCTCGACCGCCTTGGCGGTGAGGTCTGAACCGTCGGTCGGGACCAGGATGCGCTTGTACATGATGGGCTCCGTGCAACAAGGGGCGGGGACGCTCAGCCCCGGGCGATGGGGCGCGAGGGATCGGACGACCATTCGCTCCATGAACCAGCATACAGCGCCGACCCATCGATCCCGGCCACCGCCATCGCCAGCAGGTTATGGCAGGCAGTGACACCCGATCCACACTGATGGACCACCTCGGTTGCAGGCCGCGCGTCGGTCAACGGCAGCAGTTCGGCTCGAAGCGCATCAGCCGACTTGAAGCGTCCGTCGGCACCGAGGTTGTCCCTGAAGAAGCGGTTGCGTGCGCCCGGGATGTGCCCCGCCTGCGTATCGAGCGGCTCGACCTCGCCGCGAAAGCGCTCTGGCGCCCTCGCATCGATCAATGCAATGCGCCCGAGCTGGCTTTGCAGCGTGTCTGCGTCGACGGTTCGTACCAGGGGCGATGGTTCGGCGGTGATCGGATAGGCCGGCTGGGCCTTCGCGAGGACCCTGTCATTGTCGACGGCACCGCCAGCCGACTGCCATGCGGCCAGCCCGCCGTCGAGCACGGCGACGGGGGCGTGGCCCAGCCAGCGCAGCATCCACCACACCCTGGCCGCAAACATCGAGCCTTGGCGGTCGTAGACGACGACCTGCGTCATTGACGTGATGCCGAGCCGGCCGGCGGTGGCGGCGAACGCGGCACGTTCAGGCAGCGGGTGACGACCGTTGCGCCCCGTCTTTGCGCCGCACAGATCGCGATCGAGATGAACGTACAGCGCGCCAGGCAGGTGCGCGTCCAGGTAGGCTCGCTCGCCCGCAGCAGCGTCGGTCAGGTCGAAACTGGCGTCGAGAACGACGAGAGGCGGGCCGCTTGCGATCAGCGCCTGCAACGCCCGCGCGCTGAACAGCGTGCTGACGCCGGACTCAGCAGGCATCGACTCGCCGCTCATGACGCGACGTTGACCACCACCGAATTCAGCGCGCGCTGCGCCCCCATGGGAGGCGTGTCGCTGCCCGAGGTCAGCGCGGCACCCATGGCACGTCGGTACCAGGCGTGGAACTGCTCCATGCCGTCTTCCATCGGGCTCTGGTAAGGGCCGGACTCATGGTCGCCGCGCTGCCACAGCGCCGCGCGGCCCTGGTCCATGCGCATCGCGATCTCGTCGTCCTCGACGCAGGTTTCCAGGTAGGCCGCCTGTTGGGTGTCCATGTACTCGCGCTCGAACGCGGCTATCTCTTCGGGGTAATAGAACTCGACGACGTTGGTTGTATGGCGCGGGCCGCGCGGATACAGCGTCGACACCACCAGCACGTTGGGATACCACTCGACCATCACGCCAGGGTAGTAGGTGAGCCAGATCGCGCCATGCTTGGGTGGGCGACCGTCGTGGTGGTCCTGCTGATAGCGCAGCACCTCGTCATGCCAGCGGCTGTAGACACTGGAGCCGGGCTTGCCCAGCGCCTCGCCCGCAGCGGTGGCTACGCCCACGGTCTGCACCGAATAGTTCGAGCCCATTTCCCAGCGCAGGTCGTCTGTGGTCACGAAGTTGCCGAGGCCGGGGTGGAACGGCCCGACGTGGTAGTCCTCGAGGTAGACCTCGATGAATGTCTTCCAGTTGTAGTTGCACTCATGCACATGCACACGGTCGAGCACATGGCCGGTGAAGTCGAGGTCGGCCCGCGGGCCGAGTGCGGCCAGGTCCGCGGCGATGTCGAGGCCGTTGTCCTCGAAGACCAGGCCGTTCCAGGTTCGTGTCTTGTAGTTGTTGAGGTGCAGGCACGGCGACTCGGCGAAATGCGGCGCGCCGATCAACTGGCCCTTCAGGTCATAGGTCCAGCGGTGCAGCGGGCAGACGATGTTGCTGCGGGTGTTGCCGCGACCATGCAGGATCAGCGCTTGCCGATGGCGACACACATTGGAGATCAGCTCGACGCTGTTCGGAGTACGGACCAGCACGCGGCCATCCCCCTCCTGCGGCAGCGTGTAGTAGTCGCCGGGTTGGGGGACCGACAGTTCGTGTCCAAGGTACCGCGGGCCGTGGCGAAACAGGGTGTCGGCCTCGCGCTGGAACAGTGCTTGGTCGAAATAGGCCGAGGCGGCCAAGGGCAGTGCGTTGTGCGCATCGCGAGGTCGCACAGGGTGTCTCGCGTCGGGCACCAGCGCGCCGCGCGCGACAAACAGTTCGGACATGGCCGGGAGGTTCTCCTGGTAGACAGTGGGCACTACGGCATCACTGCCGGTGGCGCCGCCGCTTCAGCGAATCCCCTCGGAAACGCTGGTCAACCCTCATTTTAGGGCGCCGCCAACGCCAAGGAGCGCTGACTACAATGACTGCGCATTTCAATTGTTCATGGTAAAGACTTCATCCACCTCGGCGACACCCACGCCCGCTGCCGCCGCTTCGGCACCGTTGCCCACGACTGTGCCTGAGCCGCTGCCGGAAAGTTATGAGTCGGCGCTATCCGAACTCGAGCGGCTGGTCAGCGCGATGGAGGCCGGACAACTGCCTCTGGACCGGCTGCTCGACTCTTATCGGCGGGGTGCTGCGTTACTGAATTTCTGCCGCAACCGCCTAGAAGCGGTCGAGCAGCAGGTCAAGGTGCTCGAAGACGGCCAGCTCAAGCCCTGGAACCCGACATGAACATTGCCGAATTCGACGCCTGGGCACACGACCAATTGGTCGAGGTTGAAGAATGCCTGGACCTGTGGGTGCCCGCCGACGCACCGGCTGGCCTCGGCATGGCGATGCGCTATGCAGTGCTCGACGGCGGCAAGCGCCTGCGACCGCTGCTGGCGCTGGCCGCAGCGCATGCGGTCGGTGGCCGCCGCATGGCAGCGCTGCGTGCGGCCTGCGCCGTCGAGCTGATCCATGCCTATTCGCTGGTCCATGACGACATGCCCTGCATGGACAACGACGTGCTGCGTCGTGGCAAGCCGACGGTGCATGTGCAGTTCGGCGAAGCACCCGCGATGCTGGCCGGCGATGCCATGCAGGCGCTGGCCTTTGAGGTGCTGACACCCGAAGTCCAGGCGAACCCTGACCATGTATTGCCGCCCGCGCTGCAAGCCAGACTCTGCGGCCTGCTGGCGCGTGCGGCCGGCCATGCCGGCATGGCCGGTGGCCAGGCCATCGACCTCGCGAGCGTCGGACGCCCGCTTGACGAACGCAGCCTGCGTGACATGCACCACCGCAAGACCGGCGCCCTGCTGCGTGCCAGCGTGATGATGGGCGCGGCGTGCGGGGAGATCGATGCCGCAGCCTGGTCTGCGCTTGAGGTCTACG
Organism: Burkholderiales bacterium; assembly: GCA_947474755.1. Taxonomy (GTDB): domain Bacteria; phylum Pseudomonadota; class Gammaproteobacteria; order Burkholderiales; family Burkholderiaceae_C; genus PBB1. Next base: position 275,590 of record CANJJE010000001.1, on the reverse strand, counting down.
GCGATTCGATTGGTCTGGCTTTTCAGGTCATCGACGACGTGCTCGACGTGACCCAGGAATCGGGCAAGCTCGGCAAGACGGCCGGCAAGGACATCGATGCGAACAAGCCGACCTACGTCAGCCTGATGGGGCTGGACGCGGCGCGGCGGCATGCGTTTGAACTGCGCGATCAGGCGCAATCTGCACTGGCGCGCTCGGCTCTGCGCGACACGGTGTGGCTGGGCCTGTTGGCCGACAAGGTGGTGGAACGGGACCGTTGACGATGAAAAAAGCATTGCTCCATTCGATCGAATCTCCCGCCGATGTGCGGCGGCTCTCGCGCAGCGAGCTGCACGCACTGGCTGGCGAATTGCGCGATTACCTTCTGCACAGCGTGTCTCAGACGGGTGGTCACCTGTCGTCGAACCTCGGCACGGTGGAACTGACGGTCGCGCTGCACCACGTGTTCAACACGCCGAACGACCGCATCGTCTGGGACGTCGGTCACCAGACCTATCCGCACAAGATCCTGACCGGGCGCCGCGACCGCATGGGCTCGCTGCGCCAGCTTGGTGGCATCAGCGGCTTTCCCCGACGCGACGAAAGCGAGTACGACACCTTCGGTACCGCACACAGCAGTACCTCGATCTCGGCGGCGCTGGGCATGGCGGTCGGTGCGGCGCTGAAGGGGGAGCACCGCAAGTCGATCGCGGTGATCGGCGATGGCGCGATGAGCGCCGGCATGGCCTTCGAAGCACTGAACAACGCCGGTGTGGCCGGTGCCGACGTGCTGGTGATCCTCAACGACAACGACATGTCGATCTCGCCGCCCGTGGGCGCGCTGAACCGCTACCTGGCGCGACTGATGAGCGGGCGCTTCTATGCCAATGCGCGCGACACCGCGAAGTCGGTGCTGAAGAACGCGCCACCGCTGCTGGAACTGGCGCGTCGCTTCGAGTCGCATGCCAAGGGCATGGTCGTGCCAGGCACGATCTTCGAGGAGTTCGGTTTCAACTATGTCGGCCCGATCGATGGCCACGACCTGGAGGCGCTGATCCCCACGCTGGAGAACCTTCGCCAGCTGAAGGGCCCGCAGTTCCTGCACGTCGTCACCAAGAAGGGCCAGGGCTACAAGCTGGCCGAGAACGACCCGATCAACTACCACGGGCCGGGCAAGTTCGACCCGGCCGTGGGCATCAAGGCCGCTGCGCCGGGCAAGCCGACCTTCACCCAGGTGTTCGGCAGCTGGCTGTGCGACATGGCCGCGCAGGATGAGCGGCTGGTCGGCATCACGCCGGCAATGCGCGAAGGCTCGGGCATGGTCGAGTTCGAGCGCCGTTTCCCGAACCGGTACCACGATGTCGGCATCGCCGAGCAGCACGCGGTGACCTTCGCCGCGGGGTTGGCCTGCGAAGGCCTGAAGCCGGTGGTCGCGATCTACTCGACCTTCCTGCAGCGTGGCTACGACCAGTTGATCCACGACGTGGCCATCCAGAACCTGCCGGTCGTGTTCGCGCTCGACCGCGCGGGCTTGGTGGGTGCCGATGGCGCCACGCACGCAGGCAACTACGACATCGCCTACCTGCGCTGCATCCCGAACATGAGCGTGATGACACCCGCCGACGAGAACGAGTGCCGGCAACTGCTGTACACCGCCTTCCTGCAAGATCACCCCACCGCCGTGCGCTACCCGCGCGGCAAGGGCGTCGGCATCGAGGTGCAGTCCGCAATGACGGCGATTCCTCTGGGCAAAGGCGAGATTCGACGTGAAGCAGTGCAGAACATGGGAGGCCACGGCAAGCGCATCGCCATCCTCGCGTTCGGCACCCTGCTCTACGCCGCGCTGGACGCCGCCGAGCGCCTCGACGCCACGGTGGCGAACATGCGCTTCGCCAAGCCGCTCGATGTCGCACTGGTCGCCGAGTTGGCGCGCACCCACGATGCGCTGGTCACGGTCGAAGACGGCTGCACGATGGGCGGCGCAGGCTCGGCCGTGCTCGAAGCGCTGCAACAGGCTGGCATCGCGTTGCCGGTGCTGGTGCTGGGCCTCCCCGACGAGTTCATCGAACACGGCGACCCAGCGGTGCTGATGTCACGTTGCGGGCTCGATTCAGCCGGCATTGAGCAATCGATCCTGAAACGCTTCGGTGGCCGCCCGGCGCTGGTACGGCCGGCTGTGCATCAGTGACAGCCTGACCCCTCCCGCTCAAGCAGTCTCGGTCTTGCGCAGCTGCCGAGGGCGTGGGGTGACCGGCTCCGCTCATGTCCTCCGGGCCGGATCACGATCCGAGCGTTTCCGGCAAGACCCATCCGGCCCTCCCCCTCTATTTCGCTACGCCGGTCACCCCACGCCCTCGGCGGCCAGCAGCGCTGTCGCATGCTCAGCCCTCAAACCCCGAACACTTCGGTGATTGTCGGAGCGCTGACCTCAAGGATTTGGGACTCGGTCAGGCCACCGGCGATCGGGCGCCGCGACACACCGCGGCCAGCTTGTGGCCATCCGGATCGCGCACATAGGCTGCATAGAAGTCGGGCCCGTAGTGAACGCGCAAGCCTGGTTCACCTTCGGAGGTTCCGCCGTGGGCCAAGGCCTCTTGGTGGAACGCCTGCACCTGTTCCCATGACCCGGCAGCGAACGCGACCATCGTTCCATTCCCGACGCCAGCAAGCTGGCCGTTGAACGGCTCGCACAACCACAGCGCCACCTCGATGTGCCCCTCGTCGATGTAGGTGCCCCAGCCGACCCAACCGTCCCAGTCGGGTTCGCTGCTGGTGTCGCAACGCTGCTGGCCAAGGGCCGCCATCACCGGGTCGTAGAACGCGACCGCACGCGGCAGGTCGTTGGTACCGAGACAAACGTAGGTGAACATGTACACCCTCCTATCGGAACGTCTGCGGCCTCGGTCCGGCTGGCGTCAGTCTTCCCGAACGCAGTCGATCCCGTAGCGCTTGCCGCCACCTTCGATGTCTTCCTCGACCAGGCCGTGCACATCGGTGTCGAAGCCCGGGAAGGCCGCGTTGAAATCGCGGGTGAAGCGCAGGTAGTCCACGATTTTCTTATTGAACACCTCGCCTGGAATCAGCAGCGGAATGCCCGGCGGGTAAGGCGTCAGCAGCGTCGTGGTGACGCGGCCTTCGAGCGCCTCGATCTCGACGCGCTCGGTCTTGCGGTGCGCGATGCAGGCGTAGGCATCGCTCGGCTTCATCGCCGGCTGCAGATCCGACAGATACATCTCGGTGGTCAGCCTCGCGATGTCGCCCTTGGCGTACATCGCGTGGATGCTCTGGCACAGGTCGCGCAGGCCCATGCGCTCGTAGCGCGGGTGCTTGGCGACGAACTCCGGCAGCATCTTCCACATGGGCAGGTTGCGGTCGTAGTCGTCCTTGAACTGCTGCAGCGCCGTGACCATCGTGTTCCAGCGGCCCTTGGTGATGCCGATGGTGAACATGATGAAGAACGAGTACAGCCCTGTCTTCTCGACCACGATACCGTGCTCGGCCAGGTACTTGGTGACGATCGACGCCGGAATGCCGGTCTTCGCGAACTTGCCCGACATGTCGAGCCCTGGCGTGATCACGGTGCTCTTGATCGGGTCGAGCAGGTTGAAACCATCGGCCAGGTCGCCAAAACCGTGCCACTTCTCGCCGGCCTTCAGCACCCAGTCATCGCTCCTGCCGATGCCCTCGGCACAGAGCTTGTCCGGGCCCCAGACCTTGAACCACCAATCCTTGCCGAACTCCTTGTCGACCTTGCGCATCGCGCGGCGGAAATCGAGCGCTTCGCTGATGCTCTCCTCGACCAGGGCTGGCCCGCCGGGCGCTTCCATCATCGCAGCAGCCACGTCGCAGCTCGCGATGATCGCGTACTGCGGGCTGGTGCTGGTGTGCATCAAATACGCTTCGTTGAAGAGGTGGCGATCGAGCTTGCGATCGACCGCGTCCTGCACAAGCACCTGGCTCGCCTGGCTGATGCCGGCCAGCAACTTGTGGGTGGATTGGGTCGCGAACACGATCTGATCGCGCGGCCGCGCGCGCTTCTTGCCCATCGCGTGGTAGCTGCCGTAGAAGCGGTGGAAAGCCGCATGCGGCAGCCAGGCTTCGTCGAAATGCAACGTATCGATGTAACCATCGAGCGCGTGCTTGATCGTCTCGGTGTTGTAGAGGACACCGTCGTAGGTGCTCTGCGTCAGCGTCAGGATCCGCGGTTTGACGGTCTTCGCATCGACCCCCTTGAGCAGCGGATTGACGGCGATCTTCTGGCGGATCGCCTCGGGCGAGAACTCCGACTCCGGGATCGGACCGATGATGCCGTAGTGATTGCGCGTGGGCCGCAGGAACACGGGCACCGCGCCGGTCATGATGATCGCGTGCAGGATCGACTTGTGGCAGTTGCGGTCGACCACCACCACATCGCCCGGAGCCACCGTGTGGTGCCACACCATCTTGTTGCTGGTGCTGGTGCCGTTGGTCACGAAGAAGCAGTGGTCGGCATTGAATATGCGCGCGGCGTTGCGCTCGGAAGCGCCGATGGCGCCGTTGTGGTCCAGCAGTTGACCCAGTTCCTCGACCGCATTGCAGACATCGGCGCGCAGCATGTTTTCCCCGAAGAACTGGTGGAACATCTGGCCGACCGGGCTCTTCAGGAAGGCGACTCCGCCGCTGTGGCCCGGGCAGTGCCAGGAGTACGAGCCGTCCTGCGCATAGTCCATCAGCGCCTTGAAGAACGGCGGCGGCAAGCCCCCAAGGTAGCTCTTGGCCTCCCGGATGATGTGGCGGGCCACGAACTCTGGCGTGTCCTCGAACATGTGGATGAATCCGTGCAGCTCGCGCAGGATGTCGTTCGGGATGTGCTGCGAGGTGCGCGTCTCGCCGTAGATGTAGATCGGGATGTCCGCGTTCTTGAAGCGGATTTCCTCGATGAACTTGCGCAGGTTGAGCACTGCCGGGTCAAGCTCGGGGCCGGGCGTGAACTCCTCGTCGTCGATCGACAGGATGAAGGCACTGGCGCGGCTTTGCTGCTGGGCGAACTGGCTCAGGTCGCCATAGCTGGTGGCGCCCAGCACCTCGAAGCCCTCCTTCTCGATGGCCTGCGCCAGCGCTCGGATGCCCAGGCCGGATGTGTTTTCCGAGCGGTAGTCCTCGTCGATGATCACGATCGGAAAGCGAAAGCGCAGCATGGCAGTCCCGGTGGGCAGCGTGGAGGGAGCGCGAAGTTTAGGGCGTTGCCGGTACAGAACGGACCACGCCCCACCCCGACCGAGTTCAGCCCATGCCGCGCAGTGACTGGCGAGCGCGAACTACACTGAGCCGCATATCTTCAATTCCGAATCGCTGGGGGCGAGATCGACATGACACAGGCCACGTTCTGGTGGATCGCAGCAGGCGTCGCCGTCGCGTTTGAACTGGGCACCGGCACCTTCTACCTGTTGATGATCGCGCTCGGTCTGGCCAGCGGGGGCATTGCAGCCTATGCCGGCTTGACCGGAGCGGCGCAGATCGCAGTGGCGGCGATCGTCGGCAGCGGCGCGACCGCGTTGTGGCACTGGTCGCGCAAGCGGCATCCGCACAGCCTTCCGGCGCGCGAGAACCGCGATGTCAACCTGGACATCGGTGAAGCGGTGCACGTGACCAAATGGGCCGGCGACCGCACAGCTCGTGTCACCTACCGCGGTAGTGGCTGGACGGCGCGCCTGCAGCCCGGCTGCGCTGTCGTCCCAGGCGCGCATCAAGTGACAGCGGTCGAAGGCAACTGGCTGGTGCTGGCGCCGCTCTCGCACACGCAGTCTGCGCCAGCGCCCGCAGCGTCCGATTCGGCCCCATGATTCGTCAACCTCGTTGCGTCATCTGAAAAGCACCCCATGGAACTTGCCATCGTCCTCGCCGTCATCGCGGTCATCTTCATTTCACAGACCTTCAAGATCGTGCCCCAGCAGCACGCCTGGGTCGTGGAGCGGTTGGGCAAGTACGACCGCACGCTGACCCCGGGACTCAAGTTCGTCGTACCGTTCATCGAACGGGTGGCGTACAAGCATTCGCTGAAAGAGGTACCCCTCGACGTGCCCAGCCAAGTCTGCATCACCCGTGACAACACACAGCTGCAGGTCGACGGGATCATCTACTTTCAGATCACCGACCCGATGCGTGCAAGCTACGGTTCGAGCAATTACATCTTCGCGATCACCCAGCTGGCGCAGACGCTGCTGCGCTCGGTCATCGGCAAGATGGAACTCGACAAGACCTTCGAGGAGCGAGACACCATCAACGCCTCGGTCGTCAACGCGCTCGACGAAGCGGCGGCAAACTGGGGCGTGAAGGTGCTGCGCTACGAGATCAAGGACCTGACGCCGCCGGCGGAAATCCTGCGCAGCATGCAGGCGCAGATCACCGCCGAACGCGAGAAACGCGCCCTGATCGCAGCCTCGGAAGGTCGCAAGCAGGAGCAGATCAACATCGCCACCGGTGAGCGCGAGGCGTTCATCGCCCGATCGGAAGGCCAGCGTCAGGCCGAAATCAACAAGGCCCAGGGCGAGGCCTCGGCCATCCTGGCGGTGGCCGAGGCCAGTGCCGAAGCCATCCGCAAGATTGCTGAAGCCATCCGTTCGCCTGGCGGCGAACAGGCGGTGCAGCTGAAGGTGGCCGAGAAGGCCGTCGAGGCGTATGCGCAGCTGGCGCAGAAGAACAACACGATGATCGTGCCTGGCAACATGAGCGAGGTATCGGCACTGATCGGCACCGCAATGGCGCTGCTGAAAAACAAGGCACCGGGAGCGAACTGAACCATGGTATTGAACGTCCTGGGCACCGAGCTCGTGCCCTGCTCCTACGACCCGCTGACCGGCTTCTTCCGCGACGGCTGCTGCAAGACACGCGCAGACGATCTGGGAACCCATGTGGTGTGCGCCAAGGTCACCGCGGAATTCCTGGCGTTTTCGCTGGAGCGCGGCAATGACCTCGTCACGCCGCACCCCCAATACCGCTTCGCCGGGCTGAAGCCTGGCGACCGCTGGTGCCTGTGCGTCTCGCGCTGGGCCGAAGCGCTGAAGGCGGGCGTCGCGCCGCCGGTGGTGCTGGAAAGCACTCACCGCAATGCGCTCGACCATGTGCCCCTGGCCACCCTGCAGACCCATGCACTGGGCTCGCGCTGAATCCTGCAGCAGCAGTGATGCACTGCACGGATGAAGCCGCTGCACCGAAGGCGGCCGGGCCAGGTGCCATCCACAGGGTGCTGACGACGCACCCCCCGCCGGGCAGACCTCAGGCAAGACCTGCTTCCAGGACGGCCGCACGCCAGCCCGTCAGATAAACTATCTGGCTCTGGAGAGATGGATGAGCGGTTTAAGTCGCACGCCTGGAAAGCGTGTGGGGGCTAATAACCCCCCGCGGGTTCGAATCCCGCTCTCTCCGCCAGATAACCAGTGAACACGGGCCTTAGGGCCTGTTTTTACATTCGGAGCGCAACCATGAAAAGCATCTTGATCGTGGTCATGGCGTTGTTGCTGTCGGCCTGCGATCGGGTTGGCGACGCCGTCGCCGCTGGCAACAAAATGAACGCAGCACTACAGAAGTGCGTCGATCACATGAAGGCGCAGCAAGGGGACACCGGTATCCCCGAATGCAACGCGATGGACTGGCAAGCGGCCTATCTGAAGGCCAGGGAAACCGTCAAGGAGCCCAGCCCTGAACTGGATGCGATTGATCAGAAGTCGAAGCAGCTGAGGCAGGAAGCGGCGAGCTTGATGCAGGACACGACGCGCTGAGCAGGCCGAGAGCAGGGGCCTCGCGGCGCAAGCCGCGAATCCAGGGGCGATCTCGCTCTCGGGGCCAGAACTGGCAGTGCAGCCACCTCTCTGCGCGGGGACAGAACACCGCCTCAGCGCACTACCGCAATCTGCTCCCGGATCCCGCCCTTGTAGGTGTATAGCGTCAGCGCACCGTTCTTGATGTCGCCCTTGTCGTCGAACGAGATCACGCCGGTCACACCCTTGTGGCCGTCGGTCTTGACCAGCACCGGGAGGTACTTGGCAGGGTCGGCTGAGCCGGCCTTGACCATCGCGGCGACCATCACGTTGACCGAGTCGTAGACGTAGGGCGCATAGAGCTGGACCTCGACGTTGAACTTTTTCTTGAAGGCGGCTCGAAAGTCGTCCATCGCCTTCTTCTGCTCGCCCACGACACCGCCGGCCTCGGCGCAGACCACCTGGCCATCGCCCATCGCACCGGCCGACAAGCCGGACAAGGCAGCGGTGCAGATACCGTCGCCGCCCATGAAGGTCGCGGCGATGCCGAGTTGCTTCATCTGGCGCAGCATCGGCCCGGCTACCGAATCCATGCCGCCGTAGAACACCACATCGGGCTTGCGGGCCTTGATGGCGGTCAGGATGGACATGAAGTTGGTCTCCTTGCTGTTGGTGAACTGCCGGCCGGTGACCTTGCCGCCACTGGCGACCACGCCCTTCTCGAACTCTTCAGCAATGCCCTGACCGTAGGCGGTGCGGTCATCGATCACGGCGATGGACTTGCCCTTGAGGGTCTGCGACGCATACCGGCCCAGCGTGCCGCCAAGGTGCACATCGTCGGCAACAACGCGGAAGGTGGTCTTGTAGCCCTGGCGGGTGAACTTCGGGTTGGTGGACGACGGCGAGATCTGCGGGATGCCAGCATCGCTGTAGATCTTCGACGCGGGAATCGAGGTGCCGGAGTTCAGGTGACCGATGACACCATTGACGTTGGAATCCACCAGCTTCTGTGCGACGGCCGTGCCCTGCTTCGGGTCGGAGGCATCGTCCTCTGCCAGCAGCACGAACTTCGCCTTCTTGCCACCGATGACCACGCCCTTGGCGTTGAGTTCGTCGATGGCCATCCTGGCGCCAAGCTCGTTGTCCTTGCCCAGGTGGGCATCCGGACCGCTGATCGGCCCGACATGCCCGATCCTGACGACGAGTTCCTGAGCGCTGGCCGGTCCGGCGAACGCTGCCGCCAAGGCCACCGCGATCGCCAGCATCCGCATGTTCAGTGGGGTTCGCATGTCATCCATCCCGAGAAAAAGTCAGAGGTCTGTGCTGTCGCTTCAGTGTCAGGCCGAATCACTGAGGGGTGCCTCGGTCCGTAGCCGGATCATCTCCCGCGACACCGCGAGCGCCACCATGTCACGCAAGGCCGATGCCAATTCGTCGCGGGTTTGTCGTGCCAGCGTGTCGGCCAGACGGTTCAGCAGCGGCTGCATGGCCACGCGCAACTGCTGGTCCAGCATCGAATCGATGTGATGCTGCAGGTCGGCGAGGATGCGCTGGGTCAGCGCTGCTTCGTCGAGTGGTGTCGAGAGCGTCTGTTCGTCCGCTGGGGCATCGTTCGTTGTCACGTCCAACAGCGCAGGCGTTGACTCGTTCGGTGGCTCGATGACAGTTTCTGCCATCGTCAGCTCGGCGGTTTCATCGGCGCAGACCGCTATGGCGTCTTCAGCGTGGTCTTTGGTCTCGGCAGGTGACGGCCCCTCCCCGACGACCACTTGAACGGGCGGCCAATCGACCACCTCGGTCAGCGTGGGAACCCGCATCGGCGGCAGCGTGGGCAGGTTCAAGCGGCCACCTCGTGCATGACCGGCGCGCAGCCACGGGCGAGGTAATCGCGCCAACGCTGGCGACCAGCGCTGCGATCCTCAGCGTCATTCGAGACGACCTCGATGATGCGCGTGTAGGCCTCGAAGGCCACCGTCAACGGCGCACCGATGTTCACCAGCACAGGCATCGCCGTGCCATGGCGGGCGTCCTCGACCAGCCACACCGGCGCGCGTGCCTGTGCTGCCGTGGGCTGGTCGTCATGAATCTGCACATGCGGCAGGAATTCATCGGCCTCGAACACCCACAGTGCGCGGTCCAGTTCCGCCAGGATCGCTGCCGGTCCGGTCACCGCCAGCCTCGCACCCTGGCGCATGGCCTTGCGCAGCAACCGACACGCATAGTGCACGCTGTCATGCACATTGACGTGGAACTGCACCTCGGTCATCGGGTCGCATCTGGCCGGCAGGCGATCACTTGATCTGGGCCAGCACAAAGTGGGTCAGCAGGCCCACCGGGCGACCAGTGCTGCCCTTGGCCGCGCCGGACTTCCAGGCCGTGCCTGCAATGTCGAGGTGAGCCCAGCGGTACTTCCCCGTGTAGCGCTTCAGGAACATGGCGGCGGTGATGGCACCGCCCGCACGCCCACCGACGTTGCCCATGTCGGCGAAGTTGCTCTTCAGGCCCTCGTCGTACTCGTCGTCGAGCGGCATGCGCCAGCACGGGTCGAGCGCTGCGTCGCCCGCGTTCAGCAACTCGGTCGCCAACGCATCATCGGCGGTGAACAAGCCGGAGCGGTGGTGACCCAGCGCAATCACGCAGGCACCGGTCAGCGTGGCGACGTCGACCACGACCGCCGGCTTGAAACGCTCGGCGTAGGTCAGCGCATCGCACAGGATCAGCCGGCCCTCGGCATCAGTGTTCAGGATCTCGATGGTCTGGCCCGACAGGCTGGTCACCACATCACCAGGCTTGACCGCATTGCCGCTGGGCATGTTGTCGCAGCTCGGGATGATGCCGATGACATTCAGTCTGGGCTTGATCTCGGCAATTGCGCGCAAGGTACCCAGCACGCTGGCCGCGCCCCCCATGTCGTACTTCATCTCGTCCATCTCGGCCGAGGGCTTGATCGAGATGCCACCGGTGTCGAAGGTGATGCCCTTGCCGACCAGCACCACCGGTGGTTGAGATTTCGCAGCGCCTTCGTAACGGGCCACGATGAAGCGCAGCGGCTCCGCCGAGCCTTGCGCGACGGCCAGGAACGCCCCCATGCCGAGCTTCTCGACGGCCTTGCGATCGAGCACTTCGACCTTCAATCCGTGCTCCTTGCCCAGGCGCTTGGCCTGCTCGCCCAGGTACGTCGGCGTACAGAAGTTGCCCGGGCGGTTCGCACACTCGCGTGCCAGGGTGACACCTGCAGCGATGGCTGCGCCGCGTTGCAGGCCGGAAGCAACATCGCCGGCCTGAGCCTTGCCGCACAGCAGCGTGAAGCGCGACATCGCGGGCGCCTTCGGCGCACTGGGCTTGGTGTGGCGGTACAGGTAGCTCGCATCCGCAGCGGCGGTGGCCAAGGCTTCCCCATGCAGCGCCGTCAGCGGATTGGCGTCGGCCACGGCCACCGCTATGTGCTTCGCGCCAATGGATTTCAATTGGCCCAGGCCCGCTGCCACGGCGGCCTTGAACGATTTCACGCTCGCCGCGGCCGCCCCGACGACCAGCAACCGCGCCGCTTTCACACCCGCCGGCCTGTGCAGGTACAAGCTGCTACCGGCTTTCAACTGCAGGTCGCCGGCATCGACCGCCTCGCCGATCAGCGACGAAATCGCGGGGGCGAGAGCGTCATCGATCGCGCTGCCATGGACAACGAGCAACAGCGCGTCGGCGCTGATTTCGGACAAGGAAGCGGGGGTCGCAACTTGGTGCCTGAAGTCCATAATGCCTACTGATCAATTGGGCTGACGATGTTATTCGATTCGACCTTGCGTCGTGACCTGGCGCGCTCCTTTGGCGCCACGGTGGTCGTCATTCTGACCATCGTGCTGACCATCATGCTGATCCGAACGCTCGGCATGGCCGCGGGTGGCAAGGCTGCGCCGCAGGACGTGGTGCTGCTGCTTGGATACACGGCGCTGGCGCACCTGCCCACTGTGCTTGCCCTGTCGATGTTCGTGGCCATCATGGGCACACTGGGCCGGATGTACCGCGACAGCGAAATGGCGATCTGGTTTGCCAGCGGCGTCAGCCTGTCACGCTTCATCCGGCCCGTGCTGAGGACCACCTGGCCGGTGCTGCTGGTGGTCATGCTGCTGTCGCTGCTGGTATGGCCCTGGGTCAACGAGCGGTCTGCAGCACTGAAGGACCAGTTCGATCGCCGGTCCAACCTGTCACGGGTCACGCCAGGTCAGTTCGAGTCGTCTGCCGACGGCAACCGGGTGTTTTTCATCGAGCGTCATTCGCCGGATGGCACTTACGGGCGCAATGTGTTCATCTACGGTCGATTGAAGGACACCGAATCTGTCACCACGTCGCGCACCGGTCGCGTCGAAGTGGAGGAGGACAACCGCTACCTGCGCCTCGGCGATGGTCAGCGCAACGAGGTAGACCGCAAATCCACCGAAAAGACCTTGTCCCGCTTCGAACAATACAGCGTGATCGTCGGCGACCGCCTCGCCTCTCCCACTGACGACCTGCCACCGAAGGCACGCTCCACGATGGTGCTGCTCAGCAAGCCGACACCAGAGCACCGCGGCGAGCTGGCGTGGCGCCTGGGCCTGATCCTGGCGGCGGCAAACATGGTCCTGCTGGGGATCGGGCTGGCGACAATGAACCCGCGACGGGCCAGCAACTGGAATCTCATGTTCGCCTTGCTGACCTTCTTCGTGTACTTCAACCTGATCAGCCTGTCGCGTGCCTGGGTGTCCAACGGCAAGATGGGAATGGGCGAGGTCCTGCTCTTGACACACGGTACAGCGCTGCTGCTCGCGCTGTACCTGATGTGGCGGCAGGACACGATGAGGCGGCGGCCGCGCCGCGTCGCAGCCGCCGCCATCAGATGGGCCGGGCTGAGATGAAGACGGTACGCCGGCTGTTCTATGTCGACATCACGGTGTCGGTGATGTTCGTGTCACTGGCCTTTCTGTCCTTGTTCCTGTTCATCGATCTCGTTGATGCGCTGTCGGACATGGCCAAGGCTGGTGGATCGATCGGCCTCGCCGCGCTCGTCAGCCTGCTGGACGTGCCTGGTCACTTCTATGAACTGGCGCCGATCATGGTGCTGATCGGCACCATCTATACCCTGTCGAGGATGGCGCAGTCCTCGGAGTTCACCATCCTGCGCACCAGTGGCCTCGGCCCCTGGCGCGCGCTGCGCCTGCTGGCAAGCCTAGGCTTGGGTTTCGCCACGCTGACCTTCTTCGTTGGCGACTACCTGGCGCCCTATTCAGAGAACAAGGGCGTCGACGTTCGGGCCGTGATGCGTGGCGGCATCAGCCACGGACGCTCAGGCGTATGGATCAAGGACCGGCAGAGCACGCCCGATGGTGATCGCTCCTACTCGATCAACATCGGACGCTCCGGCTCTCGGGGTGGAATGCTGGATGTGAACATTTTCGAATTCGACGACGACGGCAAGCTAGTACGGCAGATCACCGCCGCTTCAGGGCGCATCGATGAGCAGGGACACTGGGCACTGGCGAAGGTGCACTTCACGCGATGGATCACCAGCGACACCGACCCACTGCCTCGCGTGAGCACCGAATCGCTCGAGGCCTGGCAATGGACCACCGGGCCGTCGGCCGACGTGGTTGCATCGGCGCTACTGCCGGTCTCCACCATGTCGACGGTGGAGCTGTGGCGCTACATCGGCCACCTGGACACCAACGCGCAGGCCATACAAGCCTACGAAATCGAGTTCTGGAGGCGTGCGCTGTACCCGTTTGCCTGCCTGGTGATGGTGTGTCTGGCGCTGCCGTTCGCCTACCTGCACGCCCGTGCGGGCGGCATCAGCCTGAAAGTGTTCGGCGGCATCATGCTGGGCATCACCTTCATCCTGCTGAACAGCCTCGCGGGTCATCTGGGGCTGCTGCGCAACTGGACGCCCTGGATCGCCGCCGCAGCCCCAAGTGTGCTGTTCCTGCTGATGTCGATGGCTGCCTTCGCCTGGCTGGTGCGTTATCGATGAGTGCTGCGAACATCGGCCTGCTGCTGTTCGCCCATGGCGCACGCGATCCGAACTGGGCCCTGCCCTTCGAAGCCGTTCTTCGCCGCGTGCGGGAAAAGGCCCCGGGCCTCGAGGTGGCCTTGAGTTTTCTCGAGTTCATGGCGCCGACGCTGGTGGATGCGGGTGGAACGCTGGCGCAAGCCGGCTGCACGCGCGTCGACATCGTGCCGTTGTTTCTAGGTACCGGAGGCCATGTGCGCAAGGATCTGCCGCTGTTGATCGACACACTGCGCCAATCGCACCCCCAGGTGATCTGGACTCTTCAGCCGTCGATCGGAGAGGCGCCCGCCGTCATCGAGGCGATGGCCACCGCCGCGCTGCGGCTCCCAGACTCTGCACCCACGCCATGAACCTGCATCAGTTCCGATTCGTCCAGGAAGCGGTCCGCCAGAACCTGAATCTGACGGAAACCGCCAAGGCACTGTTCACCTCGCAGCCGGGCGTGTCGAAGGCGATCCTCGAACTCGAAGGCGAACTGGGCGTCGATATCTTCGCGCGCCACGGCAAGCGGCTGCGCCGTGTCACCGAGCCGGGCGAGGAAGTGCTGAAAGCCATCGAGATCATCATGCGCGAGGTCAACAACCTGAAGCGCATCGGCGACGAGTTCTCGAACCAGGATGCCGGCACGCTGTCGATCGCGACCACCCACACCCAGGCCCGCTATGTGCTCCCCGAGCCAGTGGCACGGCTACGCAAGCGTTTTCCGAAAGTGAACGTCAGCTTGCACCAGGGCAACCCGCAGCAGGTCGCGCGAATGGTCATCGAGGAAGTCGCCGAGGTCGGGCTGGCCACCGAATCGCTGGACCGGTACGATGAGCTGGTCACGCTGCCCTGCTACGAGTGGCAGCATGTCATCGTGATGCCAGCCGGACACCCGCTGGCGCAGGTCGAGCGCCTGACGATTGAGCAACTCGCACTTGAGCCCTTGATTTCCTACCACCCGACTTTCACCGGTCGCACCCGTATCGACCAGGCCTTCGACTCGCGGCGTCTGAAGCCGAATGTGGTGCTCGAGGCGATCGACTCCGACGTGATCAAGACCTACGTGCGGCTGGGCCTGGGTATCGGCATCGTGGCCGAGATGGCGGTGCGCGACGACCCGCCGGGCGGCGACCTCGTGTGGCGGCCGGCCGGCCAGTTGTTCGGCCAGAACGTCGCGCGCATTGCCTTCAAGCGCGGGGCGTACCTGCGCAATTTCGTCTACGTGTTCGCAGAGATGGTGTCCGAACGGCTCAGCCGGTCGCTGATCACCCGCAGCCTCGGCGGATCGGCAGCCTCTGGCGAATGAACTCGGTGGGCCGCACTCCTGCGCTGACGAGCCGCCTGCCACAGGTCGGCACGACCATCTTCAGCGTGATGTCGGCGCTGGCACAGCAGCATGATGCGGTCAATCTTGGGCAGGGCTTTCCGGATTTCGGTTGCGATGCACGGCTGCTCGATGCGGTGAATGTGGCGATGCGCAGCGGCCACAACCAGTACGCGCCGATGGCTGGCGTGATGGCCTTGCGCGAAGGCATCGCCGAGAAGATCGCGACGCTGTACGGACGGCACTACGACCCGGATCGCGAGATCACTGTCACCGCTGGTGCCACGCAGGCGATCCTGACCGCCGTGCTCGCAGTGGTGCAACCGGGCGACGAGGTGATCCTGCTCGACCCCTGCTTCGACAGCTATGCGCCCAATGTCGCGCTGGCGGGCGGCATTGCGGTGCATGTGCCGCTGACCCCCGGCAGCTTCGCGCCCGACTTCGATCGCATCGCACGGGCCATTTCGCCGCGCACACGGCTGATCGTCGTCAACACGCCGCACAACCCGAGCGGCACGGTGTGGAGTGCTGCCGACATGCAGCGCCTGAGCGAACTGCTGCAACCCACCGAGGCGCTGGTGATCGGCGACGAGGTCTACGAGCACATGGTCTTCGACGGCATGCAGCATCAAAGTGTCGCGCGCTGGCCGGAACTGGCCGCGCGCAGCTTCCTCGTGTCGAGCTTTGGCAAGACTTACCACGTGACCGGCTGGAAAGTCGGCTATGTGGCCGCGCCGGCGGCGCTGACGGCCGAGTTCCGCAAGGTGCACCAGTTCAATGTATTCGCGGTCAACACAGCGATGCAGCACGGTCTGGCCGCCTACCTGCGCGACCCGCAGCCACACCTCGAACTGGCTGCGTTCTACCAGCGCAAGCGCGATCTGTTCGCTCGTGGTCTGCAGGGCACGCGACTGCGGCCGCTGCCCTGCGCCGGCACCTATTTCCAGTGCGCCGATTACTCGGACGTCAGCGACGAAGAAGACACCGCTTTTTGCGAGCGCCTGACACGTGAGGCAGGCGTCGCGGCAATTCCGATGTCGGCGTTCCACGCCCAGCCCATCCAAGAGGGCCTGATCCGGTTCTGCTTCGCGAAGGAAGACACCACATTGATGCTGGCGCTAGAAAGACTGCGCGTGCTTTGATGACCTTTCAGGGAACTCGGGCGCGAGGAAGTCCAGTTCCAGATCGACTGCGATACCGACCGGCATCGCGGTCGCCAATGGAATCATCGGCAGCAGCACATCGACTGGTTCGGCGGGCGGCGCATTGGTCTCGCTGTGATCGCGGGCCAGCAGGTAAAGAAACCTCAGCTCACCCAGGCAATGCAGATCAAAGTCCTTGGTGAGCGTTCCGCCATGAACGAGCAGGGATTCGATCAATCGCATCGCCGCCGGCGAATCGCTCCACACTGATTCAATGCGGCGCATTTCTTCAGCGTGGTCGGCGATCGACGTGGTCACGTCCGACTGCCCATCCCACGCTGGCGACGAGCGATTGAAGCGTTTTTCGTAGCGCGCGCGCACCGCGGCGTATGCCTCCCGATCACCTCGACGGCGATGAATGGCGAGCAACATGAGGTACGGCATCGGACAGGCACCGCCCGCGCCGCGTGAAAAACCATCGAGAAGGTCGACCGCCGTGTCTTCCTGACCCAGCGCGACGAAGAATTCGGCCTGCTGTTCCAGGTCGATCAGCGCATCGGCGGTGACCGGCAAGGCTGATCTCGCCCGGTCGGCATGCATGCGGGTACCGGACACGATCCCGGCTTCGGTAAGCGGTGGCTGGACGATCGGCGACAGCGGTGACACGTTGGCAGGCACGGCGACCGCTTTCGTCGCGGCGCGATTGAACGGCAAGGGACCGGTGCTCGTCAGTGCCTCGCGCGTGTCGTCTTGCGCCAACTGCGCGTTCGAGCGCGACGACACCATCGTGGCAGACGGCACGGACTCCAGCGTGCTTGGCGGCGACCTTGTCTGCGACCGTTCGTAACTCCACGACGGTTGGCGAGCACGCCGTGCCACGCTACGCCGGTCCAGCAGCACACCGATGCCGAACAGCAGCACCGCCACCGCCAAGGTCAACGCCAGGAGCCAGGGCAAGGAGTAGCGAGAGGCTTGCGCCGCCTCCAATTGGGCCTGCAGTTTCGCCGCTGCCGCGTTCGACACCTGGATGTCGAGCCTTGACTGTTCCAGTCGCCGTTGCAGCTCGGCAATCTGCTCGCGCTGCACCTGGCTGTTCCGCTCGGCCTCGGATGCCGCCGCGGCAGCTGCCGTGACCATGGCCGCGGCAGCCGCCATATCAGCGGCCGTCGGTCCCGAGGCGACTGCAGCCATCGCAGGGGCAGCGGCCAGGGCGGTGCCTCGCTGGAGCTGCAAGAGCGAGGCCGATGTTCGTGTGCGAGGCGTCGCAGATGGGCGCACGCGCGGCGACTTGCGTGCAGATGCTCGTGAGACCTGCGTGCCGGTCGAGACATGACCCGCCACTGGTGACCGCGTCTTGCGAAGCTGCGATCGGGATGCCTCAAGCCGAGCTGGCGCCTTGGATTCGTCCACGCGAGCGGATGCATCGCTACCGGCGGCAGCGGCCAAGAACGCAGCACCGACAGTACTGCCGCTCAGGCCTGCCGCGGAGGCGGCCGCACCGGCAGGCTCGACGGCTGTGGGCACGCTGGTCTCGGAGGCGATAGCCGGTGGATCGACGAACACCACGAACTGTCGGCTGATGCGCGAGGGACATCCGGCGGAGACCGTGACATTGATCACCGGTTCGGCAATGCGCATGCTGCTGTAGACGCGCAGCCACTGCACACCGCTGTCGGGCGACGGGTAGAGCCGCAGCTGCAGCGCCCCTGAGGCTAGCGGACTGTCGCCGACCCTCACCTCGGCGGAAAAACAGTCCGTAGTGATCCGCTCCGTCGAATCGACGCGCACGGGCACCGTGACGTCCAATGCTTGACCAAGTGTGGTGGCATTGACCAGCCCGCCGAACCCCACGGCCATCGACGGCTCAGCCGCCAGGGCAAGCATTGCAATGGCGCCGAGTGCCGAGAAAGAAATGCGCATGCTCAGGAACCCGGGTCAAAAATGTAACCAAAGGTCACTCTAGCAGGGGGCCTTTCGGCTGATCGCCGAATCAAGGCCATGAAAGGCACCTGTCTATCGCGAACCGCGGGCGGGGTCATCCAGCGCGCTCGTGGTCAGCCAGGAACTGCTCACCGTGGTCGACCAATCTCCGCCGCCGGGAGGCATCTGTCCCGTCAGCTGGAGAGCCGATTGCACGGCAGCATCAAACAGCGAGAGACATTGCGAGAGCGACTCCGGCTGCGGCTGGGCCAGTTGCATCCGCAGATACAGCTTGCCGCGCATTGCCATCAACACAAAGGGATCATCGCCCGCCAACAGGCTCTGAGCGGCCATGACGAGCCGCTCACCCAGCGGTCCGTTGATCCAGGCCATGCCCAGCACCGTGTTGACGCCGAGCACGCCGTAACGCGCCTGGAGCACCTTGTCGAACGACAGATCGATCTTCGGAAACATCGCCAGCCAGCGCATCTCTTCCGGGTGCGACATGTCGATGATGGTTTGTGCCTCCTGCGTGTAGCGCTCGAAGGTTTCCTGTTCCAGCCTTTCCATCAGCGTGCGACTCATCGCCAGCAATTGCAAGGCGCCAGGCAGATTCAGATCGAGTCGGATGCGCAGTTCGTCGCCGGCGATGTAGCTTCGCTGCGACGGGCCCCATTCCATGCACAACGTCTGCCCCGCGGACGGCACTTCAATGACGAAACGCGACCCATCCTCGTCACGGCGGTAGCGGAGCCCGGCCTGCCTCGCCCAGGCCTCGATCACGTCGATGCCTGCACCGGGGTGGCCCCTGCTTCGGGACCACCATCGCTTCAGGGACGACAGCATGCAGTAACGGCGTGCACGAGCCGCATGCAGGCGATGACGAAGGGCGACACGGGTGCGACGAACATGGCTCGGCCAGTGTATTCGTGGGGCGCGGCGGACAGGAATCGAACCTGTAACCCCCAGCTTAGAAGGCTGGTGCTCTATCCGGTTGAGCTACCGCCACCGTTGACTGTGACCGCCGCATCGAATTCGTTGGAGCCGATTCGCCGAAGCGGGAATGCGTCACCAGGGGAGACTCAATGCAGAGCACTGAGCTTGGGAATTGGTCGGGGCGGTGGGATTCGAACTCACGACCACCTGGTCCCAAACCAGGTGCGCTACCAGGCTGCGCTACGCCCCGAGCCTTTCATTGTATGTCGAACACGAGTCCCAGAGAACAGCGTTCATTGCATCATTTGCGCCCATGACTTTTCGAGCCGCTTGGCACTGACCGGTTGAGGCGTGCGCAGCTCCTGCGCGAAGAGGCTGATGCGCAGCTCTTCGAGCAGCCAGCGGAACTCTTCGAGCCGCGCATCGCGCACGCCCTTGCGTTCGGCCACGGTGCGCAGATAGCGCTGCTCGATCGGCCGCAACTCGACCAGCCGCGCGGTGTCGCGTGCCGGATCGGCACGCCACTTGTCGAGACGCATCACAACGCCTTTCAGGTAGCGCGGGAGATGGGCCAGTTGCGCCCACGGTGTGGTTTGCAGAAAACGCTTCGGCACCAGCCGAGCCAGCTGCGCCTCGATGTCGTCCGACACCTCTTTCGGCGCACGCGAGTCCTTCAGCTTGCGTACTGCGGCAGCGTGATCGACCAGCACAGCATGTGCCGTGCGCGCGATCTCGTTGGCGATCAATGTCAGGCGCCCTCGCCCTTCATCGACGCGGCGCCGGAAACTGGCCGCATCGGTAGGTAGCGGGTCGGCCAGAAACGCGCGGTCGATAGCGAGACCGATCACCTGCTCACGCAGCTCGTCGGCGGAGCCGAGTGCCAAGTACAGCACCGACATCTTCTGCATGTCGGGGATGTTCTTTTCGAGGTATTTCAGCGCCTCGCGGATCTGCAGCGCGACCAGCTTTCGCAGGCCGTCGCGGTGGCGCGCTGACGCGATGGCGGGCTCGTCGAAGACTTCGATCACGACCGCAGTACCGCGGTCGATCAAAGCCGGAAAACCGATCATCGTCTGTGCGCCACGGCGCACTTCCAACAGTTCGGGCAACTCGCCAAAGGTCCAGTCGGTGTGAAGCGTCTCCGCAATGGGGGTCGCTGCGGCGAGCCGGGCGCTTGCCGTCTCCGCTCGGACACGCGGCGGCTCCACCGGCTCCACAGCGTTCAACGCGGAAGTGTTCGTTGACGACATCGCCACCGCCGGAACCTTCAATTGCGCCAGCGCCTGAAATGCCGAGCGCGCCTGGCTGCCCAATTCGGCCTTCAGCATCGCCAGGTTGCGGCCGGTGCCGAGCTGCCGGCCGTTCTCGTCGATGACACGGAAGTTCATGAGCAGGTGCGCCGGCACCTGCTCTGGCTTGAAGTCGGTGCGCTTCACGTCGACCTGCGTCTTGTCGCGCACGTGCCTCAACAATGCATCGATCAGGCTGCCGCTGCCAAAGCCGTTCGCCGCGCCCACGTCGGCGATGAACGCCGCGGCATAGTCCGGCAATGGCACCAGACGGGAACGCGGCCGCTGGGGCAGGCTTTTAGCCAGCGCGAGCACCTTGTCCTTCAGCATGCCGGGCACCAGCCATTCACAGCGCTCGTCGCTGACCTGGTTCAGCGCATAGATCGGCACCGTCACCGTCACGCCGTCCTTCGAATCACCGGGCTCGTGCAGATAGACCGCAGCGCAATCGACGCCGCCCATGCGAATCGTCTTCGGGAACGCCGCGGTGGTGATACCGGCAGCTTCGTGGCGCATCAGCTCTTCGCGCGTCAACAACAGCAGCTTCGGCTGGCGCTTGACTTCGTCGCGATACCAGCGCTCCAGCGTTGCGCCGCTGCAGACCTCGGCTGGCAACTGCTGGTCGTAGAAGGCTTGGATCAGCTCGTCGTCGACCAGCACATCCTGGCGGCGCGACTTGTGTTCGAGGTCTTCGACCTGCGCAATCAGCTTGCGGTTGGCGGCGAGGAATGGCAGCCGCGTCTCCCATTCGCCAGCGACCAGCGCCTCGCGGATGAAGATCTCGCGCGCCTCGGTGGGGTTCACCAGCCCGAAATTCACGCGACGATTGCTGTAGATCACGATGCCGTAAAGCGTTGCGCGCTCCAGCGCGATGACCTCGGCCGCCTTCTTTTCCCAATGTGGTTCGAGCAACTGCGTCTTGATGACGTGCGCTGCAATCTGCGGCAGCCATTGCGGCTCGATTGCCGCTACGCCACGGCCATACAGCCGGGTCGTGTCGACCAGTTCCGCCGCGACGATCCAGCGGCCAGGCTTCTTCGAAAGATTGATGCCCGGATGACGGTAGAAGCGGATGCCGCGCGCACCGAGGTACCACTCATCCTCATCGCTTTTCACACCGATGTTGCCAAGCAGACCGGCCAGCAGCGACAGGTGAAGCTGCTCGTAGGTGGCCGGCGACGCATTGAGCCGCCAGCCGTGCTCGGCCACGACCGTGAGCAATTGCGAGTGGATGTCGCGCCACTCGCGCACGCGACGCGGCGAGATGAAGTGCTCGCGCAGCAGCTGCTCCTGCTTGCGCACGCTGAGCTTGTGTTCTCGCTGGGTGTCATCGAGGCCCGCGCCGCGCGAGGCTTCGAGCCATTTCCACAACTTCAGTGTGCCCAGGAACTCCGAGCGCTCATCGTCGAACTTCTTGTGCGCCGCATCGGCGGCCTGCTGCGCCTCGAGTGGTCGGTCGCGCACATCCTGTACGCTCATCGCGCTAGCGACGATCAGCACCTCGGTGAGCGCCTGACGACTGCGCGCCTCCAGGATCATCCGGCCGACTCTGGGGTCGAGCGGGAGGCGCGCCAGCTCCATGCCCATCGATGTCAGCTCGTTTTGCTCGTCGACGGCGCCGAGCTCGGCCAGCAGCTGATAGCCATCGGCGATCGCACGGCGTGGCGGTGGCTCGATGAACGGGAAGTCCTCGACCAGACCGAGATTCAACGACTTCATCCGCAGGATCACACCGGCCAGCGACGAGCGCATGATTTCCGGGTCGGTGAACTTCGGTCGGCCAGCGAAATCCTTTTCGTCGTAGAGGCGGATGCAGATGCCATTGCTGACACGGCCGCATCGGCCGGCGCGCTGGTTGGCCGCAGCCTGGCTGGTGGGCTCGATCTGCAGCTGTTCAACCTTGTTGCGGTAGCTGTAGCGTTTGACACGCGCCGTGCCGGCGTCAATCACGTACTGGATGCCGGGCACCGTCAACGAGGTCTCGGCCACATTAGTGGCGAGCACGATGCGGCGTGCGCTGTGAGGCTCGAACACATGGTCCTGCTCCTGTTGGCTGAGCCGCGCGAACAGAGGGACAACTTCCACACCTGGCGGGTGGTGGCGACGCAGATGATCGGCCGCATCGCGGATCTCGCGCTCGCCAGGCAGAAACACCAGCACGTCACCGCCGGAGCCTGCGGAACCGCTCATCCACAGTTCATCGACCGCATCCGCGATGGCCTGGTTCAAGCCATATTCACGACTGTCCTCGAATGGTCGCCAGCGCTGCTCGACCGGGAACAGGCGCCCCGACACCTGGATCACCGGCGCCGGGCCATCCTTGCTGGCGAAGTGCTGAGCAAAGCGATCCGCATCGATGGTGGCCGAGGTCACGATCACCTTCAGGTCGGGCCGCCGTGGCAGCAACTGGCGCAGATAGCCGAGCAGGAAATCGATGTTCAGGCTGCGCTCGTGCGCCTCGTCGATGATCAGCGTGTCATAGGCGCGCAGCAACGGATCGGTCTGCGTTTCCGCCAGCAAGATGCCGTCGGTCATCAGCTTGACGCTGGCACCCGGTGTCAGTCGGTCCTGAAACCGCACCTTGAAGCCGACCACCTCGCCCAGCGGCGAATTCAGCTCCTGCGCGATGCGCTTGGCCACGCTCGAGGCGGCGATGCGCCTCGGTTGCGTATGGCCGATCAGCCCGCGGCCACCAGCGCCGCGACCACGGCCAAGCGTCAGCGCGATCTTCGGCAGCTGCGTCGTCTTGCCCGAGCCGGTCTCGCCGCAGACGATGACCACCTGATGCGCTTCAATCGCCTTCGCGATGTCATCGCGCCGCGCCGATACCGGCAGCGTGTCAGCAAAGGAGATCGGCGGAATCGGATTCGCGGGCGTCGCGTTCGGACGGGGCACAGAGCGGGGCGTCGGGCGGGCTCGCGGGGCAGACGTCATCGGGCCTTCATGCAAAATCAGTCATTATTTCAAAGCGCCACGATGAGCCTGGTCTTCCCACACACGTTCGTTCCGTGGTTCCGCTCGGTCGCACCGTACATCCATGCGCACCGCAGCAAGACTTTCGTCGTCGCCATTGCCGGTGAGTTGATCGCGGCCGGCAAGCTGAACACCTTTGCGCAGGATCTGGCGCTGATCCACGCCATGGGTATCAAGGTGGTGCTGGTGCACGGCTTCCGGCCGCAGGTCGAAGAGCAGCTCAAGGCCAAGGGGCATGCCTCACGTTATAGCCACGGCATGCGCGTGACCGATGCGATCGCACTCGACTGCGCGCAGGAGGCAGCCGGCCAGCTTCGCTACGAGATCGAAGCCGCGTTCTCGCAGGGGTTGCCGAACACCCCGATGGCGGGCAGCCAGATCCGCGTGGTGTCTGGCAACTTCATCACCGCCAAGCCGGTTGGGGTGATTGACGGCGTGGACTTTCTTCACACCGGGCTGGTGCGCAAGATCGACGCGATCGGCATCCGGCGCGCTGTCGACTTCGGCGCACTGGTGATGCTGTCGCCCTTCGGGTTCTCGCCGACCGGCGAAGCGTTCAACCTCAGCATGGAAGACGTTGCCGCGAGTGCTGCTATTTCCTTGCAGGCCGACAAGCTGATCTACGTCACCGAGGTCAAGGGTATTCCGCTCGACATCGCCGATCCGGACAGCGAGATCGATCAGGAATTGGCGCTCGCAGACGCAGAGAAACTGCTGGCTGCCTTGCCCAATCCACAGCAGCCCACCGACACCGCGTTTTATTTGCAGCATGCAGTGAAAGCCAGTCAGAACGGCGTCGTGCGCGTACACATCATTCCGTTTTCTGTCGACGGTTCGGTGTTGATGGAGTCATTCACCCACGATGGTGTAGGCACGATGATCGTCGATGAAAAGCTGGAAAGCCTGCGCGAGGCCACAGCTGACGACATCGGTGGCGTGTTGCAGTTGATCGTGCCATTTGAAAACGACGGCACGCTCGTGAAAAGGGATCGCACTGAAATCGAACGTGATATCGATTTCTACACGGTCATCGAACACGACGGAGTGATATTCGGATGTGCTGCGCTATACCCTTATCCAGAGAAACACACCGGTGAGATGGCAGCTCTGACCGTGTCACCTGAAGTACAAGGGCAAGGCGACGGTGAGCGGATTCTCAAACGCATAGAGCAGCGCGCCCGCGCAATGGGATTGAAGAGCATCTTCGTATTGACGACGCGAACGATGCACTGGTTCATCAAGCGCGGTTTCGAACAGGTCTCGCCTGACTGGCTGCCCGAAGCGCGGCAGCGGAAATACAACTGGGATCGTCGCTCGCAAGTGCTGGTGAAACCGATCGCCTGAGTGTCGACATCCTGTTTGCCGCATTCCATGTGGCCCACTCATTGAACGCATTTTTATTGGAGACACCCCATGGCACGAACCGTCAATTGCATTCACCTCAAGAAGGTCGGGGAGGGACTCGACTACGCGCCTTATCCGGGCGAACTTGGCAAGCGTATCTACAACGAGGTCAGCAAGGAAGCCTGGGCACTCTGGATGAAGCATCAGACGATGCTGGTCAACGAAAACCGTTTGAATCTGGCAGACCTGCGGTCTCGTCAATATCTAGCCCGTCAGATGGAGAATTTCTTTTTCGGTGGCGGCGCCGAACAGGTGGCCGGTTACGTTCCACCGTCAGCATGAGTATTTTTGAAATCGATCTGCAAACGAAAACAAAACAGCATGCGTTGTTTTTTTCGGTTTGATTCACGTTGATTAATCGCTCCCGGTTTGACGCTGCTCGAAGTTTTGTATACTCGCGCTGCGTCCGGTTATACGGTGCCCCATTTAATCTACGTTCAAAGGAATGCTCATGTCGACACTGAAAGAACTGCTGAATCAAAAAGCCGAGTTGGACAAGGCGATTGAGTCGACGCGCAAGGAAGAACTTGCCAGCGCGATTGCCCAAGTCAAGAGCCTGATGCAGGAATATGGGCTGACCATCGCGGACATTTCGGTGAAGTCGACTTCGCGTGCGCCGAGCGCAGCCAAAGGTGGCAAGGTCGCCGCAAAATACCGTAACACCGCAACGGGTGAATCCTGGAGCGGCCGCGGCTTGCAGCCGAAGTGGCTGAAAGCTGCACTGGCCTCCGGCCGCCAACTTAGCGATTTCGCGGTTTGATGAGCACGGCGCAGTCGAAGCGCCGCGCCTTTTCGACCAGTCCCGGCAGAGGTCGTTCGTAACTCGTCGGGGTAGCTGTCTGCCAGCAGCCAGTCCACAGGGGCTCACCGCTAAACTGAAGGCGTGATCGCGCCATCGTTCCTTCAAGACCTGCTCTCCCGCGTTGACATCGCCGAGGTCGTCGGGCGGCACGTCACGCTAAAGAAGTCAGGCGCAAACCACATGGGTTTGTGCCCATTCCACGGGGAAAAATCCCCCAGCTTCGCGGTCAGTCCTTCCCGCCAGACCTACCACTGCTTCGGTTGCGGTGTGCACGGCAATGCCATCGGGTTCCTGATGGAACATTCGGGCATGGGCTTCATCGATGCGGTCAACGACCTGGCGCAACAGGTCGGAATGACCGTGCCACAGGATGATCGTTCAGCCGAAGAACGCGAACGCGCGACCAAGCTCAAGGAACGGCAAAGCACGCTCGCCGACGTTTTGGCGAAGGCGGCAAACCATTACCGCCAACAACTCAAGGCCAATCCGCGCGCGATCGACTACCTGAAGCTGCGCGGCCTAAGCGGCGAGATCGCCGCTCGTTTCATGATGGGCTACGCACCAGACGGGTGGCGTTCGCTGGCCAGCGCCTTCCCGCGCTACGACGATCCGCTGCTGGAAGAAAGCGGTCTGGTGATCGCCCACGAAGGCGACGACGACGCTGCGGCTGCGAAGCGCTACGACCGCTTCCGCGACCGCATCATGTTCCCGATCCGTTCGGTGCAAGGCGATGTGATCGGCTTCGGCGGCCGCGTGCTGGACCGCGGTGAGCCGAAATACCTGAACTCGCCCGAAACGCCAGTGTTCAGCAAGGGCCGCGAGCTTTACGGCCTGTTCGAAGCGCGCACCGCCATCCGTCAGCGCGGCTTCGTGCTGGTCGTCGAGGGCTATATGGACGTGGTGGCCCTGGCGCAACTGGGATTCCCGAACGCGGTCGCCACGCTCGGCACCGCCTGCACCGCCGAGCATGTGCAAAAGCTGTTCCGCTTCACCGATGCAGTGGTGTTCAGCTTTGACGGCGATGC
Source organism: Burkholderiales bacterium (assembly GCA_947474755.1). GTDB lineage: Bacteria > Pseudomonadota > Gammaproteobacteria > Burkholderiales > Burkholderiaceae_C > PBB1. Next base: position 249,041 of record CANJJE010000001.1, on the reverse strand, counting down.
GGCCGGTCGGCGTGCGGCCGGCCGCGCTCTGGAAGCCGCGCTACCCCACGCAACCGATGTGCGCAGCATCCGCTTCCTCTTCCTTCCGGCGGAGCACGACCCCGACTCCTATGTGCGCCAGTACGGTACCGAGGGTTTCGGGCGCTGCATCGAGCAGGCGGTGCCGCTCTCGCGACAGCTGGTCGCAGTCGCTCAAGACGGTTGCGACATGGCGACGGCAGAAGGCCGTGCGCGCTTTCTCGCGGTGGCCCGCCCACTCTGGACCGCTCTGCCAGAAGGTGCCCTGAAGCGCCAGTTGCTCGGGGAGCTGGCCAGTGTCGCCACGCTCGATACCGGTGAATTGACCACCCTGTGGCAGGCCAGCGCAACGAAAGCCCGCCCGTCGGCCCCGGACACTGCGGCTTCGCCGCCGAGGCAGCTCGTCAGAGCCGTGCGTCAGGGTACGGCGAACCAGCTGGACCGGGTGTTGTGGCTGCTGCTGCATCGCGCTGAGCTCTGGTGGGAGATCGAGGGTGAAGCACATGATTTGCTGGCTGAACAGACCACGCCCTATGCCAGCCTGTTCGCCCACGTCGAGCGCTGCCTGCACGACCAAGGGCCAATGAACCCTTCGGCGTTGCTGGATGAACTCACTCGGTCCGTGGGTGATGACGCTCATGCCCGAGCCACGCTCGATCGCATCGCCGGCTTCCACTATCCGGAGGCGCAGACGGACCTGAAACAGCAGATGCATCTGCTGCTCGATCAGCTGCGCTTGCAGGAGGTAGATCACGAGCTCAAGCTGCTATTCGAATCGGGGCTCATGTCACCGGACATACAGGCGCGGAGCACCTTGTTGCTGCAAAGCCGCGCACGCTTGAAAGCCGCGCTGACCCGGGCGGCCGCCCCGCTGACCTGACGCCCGCCCAGCTTGCAGGCTGGCGCCTCCAGCCCCTCTTTGCGCCACTCGAACGGTATAATCCTTGGCTGCGCCGAATTTGCTGCATTTCCCAGTGACTGCGCTGGCGTTCACCCTGACGTGCAAGCGGACAGGCGTGACTGCCGAGGTGACCCGGCGCCATGGTCGATGGGTTCTGACTTCAATTCGCTGAATGCCGAGCTTGTCGAACGACTTGTTCGACACCATCTCTAGAGACCTTTGCGGTGAATCCCCCGCCCCCCAATTAGGAATTGCATGACTGCGAAGAAAAGCGCGCCGACAGCGGCCGTCAAGCCGGCCACTCCCGCCAAGGCCTCCACCTCGAAGTCCGGCGACAAGAAGACTGAGGCAGTCAAGCAGCCTGCAGCGGGCAAGACCGCAGTGAAGGCCGCGACCAAGGCCGCTGTTGCGGACGACAAGGCCAAGAAGGGTCGCAAGCCCACGAAGGTCGACGAGAAAGCGAAAAAGGCCGAACTGGTCGACGAGGATTTCTCCGATGTCGAAGGCGACCTCGAAGGCGAGCCTGAAGTCGAGACGGTCGACGACACCGAAAAGGCCAAGGCCAAACCGCTGCGCATGAAGGTGTCGCGCGCCAAGGAGCGCGCGCTGATGCGCGAATTCGGCCTGGACGAGACCGCGCTGACCGAAGAGGAAGTCGCCAAGCGCCGCCAAGAGCTGAAGACGCTCATCAAGATGGGCAAGACGCGTGGTTTCCTGACGCACCAGGAAATCAATGACCACTTGCCGGAAAAGCTGGTCGACAACGAAATCCTCGAAGCCATCGTGTCGATGCTCAACGACATGGGCATCGCGGTCTACGAACAGGCCCCGGATGCGGCAACACTGCTGATCGCAGGCGGCGGCACGACCACGGCCACCGAGGAAGAGGCCGAGGAAGCTGCCGAAGCAGCGCTGTCCACCGTCGACTCCGAATTCGGCCGCACGACCGACCCGGTGCGCATGTACATGCGCGAGATGGGCACCGTCGAACTGCTCACGCGTGAAGGCGAAATCGAGATCGCCAAGCGTATCGAAGGCGGCCTTCAGGCGATGATGCTCGCGATCAGCGCGTCGCCGACGACGATCGCAGAAATCCTGGCCTATGCAGACCGCATCGGTGCCGGCGAGATGACGATCTCCGAAGTGGTCGATGGCTTCGTCTCGGAAGGCGAGGCGGACGACTATGTGGCCGAGGAAGACGTTGACTTCTTCGACGAAGAGGACGACGACGATGGCAACGGCGGCAGCAAGGCGCTGACGAAGAAGCTCGAGGAACTGAAGACCCAGGCGCTTGCGAAGTTCGCGAACCTGCGCCTCAACTTCGACAAGATGCGCAAGGCCTTCGAGAAAGACGGTTACCAGTCGCCTGCCTACAGCAAGGCGCAGCAGGCCATCAGCGCAGAGCTGATGACCATACGCTTCACTGTCAAGACAATCGAGAAGCTGTGTGCCATCCTGCGCTCGCAGGTCGACGACGTGCGCCGCTACGAGCGCGAACTGCGCAAGATCCTGGTCGACAAGTGCGGCATGCCGCAGGACCACTTCATCAAGCATTTCCCGCCGAACCTGCTCAATCTGAAGTGGGCCGAAAAAGAGATTGCCGCCAACAAGCCCTACAGCGCCGTGCTGGCGCGCAACCTGCCGCCGGTGCAGGAACTGCAGAAGAAGCTCACCGACCAGCAGGAACGCGCCGTGGTGCCGCTCGACGATCTGAAGAAGATCAACAAGCGCATGAACGAGGGCGAGAAGTCCTCGCGCGATGCCAAGAAGGAAATGATCGAGGCCAACCTGCGCCTCGTGATCTCCATCGCCAAGAAGTACACCAACCGCGGCCTGCAGTTCCTTGATCTGATCCAGGAAGGCAACATCGGCCTGATGAAGGCGGTCGACAAGTTCGAATACCGCCGCGGCTACAAGTTCTCGACCTACGCGACGTGGTGGATCCGTCAGGCCATCACCCGCTCGATCGCCGATCAGGCGCGCACGATCCGCATCCCGGTCCACATGATCGAGACGATCAACAAGATGAACCGTCTGAGCCGCCAGCATCTGCAGGAGTTCGGCTTCGAGCCGGACGCCCCGACGCTGGCCGAGAAGATGGAGATTCCGGAAGACAAGATCCGCAAGATCATGAAGATCGCGAAGGAGCCGATCTCGATGGAAACCCCCATCGGCGACGACGACGATTCGCACCTGGGCGACTTCATCGAGGACACGAACAACACCGCACCGATCGAAGCCGCAATGCAAGCCGGCCTGCGAGATGTCGTCAAAGATATTCTGGACAGCCTGACGCCCCGGGAAGCGAAGGTGCTGCGCATGCGCTTCGGCATCGAGATGAGCACCGACCACACGCTGGAAGAAGTCGGCAAACAGTTCGACGTGACGCGCGAACGTATCCGCCAGATCGAGGCGAAGGCGATTCGCAAACTGAAACACCCGAGCCGGTCGGACAAGTTGAGAACCTACCTGGACAACCTGTAAGCGCCTTCAAAGAAGCCACCCACCCCACCACCAAGTGGGGTTTTTTTCGCCTATTGACGCTAGACTGTGACTTCGATCACAGCCTGCTGCGGATGACCCGAAACATCGAATGTTGCGTCCTGTTTGCCGACCTTCGGGGCAGCACGGGGCTCTATGAGTCCCTGGGTAATGCGATCGCCACCCAGTGGGTCACGCAAAGCATCTCGATGCTCGGCCGAGTGGTCGTCACTTGTGGCGGCACGCTGATCAAGACGCTGGGCGACGGCCTGATGGCGACTTTTGGCGATGCGGCATCGGCCGTCAGGGCATCGATCGATATGCATGAAGCACTGTCATGCAGTGGCCTGCAGCCGCCTTACGTCGCAGCGCGTGGTGGTCGTGAGCTGAAGCTGCAGATCGGTCTGGCCTACGGCGAGGTGGTCGAAATGGCCGGCGACTGTTTCGGCGATGCCGTCAATGTGGCGGCGCGTCTGCTGGAACATTCGGGCGACAACGAGACACTGGCCACCTCCACGGTACTGGCTGTGCTGCCGGCCCACGAGCAGGGCCAGTTTCGCCGCCTCAATCACATTCAGCTGCGGGGCAGGATCGAGCCTGTCGAGGTGCATATCCTCGAGACGCGGCAGTTCACCGACATGGCCACGACCGCCTTTGGCGACGTCATCGCGAACCCGGAGCCTGAAGGCGTGCGCCTGATCTGGCTCGATATGCACCAGGTCTTCGCCAGCAGCAGCATGCCGGTGATCCTCGGACGCAGCACCCAGGCCACCTACTGCATCGACGACAACCGCGTCTCGCGTTCGCATGCGCGCATCGATTGGCACGGAGGCGCGTTCCAGTTGTCGGACCTCAGCTACAACGGCACGTACGTGCGATTCACCGGAACCACGGAAGTGGTCACCCTCCGACGTGGCACCTGCACGCTGCACGGGAGCGGCGTGGTTGGCCTCGGCACGTCGCCTTCGGACCCCACGGCGCCCTGCGTGGGATTCGAGGTCCTGCGATTCACCGACACCTCGAGGCAGTCTCCCACTCATCCGTGACGGCGGACTGAGGCCTCTCGCGCCGCACGTCATTGGGATGAAGTTGGCCACGACAGCGGCCTGCATCGATAATCTCACGCCGCTCCTTTGCGGATCCCGCATGCCCTTTGCCACTGAACCCGTCCATGAACACGGCAAGCCTGTCACGCCGACCACGGCAGTGCTGCTGTGCAATCTGGGGACACCCGACGCGCCGACCGCACCCGCGCTGCGCCGCTACCTGAAGGAATTCCTCAGCGACCCGCGCGTCGTGGAGATTCCGCGCCTGGTGTGGTGGTTCATCCTCAACGGCGTGATCCTGCAGGTTCGGCCCAAGCAGTCGGCAGCAAAGTACGCAACCGTCTGGACCGACGAGGGGTCGCCGCTGAAGGTCTGGACCTTCAAGCAGGCCGCGATGCTGCAGGGTTACCTGGGTGAGCGCGGACATCGCGTGCTGGTGCGTCCGGCCATGCGTTACGGCTCGCCCGGCATTCCGGCGGTGCTCGATGAGCTTCGGGCCAGCGGCATCACGCGCGTGCTGGTACTGCCGCTGTATCCACAGTATTCCGGCCCGACGACCGCCAGTGTCAGCGATGCGGTGTCCAACTGGGGCAGGTTGTCACGCAGGCTGCCAGAGTTCCGCTTCGTCAACCAGTACCACGACGACCCGGGCTACATCTCGGCGCTGGCCAAGCGCGTCACCGACCATTGGAAGCACAGCGGACGGCCAGATCGGCTGGTGCTGAGTTTTCACGGTGTGCCCCGCCGCACCCTGCTCCTGGGAGACCCGTATCACTGCCAGTGCCTGAAAACGGCAAGGCTGCTCGGCGAGCATCTGGGTCTGGGCGCTGATGAACTCGTCGTCACGTTTCAAAGCCGCTTCGGCAAGGCTGAATGGCTGCAACCCTACACCGAACCGACGCTGATCAAGTTGGCATCACAGGGCGTCAAGCGGGTGGACATCATGTGCCCTGGCTTCCCCGCCGACTGTCTGGAAACCCTGGAAGAGATCGCCCAGGAAGGCCGCGCCGCGTTCCTGAATGCGGGCGGCAGTGAATTCAACTACCTGCCTTGCCTGAACGACCAGCACGAGTGGCTGCTGGCACTCACCGATATCGCGCTGACGCATCTGCAGGGATGGGACTGCAGCAGCGCGGTGAATGCCGCCGCGCTGACAGCCCAACGCGAGCGCGCCATGGCGCTCGGGGCTGAGCGCTGAAGCGGGCAGCACCCACTGACGGCTCGATGCACAGGATGGTCGCTTGAGACTCGACAAGTGGCTGTGGGCCGCACGGTTCTACAAGACACGAAGTCTGGCCACCGACGAGATCGGCAAGGGCCGAATCAGCGTCAACGCGCAGTCGGCCAAGCCGTCACGCGAGTTGCGCCCAGGCGACCGCATCGAACTGCGGCAGGGGCCTGTGCTGCGCACCATCGTCGTCGTGGCACTCAGCGACACCCGCGGTCCGGCGCCGGTCGCGCAGACCCTGTATGCGGAAACCGGGGAGAGCATCGCGCTGCGCGAGAAGATCTCCAGCCAGCGACGTGAGTCGGCCGAACCGTCCCTGGCGATCGAGCAGGGTCGCCCGACCAAGCGCGCGCGTCGCAAGCTGGCCGACTGGAATCGCTGGAGTGCCTCGATCGACGGCGAATGAAACCGACCGACCATTGATCGCCAGATCATTGCAAAGTCCCTCTTGAAAGACGGGGAATCGACCTCATGTCCTCGGCTGAAGGGAATTCAGCCGACATGAGCCAAAACGAACCTCAAGCACCCGCAGACCCGGAGTTGTCGAAGCCAAATGACACCGGTGGATCCACATCGGCAAACGACCACAGCGCCGACGCAAGTTCGAAACTCGCCGAACTTGAAGCCAGGCATGCGGAAGTAGCTGATGCTTACCTGCGCGCCAAGGCGGAAGCCGAGAACACGCGTCGGCGCGCCGAAGACGAGATATCGAAGGCCCGCAAATTTGCTGTCGAGGGCTTCGCCGAGAGTCTGCTGCCGGTCAAGGACAGCCTCGAAGCGGCGATCGCCCTGCCCGGCGCGACACCCGAACAGTTGCTCGAGGGCGTGCACGCGACCTTGCGGCAACTGTCCAGCGCGCTCGAGCGAAACCGCGTCATCGAGATCAACCCGGCCGCTGGTGCCAAGTTCGATCCGCATCAGCACCAGGCGATCAGCGTGGTGCCGGCCGAGCAGGAGGCCAACACCGTGGTGGCCGTGCTGCAGAAGGGCTACCTCATTGCGGACCGCGTGCTGCGCCCGGCATTGGTCACCGTCACCGCCCCCAAATAGATTCACTTGATCGGGGCACAACGCGCCGCGCCCCTTGAAAAACACGCGAGTTATCCACAACTCGTCATCAAGCCAGTTTCAACCTTCAGGAGATTTCGACATGGCAAAAATCATCGGTATCGACCTCGGCACCACCAACTCATGCGTGTCGATCATGGAAGGCAACACCACCAAGGTGATCGAGAACAGCGAAGGTGCACGCACCACGCCGTCGATCGTCGCGTACCAGGACAGCGGCGAGATCCTCGTCGGGGCCTCGGCCAAGCGCCAGGCGGTCACCAATCCGAAGAACACGCTGTATGCGGTGAAACGCCTGATCGGTCGCAAGTTCACCGAGAAGGAAGTGCAGAAGGACATCGATCTGATGCCCTACAAGATCGCGGCCGCCGATAACGGCGATGCGTGGGTTGAAGTGCGCGGCAACAAGATCGCGCCACAGCAGGTCAGCGCCGAGATCCTGCGCAAGATGAAGAAGACTGCCGAGGACTACCTGGGCGAAGCAGTCACCGAAGCGGTCATCACCGTACCGGCGTACTTCAATGACGCGCAGCGCCAGGCGACGAAAGACGCCGGCCGCATCGCCGGTCTGGATGTCAAGCGCATCATCAACGAGCCAACCGCAGCAGCACTCGCCTTCGGCCTCGACAAGAACGAAAAGGGCGACCGCAAGATCGCCGTCTATGACCTCGGCGGCGGCACCTTCGACGTGTCGATCATCGAGATCGCCGATGTGGATGGAGAGAAGCAGTTCGAAGTGCTGTCCACCAACGGCGACACCTTCCTCGGCGGCGAGGACTTCGATCAACGCATCATCGACTACATCATTGCCGAGTTCAAGAAGGAGCAAGGCGTTGATCTGGGCAAGGACGTGCTCGCGCTGCAGCGCCTGAAGGAAGCGGCCGAGAAGGCGAAGATCGAACTGTCGAGCGGCGCGCAGACCGACATCAACCTGCCCTACGTGACCGCAGATGCCTCGGGACCGAAGCACCTGAACATCAAGCTCAGCCGCTCGAAGCTCGAAGCCCTGGTCGAAGACCTGATCGAGCGCACCATCGCCCCGTGCCGCACCGCCATCAAGGACGCTGGCGTTGCCGTGAGCGCCATCAACGACGTGATCCTGGTCGGTGGCATGACCCGGATGCCCAAGGTGCAGGAGAAGGTCAAGGAGTTCTTCGGCCGTGAGCCCCGCAAGGACGTCAACCCGGACGAAGCCGTCGCCGTGGGCGCTGCGATCCAGGGTCAGGTGCTGGCCGGTGACCGCACCGACGTGCTTCTGCTCGACGTGACCCCGCTGTCGCTCGGCATCGAGACACTGGGCGGCGTGATGACGAAGATGATCCAGAAGAACACGACCATCCCGACCAAGTTCTCGCAAACCTTCTCCACGGCCGACGACAACCAGCCGGCAGTGACGATCAAGGTTTACCAGGGCGAACGCGAGATGGCCTCTGGCAACAAGAGCTTGGGCGAATTCAACCTCGAGGGCATTCCGCCAGCACCGCGTGGCACGCCGCAGATCGAGGTCAGCTTCGACATCGACGCCAACGGCATCCTGCACGTTGGCGCGAAGGACAAGGGCACCGGGAAGGAAAACAAGATCACCATCAAGGCCAACTCGGGGCTGACCGAAGCCGAGATCCAGCAGATGGTGAAGGACGCTGAACTGAACGCGGCCGAGGACAAGAAGAAGCTCGGCCTGATCCAGGCCCGCAACTCGGCCGACGCGATGATCCACAGCGTCAAGAAGAGCCTGGCCGAACACGGCGACAAGCTCGACGCCGGCGAGAAGGAAAAGATCGAAGCTGCGCTGAAGGACGCCGAGGCTGCGCTCGCCAGCGAGGACCAGGCCACCATCGAAGCCTCGACAGAGACCTTGATGACGGCCAGCCAGAAGCTGGGCGAAAAGGTCTACGCCGACGCGCAAGCGGCTGCGGCCGCGGCAGGCGGTGCCGCGAGTGCTGGGGCCGGGCCGCAATCGGCTGCATCGGCTGACAAGCCTGCCGACGACAATGTGGTCGATGCCGAGTTCACCGAAGTCAAAGAGAAGAAGTGACACGAACTCGATGACTCACCGGCACCGGGGTGACCCGGTGTCCTCGCCGCGTCAGGGTACTCGTGCGCAAGCGCAGTCCCGACGCGGCGTTCTTGTTTGAACCAGACGCTGCGGCGTGACGGATGAATCGATGGCAAAGCGCGATTACTACGAGACCCTGGGCGTGGCGAAGAACGCGTCCGATGAAGACATCAAGAAGGCCTATCGCAAGCTGGCGATGAAGCACCACCCTGACCGCAACCAGGGGGACGACGCAAAGAAGGCGGAAGAGAAGTTCAAGGAGGCCAAGGAGGCCTACGAGATGCTCTCCGACGCGCAGAAGCGCGCCGCCTACGATCAGTACGGCCATGCGGGCGTCGACCCGAACATGGGAGGCGGTTTCCGTCCGGGTGGCGACAACATGGGGGGCTTCGCCGAGGCCTTCGGCGACATCTTCGGTGACATCTTCGGTGGCGGTGGTGGCCAACGCCGTGGCGGTGGTGGCCAGCAGATGTTCCGCGGCAGTGATTTGTCCTACCAGATGGAGATCTCGCTGGAAGAAGCTGCCGCTGGCAAGGACACGCAGATCCGCATTCCGGCCTACGAGGGCTGCGAAACCTGCAAGGGCAGCGGTGCCAAGCCAGGGACCAGCGCCAAGATGTGCGGCAGCTGCAATGGTTCGGGCGCGGTCACGATGCGTCAGGGCTTCTTCAGCATCCAGCAGACCTGCCCGACCTGCCGCGGCGCTGGCAAGGTCATTCCCGAGCCGTGCACCGCCTGCAGCGGCCAGGGTCGCATCAAGAAGACCAAGACACTCGAAGTCAAGATCCCGGCCGGGATCAACGAGGGCATGCGCATCCGCTCCGCCGGCAATGGCGAGCCCGGCACGAATGGCGGGCCATCCGGCGATCTGTACATCGAGATCCACGTCAAGCAACACGAGATCTTCGAACGTGACGGCGACGACCTGCATTGCACCGCGCCGGTCAGCATGATCACCGCGGCGCTGGGCGGGCAGATCCAGGTGCCCACGCTCACCGGCAAGGCCGAGATCGATCTGCCCGAAGGCACCCAGCACGGCAAGACCTTCCGCCTGCGCGGCAAAGGCATCAAGGGCCTGCGCTCGAGCTACCCGGGCGACCTGTACTGCCACGTCACCGTCGAGACGCCGATCAAGCTGACGGAACACCAACGCAAGCTGCTAAAGGAGCTGGAAGAGTCGTTCCAGAAAGGCGGCGACAAGCACTCGCCAAACTCGAAGTCATGGTCCGACCGGGTCAAGGACATCTTCAAGTGAACACCACGCGGGCCGTCGTCCGGTAACCCCTACCGGATCGGGGCAGGGCCTGCCCGACGCCCTGCCGCGCCGCAGATCACGCTGCGCGTCTGAGCACTCAGCGGGCGTCGATCAATAGTCTCCGCCGACGCTACCCGGGGCCAGGTTGTCGAACTTCGTCAGCGGCTTCAGGAAGGTCAGCTTGACGGTGCCGGTGGGCCCGTTGCGCTGCTTGCCGATGATGATTTCGGCAATACCTGGCTCCTTGCAGGCTTCCTTGGTGTAGTACTCGTCGCGGTAGATGAACATGATGACGTCGGCGTCCTGCTCGATGGCACCGGACTCCCGCAGGTCGCTCATCATCGGCCGCTTGTCGGTGCGTGACTCGACGCTGCGGTTGAGCTGCGACAGCGCGATGACCGGGCATTGCAGCTCCTTCGCCAGCGACTTCAACCCGCGCGAAATCTCGCCGATCACCGTGGCACGGTTCTCTTCGTTGCTGCCGCCACTGCCGCTCATCAGCTGCAGGTAGTCGACCACGATCAGCCCGAGCTTGCCGCACTGCCGGGCCTGTCGACGCGCTCGAGCGCGTAACTCGCTCGGCGTCAGCGCCGGACTCTCGTCGATGAACATGCTGACGGTTCCGAGCTTCTCGATCGCCTCGGTCAGCCGGCCCCACTCGTCGTCCTTCAATGCTCCGGTACGCAGGTGCTGCTGGTCGATGCGCCCGAGCGATCCGACCAGACGCAGGGCCAGCTGCGCCGCACCCATTTCCATCGAGAAGATGACGACTGGCAGGCCCTCCTGAACCGCCACATGCTCCGCGATATTCAGCGCGAGCGCGGTCTTGCCCATTGACGGCCGCGCGGCCAGCACGATCAGGTCGCCCGGCTGGAAACCGGCCGTCATGCGGTCGAGGTCGAAGTAGCCGGTGCGCACGCCAGTGACTTCTTCGGCGCCGTTCTCGTGCAGTTCGGTCACCCGGTCCAGCAACTGGACGACCAGCGAGTCCATGGACTGGAAGCCCTGCCGCGAGCGCGAGCCCTCCTCGCCGATCTTGAAGATCTTTGCCTCGGCCTCATCGAGGACTTCCGATACCGCCCTGCCCTGTGGATTGAAGGCGCTGGTGGCGATCTCGTCGCTGGCTGACACCAGCTTGCGCAACACCGCCCGCTCGCGAACGATCTCGGCATAGCGGCGCAGGTTGGCCGCGCTCGGCACGCTCTGCGCCAGGGCGTTCAGGTACACCAGCCCGCCGCATTCCTCGGCCTTGCCCAGGCTTTGCAGCTGCTCGAATACCGTGATCACGTCGGCCGGTTTGGTGGCGTTGATCAGCGCGCCGATGGCGGCGTAGATCGCGCGGTGTTCGTAGCGATAGAAATCGCTGTCGGTGAGCAGGTCACCGGCGCGGTCCCAGGCACTGTTGTCGAGCAGCAAGCCGCCCAGCACGCTCTGCTCGGCCTCGATCGAATGCGGCGGAATCCGCAATCGCGCGACCTCGTCATCCCCGCGGGGCGATGAGCTGGAAAACGGTGGGGAGGAGATCAGTGCCGACATCCAAAGATCATAAGAGTCCGGCAACGAGGCAGCTGTGCACAACCCTGTGCACAGGCTGGGCACGAGCTGGGGAAATGAGGCTGAAAACGTTTCAGTGGCGACAGATCATGCTCACGGAGCCGACGCTGCCTTGATTTCCTGCTGGATGCGCAGCCGCGCGTTGACATAAGCCCCCTGCGGCACGTGCAGAAGGTCGGCAATGCGCCACAGTACATGCCGCTCGTGGTCACTGAGGTGACCGTCGGCATACGCCACGCGCCACATGTGCTCGACCATTCGCAGTTTTTGCGACATGTCGAAATGTGCATTGATGTGGGAGGTGAACGCGAACAGATCGGTGGCGTCGCGGGCGGTGGTGACGGCCAGTTCGGTCAGGCGCGAGGCCTCGTCTTCCGACAGCGCAAATCGCTCTCGCAGTGCCGTCAGCACCGCCTCGCGCTCACTGGCCTCGAAACTGGCGTCGGCGCGCATCACCTCGACCAGCATCACCGCCGTGGCAAGCTGGAGCGCATGTTCGGCGGTTTGGGAATCGCCATTCGCCGACGAGGACAGCACCGCCTCGAAAAAAAACTTGATGGACTGGAACATGCTCAAATGATGGCACGAGGTTGCCGCCCGATTTCTGGCGCGCCGCCCGTATTTCCTTCTTCATCAATCCACACGAGATCGACATGAGCGCTGACAAAGACCGCGGTATCCGCAGACAAAAGCAAAAACGGGCAAAGGCCTTGAAACGCCAGGCCAAGCAGCACACCCCGGCGGGCAGCGAAACGCGTCAGGCGAACAACCCGGCGCCGCAAGCCGCCGCCTGAGTCAGCGGGCGCCAGGGCGGCATGCCTTGATCGGCGAGTCACTGCCGTTCATCGTCGCCCTGGCCGCTTGACTTTTCTCCGCATGCCCACAACTAGATGTCATCCAGTCGTCATCGACACCACGGGAGTTCAGCATGTCCACACGCCAGATTCAAACTCCACGCAGCACGGCCAATGCTGCCTTTGCGCTCGCCCATCTGCTCGAGCGCATCGACCGCAGCGGCAACCCGGTCGATGCAGCGCAGTACCAGATCGTGGTGTCGCGGCTGAAACAGGCCTTGTCTGCCAAGCTGCCGGAAGCCGCGTTGACGGCCGTGCTGAACAACTATCCGTCGACAGCCGAGTTGTACGAGAACATGCACTACGAACTGTCGGGGCTGTCGCAATCGTCGCTGAACAGCGCCGTGTCGGCCGAATTGCAGACTGCGCAGCTGCTCGACAGGTTTTCATTGCACCCGCGGGCCCGGGGCAACTGAAACGCCCTTGCCTGGGGTTTCCCGCAAGCAACGAGCGCAGCATCGGCGCGTCGCGCCTGTGCGGCTTTCAAGGCCTCCAGCGTGATCCTGGCCGTGCTCGACTGAAGCGCCAAGGGGTCATGACTTGAGGAAACTCAGCGTCCGAGTTCTTCCGGCGTGGATCGCTGCTGCCAGCGCCGTGTTGTCAATGGATGCGAACGCCGACGAGGTCACGGTGGCCGTGGCTGCCAACTTCGCCGGCCCGCTGGCGAAGATCGGCGAAGGCTTCACGGCCGCCACCGGCCACACCCTGAGGGTGTCGTCGGGCGCCACCGGCAAGTTCTACTCGCAGATCGTCTCGGGCGCGCCGTTCGAGGTGCTGATCGCCGCCGACGACGAAACCCCGCGTCGATTGATCGCCGAGGGATATGGCTTGGCCGGCAGCCAATTCACCTACGCGATCGGCAAGCTGGTGCTGTGGAGCGCGCAGCCCCGCTATGTGGACGACCAGGGTGCGGTGCTCGCTAGCGGCACCTACGCGCACCTGGCGATCGCGAACCCGAAACTCGCGCCCTACGGGCGGGCTGGCGCCGAGGTGTTGAAGGCGCGCGGCCTGAGTGAGACAGTCGCGCCCAAGCTCGTGACCGCCGAAAGCATCGCTCAGGCCTACCAGTTCGTCGCGACTGGCAACGCCGAACTGGGCTTCGTCGCGTTGTCGCAGGTGGCAGTGCCCGGCAAGCCCGTGACGGGTTCATACTGGCTGGTGCCGCCCTCGCTGCACGGCGAGATCCGCCAGGATGCGGTGCTGCTGAAGACGGGCGAGAGTAATCCGGCCGCTGCGGCCTTGCTGGGCTATCTGAAAAGCCCTGCGACCAGAACCTTGATCCAGTCCTACGGCTACGGGCCATGAACCTCCACCGCCTGATACCCGGGAGATGCCACTGAGCGCGGATACGTGGGCGGCGATCCGGCTCACCGCCGAATTGGCGGGCCTGAGCACGCTGCTGTTGCTGCTGCTCGGCACGCCACTCGCGTGGTGGCTGGCGCGCACCCGGTCGGCCTGGAAGCCGCTGTGGGCTTCGCTCGTGGCCATGCCGCTGGTGCTGCCGCCGACAGTGCTGGGGTTTTATCTGCTGCTGTTGATGGGGCCTCACGGCCCCGTGGGGCAGTTCACCGAGTGGCTGGGCATCGGACGCCTCCCCTTCACCTTCGGCGGCCTGGTCGTCGCGTCGGTGCTGTACTCGATGCCCTTCGTCGTGCAGCCACTGCAGCAGGCCTTCGAGGCCATCCCCGAACGCCTGCTGGAAGCCGCGGCCACGCTGCGCGCTTCACCCTGGGACCGGTTCTTCACCGTCGCGCTGCCGCTGGCGCGGCCGGGCTTCGTCACCGCCAGCGTGCTGGGCTTCGCGCACACGGTGGGCGAGTTCGGCGTGGTGCTGATGATCGGCGGCAACATTCCGGGTCAGACGCGCGTGCTGTCGGTGGCACTGTATGACCGTGTCGAGGCGGCCGAATTCGCCGAGGCGCACCGGCTGGCCGCCGGCATGGTGGTGTTCGCGCTGGTGGTGCTGGTGACGCTGTACCTTGTCAACCGACCTGCGCGCGACGAGGCGCCGCCTGCCCGATGATCAACGTCCGCTTGTGCCTGCAGCGGCGCGACTTCCTGCTCGACGTTGATCTGGCACTGCCGTCGCAGGGCGTCACCGCCCTCTTCGGTCCCTCGGGCTGCGGCAAGACGACCGTGCTGCGGGCACTGGCCGGTCTCGAGCGCGCAGCCGGGCGCGTCGTGCTGGACGACGAGGTCTGGCAGGACGACGCCACCGGATGCTTCGTGCCGACGCACCAGAGGCCTCTGGGCTATGTGATCCAGGAGGCCGCGCTGTTCCCGCACCTCGATGTGCGCGGCAACCTGAACTACGGGCGTCGGCGTGCGGGCAGCGAGTCCGATCGCAGCGCGCTGGACGCCATCATCGAGTTGCTGGGGATCGGACATCTGCAGACACGGCGCACGGCCACGCTGTCGGGCGGCGAGCGACAGCGCGTGGCCATCGCCCGTGCGCTGGCGACAGGCGCGCGGCTGCTGCTCATGGACGAGCCCCTGGCCGCGCTGGACGCCGAGCGCAAGGCCGAGATCCTGCCGTACCTGGAAGGCCTGCACCGCCAACTGGCCGTGCCGATCGTCTATGTGACCCATGCGATGGACGAGGTGGCAAGGCTGGCCGACCACCTGGTGCTGATGCGCGAGGGGCGCACCCTGGCGGCCGGCACGCTGGTTGACCTGCTGAGCCGCACGGACCTGCCGCTCGCCCGGCTCGATGACGCAGGCGTGGTGATCACCGCCGAGGTCGCCGAACACGACATGGTGCATGGCATGACGCGCATTTCATTCAACGGCAGCTCGCTATGGGTGGGACCCTCGCCAGCACGGCCGGGCCAGCCGGTGCGCGCGCGCATCCTCGCCCGGGATGTCAGCGTCGCGCGGCAGCGGCCCACCGAGACGAGCATCCTCAATGTGCTGCCAGTGGTGCTCGACAGCGCGCAGCACGAGCAGGGCACCGCGCTGCTCAGCCTGCGGGTCGGCCACGGTGACCCGCAAACCCGCTGGACGCTGCTGGCCCGCATCACCAGCAGGAGCCTGGACGCGCTGAAACTGCAGCCGGGCGACGAACTGCATGCACAGATCAAGGGGGTGGCGTTGATGAGGGATAGTGATCGATCGCTCAGGCAATGAAGAACGCGCGCGCCGCCGGTGGCCCGTGGTGCGCAGGTGCAGGATTCACCGCAACCCGGGCCGTGCGAGCGCGCACGTGCTGCCGGCCAAGGCATGGCGAGCCAGTCGTCAAGCCGAACGACTGTGGCGCCAGCGAACGAAGAACTTGCGAAGCTCCTCCATCCACAGCACGCCACTCGCCACGGCCAGGATGGGCAGCAGATCAGCGAGCGGAATCGGCACCGTGTGGAAGAGCTGGTTCAAAGGCGGCCAGTACAGCACCAACGCCTGCAGCACGACGCTCAGGGCCAGACCACCCACCAGCCATCGGTTCCTGAACATGCCGAAGCCCAGCGCCGAACGCGTTGCCGACTGGCAGTTCAGCACGTTGAACCACTGGCACACCGCCAGCACGGTGAACGTTTCGGTACGCACGATCTCGTAGGGCACGCCAGTTCCCTGCCTCCAGACAAACCAGCCGAAGGTCGCCGCCACGGCCACAGGCGTCAGCAAGGCGATGCGCCACAGCATCGTGCGGTCGAGCAGCCGGTCGTTGCGCGGCACTGGCGCGCGAGTCATCTCGTCGCCATCGGGCGGGTCCATCACCAGGTTCACCGTCAGCGTGCTCTCGGTGACGATGTTGATCCAGAGGATCTGCACGGCGGCCAGCGGCAACTGAAAACCACCCACCAGGGCCAGCAGAAGCACCAGCACCTCGTCAACCGAGGTGACGAACAGGAACAGGATCACCTTCTTCAGGTTGCCGTACACCACCCGGCCCTGCTCGACCGCACCGACGATGGTCGCAAAGTTGTCGTCGGTGATCACGATCTTGGCCGCGCTCTTGGCCACCTCGGTGCCGGTGATGCCCATCGCCACACCCACGTCGGCGCGGGCCAGTGCCGGGGCATCGTTGACTCCGTCACCGGTCATGGCGACCACGTCACCGCGCGACTGGAGTGCTTGCACGATGCGCAGCTTCTGCGCCGGATGCACGCGCGCGAACACGGCGATGCGATCCAGACCTTCCAGCAGATCGGCCTCGGTCATCCGCTCCAGCTCGGCGCCATCGACCCCTTGGTCGCCCTCGCGCGCGATGCCCAGTTCGCGGGCAATGGCGAGACCCGTGAGCTTGTGGTCGCCGGTGACCATGATGGGCCGGATACCGGCTGCCCGGCATCGGGCCACCGCCACTTTGACTTCTTCGCGTGGCGGGTCGATCTGACCGATCAGCCCGAGCAGCGTGGCGCGGCCCGCCAGCGCCGCGAAGCCCGCTTGCTCGTCGAGCGCGTCGTCCGCCACCACTGCGACGGCCAGCACCCGAAGCGCCCGGGCTGCCATGCCTTCGGCAGCCTCCCGGGCCACCTGGAGCGCTGCCTGCCCATCGGCCGTACACAAGCGCAGCACAGCTTCCGGCGCACCCTTGATGAACACTCGGCGTGGCGTCGGCAAGCCGCCGTGACGCGTCGCCATCATCTTGGAGTCAGAGTCGAAGGGCAATTCCGCTTCGCGAGTGCATTGCTGGCGCAGGGCGCGCACATCGATGCCGGCCTTGCCTGCGGCGACGAGCAGCGCGGCCTCGGTCGGATCGCCCAGCATCGTCCACAGGGCCACGTCCTCGTGGGGAGGCACGAGTTCGGCGTCGTTGCAGAGCACGGCGGCTTGCAGCAATGCATGGACGGCCGTGTCCCCAGGATCGATGGCGACTCCGGCCTCGGTCATCACACCCACCGGCACGTACCCCACTCCGCTGACAGCGACCTCACGCCCATCGGGCAGCCACAAGGCACCGACGGTCATTTCGTTGCGCGTCAGCGTGCCGGTCTTGTCAGTGCAGATGACCGTGGTCGACCCGAGGGTCTCCACCGCAGAGAGGCGACGGATGATCGCGCCACGCCCGGCCATGCGCTGCATGCCCACCGCCAGCGCGATGGTCATCGCCACCGGCAGGCCCTCGGGCACCATCGACACCATCTGGCTGATCGCCACCATCAGCACATCGGCGAAGGGCAGCCCGCGCAGCAGGCCGAGTGCCATGACGAGCACGAAGAGCACCGAAGCAGCGACCACGAGATAGCGGCCGAACTGGGCGATGCGCAACTCCAGGGGCGTCTTCGGCTCCTGCGTCTCTTCGGTCAGGCGCGCGATGCCAGCCACCTCGGTGTGGGTCCCCGTCGCCGTGACCACCGCCCGTGCGCGGCCCGCGGTGATGTAGGTGCCGGAGAACACCATGCTGCGACGGTCGGCCAGGCCGGTGGCCTCGGGCAACGGCGCCACATGCTTGGCAACGGGCACGGATTCACCGGTCAGTGCCGCCTCGGCCGCAGCCAGCGAAGCCGCCTCCACCAGCCGGGCGTCTGCGCCCACCGCATCGCCTGCACTCAGCAGCAGGATGTCGCCGGGCACCAGGTCGCGCGCTGCGATGGTTTGATCCGCGCCTTCGCGCAGAACCCGCACCTGCAGCGTGGAAAGCCGGCGCAGCGCAGCCATCGACTTTTCGGCGCGCCCTTCCTGGTAAGTGCCGATGAGGGCGTTCGCCACCACCACTCCAAGAATGACGGCAGCGTCACCCCAAGAGCCCATGGCGCTGGCCAGTGCCGCAGCGACAAACAGGATGTAGATCAGCGGGCTCTTGAACTGGCTCAGCAGGAGCAGGAAGACCGAACGCCGGGCGGCTTCAGGCAATGCGTTCGGGCCGTGCTCGGCCATGCGCTGCGCGACGACAGCTGCCGACAACCCCGTGGCGCGATCGCAGCCCAGGTGTGCCAGGGTGGCGTCTGCCTGCAAGGCATGCCAGGCCTGGCGTGGGTTCGAGAACTCGTGGGTCATCCTGCCCGCCCGTTGGTGTGGAAGTCTTCCATGCCCCGGGGCGGCGCCCCGCGACAACACCCGCAGTATGGTGACCCTGGCGGAGCAGGACAAAGCTCACCGGTTCAGGCAGCGACGTTCCAGTGCTGGTCGGCTCCGGCTACTGCCTGGCGACCACACGACCCGCCAAAGCGCCGGCACAAAGAAAAAGGACCTAGCCGCCTTCGCGTCTAAGTCCTTGTTTCATCCAGCGTTCAAGTGGCTCCTCGACCTGGGCTCGAACCAGGGACCTACGGATTAACAGTCCGGCGCTCTACCGACTGAGCTATCGAGGAACAGCCGACGAGTATAACGGGCCGCAGCGCATCCGGATGCAGTGTTTGCCGAACCTGTGCGCAATCGTTCGCATCGGCCTCATTTCAAACCGCACCGACGGCGTTGCGGGCTTGCGACTCAGCAGCCGAGCTGCGTCGCCAGATCGATCAGGCTGGTGGCGAAGCGGGTGTTCGCCGGGTCAGGCCGATCAAGGTCGGGGCAGTTCGGCCCGAACTCCTGCGGGCGTTCGATATAGGCCGTCTGCAAGCCGCAGCCACGGGCGGCATCGAGGTCGTCCTGGTGCGCGGCGACCATCATCACCTGGTGCGGTTGCACATCGCAGACGTGAGCGACGCCCCGGTACAGCTTTGGGTCGGGCTTGTAGGCGCGAAAGGTTTCCGCCGACAGGATCGTGTCCCAGGGCAGCCCGGCGCGCTGCGCCATCTTGAACAGCAGACCGAGGTTGCCGTTGGACAGCGAGCAGATCGTGTAGGCCTCCCTCAGCCGCGTCAGGCCTTCGACCGCGTCGGGCCAGGGCGCCAGCTGCTCCCAGGTGCTGTTCAGCTCGCGCTTTTGTTCATCGCTCAGGTGGGTGATGCCGCGGCGGGCCAGCAGTTCGTCGAGCACTTGCAGCTGCAGCTCGTCGAAGCGCGTCCAGCCTTGGACGCCCGCGTTGACGAGGGCCAGCGCCGACTTGCTGCTGGCGCGCCATTCGCGCGCGAAGGTATTGCCGTCGACGGCGAGGCCCAGCGCATCGACAGCGCGGACGATGCCGCTGTGCCAATCGACCACGGTGCCGAAGACGTCGAAGGCAAGGACTTTCAGGGGTTCGGCTGCGGTGTCAGCCAGGGTGTCAGTGTTCATGCGGATTCCTGGGAAGCTTGGCGGGACCGTGCTGCATGGGCCGCCTCGGTCAAAGCCTGCCATTTTGCCGCGACTGCTTCCGGCTGCGCAGCCGCCACCAGCGCCCGCACCACAGCCACCGAACCCACACCGCTGGCGAGCACCTCGGGCAGCCGCGCCTCGTCGATGCCACCGATGGCGACCAGCGTGTGTCCGCGCATCAGGCGCGCATAGGCGGCCAGCCGACCCGGCCCCTGCGGCGCCGTCGGCATCACCTTGAGGTTGGTCGGGTACACCGCACCCATCGCGATGTAGCTGGGATTCAGGCGATCGACGCGCAGCATCTCGGCATAGCCGTGGGTGCTCAGGCCCAGCCGCAGGCCTTCGCTGCGGATGGCGCCGAGGTCGGCATCGTCGATGTCTTCCTGGCCAAGATGCACGCCATAGGCGCCCGCGCGGATGGCCGCGCGCCAGTGGTCGTTGATGAACAGCCGGGCACCGGTGCCGCGCACGGCTTCGACTGCGATATCGACCTCGCGCTGGACAGCGGCCACATCGTCGGACTTGAAGCGCAGCTGCAGGGTCGGCACGCCCGCTTGCGCCATGCGGCCGACCCAGGCGGCATCGGGCAGCACCGCATACAGACCGAGCGACTTCGGGCAAGCGGCGAAGGCGTCGGTGCGCGGGTGTGGCGCGAGGCCGAAGTCGATCGGATCGTCGGGCCAGGTGCCCGCATCGAATTCGCCGCAGCGCTGGGCGCGGGCGCGCCACGCCAACGCCACGCACTCGGCATCGGCCTCGATGAAGCCAAGCGCGCGCGCCGCCTGCTTGGCCGCACGGTAGGCGTGCTCGGCATGGCGATACTGCGTGGGCGAGCGGTCAGACACCGGCAACCCGACGCTGGCGCGGTGCGCCTCGACGATGGCCTGCGCCATCGCCTGCACGTCGGCGCTCATTCGTGGTGCCAGAAAGGTGTGCCCAGCACCGGCGTGCTGGGCTGCGCGGCCTCCTGCTCACGCATGGCCCCCGCGTGAAACGCATTGCGGCCGGCCTGCACCGCATCGGCGAAGGCGCCCGCCATCGCCACCGGATCCCGTGCAAGCGCCACCGCGGTGTTCAGCAGCACGCCGTCGTAGCCCCACTCCATCACCTGGCAGGCATGCGAGGGCCGACCCAGGCCGGCATCGACGATCATCGGCACGCCGAGCCGCTCACGCAGCACCTGCATCGCATACGGGTTGACCGGGCCGCGGCCGGTGCCGATCGGCGCCGCCCAGGGCATGACGGCCTGGCAGCCGACATCGACCAGACGCTGGCACAACACCAGGTCTTCGGTGCAGTAAGGCAGCACCTGGAAGCCGTCCTTGATCAGCCACTCGGCGGCTTCGACCAGCTTGAGCGTGTCAGGCTGCAGCGTGTAGTCATCGCCGATGAGTTCGAGCTTGAGCCAGGGTGTGCCGAAAACCTCGCGGGCCATCTGCGCGGTCGTGATGACTTCCTGCACGGCATGGCAGCCTGCGGTATTCGGCAACACCGGCACGCCCAGTGTTTTCAGCAGCTGCCAGAAGGCGTTGCCGGCATCGGCATTCGACGCGCCCTGACGACGCAGCGACGCCGTCAACATCGCCGGGCGCGCGTGACGCACCGCATCTTCGAGCACCTGCGGCGACGGGTAGCGCGAGGTACCAAGCATCAGACGGCTGGCGAAGGTCTGGCCGTACAGCACCAGCGGATCGGCTGCCGCACTGGCTGCGGGCATCGGAATATCGGACATCGTGTTCATCAGGAAGGGCCTTGTCTCAGCCGCCGGTGACCGGCGCGATCACATCGATGCGGTCGCCGTCGCGCAAGGGCGTGTCTCGATAGCGGGTGTTCGGCACGAAATTCATGTTGACGGCCGCAGCGAACGGCGCTGGAGGTTGCAGCACGGCGATGGCATCCGCCAGTGTGGCACCGGTCGGCAGCTCATGCGCCTGGCTGTTGATATGCACCTTCACCGGATCGCACCCGTCACCGATTCCACGCGCAGCGCAAACTGATCGGCCAGCGCGCTGTGGCCGATGTCCACGCATTGCATCACCGCATCGAGCATCGCCGGGGCGATCAGATAGCCGTGGCGGTACAGGCCATTGATCTGCAGGCGACGCGGACCCAGCCAGCGCAGCGCGGGCAGGTTGTCGCGCAGCGTCGGCCGGCACTGCGCGGACATCTCCATCACCCGCGCTTCGGCGAAGCCGGGGTGCACCGTGTAGGCCGCACTCAGCAATTCGAGCGCAGATCGCACGCTGGCCGGCGACCCGTCGTCGGACTCGATCTCGGTCGCACCAATGACGAACACGCCGCCCGGCTTCGGCGCGATGTACAGCGGGTAGCGCGGGTGCAGCAGTCGTGTCGGCCGCGTCAATGCCAGATCGGGCGCGTGCACGCGGATCACCTCGCCTCGCACACCACGCAGCGCCGACCAGTCGCCGCGCGCGCCCAGACCGCGGCAGTCGAACAGCCAGCCGTCGTGGTCATCGAAGTCGGCGGGCGAGCGCGGGCTGTTCCAGTGCAGCGCCACATGGAGGTTTTGCAAGCATTGCAGCAGCGCCGCCAGCAATTCGCGGTTGTCGAGCTGACCTTCACCGGGCAGATACAAGCCTTGCGCAAAGCGCTCGCCGATGGCGGGTTCCAGTCGAGCGACAGCACGGGCATCGAGCGATTCGACCGCCGGCAGCTGCGGCATCGCGCGTGCAGTGCCGGCCAGCTGCTGCTGGAAGCGCGACGCCTCGGCAGCGTCCTGACGGTGCCAGAGCACCAGCGTGCCCTGCTGCTGGAAGAAGACCGGTGCGCCGAGCGCGGCGATCAGCTCGGGCCAGCGTGAGAGCCCGTGGCAGCCCATGCGCACGACACCGAGTTCGGTCACCGCGGATTCGGCCAGCGGCGCCAGCATCGCCGCCGCCACGTGCGCTGCAGACGCGGGTGAGTTCGCCTCGCTCGCGTCGTACAGATCGACCGTGTGACCGGTGCGCGCCAGCTCGCAGGCCAGCAATCGCCCCATCAGGCCCGCACCGAGCACGACCGCGTGGCGCGCGCTGCGACTCATCGCGCCGCCCCCGCCGCATAATTTTCGGCATGACTCCTGACGACAACGCGCCCGACACCGACGCCCTGCCCCACCGCTTTCGCTATGCCCGCGTGCTCTCGATCGCCGGCTCCGACAGTGGCGGCGGCGCCGGCATCCAGGCCGATCTGAAAACCTTCAGCGCGCTCGGCTGCTACGGCATGACCGCGATCACCGCGATCACCGCGCAGAACACGGTGGGTGTCAGCGCGATCCACGGTGTGCCCCCCGAGGTGCTGCGTGCGCAGATCCGCGCGGTACTCGATGACATCGGCGCCGATGCCATCAAGATCGGGATGCTGCACTCGCCGGAGGTCGTCGGCGTGGTGGCGCAGGCGCTGGACGAATACCGCATCGCCCACGTCGTGCTCGACCCGGTGATGGTGGCCACCAGCGGCGACCGGCTGATGGCGCAGGAGACGGTGCAGGTACTGGTGACGGAGTTGTTTCACCGCGCGACGCTTGTCACACCCAATCTGGACGAGGCCGAGTGGCTGCTGGGCCGCAGGATCAGCCAGGCGGCCGAGTTCGACGCCGCGGCACGCGATCTGCTCGCCCTCGGCGCACCGGCGGCACTGCTCAAGGGCGGGCACCTGGCTGGGCACGAAGTGGTCGATGTGCTGGCCTTGCGCAGTGGCCTCATGCATCGCTGGGCATCGCCGCGGATCGTCAGCCGCAACGTCCACGGCACCGGCTGCACGCTCTCGTCGGCCATCGCGGCACATCTCGCGCTGGGGCTCGATCTGCCGCAGGCGGTGGCGCAATCGCGTGACTATGTGCTGGCTGCCATCGCCAGTGGCGCCGCAGTGCACACCGGCGCCGGGCACGGGCCGCTGAACCACGCTCACGCGCCGCTGGCAATGCGTTTGTTGCCGATTGGCAAAAGCGAGCGTCGGTAAGGGCATCGAGGAAACAGGCAGATGGAAATCGGCGAACCCATGACGATACCAACGCTGCCGGCCCGCGCCGTGCGCAGGCGGGATTTGCTGTCACTGTCGGGATCCGCAGCGCTGGTGGTGCTGGGCTGCAGCTGGCCCTGCGCCGCCCGCGCCGACGCCGACGAGGCGGTACTCGAGTTGCAGCGTGAATGGGAAATCATCAAGTACCGCACTCCGGCTGCGCAGCGGATCAGCCGATTCGAAACGCTGGCCGCCAAGGCACACAGCGCCACCGATCAGTTTCGCAACAGCAGCCCTGTGCTCATCTGGGAAGCCGTGATCGTCAGCTCCTGGGCCGAGGCCAAGGACGATCTGGGCTCGCTCGAACTGGCCAGGCGGGCCAAGGCGCTCTACGAAGCCGCGCTGAAGATCGATGCCAGCGCCGTCGGCGGCGGTGCGTACACCGGCCTCGCGGCGCTGCACTGCAAACTGCCCGGCTGGCCCCTGAGTTTCGGCGACGAAGGCAAGGCGCGCGAACTGCTGCAACGCGCCCTGGCGATCAACCCGCAAGGCGTCGACCCCAACTATTACTACGGTGAGCTGCTGGTCCAGACCCGGCACCCGCAGGAAGCCGTGCCCTACCTCGAACGCGTGCTGCAGGCCCCTGCCCGACCCGGCCGCGAGATCGGCGATGCGGGCCGACGTGACGAGGCGCGAGCGCTGCTCGACAAGATCAAGGCGCGTTGAGCAACGGGCTCCAGGTCTGATGCGTCAGTTGTTTGACAGCGGCCCTGCAAAAAGACTCTCAAGTTAATTTCGCCTTCATCCCGGCGGCGCACGATCCCGCATCGGCCTGTGTTCAGGCCCGTCCCGGGAGCTCCCATGTTCACTGCCACGTGCCCGTACGACCGCGCGCCGGATGGCCCCTGCGATATCCAGCCGGACAGCGCGCCGAAGCTGCTGATCCATCCGCTTGGCGATCCAGATCCACATCGCGGCGAAGTCGAGGCCTTCATCCACCGCATTTATGCGCAGCACTACGGCGCCGACGTCAGACAGTTCGCCCCGACGCTGGTCAGCCTGCGTGATGCGACCGGCATCGTCGCGGCTGCCGGTTACCGCAGCGCGGGCGACGGCCCGCTTTTCCTGGAGCGCTACTTCGCGGCACCGATCGAGTCTGTGCTGGCCAGCGGCGCCGATGTGCCACCCGAGCGCCATCGCATTGTCGAGATCGGACACCTCTCGGCGGACCGGCCCGGTGAAGGAAGCCGCCTGATCCGTCTGATGGCCTTGCACCTGCAGTCGCTGCCATTCGAGTGGGTGGTCAGCACGATGACCACGGGACTGCGCCACATGTTCCTGCGCATGGGCATCACGCCCCTGGCGCTGGGCCGGGCGGATCCCGACTCGCTCGGCACCGACGCGGCCCAATGGGGTCGCTACTACGAACACCACCCGGTCGTGCTGGCCGGACGGCTGCACCAGGCACTGGGCCAGCTGGCCCGGCGCCGGGTCGATGCGGAGCGCCCTTGATCGGCATCGCCATCACCTCGCCAACGCCAGATGGCATGGCGGTGCACGGGGCAGCGACGGACAGCCCGATCTGCCTTGATGACGGCCGCCGCACCTGGACCCGCAGCGCACTGGATACCCAGGTGCAGGCATTCGCCGAACGCCTGTCAGCGCAAGGAACGCATGTGCTGGCGACCTTGATGGACAACTCGCCCGCCTGGGTGGTGGCCGATCTGGCTGCAGCGCGGGCCGGCCTGGTGCATGTGCCGCTCCCGGTGTTCTTCACTCCCGCACAGATCGCTCACGCGCTGCACTCGGCCGGTGTCGACAGCCTGCTGACCAGCCCTGAAGCAGCGGCTTCCTGGCCGCGGACGGCGGGCCAGCCGATCGAGCTGGCACACCAGCATCTGGTGATGCTTCAGCTTCCGGCTCAAAGGGTCGCGATGCCGCCCGGCACCGCGAAGATCACCTACACCTCGGGCACGACGGGTCACCCGAAAGGGGTCTGCCTGAGCTCGGCGGCCATGCAGCGGGTGACCGATGGCCTTGGACAGGCGATGGCACCGCTGGAGATCGGCCGGCATCTGTGCGCGTTGCCGCACTCGGTGCTGCTGGAAAACATCGCGGGTCTGCTGGCGCCGCTGGCACAAGGCGCCATCTGCATCACGCTGCCCATGCGCGAGCTGGGCCTGACCGGCTCTTCGGGCTTCGATGCCGCCCGATTTCAGCGTGTCGTTGCCGAACACCGCCCGCACAGCGTGATCTTGCTGCCACAGATGCTGCGCGCCTGGACAGCGCATCTGATGCAGACCGGCCAGCGCGCGCCTGGATCGTTGAAATTCGTGGCAGTCGGTGGCGCGGCCGTCGGCGCCAGGCTGATCCTCGCGGCGCGTGCAGTCGGCATTCCTGCGCACGAGGGCTATGGACTGTCTGAGGGCGCTTCGGTGCAGACCTTGAATCTGCCGGGGGCCGATCGCCCTGGCACGGCCGGGCGGGCCTTGCCTCACACGCAGATGAGGGTCGCGGCCGATGGCGAGATCGAGATCGCCGGCAGCCTCTGCAGCGGCTACCTCGGCGAGACGAAGCCTGCATCCGAGTGGTGGCCCACCGGCGATCTGGGCGAAATCGATGTCGACGGCTACCTGCGCCTGCACGGGCGCAAGAAGAATGTGCTGATCACCGCATACGGCCGCAACGTGTCGCCCGAATGGGTGGAGACGGCGCTTCGCGACGAGCATGCCATCGCCCAGGCCGTGGTGTTCGGCGAAGCCCGGCCTTCGCTCAGCGCGGTGCTGTGGCCTGTGCAGCCCGATGCGACCGATGCCGTGCTGCAGGCCGCGGTCGACAGCGCCAACACCGGCCTGCCCGACTATGCGCGGGTACGGCACTGGGTGCGCGCCAGCGCCCCGTTCGACGCAGCCTCGGGCCTGGCCACCGCCAATGGCCGACCGCAACGCGACGGCATCTGGCAAAGGCATGCCAACGCGCTCGCCGACCGTTGTCAGAGCGCTGACGTGCATGACCTCGCCTGGCGTTGAATCGTCCACCGAGAACAGCCCAGGAAAAAGTACCGATGAACTTTCACGACCGACTGCTCGAACAGACCGCCGAGGCCCGCCAGGGCTTGCTCGGCGCACCCATCATCCAGGGCACGCTGCGCGGCGAGGTCTCGCTGCCCAGCTACCTGGCTTTCCTGCACGAGGCCTACCACCATGTGCATCACACCGTGCCACTGCTGCGCGCCTGCAGCGCTGCGCTGCCGCCGCGCAACCACTGGCTGCGCGAGCCGCTGGCCGAGTACGTGAGCGAGGAAGCGGGCCACGATGTGTGGATCCTCGATGACATCCGCGCCTGCGGTGGCGATGCCGAGGCGGTACGCCTTGGCGCACCGGGCCATGCCACCGAGGTGATGGTGGCGTATGCGTACGACACCATCGCGCGACGCAATCCACTGGGCTTCCTCGGCATGGTGCATGTGCTCGAGGGCACCAGCGTGTCGCTGGCCCTGCTGGCGGCCGAGCAGATCCAGAAGCCCCTCGCCCTGCCCGACTCGGCCTTCAGCTACCTGCGCTCGCATGGTGTTCTCGACCGCGAACACACCGCGCACTTCGAGGCCTTGATGAACCGGATCGAGGACCCGCGCGACCAGGCCGACATCTTGCACGCCGCCCGCGCCTTCTTCCACTTGTATGGCGATGTCTTCCGCAGCCTGCCGCTGCCAGGGCCACGTCAGACACCGGTCTGCGAATCGGAGGTTCACGCATGAAGGCCCGCGAAGCACGCGTTGTGCTCACCGGCGCCAGCGGTGGCATCGGCCGCGCGATGGCCAGGACGCTGGTGGACTCCGGTGCCGCCGTGATGCTGGTGGGCCGCACGATGCCCACGCTTGCCGCGCTGGCACGCGAGTTTTCCGGTCCGGCGCAGGCTCCGTTCGACCGGGTCGGCTGTCACGCCGCCGATCTGTGCGACCCAGCCGCGATCGACCACCTTCGCGAGGCCGCTGTGGCCTGGGGCGCCAACGTGGTGGTGCACAGCGCAGGCGTGCCGAGCTTCGGTCGCCTCGAATCGCTGAGCGCCGCCGACATCCAGCGCACGCTCGGCACCAACCTGCTCGCGCCGATCCTGCTGACCCAAGCCCTGCTGCCGCATCTGCGCGGCCTGGCCAGGGCGCAGGTGATCTGCGTGGGCTCGGCGCTGGGACGCATCGGGCTGCCCGGATTCAGCGTCTACAGCGCCAGCAAGTTCGGCCTGCGCGGCTTTGCCGAGGCGCTGCGGCGCGAATTGGCCGACAGCGCGGTGCGGGTTCAATACCTGGGCCCGCGCAGCACACGCACTGGATTCAATTCCGCCGATGTCGATGCCTACAACCAGGCCACCGGCACGGCAGTGGACTCCCCCCACACGGTTGCGCTGGCATTGCTCGATCTGCTGGAAAGCGAAGCGGCGGAGCGCTTTCTGGGCTTTCCGGAGAAGCTGGCGGTGCGACTCAACGGCCTGGCGCCCAGCCTGCTGGACGGCGCCTTCGACAAGCACCGCAGCAACCTGCCCGCAGCGACCACGAATGCACCGTCGCTCGGGCAGCCACTGCCACCCATCACCTTCACTGCGTCATCAAGGACCGAATCATGATCTCTTCACACCATGCTGGCTACCGCTCCTCAGGCACTGCAGCAGGCACCTCTCGACGGCGGATGCTGATCGCGCTCGCGATGGCCGCCGTCGCGGGTACAGGGTTGCTGCACCCGCTGGTGGCCAGGGCGGCCAGCGTCGACGATGCGGTGGTCGAACTGCAGCACGAGTGGGAAGTCATCAAGTACCAGACTGCCAACGCAGAGCGCGAAAAGCGTTACGAAGCACTGGCGGCCAAGGCACACCAGGTCAGCGAGACCTACCCCGGCCGCAGCGAGGCGCTGATCTGGGAAGGCATCATCACGGCCTCCTGGGCTGGCGCCAAGGGAGGCCTGGGCGCGATCAGTCTCGCCAAGAAGGCCAGGGCGATGTACGAATCCGCGATCAAGATCGACGGCAACGCGCTGGACGGCTCGGCGTACACCAGCCTGGCGGTGCTGTACTACAAGGTGCCCGGCTGGCCGCTCGGCTTCGGCAACAAGGACAAGGCCCGCGAACTGCTCCAGAAGGGGCTCGCACTGAACCCGAAGGGCATCGATTCCAACTTCTTTTACGGCGAATTGCTGTCGGAGACGGATCAGGCAGATGAAGCGATCGCCTACCTGGAACGCGCACTGCAGGCAGCGCCGCGTCCCGGCCGTCAGATCTCAGATGCAGGGCGACGCGACGAGGTCCGCGCGCTGATGGCCAAGATCAAGGTGCACTGACCGCTGCAGTGCCGACGCCAGCCTGCTCGATCGGCAGCAGCGCTGGCACCGGAGGTTTGATCGGCTGCAACGTCACCTGCACACCGGAGCCGTCGGCGCGCGCGCCGATGGCCACGGCCAGACCATGCAGCGCGGCAATGCGATGAACGATCGACATGCCAAGGCCGCTGCCGGACTCCGGTTGTCCTTCGGGGCGATAGAAGCGCTCGCCCATCCGCGCGATCTGTTCCGCGGGCAGGGGCTCACCGTCGTTGTCGACTTGCAGCCTGTCAGCCAGCACGCGCAAGGTCACCATTGAATCAGCCGGTGCATAGCGCACTGCGTTGTCGAGCAGGTTGCGCAGCAGCACGTTCAGCAGATGGGCATGGCCGTTCAATGGCATCGGTTTCACACCCTCCGGCGGCCACTCGCAAGCCAGTTCGATGTGCCGTCGCTCGGCAAGGGGCAGGCAATCGCTGATCGCCTGCTCCACGACCTCGGGCCATGACACCGGCGTGGTCATCGGCAGATGGCTGCCGGGATCCAACGCCGACTCCAGATGCGACAGGGCCAGCATCTGCGTGACCAGCCGATCCAGCCGGTCCATGCCCTTGCTGAGCTTGGCCTCGGCCTGCTCGCGCTCGAGGCCGTCCGCCGAGCGACGCACCACGTCCCACTGCGCACGCAGCACGGCCAACGGTGTGCGCAGCTCGTGGGCCGCATCGGCAGTGAAGCGTCGCTCTCGCGCAAGCGTCTCCTCGATGCGCTGGAACAGGCCGTTCATCGCCTGAACCAGGGGCTTCAGCTCCGTCGGGGTCAGGCTGTTCGGGATGCGGCGCAAGTCGGTGGCATCGCGCGCCTGCAGTTCGGTGGTCAGCTCGCGCAGGGGTGCCAAGGCACGATTCACTGCCAGAGCCATCGCGATCAGCAGCGCCGGCAGCACCAGGATCCAGGGTGTGATCTGGCTGGCCGTCACGCTGTAGACCAGTTCGTCACGCTCCTTGACCCGCTGCCCTGCGGCCACCAGCCAGGCGCCGGTCGCCGACTGCAGGTAGTAGGTGCGCCAGGGCTTGCCGTGCAGGCTCTCATTGCGAAAACCGACCGCATCGGGATAGCGGATCAAATGCACTCCTTCGTTGTCGGACAGCACCAGCGAACCGCTGGCATCCCAGACCGCCAGCGCCAGCTCGCGCACATCGGACGTACCCGACTCGGCGCTGCCCTTGAGCGGCAGCGGCTGCGACAGGTTGGACAAGTAGGCGTCGGAGCGCAACGTCGCCTGAACCTGCCGGGCGAGGCGGATCAGCTCCGCGTCGTACATCTCGTTGACCTCGTAGCGCGCCTGCCTGATCGACTCGTAGAGCGCCACGCCCCAGACCAGAGGCGCGCAGATCAGCAAGTAGAGCAGGAGCCGACGCTGCAGACTCATTGGACGACCCTGCGTGCTGCGCGCTGCGGGATGAGCGCCTGGGAGCGGCCCGGCGCGCTCATGAAGCGGCTTCACCCGAGCCCAGCGCATAACCGACCCCGCGCACCGTGCGCACGATGGCCGGATCGATCTTGCGTCGCAGGTGGTGGACATGCACCTCCAGCGAATTGCTCGACGGATCGCCGCCGCCCCAGTCATAGATCATCTGCTGCAGATGCGTCTTCGACAACACGCGCTGAGGGTGCTTGAGAAGAGCTTCCAGCAAGCTCATCTCCAGCCCGGTCAGCTCGACGGTCGCCCCTTGCCAACGCACGAGCTTGGTCGCGGGGTCGTACTCCAGGGCGCCGTGCTGCCAAACCGACTGCGCGCGACCGGCCGAGCGGCGCACCATCGCACGCAGGCGCGCCGCGAGTTCGTCGATGGTGATCGGCTTGACCAGGTAGTCGTCGGCGCCCGCATCCAGCCCGGCAATGCGCTGCTCGACACCGTCGCGCGCGGTCAGGATCAGCACGGGCAACGTCTTTTCGCGGCTGCGCCAGCGCTCCAGCCAGACCATGCCGTCGGTGCCAGGCAGGCCGAGGTCGAGCACCACCGCGTCGTAGGGCGCACTGGCCAGAGCGGAATTCGCCTGACGGCCATCACGAAACCAGTCGACGACATGGCCGAGTTGCCGCAAGCCGGTGGTCAACGCGTCTCCGAGCGACGGGTCGTCTTCGACGATCAACAAGCGCATGGGGTGGCTCCGCGGGCATCGAAGTCGCCCACTGTTGTCGATTATCGGGATGTACAGGCGCGCCAGACAAAGCCGCGAAGGCGCCGCATGGCGAAGCATTCCGCGGCTTCAGGGTCAGCGCGAAAACCCCTCGGCAAACTCGCGACGGTGCGGCGACACTACGGCCATCAGTCCCCGTGCCAAATTGAGTACCGACCCCTCCTCTTCGCAGACACCTGCGGCCCAGCCGCGCAACCCGCTGCACGGCGTGACGCTCGAAGGCATCGTCACCGCGCTGGTCGCGCGCTACGGCTGGGCAGAACTGGGCCGGCGCATCCCGGTGCGCTGCTTCACCAGCGACCCGAGCGTGGCGTCGAGTTTGAAGTTCCTGCGCAAGACACCGTGGGCGCGTGAGAAGGTCGAGGGGCTTTACTTGTTCATGCTGCGGGATCTCAAGCGAAGCGGGGCAAATCAACCGCGCTCAACCTGATTGAGCCTGCCGAGGTCGGTGCGTGAGCGCCACACAGCGGCCCGGGTGACATGAGCAGAGCCGGTCACCCCGCGCCCTCGGCAGCACCGCACAAAAGCCAGCATCAAACTGCAGCCGAATCCGTCACCAAGCCAGCGACCGCGTCGGCAATCGCAAGCGACGCGGTGAGCCCGGGCGACTCGATGCCGAACAGCTGCACCACGCCCTCGCAGCCGTGGTCGGCCGGGCCGTCGAGCCTGAAGTCGGCCGCGGGCTCGCCCGAACCGCTGAGCTTCGGCCGGATGCCGCTGTAGGCCGGTGCCAGCGCGCCGTCGGGCAGGCGTGGCCAGTAGCGGCGAACTTCAGCGGCAAAGGCATCGGCACGGCGCCCATCGACGCTGTAATCGAGTTCTCTGCCGAGGTGGGCAGACGATGCGACATCGTCGATCCATTCGACATCGGGCCCGAACTTGGCCTGGCCCGCGAGGTCGAGCGTCAGGTGCACGCCGAGTCCGCCGTCGGTCGGCAGCGGATAGATCAGCCGCGAGAACGGCGCCCGGCCCCTCAACGAGTAGTAGTGGCCCTTGGCCAGGTGCCGCGTCGGGATCGCGGTCGCAGGGAAGCCTTCCATCGAGGCCGCGACAGCCTGGGCATCGAGTCCGGCGGCGTTGACGATCCATCGGGTCTGCAGCGTGAAGTCGCCCGGGGCCGCGCGATCGGTTGCCGTGGCCTCCCGAACCGTGACCTGCCAGCCATCGCTGCCTCGCACGGCACCGATGACGGCGCTGCCAACGGCCAGCACGGCACCGGCGGATTCAGCGTCACCGAGCAGCGAGGTCATCAGACCGTGGCTGTCGACGATGCCGCTCGCAGGCGACCACAGCGCGGCGACGCAATCCAGTTCGGGTTCGAGCGCCAGCGTCTGGGCGCGCGTGCGCCACTGAAGCTCGTGGACACCATTCGCCAGGCCTTTGGCGCGAAGCGATTCGAGCGCCGACACATCGGCCTCGCGCGTGGCCACCACCAGCTTGCCGCAACGTCGGTGCGCGATGCCGCGCTGCGCGCAATAGTCGTACAGCAGTCGCGCGCCGCGCACGCACCACAGCGCCTTGTGGCTGCCGGTCGGGTAGTACAAGCCGGCGTGGATCACCTCGCTGTTGCGCGCCGACACCCCGGTGCCGTACGCCGTCTCGCGCTCGACGATCACCACGTCCAGGCCTGCCTGCGCGATCGCACGTGCGCAGGCCAGCCCGACCACACCAGCCCCGATCACGATGCAGTCGACACGGTCCATCGCTTCATTGCTCCAGAGATGGCGTGAGGGGCGCTCAGGCGCCGTTGCCGGTGGGGGGCCGTGCCGCCGGTCGCACGGCCAGTTCGTCGTAGCCGGTCGCGGCATCGGGCTCGCGGCTGAATCGCCATTCGGGCAGCGACACCAGCAACACCTCGGCGGTGGTCCGCACGGTGCAGCCGTAGGCGAGGTGTCCGCCAACGACAGCGCCGCGCGCATCGGACACGCTGGCATGCAGGTGCGATCCGTTGCCGGCGACGCTGCCGCACAGGGTCAGGATCTCGGTGTCGCCAGCGATCGTTGTCGACTCGGTCGCGCCCGCGAAGCGCAATATCGCGGGCGCCAGACTGCCGATACCCGAGATCACGAAGGCTGCATGACCGCCGCGCTCGATGACCACCGCTTCGAGGGCGCGGCGCAGGTCCTGACCAGGCAGCAGGCGGATCGGCAGGGTCTCCATGCGGTAGTGCCTTTCAGCGCCAGCCGGGCGCCACAAGCGTGACCGCCAGGCCCAGGGCCGCACAGCCGCCCAACAGCGGCAACACCCCGACCTTGAAGCGGAACAGTGCCACCGCAGCCGCCATCGCAACCAGAGCCGACACGACATCGAAGTGGCCCCCGAATCCCTGCGGCCACAGCACATGGTGCGCGAAGAACAGCGCCAGGTTCAGGATCACACCGACCACCGCCGCAGTGATCGCCGACAGCGGCGCCGTGAAGCCCAGCTTGCCGTGGGTGGCTTCGACCACCGGCCCTCCGGCGAGGATGAAGATGAACGACGGCAGAAAGGTGAAGAAGGTCACCACGATGGCCGCGACCGCACCGGCGGTGAACAGTGCATCGGGCCCGAACATCGGCTTGAGCCAGCCCCCGACGAACCCGACGAACGCCACCACCATGATCAGCGGGCCGGGCGTGGTCTCGCCGAGCGCGAGGCCGTCGATCATCTGTGCGCCACTGAGCCATTGGTGCTGCTCGACGGCGCCCTGGTACACATAGGGCAGCACCGCGTAGGCGCCGCCGAAGGTCAGCATCGCGGCCTTGGTGAAGAACCAGCCCATCTGCGTCAGCGTGCCGTGCACACCCTGGGTCACGAGCAGCGCAGCCATCGCCACCAGCCACAGGCCGAGGCCGATGGCCAGCACAGTCAGCAGGCGGCTGCGCCTGAACTGTGCGTGCGCAGGGGGTGGCGTGTCATCGTCGATCAACGCACGGCCGTAGCTCTTCGGGGCGCTCCCAGGCCCGCCACCGAGCGTGAACACCTGGGGCGCCAGCTTCGCGCCGAAGTGGCCGATCAGCGCAGCGGCCAGCACGATCTGCGGAAACGGGGTGTGCAACGCAAAGATCGCCACGAACGCAGCCGCGGCGATCGACCACATCCAGAGGTTCTTCAGCGCCCGGGTGCCGATGCGATACGCCGCATGCACCACCAGAGCCATCACCGCCGGCTTGATGCCGTAGAAGATGCCCTCGACCACCGGTACGTCGCCGAAGCGCAGGTAGATCCAGGCCAGCGCGATCAGGATGAACAGCGACGGCAGCACGAACAGCACGCCAGCCGCGATGCCGCCCGCAGTGCGGTGCATCAGCCAGCCGATGTAGGTGGCGAGCTGCTGCGCCTCGGGCCCCGGCAGCACCATGCAGTAGTTCAGCGCGTGCAGGAAGCGCTTTTCGCTGATCCAGCAGCGGCGCTCGACGAGTTCGGTGTGCATGATCGCAATCTGCCCTGCCGGGCCGCCGAAGCCGATGAAACCGAGCTTCAGCCAGAAGCGCAGCGCCTGCGCAAAACCCACGGTGGCCGGAAGCGGCTCGACTGGTGTCGTCTGGGAAGCAGGCCTCAGGTCGAGGGATGACGGCGCTGAGCTCATGCGCCGAATTGTGCGGGGTTCGAAAGCGATGCCACGATGCGCATCGGCGCACGCATCATTCGAGCAGGATGTCTCACTTGGGGCGAGATCAGCGCCGTGCAATCCGCTTCGGCACGCCGGCTGCGTCTAGACTCCGGCCAAATGATCCGCAAACCATGTGAAAGCATGGGACGCAAAGCCTCCGGCCTACAGCGCACAGCGCCACGGTAGCGGGGCTGCCAATCCGACACCACGGGTTGGCCTCGCACCCCACGAGGCATCTGATGACATTGCGCAAACTTCTGGCGACACCGCTGATCCTGGCGACCTCGGTGGTTTTCGTTGCCGCCCCCGCACAGGCCTGGTCCAGCAGGCCGGTCTCGCAGCCGATCCCCACGTTCGCTTCGGCCGATTCGGTGAGCGCGGAGTCGCTCGCGACCACCGACAGGTTGATCGTCAAGTACCGCGACGGCGCCACGAACGTGATGTCGGCGCGCTCGCGCAGCGCCTTCACGGTGGCCGGCAACCGCCAGGGTGTGCAGGTTTCGGCGCTGCGGCGAATGCACAACGGCAGCCAGGTGATGCAGATCAGTCGCCGCATGAACCGGGACGAACTCGGCAACCTGATCCAGAGCCTGCGCAGCGGTGACTCGAGCATCGAGTACGCCGAACCCGACCGCATCCTGCATCCGATGTACGTTCCTAACGACGCGCTGTATCCACAGCAGTGGGCGCTGTCGGATGCGATCGGCGGCATCGGTGCACCGGACGCCTGGAACCAGTCCACCGGCACGGGCGTGACCATTGCGGTCATCGACACCGGCGTGCGCTCGCACGCCGACCTGGCCGCCAGGCTGCTGCCGGGCTACGACTTCATCACCAGCCCGACGGTTGCTGCCGACGGCGGCGGCCGTGACGCCGACCCCACCGACCCGGGCGATTGGGCTCCGGCAGGCGCCTGCGGCACCGGCTCTGCGGCCAGGAACAGCTCGTGGCACGGCACTCACGTCGCCGGACTCGCCGCAGCGTCGGGCGGCAACGGCATCGGCGTCACTGGCGTGGCCTTTGGAGCGCGCATCCTGCCTCTGCGAGCCCTCGGACGCTGCGGGGGCTACACCTCGGACATCGCCGATGCGATCGTGTGGGCGGCGGGCGGCACGGTCAGCGGGCTGCCACAGAACCCGAACCCGGCGAAGGTCATCAACCTGTCGCTCGGTGGCAACGGCGCCTGCGATGTCACCTCCCAGAACGCCGTCAATGCCGCACGCGCCAAGGGCGCCTCCGTCATCGTCGCGGCCGGCAACTCCAACACCAACGCATCCGGCAGTTCGCCGGCCAACTGCAGCGGCGTCATCACGGTGGCCGCGACCAGCAAGGCCGGCGGCAAGGCGTCGTATTCGAACTTCGGCGCCAATGTCAGCGTGGCGGCGCCGGGCGGCGACTCTGGCGCGGCGATGCTGTCCACCCTCAACGCCGGGGCGACGACGCCGGGCGCCGACAGCTATGCGTCGATCGTGGGCACCTCGATGGCCACGCCGGTGGTCAGCGGGGTGGCGGCCCTGATGCTGTCGGTCAACCCGTCGCTGACGCCCGACCAGATCGAGTCGCTGCTGAAGTCCTCCGCAAGGGCCTTCCCGGCCGCGTGCTCGGGCTGCGGTGCGGGCATCGTCAACGCGAACGCCGCAGTGAGCGCCGCACTCGCCGCCAAGAGCACCACGACACCGCCACCATCAACAACACCAACGCCAGCACCAACGCCACCACCCGCACCTGCTCCGACGCCAGCGCCCGCGCCGGTCCCGAGCGTGACGCAAGTCAGGGAGGCCGAACCCAACAACACGCTCGCCGCGGCACAGAAGATCAGGACACTGCCCAGTGTGGCCTCCGGCTCCCTCAGCACCTCCACGGACACCGATTACTACCAGTTCGAAGTGGCGGCGGGAAGGACAGTGACCGTCACGCTGACCGCCGGCTCCGCATCCGGGTTTGGTCTTGTCATCTACCTGAGCAATGGTCGGCAATTGCTGATGGTTCCCGGGGCGAAGGGGCGCCAGCAAAAGGTAGCCTTGACCAACAGCGCGACAACGGCCTCCACGCTGGTGGCGCGGGTACTGCGCACCACCGGTAACGCCGGCGCGTACACCGTCACGATGGCGTACTGACATCCACGCGCGGGTCGATGTCCGCGGCTTCGAGATGACGGTCGGTGCCAGCGTCGGCATCGGCCGCTCACCGAAGGACGATCAGAACACCGCGTGGTCGCCGCGCTCGGAGGTGACCTCCCCTCGCACGAGTCGCGCGTAGTGATCGAACAGCGTATCGCTTCCGGTCGACGGCGTGGCTGCCGCGTCGTAGCGACCGCTGGCGGGATCGAGCACCAGCATCGATTCGGTGGCGTAGTAGCGCCCGATGCGCGCCAGCTCGGCCTTGGCCGCAAGCGCTGGCACCACGCGACCCAGCGTGGTCAACACGGCAATGATCACGTCGAGCAGCGCAACCGGCACCTGCTTGAAACGAGGAGTCTGACCCAGGGCCGCGAACAGCTGCTCTCCCTGCTGGCGCGCAGTGATCGCCTCGCCCGGCCCGCCGATCGGCAGCACACGGTTGTGGCGGTTGACGTCGTCGAGGCAATCGGCGAGGTAGGCGCCCAGATCGTCGTCGCTGATCGGCTTGCAGGCGGTCAGCGTGCCGTCGCCGAACACGAGGAACGGCTTGCCCTTGCGGACCCGGTCGATCTGCCCGGACAGCGACTTGAAGAAGGCGGTGGGGCGCACGATCGAGTAGCAAAGGCCCGACTCGATCAGCACCTTCTCGAAGGCCAGCTTGGCATGCTGGAAGGCGAGCAATGGCTTTTGCACGCAGATCGCCGACAGCAGCACGAACTGCGTGACGCCAGCCTGCTGCGCCGCGGCCAGCGCATTCAGATGCGCCTGGTGATCGATCGCCCACGCATCCTTGGGCGCACCGGTTCGCGAGGCCAGGCAGGAGACCAGCGCATTGAAGGGTTCACCCCGAAAGCCGTCCCGCGCGAGCGATGCGGGGTTGCTGACATCACCGAACCGGACTGAAGCACCAGCCAGCAGACGCACGCTGTCCTGCGCCGCCAGCGCCCCGCCGACGCCGGCGCGCGGACGGATGAAACAGACGACCTCGTGCCCGCGATGCACCAGTGCGCGCACCGTGGCAAGGCCGATGGTGCCGGTGGCACCCAGCACGAAGACGCGTAGCGGCCGGGAGGTGCGTACGGGGGCGGCTGGATCGGCGGGTGGCGTCGAGGTCATCGTCATCGGGCGGGCGAGTGGCAAGAAACAGCCAGCAGACGAGACTGCGAGAAAGCGCAACCTGGCCAGACCGCTGCGGCGGCAAGTATCGGGCCTGTGGCAGCCCGCTCTCCTCGGGGTGGCGGGCCCGAAAAAAGCCCCGGGAGCCTGCGTGAGCAGAGAAGCCGGGGCTGAGATCACCGGCATGCGCCGGTGGATTGCACGCGATCAGTTGTCGAGTTCGATGCGAGTCGCCAACAAGGTGGTGCCGCCAGAGCCCGACTGAGCGATAGCCTTCACCTCGACCCTGGCGCCGTTCAGATTGGCCGTCGTCACGCCGTCGTCGAACCGCGTCGTTGCCGTGTTGTACTGCACGGTCACGCCGCGCACCAGGATCGAGCCCGTCGGGCTGCCGCACGGTGTCGGGCTGCAGGTTGCCACGCCACGGAACTCGAATGGCGCGCTGCTGCCGTCGGATCCGCCTGCGTTGCTCTCGTCGTCGAACTCGACCTTGCTGATCACCAGCACGCCGTTGGTCACGACGCCCTTCGCTTCGATACGAACGTCGTTGGCCAGATTACCGACCGCACCGCGCTCATACGTCACCGAAGTGCCCAGTCGAACCGCGTAGCCGTTGACCTTGAACTCTGCCGACGGCAAGGTGTATTCACTGATCAGACCCTGCACTTCAGCCTTGTTGACGCCGCTCTCGTACACACGGTTCTTGACCTTGACGCGCTTGGCGGTGTACGTGTCGGCAGCGATTGCGGTCTTGTCCAGCCGCACCCGGACGAACACACCATTGGCGACCGTGCCTTCGATCTGCGTGGCGTTGTCGGTCTGCACCGTGACCGAGCCCACCGAGAAACGCTGGCCGGGTGATGTGGCAACCAGACCGGACACGAGACCACGGATGCGGAAATCACCGCTGAACGCTGCAATGGAAGTCGCTTCCCGCTCGATGCGGGTGGCCGTGATGGCGCCGCCAGCAGCTGGCAGCCCGTACACCTCGACGACGTTGCCCACAGCCAGCGCAGCCAGACCACTGACCTCCGTGAACAGCGTGGTCGCCGTGACGTTCACGACTTGACCGAAAACCGTCACCGTGCCAGCGCCCACGTTGACGGCAGTGACCGGCCCCTTCAATGCGGCGTAGTAGGCAATGCTGCTCGCCTTGCCGGTGACGCCATCGCTGTTCACCGAGCCGCGAATCTCGACCACCTGACCGATGGCCAGCGAGCTCGAACTGCTGCTGCTGTCGTCATCGTCGACGATGCTTGCACTGCTGTCGTCGTAGCGCACGCCATTGACGATGATGGAGCCGAAGCCGCTGATGGTGCCCACGGCAAACGAGCCGGTGCCGCCGGTGCCGACGCCTGCACTGCTGCCACCG
The DNA here is from genome assembly GCA_947474755.1 of Burkholderiales bacterium. Lineage (GTDB taxonomy): Bacteria > Pseudomonadota > Gammaproteobacteria > Burkholderiales > Burkholderiaceae_C > PBB1. The sequence goes on along the minus strand of CANJJE010000001.1, from coordinate 209,800 downwards.
CCGCCACCGCCACCGCAGGCGACGAGTGTGGTCACCAGAACCGCAGCGAGCAGACTCGCTGCCGGCGTCCACCACGAGCGTGTCGTGTCGTCGCGCTGCGAGGACACGGGATGAAGTTTGGTCGGCATGAAAGGTCTCCTCAGGGGTTCAATGCGTTGCCAGCAGGCGCTGGCGTCAAGGGGCCTACTGGCGTGGCTGGCGCCGTGCCATCCATGCTGTCGGTGAAGGTGTAAAGGCCGATCCGCAAGCGACGATCCTGGAGACGTCCCGCCGCGCGGTCCTGTTCGATGAGCGACTCGATCGCGGGCACCATGGCCGCGGTTATCTCCCGCCACTGCGCGCTGATCAAGCCACGAATGCGCTCTATCGATTGCGCAGAAAGCTCGTCGCCGAAGACGGCCTGCTCCAGGTGCTCCTGGCCGTTGCCGAGCACATTGGCCACGGCCGCACTCAGGTGGTCGCCGACGTTGTCACCAAGGAAGCTCAGGATTCTCTGGGCGTCGCCTCGCGGCACAAAGGCGTCGCGCACCAACGCGACGGTGTCGTGTTCAGCGTCGTGAACCGCCAGCCCCAGGCGCAGCAGCTCGTCGAGCAGGCTGCGCGGATGGACGTCGCGCGTCACCGAGTGGGCCAGCGATTCGAAGCTCAGCGCCTCGCCCTGGCGAGGCAGCACGCAGGGACCTCCGTGAGAGTTCTGGTAATCCGGGTCGTTGGCCCAGCGCGCAAACAGTTCGGCCGCGACCGGGCGGCGCCGGGGCGGCGATGAGCGCACTTGCGTGAGTCGCGTCACCTCGCGCCGGTTGAGCCCGGTCGTGGTCGCGATGCGGCTGACCGCACGATGAGACGGCAGATGTGGATGCGCTTCACGTGCGGCCCGCACGAAGGCCTGTTTCAGCTGCGACTCGACCAGCGCGAAGGGCATGCCCTTGGCCACGGCCAGGCGGGCCAGAGGGAGCACCACGCCATTGATGGCCTGCGCCAGGGCCTCATCCTCGGCAGAGGTGGCGGCTGTTGGCGGGTTCGAATCGGCGATGTCAGAAGGCGGGCACATGGCGCACATCATAAATGTGCAAAGTGCACAGTCAAGGCGGGAGTCGTACGAATCTGTATCCAGAAGTTGCCGACTGCGCGGGTCCCCATGCCGGTACCCGGCTCGCCTTTTCCGCAGGCCTCGCGACCGCCCGGCGCCGCGCGGACGGGGCTTGACTTCGGTCAGATCGAGTCCGGCATGGGAGTGGCACACTCGGATCCGCCTGAACGCATCAGGCACGAGCGACACGGTCTGCAGCGCCACACTGACGGGCCGTGGATCAACACGGCACGGGGAGAACCAGCATGAAGATCAGCTTCCTGGGCGGCGCCGATACCGTCACAGGCTCCAGGCACCTGGTCGAGCTTGGCGGACAGCACATCCTGCTCGACTGTGGTCTGTTCCAGGGATTCAAGGTGCTGCGCGAACGCAACTGGGCCGCGTTTCCGGTGCCGGTCAAGGCGCTGGATGCCGTCGTGCTCAGCCACGCGCATCTGGACCACAGCGGCTACCTGCCCTCGCTCGTGAAACAGGGCTACACCGGGCCGGTCTACGCGTCCGTGGCCACGCGGGACCTCTGCGAGGTGCTGCTGCTCGACAGCGCCAAGTTGCAGGAAGAGGATGCGCGCCGGGCGAACAAGTACGGGTATTCGAAGCACGCGAAAGCCCTGGCGCTGTACACGGTGGCCGACGCAAAGCGGGCCATCGCCAAGATCACCCCGATTCCGCCCGGGCGTGAGGTGCGAGTGGGTTCGGTGCGCATCTCGCTGACGCCGATCGGGCATCTGCTGGGGGCCTCGGCCGTGACGCTGCGCGCAGGCGCGGAGTCGCTGGTGTTTTCCGGCGACGTGGGTCGCGACGACGATGTCCTCATGCCGCCGCCGCAGCATGTCGCGCAGGCCGATGTCCTGCTCGTCGAATCGACCTATGGCAACCGCAACCACCCCCCCAACGACGCCGACGCCAGACTCGGCCAGATCATTCGCGACACCGTGGGTCGGGGCGGTCGCGTCTTGCTGCCGGCCTTCGCGGTCGGTCGCGCCCAGGCGCTTCTGCACAGCCTGCAGGATCTGCGGGCCGCAGGGCAGATCCCGCAGGACATGCCTGTCTTCCTGGACAGCCCGATGGCCATCCAGGCCACCGCGCTCTACCAGCGTCATCGGCGGCTCATGCGGATCACGTCGAGGGAGGCCAGCGGCTTGAGCGACGGCGTCACGATGGTCACGACGCCGCAGCAATCGGAGCGACTGACACGGGCGCGCTATCCCTGCGTGATCATTTCCGCCAGCGGCATGGCCACCGGAGGCCGGGTGTTGCACCATCTGAAGACCATGGCGCCCGATCCCAGAAACCACATCGCCTTCCCTGGATTCCAGGTGGCGGGAACCCGCGGCGGCAAACTCGTGGGCGGTGCGTCAGAGGTCAAGATTCACGGCGAGTACGTTCCCGTCCGGGCCGAGGTCAGTCAGATCGAGGGCTTCTCCGGCCATGCCGACGCCGACGGACTGATGGCGTGGATGCGCGGCTTCGAAACTGCACCTCGCCAGACCTTCGTGGTGCACGGTGAACCCGAGGCCGCCGACACTCTCCGACTTCGGATCAAGGACGAACTGATGTGGAAAGTGCAGGTGCCAGAGCACCTTTCGACACATTCCGCTTGACCCGGGCCGTGATCGAGCCCCATCGCACAAGCCAACGACCGTACGGCATGCCTGAAACCTGGAAGATGACTTCGATGAAGAAACTGATATTTTCTTTGTGCTTTTTTTCCATCACTGCTTTCTCGCACGAGAGTTTTTCCAAAACCTACGAATCGGAAGCCCAGAAATTTACGGTTGAAAAACTTTTTTCTGGCGATGACATCGTCTGGGGATTTGATTTTCTTGGTGCCGAAGAAGCACGGGAAATAATTTTCAGCGAGCGAGATGGGAAACTTAAATACCTGGATCTCGACACCAGGAAATCTCATGAGATCGCCGGCGCCCCAAAAGTGTTCAGTAAATCTCAGGGTGGACTTCTGGACGTCTACATCGATCAAAAGTCAGGTGATATCTACCTGACCTATTCCGACGCGGACACCAAGGGCGCTACAACGAGCCTGTTCCGTGGAAAGCTTTCCTCTGACAAGCGAAAACTGGAAGGCGAAAGACTTTTCCGGGCAAACGCCCATGCAACGGGCGGCCTCCACTTTGGCTCGCGGATCGCCATCGACAAGAACGGGTTCATCTTCATGACGGTGGGAGAGCGCAACCAGAGAGACAGCGCTCAAGACTTGAACACTCACCACGGGAAGATCCTGCGCCTGACAAAGGAAGGCGTGGCTCCACCCGACAACCCCTTTGTCGGAGTGCCTGGTGCCTTGCCGGAAATCTGGAGTTACGGGCACCGCAATCCTCAGGGATTGATTATTGACTCTCGCGGGAAGTTAATCGAAGTGGAGTTCGGCCCTCGAGGCGGCGATGAATTGAATATCATAGAGCGCGGGGCCAATTACGGCTGGCCGGTCATTACCTACGGCAAAGAATACTGGGGCCTTTCCATTGGTGAAAAGGCCAAGGCCGGAATGATGCAACCATTCTTCCACTGGGTTCCCTCGATAAGCCCGTCCGGGATTGCGGAGTACAACGCCAAAGCCTTTCCGAAGTTTCAAGGAAACTTGTTTCTGGCTACGCTCTCGGGCAACCACCTGCACCGCATCGTTCTGGACAGCCATGGCAAGGTCATCAAGGAAGAAAAGCTGCTCGAGGATCTGGGAGAACGTTTCAGGCAGGTCAAAGTCGGCCCTGACGGACTGATCTATCTATCAACCGATGGCGGTCAGATCTTGCGACTGACTCCAGCCCCCTAGGTCAAGACTCAGGCTTGGACGGCTGGCGGCTCGCGGGCTTTCAGCAGGTCGGCGCGGACTGACGCGACCCAAACTCGGACGGGCCGCCGGGCGACGGGCACGCCGACTGCCCGGCCCGCTGGCGCCGGGCTCGACCCACGGCGATCAACAGGGTGGCGCCCCCGACGACGAACAACGCGAGCCCCGTCGGCTCCGGCACCGGCGCGATGCCCTGGCTGAACACGAGCCTGAAGTCATCGGCGCGTTCGAAGCTGGGGGAGATCGCGATGCCTGGATCCACCCAGCCCGACATCGACAGGACCGCCCGGTCCACCGACACATAGCCGGACCCCAGCGTCTCGAGTTCGACGACGTAGGCGGTGCCGGGGAAGGCGTGCCCCGAGAAGGCGTGATCGAACGAGATCGGACCATGCACGCAGACGCCCCTCACGCAGGCTCGGGCGGAGTGCGCGACGGGCGGGGCGCCCGGCAGTTCGATTTGCGCCTGAGCCCACAGCTTGTAGATCGATGCCCCGTAGGTCACCGCACTGTCAACGGCGCCGCGCGTGTGGACGTCGATGGGAACCGGACCGATCCAGGGATCCCCCCCGACCTGCTCGACCTGCCGTTCGTAGTAGATCCGCGCGGAGAAGTTGCCTGGCATGCTCCGGGTCGGATTGCCGAGGGCCTGCATCGTGAGCGCACCCTCGGCCCGCGGGAAGGCGCCGCCGGTCGTGCGCACATGGCCCGATGCGGATTCATCCGCGGCGGTGGCCGACTCGACGAAGGACTCCGGCAGCGTGTCATCCACGCCCAGCCCGTGAAACAGCCCACCCGCGTAGACGTATTCCTGGAAGACAGCCTGCTCCAGCGTCGCGGCGTCAGTCTGGCCCGCGGCCGGAACCATCCGTGCGCGAACGGGTGCTCACAGCCTGAACGGTTCGGGCGCTGCGATCAGCTGGCAGGTCGGCATGCCGCCATTCACATTCACCATCACCCCGCCTTACTGGGGCGAGTCGCAAAGTACGAGCTACCTGCGCAGCGTCTGGCGGGTGCAGTCCGCCAATGGCTCCTTGCAGCCGGGCGATCCCGTCTCTGTCGAAGCCTCGATCGCGTTGGACGGCACCCTGGGCGCGCCATGGCCCGCGCGCGCTTCTCAAGCGGGCACCTCGTCGAGCACGTGCCGCTTGAACGCCTGCGCGAGCGGCGACAAGCGCTTGCCGGCGGGATGCACGACGTGCCAGGCCGAAGCGAGCGGAAAGCCCTCGACGTCGACGATGCCCACGCCGTTCTCCTTCTGCTGACCATGCAGCGCGTGGCGCGACACCACGCCGATCCCGAGTCCGCCGGCGACGGACTCCTTCACAGCCTCGTTGCTGCCCAGCTCCAGCCGGACGTCCGGTCGAAACCGGTGCTCGCGGAAGTGGCGGTCCACCGCCATCCGCGTGCCCGAACCCTTCTCCCTGAGGATGAACCGGCGGTCGGCCAGTTGCTCGAGCACGACCCGCTTGCGACGCAGCAGCGCGTCGGCGGTCGAGGCGACGACCACGATCGGGTTCGGCATGAACACCCTGTCCTCCAGGTCCATGTCGCGCGGCGGCATCGACATGATGTAGAGGTCGTCGCGGTTCTCGCGCAGCCGCTGCACCACGCCATCGCGGTTGAGGATCTCCAGCGCGACGTCGATCGCCGGATGCCGGGCGCAGAAGGAGCCGATCAGCCGTGGCATGAAGTACTTCGCCGTGCTCACCACGGAGACGTGCAGCTTCCCGCGCGCGAGACCCTTGGCGGAGTCGATGCGCTGCTCAAACGCCTCCCAGGTCTGCGAGATCGCGCGGGCTGTCTCGGCGAGTTCCTTGCCGGCATCCGTCAGGTAGAGCGTCCGGCCGACGATCTCGTACAGCGGCAGCCCGACCGACCCGGCGATCTCCTTGAGCTGCATCGAGGCCGTCGGCTGTGTCACGTGCGTGGCGCGGGCGGCCGCGCTGACGCTGCCAGTGTCGGCAAGCGCGAGGAAGAGGCGGAGCTGTCGGAAGGTCACGTTCATGCGGCGCTCGCGGTTCGAGCAGACGGTGCGCAGGACCGCCCGATATATAGATAGAACTCTATGTACAAGATCTTGAAAATCGATTTTGCCTGATCGATATCGAACCCTAGGATGTGCGGGTCAAAGGAGAATTCCATGCAAAACCTGCTCGATCCCGCCATCCTCTTCTTCGTCTTCGGCGTACTGGCGGGCGCGTTGCGCTCGAACCTCGACATCCCGCCCGCGATCTCGAAGTTCCTGTCGCTCTACCTGCTGATGGCGCTCGGGCTGAAGGGCGGCTTCGCGCTCGCGAAGTCCGGACTGACGCCGAGCGTCGCGGTCGCGCTGCTGGCCGCGATCGCCATGGCGTTCATCGTGCCGATGCTCGGCTACGCGTTCCTGAAGAACCGCGTGTCGCGCTTCGATGCCGCTGCGGTCGCGGCGGCCTACGGCTCGGTGAGTGCCGTGACCTTCGTGACGGCAATGCAGTACCTGGAGACCGTGGGGCTGTCCTTCGGTGGACACATGGCAGTCGCCATGGTGTTGATGGAGTCGCCCGCAATCATCATGGCCGTGCTGCTGGCCAACACGCTGCGCCATGCGCAGACCGTGCCGACGGGCGCCAGCCACGGCAGCGGGACGGCGGTGCTCGGCGCGGGGGGCGGCGGCCCCTCGATCGGGCGGATCCTGCACGAGTCGTTCACCGACGGCGCGCACCTGCTGCTGCTCGGCGCGATGGCGGTCGGCTTCCTGAGCGGCGACGCAGGCAAGGCGATGATGCAGCCGTTCTCCGGCGATCTGTTCAAGGGCATGCTCGCCTTCTTCCTGCTCGACATGGGCCTGATGGTCGCCAAGAACTTCGCCGATGCGCGCAAGGCGTCGCCGGCGCTGATCGGCTACGCGGCGATCGGGCCCGTCATCCACGCAGGCATCGCCCTGGCACTGTCCTGGGCGCTGTCGCTGCCGGTTGCCGATGCGGCGCTGCTGATGGTGCTGTCGGCGAGCGCGTCGTACATCGTCGTGCCGGCAGTGCTCCGGTATGCGATCCCCGAGGCGAATCCCGCGATCTACTTCGGGCTGAGCCTGGGGATCACCTTTCCGCTGAACATCCTGATCGGCATCCCTCTGTACACGTCGGTAGCGCAGTCCGTCCTCGGATGACGCCGTGACGTCGAAGGAGACGCTGCCGAGCGAATTCGCAAGCGGCTGAGGCAGCCGTGGCCTGACATCACCCGACCCGTGCTGTCCGACGGGTACGTCGATGCCGGCCGGAGGGGCAAGCCGGGTCAGTTCTGCAGCTGCGCGAGAGGAATCTCGAAATCATCGCCGACGTCTTCCGGGCACGAAATGATCGTCACGGGATGGTTGGGCCAACGGCTGGCCTGTTGCTGCAGTTGTGCCAGGGCATCTGTGCCGCCGGTGTAGAGAACGCCTTGTGGCAAGGGGTCTGGCGCTGCGTCTGCGGATGGATTCCAGTCCGTCAGCGTGATCTGCGATTTGATCGGCAGGGGCAGCCCGACACGCAGTGCCTGAGTCTGCACGGGATCATCCGGCTGGGCGCGAGGCCAGAGTACGCCGTTGCCTGCCGTCAGCGCGGCCAGGGTCTGCGCGAGCAGGCTGTCCTGGTTGTCGGCCAGGCACAGAACCATGCCCAGGGGTGCGGAATCGGGCACCTGGTCTGCCAACCGTTGTGCATAGGCGGCAAGCGAATCCATGCTCTGGGCTTCGAGCCAGACGTGAAAGCTCTCCAGCAGTTCGTCGATATCGAATTGGGGCTGACTCATGTGAATGTCTCCTCGTTGGGTGCAACGCAATGCGATTGTCTGACTGATTCTGCGACCCGGTCTGCACCGGCTTGCGGGAGAAAACCCTGCACCGCTGACGGCTTGGCCTCCCCCGTCATTCTCGTGTCGAACGGGCCGCGCCACGCACTGAGCTGCAGAGGTCCGGGTTCGTGCGACATACCTCACGGTACACGTCGGCCCCGCGGCCCATAATCTCTTTCACCAGCCCCAACGGGTCGAAGCCTGGGATGTCAAAGCCATGGACGAGCGGCGCTTTTCATTGACGCAGCCACTGCGACTGATCGCAGAACACGCCACCGTCGGCCACAGTGGCTTGTGGCCAGAATCGCGTCCCCGGTGAACAGGTTGCGGCGAGTTCTTCGTGGGTCGCTGACGCTCTTGCTGGCGGGCGTTCTGTGCCTGGTCGGGCTGGCCGGTTTGATCGTCTATACAGGCCATACACCAGGTCGGCTGATGGACTATGCCGAGCGCCGACTGGAGGGGCATCCCAAGCTGGAGGCGATCGCGCTGCCGGTGCTGGGATCCGTTCGCGAGGCCCTGGACGAGCCCTCACTGCGCGAACGGCAAGGCCGGCCGTTTCCGATTCCGGCGCCGCCGCCGCCCACCCGACTCGTTGAACAGGTCGGCTCTGAATCCCGAGGCGATGCTTCCACGGGTCGAATCCTGCGCGTCGGCCCGAGCGAAGCGATTCGCACCATCGCGCAGGCCTCGCGCATCGCCAAGGATGGAGACACGGTGGAAATCGTCGCCGGGGACTACCGAGGTGATGTGGCGCTCTGGCAGCAGAAGCGCCTGGTCATTCGCGCCGTGGGGGGCCGTGCCCGCCTCTACGCCGACGGCCGAAGCGCGGAGGGCAAGGCGATCTGGGTGATACGCAACGGGCACTTCGAGGTGTCTGGCATCGACTTCATCGGCGCCCGCGTCAACGACCGCAACGGCGCGGGCATTCGCTTCGAGGACGGGCATCTGATCGTGCGGGATTGTCTTTTCTGGGGAAATGAAAGCGGGCTGTTGACGTCCAACTCTCCCGATTCACGGCTGGAGATCGAGGGCAGCGAATTTGCCTACAAAGGCGGAGCGGGCGGACTCAGTCACCACCTCTACGTCGGCAGCATCGCTTCGCTGCGTGTCAGCGGCAGCTACTTCCACCACGGCAACATCGGCCACCTCATCAAGAGCCGTGCTGCAGTCAATGACATCCGCTACAACCGGATCACCGACGAGCGGGGCGGCCATGCCAGCTATGAAGTCGACCTGCCCAATGGCGGCATTGCGGTGCTGGTGGGCAATGTGATCGAGCAAAGCCGCTACGGCGAAAACTCCACACTGATCGCCTTCGGGCAAGAGGGCTACAAGTATCCGGAGAATCGCCTGTATCTGATGAGCAATACCCTGGTCAATGATCATCCATACGGCGGCGCCTTCCTGCGCGCAGCGCCAGGAGCCACCAGCATCGTCTCGGCGAACAACGTGCTGTCAGGCCTCGGCCGCTACCACACCTCCGACCTCGCGCAGATCCTCAATGACGTCAGCGGCGATGCCTCCTTGTTTGTCGACGCGGCCAATTACGACTATCGGCTCAGCGAATCGGGGCGGCAGTTGCAGTTTCAGAAGCCAGCGGCCATCACCGATCTCGGGCTCGCCCTCGACCTGCGGGCCGAGTACGTTCATCCCCGCAGCGTTCGCCCCCTGAGCGGGCCACCGGCCTACCCGGGCGCGGTGCAGAGCCTGCAGCCCTAGAGCGTCCGCCCGTTCCAAGCGCCCGTTGACCGGGAGCGTGTGCCGCGCAACCACCTGCGCGGGCGGTGGCCGGTCGGCTGCCCGCGGGGCGTTCGTTCAGTCGCGCCCGGCCGGGGCCGCCCCCTGTGGCGCGGCACCGGTCCAGTTGCGTTCGCTGGCTTCGAAGTCTTCCTGGGTGGCTTCCGACACCTCGACAGCCGGGCCCGGTCTGGCGCCTGCCTTCGACACCTGATGCTTCTGACGTTCCTCGCGCGATTCGGCTGCCGTCAGCGCGGCACGCAGGCGGTCGCGCATCTGCGCCAGAGATTCGGAGTCCTGTTCGACCAGCAGCATCTGCGTGTGCAGCAGCGCCTTGCCCAGCGTGCGCGCGCTCAGGGCTTCGACCGCGTCCCAGCCATTGCGTCCGAGTGCGTCGTACACGTGCTCCAGATGGATCAGGGACTGCGCGTCGGCATGGTGGTCTTGCCCCAGCAAGCGCATGCGCAGCTCTTCGCGCACGGATTCGACCGCAGAGACGGACAACTCGCGCGGCTGGCGTCGGTCGACCAGCACGATGTCCCATTGCAGGCCGCGGCGCTTCAGCGTGAGGGGGCGAACCAGCAGGCCGCGCAACCAGCGAGCCGAACTCAGCGGACCGCGCGTGACGCGACGCTCATGAACGGGCTGCTGACGCTGGTCTTGAAACTGGCGCTTGTTTGAGGACTTCGGGGCGAACGGCTTGTGCGGCATGACTGACCTGGGTCGCGAGGGAACGACATTTGAATCAGTATCGGTGACCGCGTGGCTGGATGGAAGCCGGCAGGCGGTCGCTGCACGCGGCGCCGTCCAAAACCGTGGCGGGTTTCACGAGGTTACCCAGTTCGTGCACGGGCGGCAAGGCGTCGGACCGGCGCCATCGATGACTGCCAGGCCACGCAGCACTCACCGGCAATGAGCGCGCCAGACAGTTCCTCGATCAAGTTCAAGAGGGTCAAGGAGCGGCTTTAACGGGGCCTTTCCCGCGCTCATCCGGCGACCGGCGTCGCGACCGGCCTCGACAATTTCCAGGCCCCAGCCCGCAGCGCGGCGCCCGCAGGCAGCGATGGTCCCAGGAGGTGTGTTGATTTACGTTCTGCGTCCGATCCAGCATGCGCCAGCTCCATCCAGGGCGGGCGCAGCGCACAAGACGAGCGCCGCATCAGCCCTCGGCGGGCACCGCCATGAGTGAAGACCTGCTGCCATCGGCGACCCGGCTTCCCCCTGTCGAGCCTGCAGCCGTCACACCGGACTGCGTTCTCGAACTCTATGCCCAGGTGCTGGCCCAGCGCAGCCTGCCTGCGGCGGCCAACGTACTCGTCGGTACCCTGGCGCAGCGCCTCGGCCTGGCGCGAGTGAGCCTGGCGCTGCACCAGGACGGCCGCACGAGCCTGATCGCCACGTCCGACCCGGCGCCGCCGCTGGCGCAGGCCGAATCGTCGCAGCGCCTGCTGGGCGCGATGGACGAAGCCCTCGAACAGGCGCGCAGCCTGGGCTGGCCACCGGTGGACGGGGCCGGGACTCCCCTGGCCGGGCCGATCCTGATCGAGCACCAGGCGATGCACCGGCTCACCGGCGCGGCCGTGGCCACGGTTCCCCTGGGACAGGCCGGCGAGCCCTTCGGCGCCCTGAGCCTCGAGCGCCGGGGCCACCAGCCCTTCAGCGCCGAAGAACTTCAACAGATCGAACAGGCCTTGGCCCTGGCCGTCCCGGCGCTGCACTGGATGCAGCGCGGCGACGAGTCGTCGACGCGGCGCCTGCAGCGTGACCTGCGACGCGCCTGGCACGCCTTGCGCCAGCCCGAGCGCCGCACGGCGCGCCGGCTGATGGCGCTGGGCGGGCTGGCCTTCGTCTTCCTGGCCGCGGCGCCGCTGCAGCGTGAAGTCGGCGGGCGGGCCCGCATCGAAGGCGCCGAGCAGCGCGTGCTGGTGGCGCCGGCCGACGGCTTCGTCAAGCAAGTCCACGTGCGCCCGGGTGACCGCGTGAAGGCCGGCGACGCGCTGGTCGACCTGCTCGACGGCGACCTGCGCCTGGAACGCGAGCGCTGGACCAGCCAGCTCGCGCAGCACGAGAACGCCTACGCCGCGGCCATGGCCAAGGCCGACCGCGCCGACGCGTCCACCAGTCTGGCGCGCATCGCCGAGGCGCAGTCGCAGCTCGCGCTCGTCGATGAACAACTGGCGCGCGGGCGCGTGGTGGCCCCCTTCGATGCGCTGGTCATCCAGGGCGAGCTGAGCCAGGCCACGGGCACGCCAGTGCGACAGGGCGACACGCTGCTGACGCTGGCCACCACCGGACGCCAGCGCGTCATCGTCGAGGTCGACGAGGTCGACATCGCGCGCGTGACGGCGGGTCAGGCGGGGCGGCTGGCGCTGTCGTCGCTGCCCTGGGACCGTCAGGACATCGTCGTCGAGCGCATCGTGCCGCTGGCCAAGGCGGTCGACGGCCGCAACATCTTCGAGGTCGAGGGTCGGCTGACCGAGCCGCGCAGCGACATCCGTCCCGGCCTGCTCGGTCGCGCCGAGATCGTCGTCGGCCGCCTGCCGCCACTGTGGGCCTGGTGCGGGCATGCGCTGGACCGGGTGCGCGTGGCCTGGTGGGCCTGGATCGGCTGAGCGGCTTCCACCATGAGCAGCCTGTACAGCCCGCGCTGGCATCGCGTCGCCGCCCTGCGTCCGCAACTGGCACCGCAACTGCGCGTGCGACGGCAACGCGTGCGCGGCGAGTGCTGGTGGGTGCTGATGCCCGAGCAGGGCGGCCGCAGCGTGCGCCTGAATGCCCCGGCGTGGGCGCTGGCCGGCCGGCTGGACGGACGCTGCAGCGTGCAGCAGCTGTGGGACGACCTGCTCGCCCGGCCCGGCGAGCCGGCAACGCAGGATGAAGTCGTCGACATGCTGACGCAGCTGCACGAGGCCGCGCTGCTGCAGTCCGACCGCGCGGCCGACATCGAAGGGCTGCTGCGTCAGCGCGAACATCTGGATGCGCCGCGGCGCAGCCGCAGCCTGCTGGCCTGGCGCATACCGCTGCTCGACCCCGGCGCCTGGCTGCGCCGTCGGCAAGGCCTGGCGCAGGCGCTGTTCTCGCCCGCGGGCGCGCTGGTGTGGGCGCTCGCCCTGTGCAGCCTGCTCGGCCTGCTGCTGCAGCATGCCCCGGCCTTGTGGGCGCATGGCGGTCGCTGGCTGGAGACGCCGCGCTACGCCCTGCTGGCGGCGCTGCTGTACGTGCCCATCAAGCTGCTGCACGAGCTGGCCCATGGCCTGGCCGTTCAGCGCTGGGGCGGCACCGTGAACGAGGCTGGCGTGACGCTGATGCTCGGGCTGCCCGTGCCCTACGTCGACGCCTCGGCCGCGTCGGGGTTCGTGCGGCGTCGGCAGCGCGTGATCGTCGGTGCCGCCGGCATGATGGCCGAGCTGGCGCTGGCCGCTGCGGCCCTGCCGCTGTGGCTGTGGCTCGATGACGGCCTGGCGCGCGATGCCGCCTATGTCACGCTGGTGGTCGCCGGTGTCTCGACCCTGCTGTTCAACGCCAACCCGCTGCAGCGGCTCGACGGCTACTACATCGCCACCGATCTGCTCGACCTGCCCAACCTCGGTGCGCGCAGCCGCCAGTGGTGGACCGATCTGCTGCAGCGCCGCCTGCTGCGCCTGCCTGACGTCGAGCCCATGGCGGTGGCGAACGGCGAGACGCCCTGGCTCGCGGCCTACGCACCGCTGTCGTGGCTTTTCACGCTGGGCATCGGCGCCACGGCCGTGTTCTGGCTGGGCCACCTGTCGCTGGCCTTCGGCATCGTCGGCGGGGCCTTGCTGGGGTGGCAACTGCTGCTGCAGCCCGCAGCACGGCTGGTGGGCGGCCTGCGGCGCGCCGCGCTGGCGCGCGCCGGCGCGCAGCAGCGCTGGCGTGCCCTGGTGCTCGGCGCCAGCGCGGCGGTGGTGCTCGCGCTGGCGTTGCCGCTGCCGCAGCGGCTGCTGGTGCCCGGCGTGGTGTGGCCGGCCGACGAGGCGCAACTGCGCGCCGAGGAAGACGGCTTCGTGGCCGAGATCGTGGCCGGTCACGGCCAGTCCGTCGAAGCCGGCGCCCTGGTGCTGCGGCTGGACAACCCCGGCCTGGCCGCCGACCTGGCGCGCCAGCAAGCCCGTGTGGACGCGCTGGAGACCGGGCTCTTCCAGGCCTGGCGCGATGACAGCAGCACTGCCGGCAACTCGCGCGCCGAACTCGCCGCCGCCCAGGCCACCTTGCAGCGGCTGCAGGAACGCCAGGCCGCGCTGACCGTGCGCGCCGGCAGCGCGGGCCGCGTCGCCCTGCCCCAGGCCGCCGACCTGACGGGGCAGTTCGTGCACCGCGGACGGCTGCTCGGCCAGGTGGTGGGTGCCGGCGAAGACTCCGTGCGCGTGGCGCTGCCCGAGGCCGACGCCAGCGAACTGCAGCGCGCACGGCCCGACGCCAGCGTGCGCCTGGCCAGCGCGCCGGGTACCGAACTGCACGCCACGCTGCTGCGCGAGGGGGGCGGCGCGGCGCGGCAACTGCCCAGCGCGGCGTTGAGCGCGCGTCACGGTGGCGACATCCAGACCGACCCCGGCGACGACCTGAAGCCGCTGCAGCCGGTGGTGCTGCTGGACCTGCGCCTGTCCGCGCGGCCCGGTGCACCCCCCTTCGGCGAAGGCGCCGACGGGCGGCAGCGCGAGCCCGTGGCGCAAGGGCCGGGCGAACGTCTCGGCGAACGTGCCTGGGTGCGCTTCGACGCCGGCTACTCGCCGCTGGCCATGCAGCTCCTGCGCGCAGTGCAGCGCCAGGTGCAGCAGCGTTTCAACGCGCAGTTCTGAGGCCTCTCATGAACGGCGCCGTCATGCTGGAACTGTCGCGGGTGCTGCCGGTGCCCGGTCCCTTGTGGGGCCGATGCCCGATGCGGGCCGAGGACGACCGGGCCCCGCCGAAGCGCCGGCCGTACCGGGGCAGCGCGGCGGCGCAGTGCCGTGCGCTGGCGCGCCGCGCCGCGGCCCACGCCGAGTCCTTCGCGCAGTGGCCGCCGGCGCAGCGCACGACGGCGCTGGCCACGCTGCGCCGCGCTCTGCGGCGCGACGGCCTGCAGCCGCCCGTCATGGCGCAGGCGCTGGGCGCCGCCGCGGCCATCGCCGCCGAAACCCTGGGCTGGACCGCACGGCCCTCGCAGCACATCGCTGCCGCCGCGCTGCTGTCCAACCACATGGCCGAAATGGCCACCGGCGAGGGCAAGACCCTGGCCATTGCGCTCGCTGCGGCCGTGGCGGCACTGGCCGGCGTGCCGGTGCACGTGGTCACCGCCAACCCTTACCTGGCCGGCCGCGATGCCGCCCGTCTCGTGCCCTTCTTCGCCGCGCTGGGCCTGCAGGCTGGCGCCCTGCAGCCCGGCCAGGCCGACACCGAGCGTCGCGCCATCTACGCGGGTGACGTCGTCTACGCCACCGCCAAGGACCTGGCCTTCGACTTCCTGCGCGACCACCAGCAGCTCGCCGGCCGCAGCGACGTCGAGCAGGCCGCACACGCGCTGGCCGGGCGCGCCGCGCCGGCGCCCCTGATGCGCGGCCTGTGCTGGGCGCTGCTCGACGAGGCCGACAGCATCCTGCTCGACGAAGCCGAGGTGCGGCTGATCCTGTCGCGCGCGGCGCCGCACGCGGCCCGTCGCGCCTTCCTGTGGCAGGCGCTGTCGCTGGCGCGGGCGCTGGTGCCGGGTCAGCACTTCACGCTGCAGCACGCCGACCGCACCGCGCAACTCAGCGCGCAGGGAGAGGAGCAGCTCGCCGCGCGGGCCGCCGGCCTGGGCGGGCCCTGGCTGCGGCCGCGCTACCGGCGCGAGGCCGTGCTGCTGGCACTGGCCGCACTGCACCTCTACCGCCGCGACGTGCACTACCTCGTCAAGGACGGTGCCATCGAGCTGCTCGACGAAGTCACAGGCCGCGTGGCGGCGGGGCGGGTCTGGTCGCGTGGCCTGCACACCGTGGTGGCACTGAAGGAAGGCCTGCGCGCACCGGCCGAGACCGAAACCATCGCGCAGACCACCTTCCAGCGCTTCTTCCAGCGCTATTGGCGCCTGTGCGGCATCAGCGGCACGCTGTGGGAGGCGCGGGCCGAGCTGCGCACCGTCTACGGCTGCGCCGTGGTGCGCGTGCCGCGGCATCAGCCGTGCCGGCGCCGCACGCTGCCGTCGCGGCGCTTCGCAGAGGCGACATCGCTCTTCGAGGCCGTGGCGGCGCGCGCGGCAGAGCTCAGTGCCACCGGCCGGCCGGTGCTGGTGGGCAGCGACAGCGTCGGCGACACGCTGGCCCTGTCGAGACTGCTCGACGCGCGCGGCGTCGGGCACGCCGTGCTCAACGCCCTGAACGACGCCGACGAGGCCGCCATCGTCGCCGCCGCCGGCCGCGCCGGGCAGGTCACGGTGGCCACCCGCATGGCGGGCCGCGGCACCGACATCGAACTCGATGCGCGCGCCCGCGCGGCCGGCGGCCTGCATGTGCTGTCGTGCCAGCAGCAGGCGTCGCGCCGCCACGACCGGCAGCTCGCCGGACGCGCCGGACGCCACGGCGACCCCGGCAGTGCGGAGGTGTGGTGCGTGCACGGCCCTTCCATTCAACCTTCAGTACTTTCCACCGATAACGATTCATCATGGAAAACCTTCGACACCCTCTGCAACCGGCTGCTTGGCGCCCGGGCCCTGCGCCGCTGGCGTCAGTGGCAGGACGAACGACGCCGCACGGCGCTGCGTCGGCAGCTGCTCGAACTGGACCTCGCGTGGGAGCGGCGGCTGGCCTACGCCGGGCGGCGCACCTGACGCACGCATTGCTCGCCGCGCTGGCCTTGTCGCCAGCTCTCGCGGCGCCACCGGTCGTCACGGTCAACCCGTCGACGGCCCGCACCATGGGCTGCCTGATCGAGCCCGACCAGGTGGCCGAGGTCGGCTCGCAGGTGGTCGGCGTGGTCGATCGCATCGAGGTCGAACGCGGCGCCATCGTCAGCGCCGGGCAGCCCTTGCTGAGGCTGCGCGCCGATGTCGAACGCGCCAACGCCGGTGCAGCGCAAACGCGCGCCCGTGTGGACGCCGACGTCCTGGCTGCCATGGCCAACCTCGAGCTGGCCGAGCAGAAAGTCAAGCGCGCCGAGTCGCTGGTGGCTCAGGGCTTCGTCTCGGCCCAGGCCACCGATCAGGCGCGCGGCGACGCCGAAGTGGCGCGCCAGAAGCTGCGCCAGGTGCGCGCCCAGCAGAGCATCTCGGCGGAGGAATACCGCGTGGCGGCGGCCCAGCTCGCGCTGCGCACGGTGCGCAGCCCGTTCAGCGGCGTGGTCGTCGAGCGCTACGTCAACGAGGGCGAGCGTGTCGAGGAACGCCCGCTGATGCGCGTGGCGGTGATCAACCTGCTGCGCGTCGAGCTGATGGTGCCCACGGCGATGTACGGCACGCTGGCGCTCGGCGACCAGGTGTCGATCCGCCCCGAGCTGCCCGGCGCGGCACCCGTGACCGCCACCGTGAGCCATGTCGACAGGGTCCTCGATGCCGCGAGCAACAGCTTCCGTGTCCGCCTGAGCCTGCCCAACCCGCAGCTGCTGCTGCCGGCCGGGCTGCGCTGCAAGGCCGACCTGCCCATGGCCGCCAGCGCCAGCGCCCGTGCCAGCACGGGCACGGGCATGGTGGCGGGCGCGGGCCTGGCCAGGCCGCCATCGCCCTGACGCCGACCGCCTCTCCCCTCTTCCCTTCACCGGCCGAGCTGTCGTGACCGCTACCTCCTGGCGCCTGCTGACCGAGACCCTGGAGGCGCGCATCCTCCATTCGGCAGACCTCTCGCCGCTGGGCGCAAGCGTGTCACCGATGCTGCATGCTGCGGCGAACGAAGCCACGCTGGCGCCCGCGGCTGCATCGACAGCGACGCCAGCCACCACGCAGCGCACCGAGATCGCCTTCATCGACGCCGGCCTGCCCGACGCCGACGCGCTCGCCGCCGACCTGCTGGGGCAACAGGCTGCCGGGCGCCGCATCGAGGTCGTGACCATCGACGCCGGCGCCGACGGCCTGGCCCTGATATCCCGGACGCTCGCCGGCCGCAGCGACATCGGCGCCGTGCATGTGCTCAGCCACGGCAGCGACGGCCATCTGCAGCTCGGCCGCACGGCGCTGGATGCGCACACCCTGATGCAGCGCGCCGGTGAGATCGCCGGCTGGAGCCAGGCGCTGACCCCTGACGCCGACCTGCTGCTCTACGGCTGCGACGTGGCGCAGGGCGCCGCCGGCAGGCAGCTGGTGCAGGACCTGGCGGCGCTGAGCGGCGCCGACGTCGCGGCCAGCACCGACCTCACCGGTGCCGCGGCGCGCGGTGGCGACTGGGCGCTCGAATACCAGAGCGGGAGCATCGACGCGGCGCTGGCCCCCAGTGCCTGGGCACAGGCGCAGTGGCAAGGCGTTCTGGCGACCTACACGGTCACCCGCAACGACGATTTCGCCGGCGCCCACACCACGCCAGGCACCTTGCGCTGGGCCATCAGCCAGGCCAATGGCAACGCAGGCGCAGACCGCATCGTGTTCAGTGTCAACGGCCCTTTCAACATGATGGCGTCGACAGAAGGCAGCGGCAACAGCGGGGGCAACAGCAACGCCAACACCGACTTCGAGATCGATGGCAGCCTCGATATCGTCGGCAACGGCAGCAACCTGACGGTCATCCAGGGCAACGGAGTCGACCGCATGTTCGACTTGCACAGCGGCACGGTGACGATGTCGGGATTGACGATCCAGGGGGGCAAAGACGAAGCTGGCGCTGGCCTGAACATTCGCAGCGGCGTGGCCCTGACGCTGAACGACGTGGTGGTCGCGTCCAACGTCGGCTACGGCGGCAGCAGCAAGGGCAGCGGCATCCTCAATGCCGGCACGCTGACGCTGAACCGCGTGACGATCCAGAACAACGGCAACACGACATCGGGCGATGTCGACGGCGCCGGCATCTACAACGACACCAACGCCACGCTCATCGCCCGCGATGTGGCCATCCAGGGCAACACGGCCGACGGCAAGTCGGGTGGCGGTCTTTACATCAAGGCCGGCACCGGCAGCGTGACGCTGCAAAACGTCACCCTGTCGGGCAACACGGCCAGCAAGGGCGGCGGTCTCTACAACGCCCACACGGGAACCACCCTCACCAACGTGACCATCGCCGGCAACACGGCTACGTCTCAAGGCGGTGGCCTGTGGTCCAAAGAGCAGCTGACGCTCGACCATGTGACGATCGCCGCCAACAGCAGCCCGCTCGGCGGTGGCGGTGGTGTGTACGACAACGCGACCACTGCGGCCAGGAAGATCGTCGCCACGAACTCGCTGTTTGCAAGCAACCTCGGCGGCAACACGAACAAGGCCCTGACTTCCCTCGGCTACAACCTCAGCGACGACAACTCGTCGGGGTTCCTCGCTGTCGGCGACCAGCGCAACACGGCCGCCAACGCAAGCGCCCTGGCCAGCAACGGCGGCTTCACGCGCACCGTGGCCATCGGCTCCACCAGCGCGGCGCGCGACGCGGCAAACCCGGTCGGCGCGCCTGCGGCCGACCAGCGCGGCGTCGCCACCTTCGGCGGCCGGTCGGACATCGGCGCCTACGAATACAACCCCCTGGGCTTCCCGCCGACGATCAGCGCGGTCGCCAACCAGACGATCAACGAAGACCAGACGCTGGCACCGGTCGGCTTCACGATCGGCGATGCGGAAACCAGCCCCGGCAGCCTGCTGCTCGGCGCGACGTCGAGCAACACCTCGCTGGTGCCGACCGCGAACATCGTGTTCGGCGGCTCGGGCGCCAGCCGCACGGTCAGCCTCACCCCGGCGCCGAACGCCAACAGCACCGCCAACGGCGGAACGGCAACCATCACCCTCACCGTGTCCGACGGCAGCGGCGGCAGCACCAGCACCAGCTTCGTCGTCACGGTGCTGCCGCAAAACGATGCGCCCGCCGGCAGCGTCACCCTCAGCGGCACGCCCACGCAAGGGCAGACGCTGACCGCCGCGAACACGCTGGCCGATGTCGACGGACTCGGCCCGATCAGCTACCAGTGGAAGGCCGATGGCATCGCGATCAGCGGCGCCACCGGCAGCACGCTGCTGCTGACCCAGGCGCAGGTGGGCCAGGCGATCACGGTCACGGCCCGCTACACCGATGGCTTCGGCACGGCCGAGAGCGTGACCAGCGCGGCCACGGCAGCGGTGGCGAACGTGAATGACCTGCCGACCGGCGCACTCACGATCAATGGCACGGCCACCTGGCTGCAGACGCTCACCCTCACCGACACCCTGGCCGATGCCGACGGGCTCGGGCCGATCAGCTACCAATGGGCGGCCGATGGTGTGGACATCGCAGGCGCCACCGGCACCAGTCTCCTGCTCGACTCGCCCCAGGTGGGCAAGACGATCACGGTGCGCGCCAGCTACACCGATGGCTTCGGCACCCCCGAGAGCGTGACCAGCGCTGCGACCGCCGTCGTCACCGCCTTCAACAACGCCCCGAGCGGCAGCGTCACGGTCAGCGGCACCCCCACGCAGGGCCAGACGCTGACGGCCGCGAACACGCTGGCCGATGTCGACGGCCTCGGCGCCATCAGCTACCAGTGGAAGGCCGACGGCGTCGCGATCAGCGGCGCCATCGGCAGCACGCTGCTGCTGTCTCAGGCGCAGGTCGGCCAGGCGATCAGCGTCACCGCCCGCTACATCGACGGCCTCGGCACGGCCGAGAGCGTGGCCAGCGCCGCCACCGCGGCGGTGGCCAACGTCAATGACGCCTCGACCGGCAGCGTCACCATCAGCGGCACCCCCACGCAGGGCCAGACGCTGACGGCCGCGAACACCCTGGCCGATGTCGACGGCCTCGGCACGATCGCCTATCAATGGTTCGCCGACGGCGTCGCGATCAGCGGCGCCATCGGCAACACGCTGCTGCTGTCCCAGGCGCAGGTCGGCCAGGCGATCAGCGTCACCGCCAGCCACATCGACGGCTTCGGCGCGGCCGAGAGCGTGGCCAGCGCCGCCACCGCGGCGGTGGCCAACGTCAACGACGCACCCACAGGCAGCGTCACGCTCAGCGGCACGCCCACGCAGGGCCAGACGCTGACGGCCGCGAACACCCTGGCCGATGTCGACGGCCTCGGCACGATCGCCTACCAGTGGTTCGCCGACGGTGTCGCGATCAGCGGCGCCATCGGCAACACGCTGCTGCTGTCCCAGGCGCAGGTCGGCCAGGCAATCACGGTCACGGCCCGCTACATCGACGGCTTCGGCACGGCCGAGAGCGTGGACAGCGAATCCACCGAGGTGGTCGCCAACGTCAACGACGCTGCGACCGGCAGCGTCACCCTCAACGGCACGCCCGCACAGGGCCAGACGCTGACGGCCGCGAACACCCTGGCCGATGTCGACGGACTCGGCCCGATCAGCTACCAGTGGTTTGCCGACGGTGCCGCGATCAGCGGCGCGACAGGCGACTCGCTGCGGCTGTCCCAGGCGCAGGTCGGCCAGGCGATCAGCGTCACCGCCAGATACACCGACGGCTTC
Source organism: Burkholderiales bacterium (assembly GCA_947474755.1). Taxonomy (GTDB): domain Bacteria; phylum Pseudomonadota; class Gammaproteobacteria; order Burkholderiales; family Burkholderiaceae_C; genus PBB1. The sequence continues at coordinate 188,809 of CANJJE010000001.1, read as the reverse complement.
GACAACGCCGAGAGCGTGACCAGCGCGATAAGCGCAGCCGTGGCCAACGTCAACGACGCGCCGGTGCTGGCGCACGACCTTGCCGAGCAGACCACCACGCAGGGCGAGACGCTGCGGTTCGCATTGCCGCCGAACACCTTCACCGACGCCGATCCCGGCGACACGCTGAACCTGGTGGCCAGCCTCGCCAACGGGAAAGCACTGCCGCAGTGGATGCGTTTCGACGCCGCATCGCAGACCTTCGTGGTCTCGCCGCCGCTCGGTGGCACCGACGGCCCGGTCGCGGTGCGCGTGGTCGCCACCGACGACTCGGGTGCCTCGGCGCAGGTGGTCTTTGCCGTCGTCGTGCTGCCTGCACCCGCCTGGGCCGTCATGCCAGACCTCGCCGCCGCCGTCGCACCCGCCGCGGCAGCGACACCCGAGCCCGAGCCCGAGCCCGAGCCGACGCCTGCAGCGACGCCAGCGGCACCCACCGAGGCGACGCCAGCGGCAGCGCAGGCTCCCGAAACCGCGACCTCAACCGACGAAGCCGTTGTCGGGGGCAGCGAAGCGCGCTCGGTTTCCCGTGCCGCGCTCGCGTCAGCCGGGGTCGCTATCCGCGTGGCGCCGCCGCTTGCGATCCAGGTCGCCGAGGTGGCGAAGTCGCGACTTTCGAGCCGCACCGATGCCGTGCTGGGCTTCGAGGCTGCGGCGGATTACAGCAACCTCACCGTCGCACAGTGGTCGCAACTGCTCAAGGGCGACGACGTGCTGCGCAAGCTCGACGAACTGCAGCGGCAGATGGCCGAATCGACCGACGGGCAGCGCACGGTCGTGGCTTCCAGCGTTGTCGTCACCGCCGGCTTGTCGGCGGGTTACGTGGTCTGGCTGGTGCGCGGAGGCGTGCTGGTGAGCTCCATGCTGTCGGCCCTGCCGGCCTGGCAGTTGATCGATCCCATGCCGGTGCTGGCGACAGCCAGCGGCGCGGCCCGGCGGCGCGATGCGGCGCCTGCCGACGAACCCGAGGTGGAGCGCCTCTTCGGCGACGACCCCCAGGTCACACCCCATGAGTCGGCGACCGCAGCGCCCGACACCACGGCCGGTGCGGCGCACCGCGCCACCCCTCCCTCCACGCAGGCGCACCCATGAGACTGCCTTCCCTGACGCGCTGGATATCCACGCGCGCCCACCTCGCCCTGGGCCTGGCAGCGCTGGCGGTCACCGTCATGCTGGCGGCCAGCTTCCTCGGTCTGGTGCCCGACGGCGAGCAGCTCACGCGCCAGCACCGCAGCGCCCTGGCCGAGAGCACGGCCGTCACGGTGTCGGCGCTGCTCGACGACACGCAGCCCGAAGGCCTGGCGGCAACGCTCGAATTCCTGAGCGAACGCAACCCCGGGCTGCTTTCCGTCGGGGTCAGGGCCGAGGACGGCAGCCTGCTCATCGACCTGAATGACCACGCGCGGCAATGGACACCCGGCCCGCACACGGTGTCCACCGACGCCGAGATGGTGGTGCCGGTGTGGCAGGCCGGCCAGCCCTGGGGTCGCCTCGAACTGCGCTTTGCGCCGCTGCGCGATGCCGGCTGGCGGGGCCACCTGCAGGATCCCGGCCTGAAGCTCTCGGCCTTCGTGTTCCTGGCCTGTGGCGCGCTGTTCCTCGGCTACCTGCGGCGCATGCTGCGCGAGCTCGACCCGTCGCGCGCCGTGCCGCAGCGTGTGCGCGCCGCCTACGACACGCTGACCGAAGGGCTGGTCGTCGTCGACGGCCAGGGACGCATCGTGCTGTCGAACAAGTCCACCAGCGTGATGCTGGGTGTCGACGAGCAGCGCCTGGTCGGGCGTTCGCCCTCCGAGTTCGGCTGGCAGCGTGCCGAGGGCCACACGCTGCCGGCATCCGAACTGCCCTGGGAGCAGGCGCTGTCGTCCTCTCGGGCACAGCGCGACGTGCACCTGAACGTGACCCGCCCTGACGGCGTGCGCTTCTCGCTGCGCGCGAACTGCTCCCCCATCCTCGACGAGCGCGCCGGGCTGCAGGCCGTGGTCATCAGTTTCCAGGATGTCACCGAGCTCGAGCAGCGCGGCGCCGCCCTGCAGGCGGCCAAGGAACAGGCCGATGCCGCCAACGAGGCCAAGAGCCAGTTCCTGGCCAACATGAGCCACGAGATCCGCACCCCGATGAACGCCATCCTCGGCTTCACCGAGGTGCTGCGCCGCAACGGCCTGCGCTCGTCGGCCGACGCGGCCAAACACCTGGACATCATCCACTCCAGCGGCAAGCACCTGCTGAACCTGATCAACGACATCCTCGACCTGTCGAAGGTCGAGTCCGGCCGCATCGAGGCCGAGTGCGTGGCCTTCGCGCCGCACGAGGTCGCGCGGGAGGTGGTGCACACGCTGCTCGAACGTGCGCGCCACAAGAGCCTGACGCTCGAGCTCCAGTTCCCGCAGGCGCTGCCCGAGCGCATCGACGGCGACCCGGCGCGGCTGCGCCAGATCCTGACCAACCTGATCGGCAATGCCATCAAGTTCACCGAGAAGGGCAGTGTGCGAGTCAGGCTGCGCCTGGCGGGCGAGGGTTCGGGCACGCGCTACTGCATCGACGTGCAGGACAGCGGCATCGGCATCCCCGCCGACAAGCTGGAGTCGGTCTTCGAGCCCTTCGTGCAGGCCGAGTCGTCGACGACACGGCGCTTCGGCGGCACCGGCCTGGGTCTGACCATCAGCCGTGGCTTCGCCCGCGCGATGGGGGGCGACATCGTGGCCCGCAGCGTCTACGGCCAGGGGACGACCTTCGAGCTCTGGCTGCCGGCCGGCGAACTCGGCGCGGTGCCGCTGCTCAAGCCAGCGGAGCTGGCCGCCGAGACACCCACGACCACGGCCGCCCCGGCGCTGCGCTGGGAGTTCCCGCCAGCGCATGTGCTGGTGGTCGACGACGGCGTCGAGAACAGGCAGCTGCTGCGCGTGCTGCTCGAGGAGACCGGCCTGCGCATGAGCGAGGCCGAGAACGGCCAGGTCGCGCTGGACCGCATCGCCGCCGAGCCGCCCGACCTGGTGCTCATGGACATGCAGATGCCGGTGATGGATGGCCAGACCGCCACGCGCCTGCTGCGCGAGCGTGGATGCACGCTGCCCGTGATCGCGCTGACCGCCAATGCGATGAAGGGCTTCGAGGCCGAGATCGAGCGCAGGGGCTTCAGCGGCTTCCTGACCAAGCCCATCGACGTCGACGTGCTGATGGCCGAGCTGTCGCGGCGCCTGGGCGGCCGAGCCGTCGAGGCCGATGCGCAAGCGCTGCCCGATGCATCCGCCGCCGTGCCGCCGCCGCAGGCTTCCGATGCCCCGGCCATCGTGTCGCGCCTGGCGTCGCACCCGAGGCTCGGGCCCGTCATCGCCCGCTTCGTCGAGCAACTGCCGGGCAAGCTGGCGCAGATGCAGGCCGCGGCCGACAGCGGCGAGATGGGCGAGCTGGCGGGCCTGGCGCACTGGCTCAAGGGGGCGGGAGGCAGCATGGGCTTTCACGACCTGTTCGAGCCCTCCAAGGCGCTCGAGGTGGGGGCACAGTCCGGCGACCGCCCTCAGGTGACAGCAGCGCTCGCCACGCTGCGCCGAATCGAGGCCGGCATCCTGCGCGGAGCGGCCGCACCACAGACTGAACTCGCGGGAGCCGAATCATGAAGAACGAAGTTTGGGCCGCCTCCGTGTCGGCCAGGCTGGACGGAGCAGGCGAGTCGGCCGAGCCGACGCCCCGCAACCCGCTGCTCGACACCAAGGTCATGATGGTCGACGACGAGCCGCTGATGACCGACCTCATCCAGACCTATCTGGAAGACGCCGGCTACTCGCAGTTCGTGGTCACCAACGACCCCTGCAATGCCCTGGAACTGCTGCGCCGCGAAGAGCCGGGCGTGCTGCTGCTCGACCTGATGATGCCCCGGATGTCAGGCTTCGAGCTGCTGGAAGCGATCCGCGCCGACCGCACGCTGCGCTACATCCCGGTGATCGTGCTCACCGCCGCGGACGGGGCCGAGGCCAAGCTGCGCGCGCTGCAACTGGGTGCCACCGATTTCCTGGCCAAGCCGGTGGACGAGAGCGAGCTGGTGCTGCGCGTGCGCAACACGCTGGCCTTCCACGGCTACTACAGGCAGGTGCTCGACTTCGACGCCGCCACCGGACTGCCCCTCCCGCGCCTGTTCGACCGCGGCCTGATCGAAGTGCTGCAGCGCCACGACCCCGTCGGCGGTCTGGTGGCGCTGTTCAGCGTCCAGTTGCCGGAGTGTCGGCAGTTGCGTGAAACGGTCGACCAGACCCTTGCAGACAGCCTGGCCAAGGTCATGGCGCAACGCCTGAGGCATTTCGCCGCCGACCACCGGGCGGACCCTCTGCTGGCAACGTCGTTGGAGCGGGCGCCTCCGGTGTGCCGCCTGGGAGTCGACCACTTCGGCCTGCTGCTCGAAGGGCTGGCCGACGTGGCCGCGGTAGAGGCGCTCGCCCATCGGCTGATCAGCCTGCTGAGCGAGCCCGTGGGGTTCGGGCACCACGAAGTCGCGGCCAGTCCGTGGATCGGGATTTCACTGTCGCCGCGCGACGGCTCCACCTCGGAGGCCCTGCGCCAGGCTGCCGACATCGCGTCCACCCATGCCCGTGCCCGCGGCGACGTGCAGTACCAGTTCGCCTCGGCAGACCTGAACACCCGATCGCACGAACGCTTCGCCCTGGGCTCGCAGCTGCGAAACGCGGCGTCGCGTGGCGAGCTGCGCCTGCACTATCAGCCCAAGGTGGATCTGGCGGGCAATCGCATCGTCGGCGCCGAGGCCCTGGTGCGCTGGCAGCATCCCGAGAGGGGGCTGCTGGCGCCCGGCAGCTTCATCCCCATGGCCGAGGAGCTCGGACTCATCCGCCACATCGGTCGCTGGGTCATCGAGCAAGTCTGCAAGGACCTCGCCGACTGGGCGCGCGCCGGGCACGGGGCCATCAAGGTGGCGGTCAACGTGTCCAAGGCACAGTTCATGGCGGGTGATCTGTGCAGCGTGCTGCGCCTGGCCTTGTTCGACACCGGCGTGGCGGCCGGGCAATTGGTCGTCGAGCTCACAGAGAGTGTGCTGATGGACGATGTGGCCGCCGGGATGGCACAGATGCACGAGCTGAAGGCGCTGGGCGTGACGCTGTCGATCGACGACTTCGGCACCGGCTATTCGTCGCTGAGCTACCTCAAGCAGTTCCCGCTGGACGAGCTGAAGATCGACCGATCATTCGTGCGCGACCTGCCCGGCGGCCATGCCGACGTGGCCATCGTGCGCACCGTGGTGGAACTCGGCCACAGCCTGGGCATGTCGGTGATCGCCGAAGGCGTCGAGACCGAAGCCCAGCGCGAGTGCCTCCAGCGTCTGGGCTGCGATCGCTACCAAGGCTACCTGTTCAGCAAGCCCGTGCCCGAAGAAGACTTCCTGCGCCTGCTCGCGGCACAGCGCGGGGCCTGAGCGGCTCGATCCGCTCAGGCGGGCTCGAGAACAGTGCTGCGGGTGGGCGGCGTCGTGTCGAGGAGAGCGTTGGCGAAGAGCAGCACATCCTCGGCCTGCGCGATTCGCGAACAGACGTCCACGAACCGCACCGACGCCGGATTCGACGCCATGTCCTGGCAGACGGACGGCGAGAGCTTCACGTATTCCAGGCCGAGCGCGCGCAGACCCGACATCCTCGCGACCTGTGCATGCAGTCGGCTGATTCCGACGTGCGCTCCGCAGGCCGTCGCCGCACGCGCCAGGGCCGTCAACATGGCTGGCGGATCCTCCAGGATGTCCTCGCGGACCTCGAGCCACAAGTCACTGGCGACCGCCCGCTTCGAGCCGAGCAAGCCCTCCAGACGCGCGCGGAATGACGGGCGCCTCACCGACTCGGGCGAGATTTCCACGGCCACCGGCACACCGGCTCGCTCGATGTGATCCAGGGCCAGCTCGATGGCCCGCAAATCGACGTCCACCGTGCGCCCGACCCTGCAGGCGAACGCGACCAGATCGGAGGCGCCGAACACGGATTCGTCCGGCAGCGTGATCTGCGCTTCGCCCTGACGATGGAGGGGCGTTCCATCGTGTTTCAGCACCTCGCGAAACACCAGACCGATCCGCCCGGTCGAAAGCGCCACCTCGATGAGGCCCCGCCACTGCGCCACATTCGGCAGCCGACGGTCATCGCCGGTGTCCGCCATCCGCCATCCGCCGCGCAGGAACTCCGTGCTTTGCAGCATCGCGTCCGCGCGCGCCATCACGGCCGAGACGGACTCGCCCGGCCTGAAGCTCGTCGCTCCGATCCATGCGACGTGCGGGCTGTCGGCGAGCATTTCGTGATGGAGCCGATCAAACCCGTCCGAAAGCGAGCGCACCCACTCCTCGAACACGTGGACGACGACGTCAGGCACGAGAACGGCGAAGTCGGCGCCATTGAGCCTCGCGAGTTCGGCGCGCTCGTTCTTCAGCAGCAGGAAGCGCACGCGCAGCATCGCCGCGACGCCGCCGAGCAATTCATCAGCCTGATCCCGCCCGACACGCTGGTTCAAGCCCGCGAGGTCATGCACCCGAATGATGGCGACCGCACCGCGCGAATCCCCCTCGGCGTGCAAGGCCGACGACAGCCGTTCCAGAAAATAAGGCCGGCTCGAGAGGCCCGTCAGATGGTCGAATTCCACCTCGCCGCGCAAGGCCTCGATACGCGCTTCGCGCTGGTCGAACTGGGTGCGAAGTTGCGCGATCATCAAGTTCACCTGGCGAGCCAGTGGCGACCAGTCCGTCGCGTCCGCGATGCGGCGCTCGACCAGCTTGCCTTCGCCGATCTCGATCAACTGGCCGCGGATCTGCTCCAGCGCCGACAGCATCTTCTTTCGAATCCGCCAGAGCGCCCCCGCTGCGACCACCATTCCCAGGGCATGCCCCGCGCCGATGAGCGCAAGAAGCGGCCGCTGGTCCGCAACGGACGACAGCCACAACGTCAGGGTCGAAGCGGTCATCGAGAGCAGGAAGCCGCCCATCAGCGCGGCGCCCCCCAGTTTCAGCAGATTCATCGCGATGGCCCGGCGTCGTCAGCCGCGGTCACTGTCTGCAGCTTCGCGTAGTACTCGTCGAAGCCTCGTTCAAAAGCCGTGTTGTCCAGCCCGGGCAACTGCAGCAGCAACCCTTCGACGCGGGAAAATGCCTGCTCAGCGGTGTCCCGCGATTGCACCAGGCCAGCGAGCGCGGTCGCCACCTCGATCACGACGCCAAGACTGGACTTCGCCTCGGCATCGGTGTCGAGATAGGTGCGAATCGCGGCTCCGATCTCGTCTGGCAATTGCAACGTGTCGCACCAGTACCCGCCCACCTCGGGATGCGCGATTCCGAACACCTCCCGCTCGCTGCTCACAAGAGCTGATCCGTGCATCGGTTCTGTCCTGGCGAAGCAACGCTGCGCCTCCTCCGGATGGGCTTGACACAGGATGAGGTGCCCGGTTTCATGGAGCAGACCCGCGAGGTAGGCAGATTCGGGGTCGCATCCCGCGGCGCGCGCCACCGTGCGAGCCGCCCAGGCCGTGATCGATGCGTGAAGCCAGAAATCGCGCAGGTCCACGCCGGGCACGCGCAGGAATGCCGCCACCAGGCCGGACGCGATCACCAGCGTTCCCAGGGCCTGGCTGCCCACGACATGGATCGCATCCGAAATGCTGGCCGTGCTGCGGCGGCCGGCGAAGAACGGCGAATTCGCCAGCCGCAGGACCTTTGCCGCCAGCACCGGGTCCTGTTCGAGTTCCTGCGCGAGGGCACGGCTCTGCGCCGACGGGTCCCGCAGCATCGTCACCACCCGCTTGACCACCCTGGGGACGTTTGGCAGCGCAAGCCGCCCGCAAGCTGCGTCCGACGCCAGTTCCGCGAGCGTGGTCGTCATCGTTCACCCCTCCCCGCGAATCCAACGCTCAATTCCGGCTCTCGGTCGACCGCCTCGAGCAGCGACTGGCGCTCCTGATTCCACAAGGTCGTGTCCAGACGGCGCACTGTCGCGCCCTGCTCGCTCACCGCGGTGCGCAGGACTTCGGTCGTCTGCTTGAGCGAGTGCACTTCAGTCGTCAGCGAAGCGATGCCCTCCAGCGCCACCTGCAGATCACCGAGCAAGGCCTCCTGGGCGGGCATGTAGCCGAGCATCTTCTCGACCCGCGCGCCCGTGTCACCGGCCTGCACCATGATTTCGCCCGAAGCCGTGACGAGCTGTCCGAGCGCCGGCAGCACCTGCGCCACGCTTCCGACGGTACGCGCGGTGCTCTCCAGAACCGATTCCTGGGCGCCGACGCGCTCGGCAAGTTGCGCCGACGCATCGGCCGAGGCACGCATCTGCGGAACCAGTTCCGCCATGCGATCGGTCGCCTCGCCGAGCGACCGGGTCGTTTCCCGGTGCTGCTCCAGGATGTCGGCCAGAAGCGTGGCGAGGAATCGCTCGCTGATTTCCACCTGGGCGCTGATCTTGCTGCTTTCGGCGAGGGACAGCACCTCGGCGCGAACCGACTCCACGAAGTCGGTGGCGGTCTTGCGAACCACGACCAGCTGGAAGCCGAGCATGATCGAGCCCACGAGGCCGAACATCGACGCCGAGAACGCGGTTCCCATCGCCGACAGCGGCCCCTGCAGCCCGCCCACGATATTCGCGAACTCCTGCTCCATGTTCCCGCCGCCGCCACCACCGGCGCTCTTGGCGATGGTCCCGATCAATTGACTGGTCTGTATCAGCGTTTCGAGCAAGCCGATGAACGTGCCCAGCAAACCCAGGCCGACCAGCAGCCCGACCAGGAACTGGGACAGCTCGAGCCGCCTCTCGAAATGGTGCGCCAGCGACTCGATCTCCGGCTCCATCGCGGACGAATGCACATAGACCTGATGGCCGAGGCCCAGCTTCCCCAGACGCTCCAGCATGCCGGTGACCAGCGCATGCGGGCCGAACTTCGGATCCTGCGCGCCGCTCGACTCTCCCGACCGCAGCCAGGCCATGCCCGCCCTGAAAACCTTGTCTTCCTTGTAGAACACCCCGATATGCCCGAGCATGGTCCAGGCGCCCCAGGCCATCACCGTGGCGATCATTCCGTTGAGCGCCGGAGCGGACAGGAAGGCAAAGCTGACGAAGTGCCAGAAACCGGCCACGGACACGCCGGTGAGGACCAGAGGCAGCCACACGAGTTGCCTGTAGCGCTGGCTCAGCGGCTCCAGCCCCTGTGCATTAGGGGCCGCAGCGTCCGGGGAGGACGGTATCGACGGCGAGGTTGGATTCATTTCCGCTCCCTGAAGGCATTCGACTGCAAGCCCCTGATCGGGGAAAGAAGGTATTGGAGGACCGTGCGTCTTCCGGTGATGACATCAGCGGACACCGACATCCCGGGTCCGAGCTTCTGGCCGAACCAGCGCAACACTTCGGGTTCGACCTTGAGCACCACCCGGAAATAGCGCTCGCCACGTTCATCGACGAGGGAGTCCGCGCTGATTTCCGACACGCGCGCCTTGAGGGTTCCGAAAACGGTGTAGTCGAACGCCGCCACCCGGACCGCCGCCTCCAGGCCCAGCACGAGATTGCCTCGCTCGACCGGCGACGCGCGCGTCTCGATGATGATCGTCTCGTCCGCGGGCGTGAGTTCGAGCAGCGTCTCGCCGGGCTTCACCACCCCGCCCACCGTGTTCGCGAAGACCTTGTTGACCGTGCCAGCCACCGGCGCGGTGATCACGGTGCGTCGAACCCGGTCCTCGTCGGTCTTCAAATCCTCTTCGAGCCGCCGCAGTTCGACCGTCGCATCCGACAGTGCGGTTCGCGAGTCGCTGCGGAATTGCGCGCTCACTTCCGCGATCCGCGCCTGCAGTTCCTGGACAGCCGATGAAAGTCGCGGCAATGCGGTTTCGGACTCGCGCACCTGCGTCACGAGGCGCTCGACCCTCCCGCGCGCTTCCAGCAATTCGAGCTGCGAGGCGGCATTGCGGGCAATCATCGTGTTGACCAGCGCAAGCTGCTGACGCGCGACTTCGAGCTCGGAACCCAGACCCCGTCGGCGCGCGTCCTGCTCGGCCATTTCCTGACGCTTCTGGGCCGCCTGTTCCTGGAGAACCCGCAGGCTTTGCTGCAAGCGGGCCTGACGCGCGGCGAACGCCTCGGCCTCGTTCCTGACCTCGGTCGAACCGGCCTTCGCGCCGCTGGGCGGGGCGAATCGGGCTCCGCCCTCGGCCTCGGTCTTCAGACGGGCGATCTTCGCCTGCAAGCCGGTCAATCGGGCACGCTTCTCCGAGCGCGTGGAATTCGCCATCAGGTCGGCGACCGCGACCAGACTGGCGCCGCGCTCGACCGTATCGCCTTCCCGCACGAACACACGGGAAACGATGCCTCCCTCGAGATGCTGGACCAGCTGCGCCTTGCCCGAAGGGATGACCCGGCCTTCGGTGCGCACCACCCGATCGACGGGCGAGACCGCTGCCCAGACGAGAAGCAGCACCGCGAGAAGCGCGGTCGCATACATCAGCGCGCGCGGCCGCCTGAGCCTGCGCGACATGCCGAGATGGCGGTCGAACGTCGACAGCATCGTCTCGAGCGCCTCGCCGACCGCGACCTTCGCCGCGGGTGATGCAGCCTGCCCCGAAGAGATGGCGCTCATCAACGCTCTCCTTCGATCGAGATGCTGACCGTGGCGCTGTTCGCCCGGGTCTCGGTATCGATGCGCGGTTCGATGCGCTCGGCGGCGACCCCTTGCTCGATGAGGACGTTGCGAACGGCCATGATGCGCAGGAACGCCGACCTCTGATTTTCCGAAATCTCCATCGACGGCCCGCGTGCCAGTACCTGCACCCGGCCACCAGCGGCGAGCTTTTCCTTGACCGCCGAGAGCGAAGAGGCGAGCTTCTCTGCGGCCGGCGCGTCGAGCGTCAACGCGCCGGGCTCGAATTCCAGCATCAGGTAGTTGTCGGCCGCGCGGACCGAGCCGGAAGTCGGCTTGGCCGAGGCTTCATTGCCGCGGACCTCGATCACGGTCCGGGTGGGCAAACGCGCGGGGGGCGCGTCGCTGGCTTCACCCTCGGTCGGCTTGACCGCGACGGCGCGGGCGGCGCCCTCCTGCTCGAGCTGCGCCACCTTCGCCGCCATGCGCTTGGCCAGCAGCTGGGCGGAAAACGAGAGGGAGATCGCCAGCACGACGATCACGAAGATCATCGCGATGACCACGTTGGTCAACGCGTCGACGAACCCCGGCCAGTAATTGGCATCCTTTCCTCCGCCGCCAGCCATGGTTCTTTCCCGTCCTGCTCAGGGTTTCGGCGAAGCTGCCGCCAGCCCGTCGACCAGCGAGCCGGTCAGGTACGCGAGCCGCAATTGATTGCGTGCTTCGGCGACCAGCACCTGCGCGAGGTCGAGCCTGCTCTGATAGAGGCGCTGATAGGCGTCCAGCACATCCAGAAGCTGGCGGCTCGCGTTCGTCATCTGCGCCTGGAATGCGTCGGCCACCTTGCGGTTGGCCTCGAGTTCCTCGCGCACGGAATCGAAGCGCGCGCTCGTCGCCTCGAGATTCGCGTAGGCCGTCTCGATCTCCAGGGCGAGCTTGCGCTCCACATTGCGCGCCTTCGCGTCGAGTTCGTCGCGCCGCGACGCGGCAGCACGCATCTGCGCCCAGTCGCTTCCGCCGTTCACCAGCGGAATCGTCAACACGACCATGGCGCGGGTGTCGCGGGTGAAGCTCTCGTTCCCGCCGACATTGACATTGCGCGCGTGCGTCAGCTCGAGCTCGAGACGAGGCAGGAAACGCGCGCGCTGCACCTTGCGTTCGACCTCGGCGGCATCGATTTCCGCCCGCGCGGCGCGCAGTTCCGGATTGGCGGCCTTCGCCAGATCGAGCGCGGCCACGCGACCCTGCACGGCGGGCAAGGAAATGCCCTCCTCGAAATTCAAGTCACCGGGTTCGATCCCCGTGACGCGCTGCAGATCGCGCAGGGCCGAGGTGAGCGCCGAGTGAGCGTCGGCCAGCCCGGAACGGACATTGGCCACCCTCGCCCGGACCCGGTCGCTGTCGGCCTGGCTGGTGCCGCCCGCCTTGGCGCGTTCGCCGATGTAGCGCAGGAGTTCGCCGAGCATCGACTCGTATTCACCGCTGAGCTCGATCACCACGCGCGACTGGAGCGCCGTCAGGAAAGCATTCCCGCCCTCGAAGGCTGCCTGCGAAATCGCGCCTGACAGCTGCAGTTCGGCCGATCCGACCAGAGCCTTCTGACGGCCCCACTCGTTGCGCGCGGGCTCGTCGAACAACGCCTGCCGAACCGTCGTCGAAAACTCACTGCGGCGCAGCGAAGCCGCCGGTTTCACGCTGTCCAGGACGCCGTATCCGTAGGCATTGCGCACATCGACGCGCGGCAGCAAGGCGCCGCGCGCCGCGTCGCGGTTGTACTCGAACGATTCGAGGCGGCGCTGCGCACCCTCCACGTCCAGGCTGTAGACGCGGGAGGCCAGCTGCGCGCCACGCAAGGACACCGTTTCGCCGCCAGCGGCGTCACCCACGCTCAGCCGCGACGGGATGGAAAGCAGTTCCGCCAGCATCGGCAGACGAGACGGGGTCGTGGCGCCTTGCGCCATCCCGGCCTGGCACAGGCAACACATCAGCGCCGCCAGCACATGGCCACGCAGTGCACGGGCGTGAAGGCGACGGAAGCGACCGGGGGTTCTCATCCCCCGTATGGTGTCTTCTCGCCCGCCGTTGCAAGCGCTCAATACAAGGGCAAAAGCATCGCAATCCCGGGCATGGCGCTGGCCTTCATCGCGCCCCATCAGGCCGCATGCCAGACCGCCGTGAGTGTGCCGGTGCTCGGCAAGGTCTGGTTGGCGTCCGCATACATGGCGTAAGTCTCGAAATAGTTGCCACCCGCATCGGTCCCCGAGGCCAGGGTCTGGGTCGTCGCGCCGCCGGTGATGTTGAGCCTGTCGCCGTTGTCGAGACTCAGGCTCAAGGAGCTGTTCGCGTCGGTGAGGCTGGTCAGCGCGAGACTGCTGATGCTGACGCTGCCGTTGTTGGCATTGCGAACGTCGATCACTTCCATATTGCTCACCTTGCCGATCAGGCTGGCGACATCGAAGGACATGCCGACGAACGTGAAGCTGATCGTGTCGATGCCCGCGCCGCCGTCGGCAGCAGCGAGGTTGGCCGTGTTGGCCACCATGATCGTGTCGTTGCCGGCGCCGCCGCTGAGCGTATCGAGGCCGCCACCGCCGACGAGGGTGTCGTTGCCGGCACCGCCATCGATGCTGTTGGCCGCGCCATCGCCAAAGATGCGGTCGTCGTAGCCCGAACCGGTCACATGTTCGATGCTGACCAGGGTGTCGTTGCCGTCCGCCCCGCTCGCCGTGCCGGCAACCAGGTCGACATTCACCGCGCCGCTGGCACCGCCGTACCACGCCCGGTCCGTGCCGGCGCCGCCCACGAGGCTGTCATTGCCGCTGTTGCCCTGCAGGGTGTCGTTGCCGTCGCCGCCCAGGAGGGTGTCGTTGCCCGCCCCGCCACCCAGCCAGTCACTGCCGGCCCGGCCGTCGAGCAGGTCGTCGCCGTTGCCGCCGCTCAGGCTGTTGTTGGCGCCATCGCCGTACAGGCGGTCATTGAAGTTCGAACCGGTGAGGCTGGCGATGCCCGAGAGCAGGTCGGTGCCGGCGCCGCCTGTGTTCTGCCCCACCGTCACCGCCAGGTCGACGATCACGGCCGCCGCCGCGCTGGAGTAGGAGGCCGTGTCGTTGCCGCCGCCGCCGACCAGGGTGTCGTTGCCGTCGCCGCCGTTCAAGATGTCGTTACCGAGCCCGCCCGACAGGCTGTCGTTGCCGGCCCCGCCGTCGAGCGTGTCGTTGCCGTCGCCGCCGGTGAGCGCGTCGGCCAGGCTGGAGCCGGTGAGCGCAGTGGCGGTGGTGGTGGTCAGGGTCACGGTGTAGCCGGCCGCGCCGCTGGCCGCCGCCAGGTTCACCGTGCCGCCCGCCAGGATGGTCGCCGCGCCCGCGTTGGCCGTGCCGGCACCGGCGGTCCAGCCGGCGCTGCCCACGGTGGCGGTGACCACGCCGCCCGCGGCCACCGTCAGCACCTCGGCACCGCCGTTGCCCAGGTCGGTGATGCTCGAGCTGCCGGCACCGATGGCGAAACTGTCCACACCGGCGCCGCCGGTCAGGGTGTCGTTGCCACCGCCACCGGCCAGCGTGTCGTTGCCGGCGCCGCCGGTGAGGCTGTCGGCCTGCGCCGAGCCCGTCAGGGCGGCCGCCGCGCCGGTGTTGACCAGCGTGAAGCCGCGCGCGCCGCCAAAGGCGGAGAGATCCACGGCGAAGCCCGCCGAGCTCAGGGTCACGGTGCCCGCATTGCTGCTGCCGGCGCCCGCCACCCAGGCCGCGGTGACGGTGCCGGTCGCGCTCGCGCCGGCCGCCACCTGCAGCACGTCGTTGCCACCGTTGCCCAGGTCGGCGATGCTGTCGCTGCCGCTGCCCACGACGAAGGTGTCGGCGCCGGCGCCGCCGGTGAGGGTGTCGTTGCCGGCGCCGCCGTCGAGCCGGTTGGCGCTGGCGTCGCCGGTGAGCGTGTCGTTGAAGGCCGATCCGAGCAGGTTTTCGATGTTGACGAGCGTGTCCGAACCCGCGCCGCCGGTGGCCTGCGCAGCCGCCACGGCCAGGCTCACGGTCACCGCGCTGGTGGCCGTGGCGAAGCTGGCGACGTCGATGCCGTCGCCGCCGTCGAGGCTGTCGTTGCCGGCCCCGCCGACCAGCGTGTCGCTGCCCGCACCGCCCTGCACGGTGTCGTTGCCGTCGCCGCCGTCGAGGGTGTCGTCGCCGGCCGCGCCGTCGAGCAGGTTGGCGTTGGCGTCGCCGGTGAGCGTGTCGTTGTAGATCGAGCCCAGCAGGTTTTCGATGTTGACCAGGGTATCGCTGCCGACGCCGACGTTCGCCTGTGCACCGGCGAGCGCCAGCGACAGGCTGATGCCGGCGCCGGCGGTGATGTAGGAGGCCGTGTCGGTGCCGGTGCCGCCGTTGAGGGTGTCGTTGCCGTCGCCGCCGATCAGGGTGTCGTTGCCGACCCCGCCGTCGAGCGAGTCGTTGCCGCTGCCGCCGTCGAGCGTGTCGTTGCCGCTGCCGCCGGTCAGGGTGTCGTTGAAGTTCGAGCCGGTCAGCCCTTCGATCTGGCTCAGGATGTCGTTGCCGGCCCCGCCGGTGGCCTGGGTGGTGCTGATGGCCAGGCTCACCGTGACCGCCGAGGCGGCATTGGCGTAGCTGGCCACGTCGGACCCGTTGCCGCCGTTCAAGGCGTCGTTGCCGTCGCCGCCAGCCAGGGTGTCGTTGCCGTCGCCGCCGTTCAGGGTGTCGTTGCCGGCGCGGCCATCGAGCAGGTTGTCGGCCGCGTCGCCGGTGATGGAGTCGGCGAACGCGGTGCCGATCACGTTCTCGATGTTGAGGATGATCTCCGAGCCGAAGCCGCCGCCGATGGTCTGCGCGGTGGTGGTGGCCAGGTTCACGGTGATGCCGGTGCTTGCGCCGGTGGCGCCGTCAACCGAGAAGTCGAGGGTGTCGACGCCGGTGCCGCCATCCACGTAATCGTTGCCGGTGCCCGGGCGCAGCACGTCGTTGCCGGCCGCGCCGTACAGGCCGTCATTGCCGGTGCGGCCGCTCAGCAGGTCGTTGCCGGCACCGCCGAGCAGCAGGTCGTCGAGCTGGCCGGTGAGCGCCGCGCGGGCGTCGGTGCCGGTCAGGGTGTCGGCGCCGCTCGTGCCCAGCTGGGCGTTGGCGTTCTGCCAGTTGCCGTAGCCCGCCACCGTGAACAGGGTGGCGTCACCAGCGCCGCCGCCGGGCGACCCGCTGCGGTACGGGTGGTCCACGGGCAGGCTCGCCTGGCTGCCCCATTTCCACGCCAGGTAGCCCTCCACCAGTTGCCGGTCGGCCGTGGACAGGGTCTGATTGGTGACGATGATCTCGGTCATGTCGCCGGCATAGTTCCAGCCGCCGCCGTAGCCGTTGGCGATGATCATCTGGCCGTTCCACGCGAAGTTCTTGCCGATGGACTCGACGATGGCCGTCTTGTTGTTGAGCACCGGATACGCATCGGCGCGCGTGGCCCAGCTCTGCAGCGCACCGTCGGCATAGAACGGCGTACCGCCCACATTGCTCACATCCGCGCCGCCCGCGCCACTCTGGGTGATCAGGATCCAGTTGCCGCCGCCCCCGCTGGCGTGCAGGGGCATGTACTGGGTATCGGTGGTGCGCTGCACCCAGAACAGGTTGTTGGTGCCGCCGGTCATGCTGGGCAGGTTCGACACGGTCAATCCGTCGTCGGCGCCGTCGAAGGTCACCGCCGCCAGGCCGTTGATCAGGCTGGCGCCGTATCGGGGCTGGAAGGTCGCGTTGGCCTGCAAGGCGTTGCGGCCGTTGCCCGACTTGTCCACCCAGCTGTTGATCAGGTAGTTGGCGCCGGACAGCGAGATGCCGCTTTCCGCGTTGCCCTCCTGGACGCCGTCGCCGTCGAGGTCGGCGGCGTCCAGCCACAGCACCTTGCCAGCCAGCAGGTCCGGCGTCCAGTTCGAGGTCGCGGTCAGGCCGTAGTTGGCCACCATCTCGGCCACCGCCGGCAGCACCAGGGTGTCGGCGCTCACGGTGAGCGTGGCGCCGCTGGCGGCGGCCGTGTAGCTGCGCGCGGCCAGCGCGTTGGGCGTGCTGCCATTGACCGGGGCGTAGTTGAATTCACCGGCGAACTCGGCCGTGCTCAGGTGGACGACGTCGCGGTTGCCGTTGGCGGCGACGGTATCGCCCATCATGGCGAGCGTCTTGTCGCCCGGGCGCATGGCGAGGATGTCGGCCGCAGTGATGGCCACACGGTCGGCCACGCCGGTGGCGGAGCCGCCGACGCCGAGGTCCAGCGCTTCCACGTCGAAGGTCTTGGCGGCGAAGCCGGCGAGGCTGGTGAGGCCGCCGCCGTTGCCCTTGAGCGCGTCGGTGCCGGCACCGCCGTCGATGCGCACCAGCAGGCCCGCGTCGGAGGCGCGGACGACGAACGCGTCGTTGCCGTTGCCGCCCCACAGGTTGTCGGCGCCGCCGTTGCCCTGCAGCGTGTCGTTGCCGTCGTTGCCGAGCAGCGTGTCGGCGCCGCCGCCGCCGGCCAGCGTGTCGTCGAACATCGAACCGTTGAACGTGACCGCCGCAGCGCTGAAGGCGCCGCTGGCATTGGTGTTGCGCACGCTGAAGCCGTTGCCGCTGGCGAGGGCCGAGAGGTCGACATTCAGGCCGTTGGCGTTGATGAGGGCGCTGCCGAGGTTGACGCTGGCGGCAGTGGCCGTCCAGGCGCCCGCCAGGTTGGCGGTGACAGACGCCCCGGCGCTCACCTGCAGGATGTCCTGGGTACCGTCCACGGCGCGCTTGCCGAGGTCGGTCACCACGTCATTGCCGGCGTCGACGATGAAGGTATCGGCACCGCCGCCGCCGGTGAGGGTGTCGTCGCCCGAGCCGCCGTTGAGGGTGTCGTTGCCGCCGCCATAGACGCTGGCGCTGGCGGCCTGCTCGAAGGTCACGCCCCAGATGGACGAGCCGGTGTTGTTGAGACCGCTCGCGTAGAGGTCCAGCTGGAAGGCGTTGGCCCAGGTGGTGGTCCTGCTCACCCGGTACCAGCCGTCGCCGACCATCTGCACCGTGGTGCCGGCGGACTGCCCGGTCAACTGCAGCGCGGCGTTGAACGTCGCCCGCATGTCGATGCCGTTGGTCCAGCCCATGGTGCCGGCCGCGAGCGGCTTGAAATAGGCCGACAGCGTGTAGGTGCCTGCCTCTCTGGCGATGTTGGTATCGAAGATGGCCCACGTGCGCGGCGCAATGCTCTCGAGGGTCGATGCGAGGATGCGGTCGGCCGTCATGGTGCCGTCCGGCGCCATGAGGCTGTCCAGGGCGAGGTCGGCGGCGTTGAAGCGCCAGGGCAGGAAGTTCTCGCCGTTGCCCAGGATGTCCGAGGTGCCGCCGTTGAGCGAGTCGTTGCCGGCGCCGCCGGTGATCAGGTTGTCGCCACCGTTGCCGGTGAGGGTGTTGGCGACTTCATCGCCGGTCACGGCCAGGTTGGCGGTGCCCAGCACCGTCGCGTTCTCGACGTTGTCCCATCTCGCGTCGTTCAGGTCGACGGCGACCTTGGCCTGCACCGTGTCGGTACCGGCGCTGGCCGCCTCGACCACCACGTCGTTGACGTTGTCGACCACGTAGACGTCGTTGCCCAGGCCGCCGGCCAGCGTGTCGTTGCCGCCGCGCCCGTCGAGCGTGTCATTGCCGGAACCGCCCGTGATCGAGTCGTTCGCCTTGCCGCCCTGCATGTAGATGCCGGTGGCACTGCCGGCGTTGCTGATGTTCCACACGCCGTTGCCGGTGGCGGCGTCCGACCCCAGGACCCAGAAACCGTTGGCGGTGATGTTGACCACGCCGTGGTTGGTCTTGGTCCAGTTGTACCAGTGCGAGGCGAGGTTGACGTTGGCCGTGGCGTTGGCGTTGACCGTGATGCGGTCGTCCGAGCCATTCAAGGCGAAATCGGTGATGGTGTCGGTGGAGGTGTCGGTGCCCGCGGCGTTGCCGATGATGAAGGTGTCGGTGCCCGCGCCGCCGGTGAAGGTGTTGTTGCTGGTGTCGCCGGTGATGCTGTCGTTCCAGCCGCTGCCGATGATGTTCTCGATGTTGGCGAGCACATCGACCTCGGTGCCGATGGTGGCGCGGTTGGTCAGCAGCGAGACCGTGACGCCTGTAATCTTGTCGGCATAGCTCGCCGTGTCGCTGCCGGCGCCGCCGTCGAGCGTGTCGTTGCCGTTGCCGCCGGTCAGCACGTTGTCGGTGCTGCTGCCGGTGAGATAGTCGGCACCGGCGCCGCCGATGACGTGTTCGATGCCGACAATGGAGGCGATGCCGTTGCCGGTGCCCAGGGTCAGGTTCACCGTGATGCCGCTGCTGATCAGGCTGTAATCCAGCGTGTCGGTGTTGCCGACGATGGTGCCCTGGTCGTTGATGACCTTGCTGCCGGCCAGGGTGGTGAAGCGGTAGGTGTCGCTGCCGTTGCCGCCGTTGAGGGTGTCGTTGCCGGCGCCCATCGTGATGATGTTGCTGATGTCGTTGCCGGTGAGGGTGAAGTTGCCGACCCCGGTGTAGGTGACGTTCTCGACGTTGGCCGCCATCGTGTACACCGACAGCGAGGTGAGCACGGTGTCGGTGCCGGCGTTGGCCGCCTCGACCACGCTGTCCCCGACGTTGTCGACCACATAGGTGTCGTTGCCCGCGCCGCCGGTCAGGGTGTCGGCCCCGGCGCCGCCGTCAAGGGTGTTGTTGCTGGCGTCGCCGGTCAGGGTGTCGGCGGCGCTGCCGCCGATCACGCCGCGGAACTGGCGAATGCGGTCGACGTTGCCGAAACTGTCGGTGACCGACAGGAAGGCCAGGCTCTGGCCGTCGATGGTGAGGTTGGTGGTGGCGCCGGCCAGGTTCACCGTCGCCGCGCCGGTGCCGCCGGAGGCGTCGTACACATCCGCACCGCCGCCGCCGTCGAGGGTGTCGGCACCGTTGCCGCCGCGCAGGGTGTTGTCCGCGCTGTTGCCGAAGATCACGTCGCCGTAGAGGGTACCGATGACGTTCTCCACGCTCGACAGCGTGACGCTGCCGAAGCCGCCGCCGGCGCTTTGCGCCGTCAGGGTGGCGAGGTTCAGGGTGATGCCGCCGGTGGCGCCGACCGAGAAGTCGATGCTGTCCACGCCGATGCCGCCATCGAAGTAGTCGCTGCCGACGCCGGCGCGCAGGGTGTCGTCGCCGGCGCCGCCGAACAGCGCGTCGTTGAAGGCACCGCCCGAGAGCGTGTCATTGCCGTTGCCGCCCAGCACCGCGCCGTCGAGCTTGCCGGTGCCGCGCGCCCCGCCGTTGTAGACCGCGCTCAGGTTGTCGGCGACATCGCCGCCCTGGTCGCCGAACACGAAGCGGGCGTCCTGCCAGGTGGCGTCGCCGGCGATCGCCGCATCGCCCACCACCGTGCCCGCTCCCTGCCATTTGGCCGCGAGATAGCCCTGCACCGCGAGCCGCTCGTCGATGGCGAGGATGCGGTTGTAGATGACCACCTCGCCGATGTCGACCTTGCTGGCCTCGCCGCCGCCGGTATAGGCGCCCAGCACCAGATTGCCGATCGAATTGTTGCTGCCGTTCCAGGCGTTGACGAGTTGGGTGCTGTCCTTCCAGACACTCACCGGGTTGCCCGGTCCGCCCTGCGCCGTGTACACCTCCACCGCGGTGGTGGCGGCCACGCCGGTGGAAAGCCAGCCGCTCGTACCCGTGTAGAACCGGTTGGTGTTGCCGCCGTGTCCGCCGACAAACCAGTCGCCGTAGGCGAAGTCGGTGCTGATCGTGCGGCCGTTCTGGGTGCCGGCCATCTGCTGCACCGCGAAGATGGTGTAGGAGCCGCTCACGTTGGTGCCGGCGCGCAGCCAGTCGTTGCCGTCGAAGCGGACCACGCCGTTGCCGTTGATGGCGCCGGTCACGTAGGTGGGCTGCGCCGTCGCCGTGGCCTGGAGGGCGTTGGTCTTGCCGCTGCCCTTGTCCACCCAGGTGAAGCTGCCGCCCGCCAGGCTGGTCTCGGCGGCGCCTTCGACCACGCCGTCGCCGTCGAGGTCGGCGCCGTCCAGCCACAGGGTGTTGCCGCTGATCGCGTTCGGGTTGAAGAACAGGCCCCACTTGCTGCCCAGTTCGGCGACGCTCGGCAAGACCAGCATGTTGGCGTCGACGGCCACGGCCTTGCCGCCGATGGCGGTACTGTTGTAGAGGCGGCCGGTGGTGCCGCCATCGAGCGTGGCGGCATTGCCGCCAGAGGTGACGCCAGCGAACTCGGTGGTGTTGAGGTAGATCACGTCGCGCGAGGTGGCGTCGCCGCGCACTTCGAGCTGGGTGGCGCTGCCAACGACGGCGGTGATCGAGGCCGCGGTCAGCGAGACCCGGTCGGTGTTGCTGCCGCGCAGGTCGAGTTGCTCGACGTTGAGCACCTTGGCGGAGACCTCGGTCAGGCGGGTCATGCCGGCGCCGTCCATGCGCAGGCTGTCGAAGCCGGCTTCGCCGTCCACCAGCGCGAACGCGATGCCGCCCGGGGCGATGGCATCGCGCCCGTCGCCGCCGCGCAGGATGTCGGCGCCGCCGCCGCCCGAGATCGTGTCGTCGCCGCCGCCGCCGGCGATGGTTTCGGCCGCGCCGCTGCCTTGCAGGGTGTCGCTGAAGGCCGAGCCGGTGAGTGTGGTGGCGCCGCCGGTGTTGGTGACGGTGAAGCCGTTGCTGCCGACGATCGAGGACACCGCCGACAGATTCACCGCCGCGCCGCTGGTGAGCAGGCTCGCGCTGCCGGCGTTGGAGCTGGCGGCGCTGGCCACCCAGCCGGCCGCGTCGACAGTGGCGACCACGCTGGCGCCCGCGTACACCTTGAGGACATCGACGCCGCCATTGCCGAGATCGGTCACGGTGTCGTTGCCGGTATCGGCATTGAAGGTGTCGATGCCGGTGCCGCCAGTGAGGGTGTCGCCGCCGGTGCCGCCGGTGAGGGTGTCGTTGCCGGCGCCGCCGTCGATCGAGTCGTTGCCGCTCGAGCCTTCGAGCAGGTTGGCGTTGGCGTCGCCCGCGAGCACGTCGTCCCAGCTCGACCCGCGCAGGTTGTCGATGCCGTCGAACGTGTCGCCCGCGGCCTCGCCGAGATTGGCGGTGGCGTCGGCCAGGCTGGCGGTGATGCCGAGCGCCGCGCCGCTGTAGGTGACCGTGTCGCTGCCGCTGCCGCCGATGAGCGTATCGGCGCCCACGCCGCCTTCGAGGGTGTCGTCGCCGTCGCCGCCGGTCAGGCGGTTGTTGCTGCCGTCGCCCTTGAGGCTGTCGGCGTAGCCGGTGCCGATCAGGTTTTCGACACCGACATAGCTGTCGCCGGCGGCCTCGCCGGTGTTGCCGGCCACGCTGCCGAGGCTGGCCGTCAGGCCGGCGCCGGCGCTGGCGTAGGTGACGGTGTCGATGCCGTCCCCGCCAATCAGGGTGTCGCCCCCTGCGCCGCCGTCGAGCAGGTCATCGCCGGCACCGCCGTCGATCGAGTCATTGCCCGCGCCGCCGATGAGGGTGTCGTTGCCATCGCCGCCAGCGAGGGTGTCGTTGCCGGCCTCGCCGCGCAGCAGGTCGTTGCCGGCCGCGCCGGACAGCAGGTTGGCGCTGGCGTCGCCGAGCAGGGTGTCGTTGAAGGCCGAGCCGGCCAGGTTCTCGATGCTGTCGAGCAGGTCACCGGCGGCATCGCCGGTGTTGAGGCTGGCGTCGACCAGGCTCACCGTCAGCCCGGCGGACGCGCCGGCGTAGGAGGCGGTATCCGCGCCGCCACCGCCGAACAGGCGGTCGGCGTCCGCGCCGCCTTCCAGGGTGTCGTCGCCTTCGCCGCCGCTCAGGAGGTTGATGCCGGCGTCGCCGGTCAGCGCATCGGCGAACGCCGAGCCGGTCAGGTTTTCGATGCCGCTGTAGGTGTCGCCGGCCGCATCGGCGGTGTTGCCGGCGGGCGCGGCCAGGCTGGCCTGCACGCCGTTCAAGGCGCCCGCGTAGCTGGCCGTGTCGGTGCCGGTCCCGCCGATCAGGGTGTCGGCCCCGGCCCCGCCTCGCAGGGTGTCGTCGCCGTCGCCACCGTCGAGGCGGTTGTCGGCGCCGCTGCCGGTGAGCGTGTCGGCAAAGCGCGAGCCGATGAGCGCCTCGACGCCGGAGAGCGTGTCGCCGGCGGCGCTGCCGCCGAGGCCGGTGCCCGTGGTCAGGTCGACCGTGACCGCGGCGAACGAGGAGGCGTAGGACACGGTGTCGAAACCGGCGCCGCCAGTGAGCGTGTCGGCGCCCGCGCCGCCGTCGAGCCAGTCGTCGCCCGCCCCGCCGTCGAGCGCGTTGCTGTTGGCGTCGCCGCTCAGCGTGTCGGCCTGGCTGGACCCGGTGAGGTTCTCGATGCCGCTGTAGCTGTCGCCGGCGGCATCGCCGGTATTGGCGGCGGCATTGGCCAGGCTGGCGTTCACACCGACCGCAGCCCCGGCATAGCTGGCGGTATCCAGACCGTCGCCGCCGATGAGGGTGTCGGTGCCCGCGCCGCCGACCAGGGTGTCGTCGCCCGCGCCGCCATCGAGGACGTTGTTGTTGCCGTCGCCGGTGAGGCTGTCGTTGTGGGCCGAGCCGGCGAGGTTTTCGATGCCGCTGAAGACGTCGCCCTGCGCGTGGCCGCCCGAGCCGAACCCGGTGGCCAGGCTGGCAGTGACGCCGCTCGACGAGCCGGTGTAGGCGACGGTGTCGGTCCCCGCGCCGCCCGACAGGGTGTCGGCGCCCGCGCCGCCTTCGAGCGAGTCGTCACCAGCGCCGGCGTCGAGCAGGTTCGCCGCGCTGGAACCGATGAGCCGGTCACCCCACTTGCTGCCGATGAGGTTTTCGATGCCGGAGAGCTGGTCGCCTTCGGCGTCGCCGCCCGAGGCGGTGTTGGCGCCCAGATCGATGTTCACGCCCTCGGCCGAATTGCGATACACCGCCGTGTCGAAACCGGCGCCGCCTTCGAGCGTGTCGGCACCCAGGCCGCCTTCGAGCGTGTCGTCGCCGGCGTTGCCGGCGAGCCGGTTGGCCGCGGCGCTGCCGACGAGCGCATCGGCCGAGCCGCTGCCATCGACGCTTTCGATGCCCGAGAAGGCATCGCCCTCGGCCTCGCCGCCGCTGGCCGCGCCGGTGGCGAGATTGATGTCCACGCCGGCGGCGGAGTTGGTGTAGACAGCCGTGTCGTTGCCGTCACCGCCGATGAGCATGTCGCCGCCGTCGCGGCCGTCGAGGCGGTCGTCGCCATCGCCGCCGGTGAGGACATTGGCGCTGTCGTTGCCGGTCAGGCTGTCGGCATAGGCGCCCCCGGTGACGTTTTCGAAATTGAGCACGACATCGCCTTGCGCGTCGCCGCCGGCACCCAGGCCGGTGGTGAGGCTCACCGTGATGCCCGACTGCGCGGCCGCGTACGACAGGGTGTCGTTGCCGACGCCACCGTCGAGACGGTCGGCCCCGGCGCCACCCTCGATGGTGTCGTCGCCCGCGAGCCCTTCGATCACGTTGGCGGCGCTGTTGCCGCGCAGCCCATCGCCGCGGGCCGAGCCGCGCAGGTTCTCGATACCGGAGTACAGGTCGCCCTCGGCGTCGCCGCCGCCGGCCTGGTTGGCGCCCATGTCGATGCTGACCGCGCCGGCCGAGTTGGCATAGCTGGCGGTGTCGCTGCCGGAGCCGCCGATCAGGAGGTCGGCGCCGGCGCCGCCTTCGAGCGTGTCGTCCCCCTCGCCACCCTCCAGCCGGTTGTTGCGCGTGTTGCCGACCAGGCTGTCGGCATGTCCGGAGCCCTGCACGTTCTCGATGCTCGAAAGCTGATCGCCTTCGGCGTCGCCACCACGGCCGACGCCCGTGGTCAGGTTGACCGTCACGCCCGCGCCGGAATCGACATATCTGACGGTGTCGCTGCCGCTGCCGCCGGTGAGCGTGTCGGCCCCCGCGCCGCCGCTGAGCGTGTCGTCGCCGCCGCCGCCTTCGAGGCGGTTCACACCCGTGGTGCCGATCAGCAGGTCGTCGCCCTCACCGCCGACGAGGTTCTCGATGCTGTCGTAGACGTCGCCGGCGGCGTCGCCACCGGTGCCGCTGAGGCTGGAAAGATCGACTTCGATGTCGTCCAGCGAACCGGCGTAGCTGGCGGTGTCGCTGCCGTCGCCGCCGCGCAGCGTGTCGGCACCCGCGCCGCCGCGCAGGGTGTCGTTGCCGGCACCGCCTTCGAGCAGGTTGTCGGCGGCATCGCCGGTGAAGTTGTCGGCGAACACCGACCCGCGCATGTTCTCGATGCTGGCATAGACGTCGCCGGCAGCGTCGCCGCTGTTGACGCTGGCATCGGCCAGGCTGGCCGTGACGCCGGCGCCCGCGTTGGCGTAGGAAGCCGTGTCGATGCCGTCGCCGCCATCGAGCGTGTCGGCGCCGACCAGGCCCTCGAGGACGTCGTTGCCCGCGCCGCCGCGCAAGGCATTCGCGGCGCCGTTGCCGATCAGCCGGTCGTCCAGCGCGCTGCCGGTCACGGCCTCGATGCCCTCGAGCAGGTCGCCGGCGGCGTCGCCGGTGGACACCTGGGCCGTGGACAAGGAGAGATTGACGGTGACCGCCGCGGCGGAGTCGGCATAGGTCGCGATGTCCAGGCCATCCCCGCCGACGAGCGTGTCGGCGCCTGCGCCGCCGGCCAGGGTGTCGTCGCCGCCGCCGCCGTCGATGCGGTTGGCGCCGGTATCGCCGGCGAGCGAGTCGCCGTTGCCGGAGCCGATCAGGTTTTCAATGCTCGAGAACGTGTCGCCCTGCGCGTCGCCACCCAGGGCGAAACCGTCGGCGAGGCGGATGGTCACGCCTTCGGTCGACGCGGCGTAGCTGGCGGTGTCCGATCCGTCGCCGCCGGCGAGCTGGTCGGCACCGGCGCCGCCCTCGAGCGTGTCGTTGCCTGCCGCACCGGTGAGGACGTTGGCCGAGGCGTTCCCGCGCAGGTTGTCGTCGTAGGCGGAACCGAGCAGGTTTTCGACACCCGACAGGATGTCGCCTTCGGCATCCGATCCGCTGCCGGTACCGGCGTTGAGATCCACGTTGACGGCCGCGCCCGCGTTGGCGTAGGTGACGGTATCGGTGCCGTCGCCGCCGCGCAGCGTGTCGGCGCCCGCGCCGCCGTCCAGGGTGTCGTTGCCGGCCGCGCCGTCGAGCAGGTTGTTGGCGGCGCTGCCGCGCAACGTGTCGTCGCGCGACGAGCCAATGAGGTTTTCGATGCCGCCGAGCACATCGCCATCGGCGTCGCCGCCGGCGGCGGTGCCGTCGGTCAGGTCGATGCGCACCGCGGCGGCGGAAGCTGCGTAGGTGACCGTGTCGGCCCCCGCGCCACCGGTGAGCACATCGGCCCCCGCACCACCCTCGAGCGTGTCGCCGCCGTCGCCGCCCAGAAGGGTGTCGTTGCCCGCGCCGCCCGCCAGGCTGTCGTTGCCGGCATCGCCGGAGAGCGCATCGGCCCCGTCGCCGCCGAGGAGGGTGTCGTTGCCCACGCCACCGGCGAGCGCATCGGCGCCGGTGCCTCCGTCGAGGGAATCGTTGCCCGCGCCGCCGGCCAGGGTGTCATTGCCGACCCCGCCCAGCAGGCTGTCGTTGCCGTCGCCGCCGTCGACCAGGTCATTGCCGTCGCCACCGTCGACGGAGTCGTTGCCCGCGCCGCCAGCCAGGGTGTCGTCCCCGCCCAGACCGCGCACGACGTCGTCGCCGCCGCCACCGTCGAGCCGGTTGGCGCCGTCGTCGCCGCTGACCTGGTCGGCGAAATCGCTGCCGACCAGCCCTTCGATGGAGACATAGCTGTCACCCGCAGCGTCGCCGGTGTTGCGCGCATAGTTGGCTACATCGAGCACCAGCCCGGCGGCCGAATCGGCGTAGCTGGCGACGTCGAATCCGTCGCCGCCATCGATGATGTCGGCGCCTGCCCCGCCCATCAGGACGTCGTCGCCCGTGCCGCCGCGCAGCGTATCGATGCCGTCACCGCCGCGCAGGGTGTCGGCGCCCGTGCCGCCTTCGATCAGGTTGTCGCCGACATCGCCGGTGAGGTCGTCGTTGTAGGCCGAGCCACGCAGGTTCTCGATGCCGGCATAGCGGTCGCCGGCGGCGTCGCCGGAGGCGAGGCTGTCGTCGACCATGTTGGCCACCACCGCGGCGGTCGAGGTTTCATAGCTGGCGGTATCGATGCCGTCGCCGCCGTCAAGCAGGTCGGCGCCCGCCCCGCCGATGAGCAGCTCGTCGCCGGCACCGCCGACCAGCGAGTCGTTGCCGGATGCGCCGTCGAGGGTGTCGTTGCCCAGACCGCCGGTGAGCAGATTGTTGGCCGCGTCGCCACCGAGCACATCGTTGTAACGGGTGCCGATCAGGTTCTCGACGCCGTCATGGGTGTCACCGGCGGCCTCGCCGGTGTTGCCGGCGGCTTGCAGCATGCGCGCCACCACGCCGGCTGTGGCGTTGGCATAGGTCGCGGTGTCGATGCCGGCGCCGCCGATCAGCGCGTCGCCACCAGCACCCCCTTCGAGAAGATCGGCGCCGGCACCGCCGTCGAGGCGATCGTTGCCGGCACCGCCGAGCAGGATGTCGTTGCCGGCCGCGCCGGAGAGAGTGTCGTTGCCGTCCCGGCCTTCGATCAGGTTGGCGCTGGCGTCGCCGGTCAGGCTGTCGCCCTGGCCGGAGCCGACCAGGTTCTCGACGCCGGACAAGGCATCGCCTTCGGCGTCGCCGCCCCGGCCGGTGCCTGCGCCCAGATCGACCGCGACCGCGGCGACCGATCCGGAATAGTCCGCGGTATCGGCCCCGTCGCCGCCGACGAGGGTGTCGGCACCGGCCCCGCCGACGAGGGAGTCGGCGCCACCGCCACCGTCGAGCCGATTGGCGGCGCCATCGCCTTGCAAGGTATCGGCCCATGAGGAGCCGATGACGTTTTCGACGTTCTGCAAGGTGTCGCCCTCGGCCTCGCCGCCCCTCTGGGGAGCGGTGCTGCCGAGATCGATCCGCACTGCCTCGTTGGACGCGGCATAGGTGACGGTGTCGCGCCCGTCGCCGCCGTCCATGTTGTCGGCGCCCGCGCCGCCAATGAGGGTGTCGTCGCCGCCGCGCCCGAGAAGGATGTCATCGCCCGGATTGCCGATGAGCAGGTTCGCGACGGCGTCGCCGGCGAGGATGTCGTCGAACTCCGAGCCGGAGATGTTTTCGATGCTGACGTAGGCGTCGCCGGCAGCGTCGCCCGTGTTGGTGGCCGGCGTCTGCAGATCGGCGCGCACGCTGCTATCGGCTCCGATGTAGCTCGCGGTGTCGATGCCGTCGCCGCCTTCGAGGGTGTCGGCGCCGCCACGGCCTTCGAGGGTGTCGTTGCCGGTGCCGCCTTGCAGGCGGTTGTTGCCGCGCTCGCCGATCAGGGTGTCGTCGTGGGCGCTGCCGGTGAGGTTCTGGATGTCCTGCAGGCGATCGCCTTCGGCGTCGGCTCCGCTGCCCTGGCCGGTCGTGAGGTTCACGTTCACGGCGCCGGCCGAACGCTCGTAGGAGGCGGTGTTGTTGCCCGCGTCGCCGAGCAGTTCGTCGGCGCCGCCGCGCCCTTCGAGCACATCGTCACCCGCCCCGCCTTCGAGCCGGTTGATGCCGGCGTCGCCGCGCAGCACGTCGTTGTGGCTGGAGCCGCGCAAGTCCTCGAGGCCGGAGAGCACGTCGCCTTCGGCGTCGCCGCCTCTGCCGGTACCGGCGCTCAGGTCCACGGTGACACCCGCGCTCGAGCTCGTGTATTCGGCCACGTCGCGACCGGCCCCGCCGATGACCTTGTCCGCCCCTGCGCGCCCTTCCAGGGTGTCGTCACCCGCCCCGCCTTCGATCGTGTTGGCACCCGCATCGCCCCGCAGGACGTCGTCGTAGACCGAACCGCGCACGCCTTCGATGCTGACAAGGGTGTCGCCTTGGGCGTCTGCGCCGCGGGCCTCGCCGCTGGCCAGATCGATCTGCACCGCCCCTCCGCTGCCGGCGTAGCTGGCGATGTCGTTGCCGGTGCCGCCGATGAGCGCATCAGCCCCGGTGCCGCCTTCGAGCGTGTCATTGCCCGCCCCGCCATCGAGGGCGTCGTCACCCGAGTCACCGTAGATGAGGTCGTGGCCGACCATGCCGAAGACGCGATCGTTGCCGGCCCCGGCACGGATCTCGTCGCCGAGGCCGAACGCCGGCAGCACGACGCCGGGTTTGCCGAGCGCGGTGGTGAATTCCATGTCCGCAGCGCTGGTCACGTCGCGAAACAGCACCGGCTGGTTGAAATCGCCGCGAATGATCTTGCCGTCCATCATGCCGGTGACCGACACGACGAGCGTGAATTCCTTCGCCTCGAACGGCGTGCCGTCAGGGGCCACCTGCCAGGCGAGCTTCATGCCGAAGGAGTTGCCACGCTGCGTCGGATCGACCGGCAAGGTCACCGACCAGTCCTGACCCAGCTTGGTGGCGCCCATCAACTCGAAATCGGCCGGCAGGCCGCGCACGGTGATTTCCTGAACCTCGACCGGCTTGCGCCCGCCGATGTCGATCTTCATCTGCCGCGCCCAGCCCGTCCCCATGCCCTGCCCGCCATCGCCGTAGATGACGTCGTCACCACTGCTGCCGGTGATGACTTCGCTGGCTGCCTGGGCGCTTGCGGACAGATCCGTGGCCGATTGCGCGGCACCGCCGGAACCGACGATGTTGAGCCCGCCGCCAGCGGCTTCGGTGACGGTCTGGCCGGTGATGTTGCTGAAGGTCAGCACGATCGCCGGTTTGTCGACGGGAGGCGTGGGCGGTGGCGGGACCTTGCCTGCACCGCTGCCGGAGCCAGCGGACGGCGACGACGGTGGCGGCGGCATCATCATCATGACGGCCGGAGACTGTGCGTCGGACGAGGCCTGCGCCTTGGTGGTGAGATCGGCCCCGAGCTCGACCGGCGTCAGCCCGCCGGGTGTCGGCAGCTTGGCATCCGGCGGCGGTGGATCTTCGCTGCGAGGCTCCGACGAACTTTCGGCTTGCGCCGACTGCTCGGGCATCTTCTCGATGGTTCGCGATACCGCGTCGCTGACATTGACCCTGCCGGCTTCGGCAATCAGCGCCGTCGCGTCGACGACGCCGTCGGAAAACTGGATCTGCGCCGAGCCCGGAAGCATCGCGCGCAGCGCCATGCCCTGGAACACATGCTGTGTTCCATCGGAGAGCGTCAAGATCAGATCGACGCCGACGATGCCGAGCTTGGCGACGCCGCTCCGCCCGATGCCGAGCTTGATGGGCGCGTCGCCGTTTGCGGCATGAACGATGAGGGCCATGCGTCAGGATTCCGTGCTGCTAGGGCCCATATCGACACAGGCGAAGTGTTCTTGAGTGAAAAATTTGTAACAGGCGAATCGGCACGCCTGCCTGATGGAACGGTCGCTGGCGGGCAGGCGCAATCCCGCATGCGACCGCATGGCCACCCGCTGGAAGCGCTCGCCGAGCGCCGGATTCATCGTCCCGAGGTGCATGTCGTCAGGCCACCCGCAGTTCGCCACGGCTTGAACCGAACAACTTCGCAGGCGTCGAATCGGCGACCAGCCGACCATGATCGAGAACGAGCACCCGATCGGCACACTGGATCAATTCGGTGGTGTGGGTGGCAACCACCACGCATCGCGACGACTTGAGTGCTTTCAGGGCTTCCAGCAAGGCGTCCTGCGCCGTCCGGTCCAGTCCGAGCGTCGGCTCGTCGAGCACGACGAGACTGCGCGGCGCATACATAACGCGCGCGATCGCCAGCATCTGCCGTTGGCCTCCGGACAGGCCCGCGCCGTTGGTTCCCACCTTGCGGGACAGTCCGAGCTCGGCGCGGTCGAGCGCCGGGCCCAGCCCGGCACAACGCAAGGCGCTCGAAATGCGTGCATCGTCAGGGGCGTCCTCACCGGGGGCGACGATCTCGGTGATCGTGCCTTCGAGGAAACAGGGCTCCTGCGACTTGTAGCTCACCTGGTGCGAAAGCCACCGACGATGCATGTCACCCTCGATGACGTGACCCGCATAGGAGACGCGCCCCTCGCTGTGCGCGATCTGTCCGGCCAGCAGCCGCAGGAACGAGGTCTTTCCGCTGCCCGATGCGCCCACCACGGCAACCAGTTCGCCCGTGCGCAGGATCACGTCGAGACCATCGAGCACCTTGCGCTCCGTACCCGGATACGCAAACCCCACCTTTTCGAGCCTCATGGACTCGGAATCGAAGGCGCTCTTGCCCGATGCAGGCATGGGCATCTCGGGAGGTACGTCGAGATCGACGAGCACGCCAAGCCCTCGCAGCGCGCGTGAAAACTCCTTCCACCGCGATGAGATCGAGACCAGCGAACCCAGGGTTCCAACAATCCGTCCGGAAAGCATCGAGCAGGCGATGAGGCCGCCGACGCTGAGCGCCCTGGCTTCCACCATGTAGACGCCCGCGACCAGCATGGCGACCGAACTCGCTGTCAGCGCGATCGGCCAGACCTGCTGGCTCAGCTGGCCCCAGAGCCTGGCCTGGGCCGAGGCGCGCGAGCATTCACCGGAAGGTTGCTTGAAGTGTTGCCTGGCGAGTCGCGAAGCGCCGCTGTCGGCCAGGCTCTCGCGCGCAAGAAGCATGTCGACCAGCCTGTTGACCTTGAGGCCATGCGACACATTGGCGCGCTTCTGCCTGGTGTGACTGAGCGCGTTGAGCGCGGCGCTCAATGCGAGCGTGAAGGCGCCGACGCAAAAGGGGATCGCCACCAGCACGCCGCCGGTGAGGAAGATCGCGATCGCGAACAGGAACACGAAGGGAAGATCCGCCAGCGGCAGCAGGAATTGCGCGGACAGAAAATCCCGGGAACTCGACAGCTCGCGGTATCGGCCCAGCACGTCACCGACGCGCAGCGGCCGGGACATGGGTGCCGCAAGGATGCCGGCCACGAGTCGCTCGTCAAGACGGGCATCCCATCTCGCGCCTGCGTGCTCGACCAGCAGGACACGCGCCACGCGCAGGCAGAACTCGAGCCCGAGGAGCAGGCACATTCCGGCCGTCAGGGCCCAGAGCGTGTCGTGCAGCTCATTGCCCATCGCCTTGTCGTAGACAAGGTTGGAAAACAAGGGCAAGGCGAGCATGAAGCCGTTGATCAACAGGCTTCCGAGCAGGAGCTCGGCGAGATAACGCCTGTTGGCCCGGATGAACGCCAGAACGGTTTGACTCATGAAAATCTCGGCTCAGCCCTCTGCGATCTATGCTTGCGCCCGATGCGCGCAACGGTGCGGTGCCCGCTTTCATGCGGACACGACCTGCAGGACGAGGATCACATGCGCTGGCTTGCGGGCAACGGGCGAATAGCAGCGCAGACACCCGCCACTTTTCCGAGATCAACACGCATGGCGAAACCCAAGGTTCTATTCATTCATCAGAACTTTCCTGGCCAGTTTCGCCATCTGGCGGTGCATCTGGCGCAGCAGATGCACTGGAACGTCGTGGGTCTGGGGGACGCACGCACCACGAAGCCGCAGGTCGCGTCGGGCGTGCAGATCCTGGCCTACACGCACGATGTCGCGCGCCCCGGCGGCCACCCGTACCTGCATGGGCTGGAATCCCGTGTCTCGCGGGGTCAATCCGTCTTGCGCAGCCTGCTGGCAATGCGCGAGCGGGGATTCACCCCGGACATCGTGTGTTGCCACCCGAGCTGGGGCGAGTCCTTTTTCGTGCGGGAGGTGTTTCCGCACGCCAGACTGGTCGCGTATTGCGAGTTTTATTACCACGCGATCGGCAGCGACGTCGGATTCGATACCGAATTCGGCCATGCGAGCCTCGATGACCTGTGCCTGCTGCGCATGCGCAATGCGACGAATCTGATGGCGCTCGCGGACTGCGACGCGGGTTGGTCGCCCACCCGATGGCAGGCCAGTCAGTATCCCGCCCTGCTGCGCGACAAGATCACGGTCGTCCACGACGGGATCGATACATCACTCGTGCGCCCGGATGCAGAGGCGATTTTCGAGAACGGCACGCTGCGTTTGACTGCCGCGGACAGCGTGATCACTTATGTCGCGCGCAATCTGGAGCCCTATCGCGGCTTTCATGTTTTCATGCGCGCCCTGCCCGGGATACTGCGCGCCAATCCCGAGGCCAGGGTGGTGATCGTCGGCGGGGATGAGATCAGCTACGGCAAGGCGCCGAAGGAGGGGGGCTGCTGGCGCGCGAAGATGATGAACGAGATCGGCGCGGTGCCTGGCCTGGACAGAGTGCATTTCCTGGGCAAGGTGGCCTACCAGGACTACATCAGCCTGCTGCAGGTCTCTACCGTGCATGCGTATCTCACTTATCCCTTCGTGCTGTCATGGTCCCTGCTCGAAGCGATGGCGGCAGGTTGTGTCGTGGTCGCCTCGTCGACGCCGCCTGTCACCGAAGTGATCGAGGACGGGGTCAATGGCGTTCTGACGGAGTTTTTCGACGTCGACGGTCTGTGCGAAAGGATCACGGCCGCCGTCAGGGATCGCCAGGGCCACGCGGCTTTGCGCGAGCGCGCCCGGGCGACGATCGTCGATCGCTACGATTTGCGCGGCGTGTGCGTCCCGCGGCAACTCGAGCTGCTGGGCGGGCTGCTCTAGCCCTTGCGAGGCCGTCGAGTCACGGTCGCTGCACCTGAGCGACGGGCCACAGGCCCCGGTCGGGTCACCCCCTATGTCGTGAACTCGATTGAAAGGCCGGGCAAGGAAATTCCTCGGACGGCAGTTTTCCAGTTCTCGCCAGGCTGAATCGGGCATGGCCGGGTGATGGTGCCCGTGGTCACGATTTCGCCCGCCTGAATGGGCAACGAGGCGGGTTGCGCTGCCAATACCTTCGTCAAGTGCGCTGCAGCGCGCAAGGGACTGCCCAGGACATTGGAGCCTCGTCCCTGCTCTCGACAGGTTTCGTCGTGCCAGAGCTCCAGGGAGAAGTGCTCGAGTTGCGTCAGGAGATCGGGGCCGAATTCACGAACATCGACGCGCTGCCCGACCAGAAGCGTTGCATGCAGGGCCAGATCGACGATCGTGTCAGGCGCCTTGAACTGCCAGCCGGGGAAATGACATTGCACGATCTCTATCCCGTGTGAAATCCAATCCACGCTGTCGAGAATCGCCTGCGGATCTTCACTGACGGGCGGTGCCTTGCCGAAATGAAGAATGATTTCCGGCTCGATTCTCGGCTCGAAGAAACCGCCCAGACTGCACACATGGGAGTCCGAGGTCATTTGCACGACCGTGGACTGGTAGACATGAGCCCAAACGGGTGCGTCCACGCCGAACAGCGGCCACATGTCCGGGTTCGTGAACCCGATCTTGCGACCCAGAGGAACATCTCCGCTTTCGAGCCGCGCGCGATGAAGCTGGTCGGCCACCTCGTAGGCTGAACGAATGTCGAATCCCTCGTACACCGAACTGAACGGGGGGATTTGTCGGCCCTCGGCCCGCGCGGCCTGCATGCGGGCTGCCATCTCGGAGATCTTGTCGCGGCCGTGCATTCAGGCGACCGCGCCAAACAGCACGCCGGCGCCTGCCGTGACGGCCATGGCCGCTGCGCCCCAGAACGCGACGCGCCAGGTGCCTGCCCAGATCGGGGCCCCGCCGATGCGCGCCGAAACGGCGCCCAAGCCCGCCAGAAAGGCAAGTGAAGCGAGCGTGACCGCGGGCATCAGCTGCGCTTGCGGCGCGATCAGCACCACGATGATCGGCAGCACAGCGCCCGCGGCGAAACTCGCTGCCGAAGCCAGCGCCGCCTGCATCGGGTTGGCTGCCGTCGTCTCGGACAGGCCGAGCTCGTCCCGGGCGTGCGCACCGAGCGCGTCATGCGCCATCAGCTTGCTGGCCACCTGCTCGGCCAGCGGCTGGTCGAGCCCGCGTTGGACGTAGATGCCGGCCAGCTCGCGCTGCTCGCCCGCAGGGTCCCGCATCAGCTCGGCCCCCTCCCTCGCCAGATCGGCGCGCTCGGTGTCTTTCTGCGAGTGCACCGACACGAACTCGCCGGCCGCCATGGACATGGCGCCCGCGATCAGACCCGACACACTGGTCAGCAGGACCGTGCGGTGATCGGCTCCCGCAGCGACCACGCCCACCACCAGGCTGGCAGTCGACACGATGCCATCGTTGGCGCCCAGCACGGCTGCACGCAGCCAGCCGATGCGATCGTTGCGATGTCGCTCTGCATGGCGTCTCATGGCGGTACCTCGCTGTCCAGCGCGCTCACGGCCGACCCATGCAGCCATGCACCATCGATCATGGTTCGACTCCTCATGTCTGAAAGACACCCGCCCCGGAGTGGAGGCTTGATGAAGAGGTTTGTAGACCCTTTGCCGTCGCGCGTCTGTTCGACAGCACACGCGGACGCGCGAGTCTATGCTCGCGCCCATGAATGCACGAATCGACCAGATCCTTTCCCAGATGGCCGCGCTCGAAGCCGAATTGCGTACCGCCGTTCATGATCAGGAAAGCCGCATGTTTTTCCAGATCAAGGGCAAGCGCGTCGAGTTCGAGCGCTCGGTCCGGCAGGCGCATCAGAAGCTCAAGAAGAACTTCTTCCGCTGGCTGGTGACCAACCGCCCGCAGAATCTGATCACCGGACCGCTCATCTACGGCATGGTGATTCCGCTGCTGATGCTCGACGCCTGCGTCAGCTTCTACCAGTGGGCGTGTTTCCCGATCTACGGGATCGCCAAGGTCCGGCGCGCCGACTACCTGGTGTTCGACCGCCGGCACCTGGGCTACCTGAACTTCATCGAGAAATTCCACTGCACCTATTGCGAATACGGCAACGGGCTGATGGGCTACATGGCGGAGATCCTGGCGCGCACCGAGCAGTACTTCTGCCCCATCAAGCACGCGCACAAGATCCTGGGCACGCACGCCCGCTACCAGCGATTCCTCGAGTACGGTGACGCGGAAGATTACGAGGCCAGGCTGGAGGCGCATCGAGTGGCCTTGCGCAAGGCCGAGTGAACCACGGGCCCGGGCACCTGCAGCCCTTCCTTGTTCGTTCGCTGCCGCACAGACCACAGCGCCCGGACGGCACAGGATTGCCCTTGCCGCGCCGACGTCGCTGGCAACCGGTGCTGCGTTGACGGTGATCCGGTTTCTGCGGCCGCCAGACATCCATCTCATGAGGACGCATTCATGGACATGACGACACACCGCGCCCGCGTCACCGGACCGATCTCCTATGTGGGCGGTGCCGGGCGCAGGCAGACGATTCCGATCGGCCCCTGCCTCGTCGAGGCGCTGGGCGGCCGAAGCATCGACATCATCTGGGGAGCGCGCGGCCAGAAATCCGTGGCCTTGCCCGTCGAAGAAATCGAGGCGGCGCAGGACCACGGGCGTCTGGTGCTGCTGGATTAGCCTCCGGTGTGCGCCAACGCGCCGAACCCGACGCTCAGACCATCAGCACCGCCGCGCCGTCGAATCGGCCCGCCCGCAGGTCGGTCAGGGCCTCGTTGGCCTGCTGCAAGGGGTAGGGATTCGTCCTGGTGACGATGCCCATCCTCGGCACCTGGCTCAGGAAATCCAGACCATCCTGGCGTGTCAGGTTGGCCACCGACAGCAGCTGGCGCTCTTCCCAGAACAGGCTGTAGGGAAAGCTGGGAATGTCGCTCATGTGGATGGCGGCGCAGACGACCCGGCCGCCCTTGCGAACCGCCTTCAAGGCCAGCGGCACCAGACCGCCGACGCTGGCGAACAGGATGGCTGCGTCCAGAAGCTGCGGCGGTGCCTCGTCGGACCCGCCGGCCCAGTGGGCGCCGACGCTGCGCGCGAACGCCTGTGTCGCGTGGTCGCCCGGCCGGGTGAAGGCAAACACCGTGCGGCCCTGCGCGATCGCCACCTGGGTCAGGATGTGCGCGGCAGCGCCAAATCCATAGAGCCCCAGTGCCTCGCCTTCGCCAGCGATCACCAGGGACCGCCACCCGATGAGCCCGGCGCACAGCAGCGGCGCGAGCGACTCGTCGCTGCCTTCCTCGCCGAGCGGGAATGCAAAGCGAGCCTCGGCCACCACCGCCGTGGCGTAACCACCATCGCGGGTGTAGCCGGTGAAAAGCGGTCGGTCACACAGGTTCTCGCGCTGCATCTTGCAGAACGGGCACACGCCGCAGGTGTGCCCCAGCCAGGGAATGCCCACGCGCTGGCCCATGCCGAGCCCGACGACCCCCGAGCCGATCATGTCGATGCGTCCGACGATCTCGTGGCCCGGGATGATCGGTGTGTGCGGATGGGGCAATTCGGCATCGATGACATGCAGATCGGTGCGGCACACCCCGCAGGCCGACACCTTGAGGCGGATCTCGCCCGGACCGGGTTGGCGGTCTGGCAACTCGGTCCACTCGAGCGGGCCGCGCCACTGCTTGAGCACCATCGCATGCATGGGTTTCCTTCGGACGACTCGAAGTCATGAGTTTGCGCGCGGGAATGGAATTACGATCGGTGCGCCGTCGGGATGTTGTCGCGGCGCGTCAGAGGCCCGAGCAACGCGTCGGCCACGACACCCTCACCCTTCGGAGGAACCCATGCCCAAGCAAGCCATGATCGTCGGCCGGGCGGTCTTGCTCGTCATCGACATCCAGAAAGGCGGGGCCGAGGGCGCTGCCGCCGGCATCCCCTACATGGACGGCCACGCGGCGGTGGTGGCCAACGCCGAACGGGTGGTTGCCGCCGCGCGGTCCGCGGGCGTACCCATCGTGTTCTTCCAGGAGGCGCATCGCCGCTCGCTGGTCGATTTCGGTCGGGAACTCGACGGCGCGGAGGGGGTGCACTGCCTCGAGGGCGATGTGGCCACCGAACTGGTCGAGCAGCTGCGGCCCAGCGGGCCCGACGAGCACTTCATCGCGAAGCGCCGCTATTCGTGTTTCTTCGGCACCGAGTTGCAGATCCTGCTGCGGGGTCTGCGGGCCGAGACCCTGATCCTCGTCGGCGCATTGACCGATGTGTGCGTGCACTACACCTTTGCCGACGGCCATCAGCACGACTTCTACATGCGGGTGGTGCAGGACGCGGTCATCGGCTCCAGCCTCGCGGCCCACAACGCCTCGCTGGCCGCCTTCGAATACCTGCAGAGCGGAGCCCGGCGCAGCACCGACGAGCTGCTTGCCGCATGGGCCCCCTCGATGCTGGAAGTGGCGGTGGCGCAGTGATCGGGCGCCGCAGTGTTGTCGGCCCGGGATCGCCCGGGAAGACCGGGGCGAACTGAATGGACAGCCGTATGGGCAGCCCGACAGCCGTCGTGGTGGGCGTGGGCGCGGAACAGGGTATAGGCGCTGCGGTGTGCCGACGCTTCGCCGCAGGTGGGTATCACGTGCTGGTCGCTGGCCACACCGAGTCCAGGATCGAACAGGTGGCCAGCCGCATCCGCCTGGAGGGCGGCAGCGCCGAGGCCATCGTGACCGACACGACCTCGGAGGCCGATGTCGAGAAGCTGTTCGACCTTGCGCTCGCGCCGGGCAAGGGCCGCGAGCCTGTCGACGCCGTGGTCTTCAATGCCGGCAACAACCAGGTCATCGACTTCCGGTCTCTCACCGCTGCCCAGTTCGAAAGTTTCTGGCGGGTGGGCTGCTTCGGTGGCTTCCTCGTCGGGCGCGAGGCGGCTCGGCGGATGGTTCCGCTGGGGCGCGGCACCGTGATCTTCACCGGCGCCTCGGGGAGCCTTCGGGGCAAGCCCGGCTTCGCGCACTTCGCCGCCGCCAAGGCCGGGCTTCGCATGATCTCGCAGAGCATGGCGCGCGAGTTCGGCCCGCAGGGGCTGCACGTGGCCCATGTGCTGATCGATGGTGGCGTCAACGGCGACAGGCTGCGCAAGATGGCGCCCGCCATGGTCGAGCAGCGCGGCGAAGACGGTCTGCTCGATGTCGACGCGATTGCCGAGACCTACTGGCAACTGCACCAGCAACCAGGTTCGGCCTGGACGCAGGAAATCGATCTGCGCCCCTACAAGGAGTTGTTCTGACGCGCCGCGACGACAGCGCGCACGCGTCCTGATATGTTCTCGACCGCCAACACACCACAAAGGAGACCTCCATGAAACTGCTCAATTCCTTCGGCCCGAATCCGCGCATGGTGCGCATGTTCCTGCTCGAGAAGAACATCACGCTGCCATTTGAGAACGTTGACATCCTCGCGGGCGAAAGCCGCAAGAGCCCTTACCTCGAGAAGAACCCTGTCGGTCAAACGCCCAGCCTTCAACTTGACGATGGACGCGTCATCGCCGAGACGGTCGTCATCTGCGAATACCTGGAGGAACAGCACCCGACGCCCGCGCTGATCGGTACCAACGCGCTGGAGCGAGCCGAGGCACGCATGGCCCTGCGGCGCATGGAGCTCAACGCCACCGAGTACCTGTACAACGGCTTTCGCTTCGGCCCCGGCCTCGCGCTGTTCAAAGACCGCGTGCGCTGCCTGCCGGAAGCGGCGGAAGGCCTGAATGCCAAGGGCGCGGACGGCCTGAAGCTCGCCGACTCGCTGCTCAAGGGCCATTCATTCCTCTGCGGCAACCGCCTCACGATCGCCGACCTGGTGCTGTACTGCTGCGTGGACTTCTGCGCGTCTGCGGGCTTCAAGGTCGATCCTGGCCTGACCAACCTCCTCGCCTGGCTGGAGCGCATGAACGCTCGGCCGAGCGCGACCGCCTCGCTCTCGTCGAACTGGAGTGAGATCGGCTTGCGCGGCTAGAAAGGCAGTCCTTGACGAGAGCGCTGGTCTGCGATTAGATTTCGACCGGGCAGTTTTCAGCGTCACAAGAGCACGGTGCAGTCGTTTCTTCCACGAAAGTTTTTTATCCATGATCAGCAGCATCTACATCAGCCAAGCAGTTGGAGAGCCCTCCGAAGACGATCTTTTTGATTTGCTGGAGCAATGTCGTCGAAACAATGTCAAAAAAGGCCTGACCGGGATGTTGATGTACGGTGGCGGCACCTATCTCCAGTGCCTCGAGGGCGAGGCAGCCGACGTCGATGAACTCCTCAAGACGATCGACGCAGACCCGCGCCACACGGCGGTCAAGATTCTTCGCCGCGTCCCGATCGCCGCTCGCCAGTTCACCGACTGGAGCATGGGTTTCGAGCATGTCACCGAAAAGTCTTTCGAGGAAAGCGCTGGCCTGCGCAAGCTGGGGCTCAGCTCCTACAACCCGGAGTACCTCGAAAACAACCCCGAAATGGTCGACACCCTTCTGCGCTGGGCCACTCGGACGAAGATCTAAGCGCCATCCTCCACTCCGCAAGCATGCCTGAGGCTCAGGCTGCAGCGGTAACAGTTTCCAGGGCTGGAACCTCCCTGGGACTTGTGGAGGCTTCCGGGTTCAATTCAGGCCGCTATTGCGGCCTGAGTTGCGAGTGGAACCCGGTGGTTTTCATCAGCTTCCACCAGTGAAATCCAGCCGATCGATGGCATCGGCCAGAGCGCTGACGCCTCTGTCGTCTTTGTTGCTCTCCGTTGGCTCGACGCCGGCCTCAGAGGGCGAGAGACCGCGCTGCGCTGGCAAGGCACTGCGAGTCAAGTCCGTCGAGATGCAGTTGTCTTTCATCCCCTTGCCCCCCGTAGTTCCGCCGCGTTGACCGCGCGTAGCAAGGGTCGTAGTGGCGCACCATCACGCTTTCGAACAGCGAATCGATGTCCCCACTCTTCGCCAGCGCTTGCCAGCTCCCGATGGTTTCCCCGCCCACCAGGGGCTTCAGCGGCAGCAGCTTCTCGACCATCGCCACTGGATCACTGGCGAAGTGCGGGTAGTCTTCCTTCCACAGCCGAACGCGCTCTTGCATCGACGCAGTCAGTTGCGTCACCGGCGAGCGATGCATCGCATCGAACAGCCCGTCGGGTAGCTGGCGGTCGCCGATCTTCTTGCTCTCTGCTTCGATCCATACGCGACGCGCAGGATCGAGTTGCCGAAGGCTCGCCAGCAGCATGCTTTCGAACATCTTCTGCGTGGGCTGCGGTCGCCCCGGCAGGTCACCCAGCAACGAGCCGCGATGCGAAGCCAGTTCTTCGAGATCCAGGACCTGCTCGCCCTGCCGCGCCAGTGCCGCCAGCAGGCGCGTCTTGCCGCAGCCCGTCGGGCCTGCCAGCACTTCGTACCTGAACGTCCCCGGCACCGTCGCGAGCGACTCGCGTACCCACTGCCGATAGCGCTTCCACCCACCTGCCAGCTGGTCGACCTCGAATCCGATCGTGCGCAGGTTGTCGGCCCACAGGCGGCTGCGCTTGCCGCCGCGGAAGCAGTACACCAGGAAGCGGTCGTCGCCGCTGTACTTCGAGATCAAGGGCTTGATCTGGTCGGCGATATTGCGCAGCGAGTATTCGACGCCGATCAGGTAGGCCGCGTGCTTGTCGGTCCTGTGGCGGATGCCGACCTCGGCGTACTCGTCGTCGTCGACGACAGGCAGGTTGATCGCGCCGGGCAAATGGTCATCGGCATATTCGTGCGGTGAACGCGCATCGATGACCAGCGCGTACTGATCGAACTCGCGGATGCCGAGTTGCCGGGGCGAAACGACCTCTGGGTGTGAGTCAGCCGTCATGACCAGAACTCCGGTCGAGAGCAGCGTGGCGACATATCGCGGGAATCCATGGCGACGAGGTTACCCGAATCGCCGTCCTGACCTGCCAGCGGACAAAGTCCAGATCTACAGGTTCTTGTACAGGGGCGCTGTGTAGCGATCCAACGTCGGCGACTCTTTCTCAAACCACTGCAAAGCGGACGAAGAAAAGCAAGTCGTTTGATCAAACGATACGTTCGGCTCCAGCGTGTCGATGGAGAAGGTGCGTTCGACTTGCATGCCCCCCACATCGAACAGTTGGTGCACCACATTGTTGGCGGGGACGTACTCGAAGCCGTTGAGAGGAAACAGTGGCTGGCCAAGGCGAGCGGGCTGCGTGGACAGCATCACGCCAAAGCCTGTTGACAGCGAGCCGTGTGCCACAGAGGTTTCAAAGTTGAAAAGCTGCTGCAAACGCTTGACGCTGCTGCCCGCCTGAGCAACCAAGGTCTTGAGGGGCACATCATCACCCGTCTCGATGGGCGCACTTCGGCCCAAAACCAGCGCGGCGTAGTCGCCGCAGACGATCAATCCGCCACCGCGGTGGCGGACCGTGCCGGTGGCGACTTCACGTTCTTCAATCAGCTGCAGCCCAATCAGAGGCCCGGGCCTGGAAGGTTGCAAGCGCCAGTCTTCTACATACGCGTCGCTTTCGCAGAACTCGACCATGCAATTGCCAATACGCTTCAGAATTGCAGGCTCCGGCCACCGGTTATGGAGTTGCAATGAGACGTCGGTGGGTCGCCAGCTCAAAGCAACGCCGTCCCAATCGGATCGGGCCGCCCAGCCTTCGTTGTTGGCCAACACGCCCAATTCGGCGGCTGTTAACTCGTCTAACGGCTTGGCCGGCGCCTGATCAGCAGCGAGTGGCAGCCGCAAGTCGATGGTGAAGTTGCGGCTCTGCAACCAGCACACATGAGTATGCAAGTCGGTCGTGCCATTGGCAAAGCTGATCGAATATCGCTTGAAGAAACCAAGCATCCAGTCAGGCACGCTGCTGGTGGCGCGCTGCGCGTGCTGGGCCAGAAGTTCTTGAAGTGTCATTCGCGTCCTCGCGTTTCGAGTGCCGCCACCTCATCCGATTTAGGACCAAAGGACGATAGCCCCTTGGCGCCCTTGGGCAGGGTCAGCTGGCCCTGCGCCAGACGCTGCTTCAAGTACGAAAAGGTTTGAATCGTCTGGGCGTAAAGATGCTCGCCACACACCATAGGTTCGTAGTTACCAGTCGAACCGGCGCCCGACAGCCCCGAGATAGGTGCGATGACGGTGTCGTAATCGCAGGCGCAAAAAAATGGAAAGGCATATCGCTCTTGTTGCACCTTGCGCACACGGTGCATGGTCGCCACGTACTGCCCGTTGCTCATGACTTCCAACATGTCGCCAATGTTGATGACGAACGCACCTTCGACCACAGGTACATCTATCCACTCGCCAGCGCCGTTTTGCACCTCCAGACCGTCCGCCGTCGGCAGAAGAATGGTGAAGCACTCGTAATCCGTGTGTGCGCCAATTCCAGGGCGCCCTGCTGGAGATTCCGGGTTGAAAGGGTAGTGCACCAAACGAAGCTGGCTGGGCGGGGAAGAGATGTATTGGGCGAAGTGGTGTTCCGGCAGGCCCAACGCCATGGCAAAGCCTCGAAAGAGCACATTGCTCAGCGCGAACATGGCGTCGTAATAGGCTTTGACGTCGGCCTTGAAGCCAGGAAACCTGGTCCACCGGTTAGGTCCAAGCATCGGGCGATGCCTGTCCGGGTATAGCCCAGCGCTGTCAAAGTCAAAGCCGACGTCGTACGACTCTTTGAGGTCCGGCTTAGCACCGTGGTACTGCTCTTCACCTTCGGGCACAAACCCGCTGTGGTTGTGCGATTCTCCGATGTAGTCGGCCATCTTCTGGGAGTGCGACTGCGCGAAATACGCTTGCGTCGTGGCCTTGAGGTTTTCGATCAAGACGGCAGGCACTTTGTGCCCCACCACATACAGGAATCCCGCATCGCGGGCCGCCTGACCCAAGGCCTGCGCAGCCTTCTGGCGTTCAGCAGCGTCTGTCGAAAAGAGTAGCGAGATGTCAACCAGCGGCAATTGCTGGAAGGCGGCGTGCTGTCGTCTCGGCTGATCAAGCATTGAAGCCGCCGATGGGTTGAGGGGCGTCTGCTGCAAGGGAACTCCAGTGAACGAGTTCCCGAATCACGCAATCACCATGCCATAGGCTCGGGCACCACGGAGTGCCACTCGCACCATGGGCCATGAGGGTCTCGAGGTTCAATGGAGCAAGCCGCCCCAGCGCAATTCGAAACAGGCGGGCACTAGGTCAGTGCGCAGTGCCAATGGCGCACCAACTGCGAGCGAAAGAATTGTGACCGCGGCGCTACACAGAATCCAAAAACTCCTTGATCAGCAGAGACTTAGCCCATTTTTTTGGTTGGCTCGATTCATGCTGAAAGGTTGATAGTTATTACGTTCGATCGTTTTGGTAATACTGCAACCCGTTAAAGGAACTCGCCGTGAATCTGAATCCATTGACATCCACCCTGCAGCATTTAGTGAAAAAAGTGCTGGTGCCGGCCGTGCTTGCTTGTGGCGCCCTGGGCGCACAGGCCGAATCCGCACTCAGGATCGGCTACAGCGACTGGCCGGGCTTTGTGGCCTGGCAGGTGGCGATTGACAAAGGGTGGTTCAAGGAAGCCGGCGTAGACGTCAAATTTGAATGGTTTGACTACTCTGCATCCATGGATGCGTATGCCGCTGGCAAGCTTGATGCCGTCGGCGTGACTAACGGCGACATGCTGGTCATGGGCTCGGGTGGGGCCAAGGGCACCGTGGTTTTGATTACGGACTACTCCAGCGGCAACGACATGCTTGTGGCCAAGCCGGGCATCAAGTCCGTCAAAGATCTGAAAGGCAAGAAGATCGCCGTTGAAGTGGGCCTTGTTGACCACCTTCTGATCGTCAACGCGCTGACGAAAGCCGGCCTGAAGGGCAGTGATGTGACCTTGGTCAATGCCAAGACGAACGAACTGCCGCAAGTGTTTGCCTCCGCTGATGTCGCAGCCATCGGCGTATGGCAACCCGTTGCTGGCGAGGCATTGAAAGGCGTTCCAGGTTCGCGTGCAATCTACACATCGGCCGACGAACCCGGCCTGATCTACGACGTTTTTGTTGCCACCCCTGCCAGCGCCAAGACCCGCCGTGCTGACTGGCTCAAGGTGCTCAAAGTCTGGGACAAGGTGGTGGCCTACATCAATGACCCCAAGACCCAACCCGATGCGGTCAAGATCATGGCGGCACGGTCCGGCGTGAGTGTTGGGGACTATTTGCCTTTGCTCAAGGGAACCCATCTGCTCAGCCTTGAAAACGGCAAAAAGGTCTATGCCAACGGGGCTGGTTTTGGCTCGTTGTACGGCTCGACGAAGTTCGTCAATGACTTCAACGTGACACAGAAGGTATACGCTGCGCCGGAAAAAACAGACAACTACTTCGACCCCACTTTCTATAGCGCAAAGTAGTTTTCCACCAAGCCTGCCACGGCTTGGAGCGCAGCAGCAATGAGCACGATCACTCAATGGTTACGCGGTAACGTCACTGAGGAACAGCGACGATTCGTGTTCACCATCGGCTCGTTTCTG
Source organism: Burkholderiales bacterium (assembly GCA_947474755.1). Taxonomy (GTDB): domain Bacteria; phylum Pseudomonadota; class Gammaproteobacteria; order Burkholderiales; family Burkholderiaceae_C; genus PBB1. Next base: position 144,095 of record CANJJE010000001.1, on the reverse strand, counting down.
CTGCCTGTTCTGATCTGGTGTCTGGTGAGCTATGTGCCGTTTATCTGGCACCCAAAGGTGCTGATTGCAGAGCCGGGTGGTGTGGACTACTTCCAGTCCGGGATGCTGGTCGACAAGACAGAGTTCAAGGAACAGCACGAACAAGCGAAGCAACAGGGACTGGCCCTGCCCACAGGAGTACCCGCCAACCCGATTTATCTGCCCGCACCCCACGAAGTGGCCAAGGCGCTGTATACCGCTTTCATAACGCCACCGGCCCAAAAAGATGGCCCTTGGCTGCACCAGAGCCTGTGGCACAGCATTCAGATTATTTTCTGGGGCTTTGTCATCTCATCTGCGGTGGGCATTCCATTGGGAATTCTTTGCGGAACCTATGGGACGCTCGCCAAACTGAGCGAGCCATTCATTGAATTCTTTCGGTACTTGCCGGCGCCGGTGTTTGGTTCTTTGGCGGTGGCCATTCTGGGCATCTACGATGGTCCCAAAATTGCCATCATCGTGATTGGCACCCTCTTCCAGCAGGTTCTCATTGTCTGCAACACGACGCGCAAATTGGACGCCACCATCATCGAAGCGGCTCGCACACTTGGCACGCGCGGACCTCGCCTGATTACGAAAGTCGTTTTGCCCGGCATATTGCCTGACCTGTATCGCGACCAGCGCATTCTGCTGGGCTGGGCTTGGACGTATCTGATTGTTGCGGAGTTGATAGGCATCAGCTCTGGCATTACATGGTTCATCACCCAACAGGCGCGTTATCAAAACTTTGACAACGTGTACGCAGCGATCGTCATCATCGGCATCATCGGTTTTGGAAGCGACTTGCTGCTGGCGCGCCTGGGTCGCAAACTTTTCCCCTGGGATTTAACCCAGAAGCGCGCCTGAATTCCGGAGTTCACCCGCGTGTCAAACAACACGGTCGATAACCAAAACTATCTGGACCAATCACCTGAGGTTCGTGAAAGGTTTGCCCGCATCAAGCAGCGCGAAGTCATCCTTGAAGTACGCGACTTGAGTAAGCGCTATGCCACCGCGCAAGGTGAAACCGAGGCTCTGCGCAACATCAACTTCACGGTGCATCGCCGTGAGTTTGTGTGCGTGATTGGCGCGTCGGGCTGCGGGAAGTCAACGCTGATCAGAACCTTGGCAGGGCTTGAAAGCCAAAGCAGTGGCGAGGTTTTGTTAGACGGCAAACCGATCAGTGGCCCGGGCCGTGACCGGGGCATGGTGTTTCAGGGCTATTCCCTTTTCCCGTGGTTAACGGTCAAACACAACGTGATGTTCGGACCGCAAATGAGTGGTGTCGGCAACGACAGCGCCGAGCGCGACGCACGCTTGTGGATAGACATGGTGGGGCTTACCAAGTTTGCCGACTCCTACCCCCATCAGTTGTCCGGGGGCATGCGTCAGCGGGTGGCTATTGCCCGCGCGTTGGTGAACCAACCGCGCATCCTCTTGATGGACGAACCATTTGGCGCACTAGACGCGCAAACCCGGTCCCGCATGCAGACTCATCTGCTTGAAATCTGGCGCAACATCGATGTGACCATCTTCTTCATCACACATGATCTGGATGAGGCCATCTATCTGGCGGATCGGATTCTGGTACTCAAGCCGCATCCTGGCGAGGTGGTGGAGATGATCGAAGTGCCCGTGCCCCGGCCACGCTCGACCGCCCAGTTCTCCAGCGCTGCGTTCCTGGCCACGAAGGCCAGGTTGGAGGCTTTGATTCATCCGCCCATGCCGGTTGAAACAGATTCGGAGGACGATGACGCTGCCAGACCCAGGATGGTCCGCTTCACCGATGTCGCCGACAACGTAGAAAACTTGTGAAGCCGCGCGAGGTGCCTCCATGAAAACATCAGGCGCATCGTCCAGGATCGGAATCAAGCCAGCGCGGGATGCTGCCAACAGCAGTGCACTGGTCAGTCGCATCAGCGTCTCGCTGCAACCCTCCGTTCTGGCAGAACTGGACCATATGGTTGAAAGCAGCGGCTATGGCAGCCGCTCGCAGGCTATCAGCGACATGGTCAACTACCAGTTGGTTGAACACAAACGCAAGCTGGGCAATGACGTGATGGTGGGAACACTCACATTGCTCTACGACCGCCTGACGCGCGGTCTGCAAAAAAAGCTTGCCGACTTGCAGCACGCGCACATCGACGAAGTCATCAGTTCATTGCACGTCCACCTGACCCACAACCAGATCATGGAAGTGGTCTTGCTGCAGGGTCCAGCCAAGTTGGTGCAGGACATTGCCAACGAAATGATTGCCCAGCGCGGCGTCATTACCGGGCACCTGCAGTTGATGGCCGCCATCATTCCGCCCGTGCATGCAGCCTCGAACGACAGCTCAAGCCTGAGGAATCCTGTGTGAGCCCCACTCCGCCCGATCGCATGCTCCGGGAAGAAGGGGGATAGGCTTTTCAAACGCCCTTTTTCGCCCCCGCTCCCTGGCCCCCAAACGCGACAGAAAACGGCAGCTCGTGCGCTTGAATCTGTCTTGGCAGGCAGCGATAGCGCCGGCTTGAGGCCATCAGCGTCAAGCTCGCGGAGGTTCAGCGAGCGCCGAGGATGGCTTTCGCAGCTTCGATCAGCGCCACGGGAGTGAGCGCCTTGCGAACCCATGCGATGGCTTGGTCGACCGGCACCTCCAGGACATCGGCGATTTCGCTATCTCCCTGCAGGATCGAGAGCAGCCTGACGCGCACATCGGCGAGCGACAGATCGGGCCCAGGCTGTCGCACAAGCCGAACCGGAATCTGGCGCCAGGGCAGCATGCGATCGCGCAGCGTCACGGCCCGAATCGGGATCACGTCGACGATGGTGCAGGTCATCCCTGTGCCGTCATGGCAGACCGCGTTGCGGAAGTTGTTCATCGCTGTCCTGGTCATCATCCATGGCTCGGACAGCGCATCGGAATGCACCGAGAAGCCCCCATGCCAGATCAGCAAGAACGGCGTTTGCATGTCCGCCGCCCCCTGTTCACGCAGCCCGGCGGAACGTGCGGCGCCTGATCAACACAACGAACAGGACAGCGGCGCCAAGCAGCATCCCCAGAAGGCCAGGCATGGCCATGCTCATGGCGGCCCAGAACATGGTTTCGCTCGCGTACTCGCCGAAACCGCTGCATGGGGAGGTCTCGCCAAGCCAGCCGCCGCATTGCCCCGAATAAGTCGGGAGCCACGCCAGGACGACGAAGACGAAGGCGGCGACAAAGGGGCCGATCAACGCCAGCGCGGGATAGAGCCATACCGCCCGTCCTGAGGCTTGCCGCGAGAGCACGCGCCAGACGGCAACGGGCGGCGTCAAGACGAGCAGCACCGAAATCAGGAGGGTCAGCAGCAGGATGATGGTGTTCACGATTCCATGACCTCCTGGGCAATGGCGATCCCGCGCTGCCGGAAGGCGTCCTTCAGCGGCTGCGCGGAGCCGAAGCAGTAGCCCGGCAGTCGATACGGAGGCGCTCGATCGAAATCGAGCCAGATGCTGGGCTGGCCTTCCATCGATGCCGTCACCCGGACATGGCGGGTCGTCCCGACATCGATGACCTGACGCCACTGATCCTTGAAGAGCGTCAGCGTGTCGCCCTCGAGACGCAGGCCGCTACGGCTGTTCTGCACGAAGACCGCCAACGCCATGAGGGTGGGCAGCGTCGTGACCGCAGTGAAGTACCAGGGCGCGTCATAGGCAAGGCCAAGCGCGGCCATGCCGCAGCCCAGCACGACCGCGATTCCGACAATCGGGCGTCGCCCCCGCTGCTCAAACCGGTAGTCCACGTTGCCCTCCGATGGCCTGGCCGCGTCGGAGGATAGGCTTTTCAAACGGCCTGTTCACCCTCGTTCCTTCTCCCCCTGGCCCCCAAACGCGACAGAAGCGGCATGAAACACCTCGCGCTTGGGCGATCTATCGCATCAGCAGTCGCCGCAGACCATGGCTGAGCGCATCGACAAGCCCTACAAGCAACAACATCGCGAGTCGGCGTTGTGTGGAACGGACAGCGACCACCTTGCTGGAGTCGTGCGGGGCGTTGGCATGCAGGCGCGCACCAGCCCAGTCGGCGGACGCCGGATGAGACCTGGTGGCGTCTTCGAGCAGCACCGTCATCGCGTTAACCTTCAGCCGTGCGCAGACCGGAACTCGTGATCGTGACACCGACCCTGGCCGACGCAAACACCGGTAATTGGCAGACCGCGCGCCGTTGGGAAGGCATGCTGTCGAAAGCCTACCGCGTGCGTCTGACCTCATTCTGGGATGGCGGCGACGATGACGTGATGGTCGCGCTCCACGCACGCCGCTCGGCAGTCTCGGTTGCCAAGTGGCGAGCCCTTCGGCCCACGGCACCTCTGATCGTCGTGCTCACGGGCACCGACCTTTACAGAGACATCGAAAGCGACGCTTCCGCGCAGGCCTCGCTGGCCGCCGCCGACCGCCTGATCGTGCTCAACCAGCTTGGCGCCGAATCTCTGCCCAAGGGCCTGATTTCCAGGACCCGGGTCGTGTTGCAGTCCTGCTCCGCGCGCAAGACACTGCCCAAGACGCACAGGCACCTGCGCGCATTGATGGTCGGCCACCTGCGCGCTGAAAAGTCACCGCAAACCTACTTCGAAGCCTCACGGATGCTGCTCGGCTGCGGCGACATCCTCTTCGACCACATCGGGGCCGCCCTCGATCCCGCACTCGGGTCGCAGGCTTCGTCGTTGATGGCCGACAACCCGAGCTACCGCTGGCTGGGCGGTCTGGCGAATGCGGCAACGCGCCAACGAATCCAGACAGCCCATGTGCTGGTCCATCCGAGCCGCATGGAAGGCGGCGCGCACGCCGTGATCGAGGCAGTGCGCAGCGGCACACCGGTCCTGGCCTCGCGGATCGACGGCAACGTCGGCTTGCTCGGCGAAAGCTATGACGGCTACTTTCCGCTGGGCGATGCCCCCGCTTTGGCAAACCTGCTGCAGCGGCTGCGCAACGAGCCGACTATGCTGGATCACCTTCAACGGCAATGCGAAGAACGCGCCTCGCTGTTCGACCCGACGCGAGAATCTGCAGCCCTGCACTCGCTGATCGGCGAGATGCTCGAAACGCCGAGGCCCCTGACCTTCCGAGACGCCCCATGAAAGCACCCGACAAGCTCGCCGAGCCCCGCCTCACTTCGCTGTCCCACGGGGGCGGCTGCGGCTGCAAGATCGCGCCGGGGGTGTTGTCAGAGATCCTCAGGGGCACGGCAGCCATGCCGATCCCGAAGGAACTGCTGGTGGGCATCGAGACCGCCGACGACGCGGCCGTCTACCAGCTCAACGACGAGCAGGCGCTGATTGCCACCACCGACTTCTTCATGCCCATCGTCGACGACCCGTTCGACTTCGGCCGCATCGCCGCCACCAACGCGATCAGTGACGTGTATGCGATGGGTGGCCGACCCATCATGGCGCTGGCGCTGGTGGCCATGCCGATCGCCGTGCTGTCCACGCAGACGATCGGCCGCATCCTGGAAGGCGGTGCATCGGTCTGCCGTGCCGCGGGCATTCCGATCGCAGGCGGCCACACCATCGATTCCGTCGAGGCCATCTACGGGCTGGTCGCCTTGGGTCTGGTCCACCCCAGGCACGTCAAGCGCAACGCCGACGCCAGACCAGGCGACGTGCTGGTGCTGGGCAAGCCGGTCGGCGTGGGTGTGATGTCCGCTGCGCTGAAGAAGGGGGAACTCAGCGACGCGGGCTATGCGCAGATGATCGCCACCACCACGAAGCTGAACACACCAGGGCCTGATCTGGCAGCCTTGCCCGGAGTGCACGCCTTGACCGACGTCACCGGCTTCGGCCTGGCCGGACATGCGCTGGAAATGGCTCGCGGCGCACGCTGCGATGTGAGGCTCGACTGGGCGGCCGTGCCTTTGATGGCCGGTGTTCGCACGCTGGCGTCACAGGGCTTCGTCACCGGCGCTTCGAGCCGCAATTGGGCAGCCTACGGCAGCGATATCAGCTTGCCGACAGCTTTTGCTGCCGAAGACCAGGCCCTGCTGACTGACCCGCAGACCAGCGGCGGATTGCTCGTGTCGTGTGCGCCGTCCGCCATCGATGAGGTCATGGCCGTCTTCCGCCGGCATGGGTTCGAGCAGGCCGCCGTGATCGGCAGCATCGTTGCGACCAGCAGCGCGCCGCGCCTTGTCGTGAGCTGAATCTGCGTTTTTCCGAATCAAGCGCGTGGCTGCAGATGCTGCGGCCGCATCGGCAACGGTCGCGACACCGCGGAGTGGATGGGCCCGTGCTTGAGCGTGACCTGGCCTGGGTCCCTGTCGACGTTTCCCACCTCACTCTGCGTCATCGTCGGAGTGGTGTTCGTGGCCGCCGTGGGCACCGGGCTTGCGTACCTGAAGGGTGTTGGCATCGGCTTGCGGGGCCTGCGACCGGACTGCTTCGGGCATCTCCGCGGTGTATTCGCTGGCAAGCGTTCCTGCAGGGTGCTTGTAGGGACCGGGGTCACTGAAGTCACCGCGCTTGACGTCGTCGCGGACTTTCACGACGCTGAACATGCCCCCCATCCCCACCGGACCGAAGGGACCGGTGCCGGTCATCATGGGCAGCGTGTTGTCGGGCAGCGGCATCTGCATCACGGCCATGTCGTGCATGCCCTTGTCGCCCATCACCATGTAGTCCGGCACGAGCCCTGAGATCTTCTTCGCGACGTCCCGCTGGTCAACGCCAATCATGGTGGGGACCGAGTGCCCCATGGCATTCATCGTGTGATGCGACTTGTGGCAATGGATCGCCCAGTCACCGGCAAGCGCGTCGAACTCGAAGGCACGCATCTGGCCGACGCCAATGTCGGTCGTGACCTCCGGCCAGCGTGCGCTCCTGGGCACCCAGCCGCCATCGGTTCCGGTCACCTCGAAGTGAGGGCCATGCATGTGGATGGGATGGTTGGTCATCGTCAGGTTCCCGACGCGTATGCGAACCCGCTCGCCCGTACGGGCCACGAACGGGTCGATGCCGGGGAAGGCCCGGCTGTTCCAGGTCCACAGGTTGAATTCGAGCATCGTGTTCACCTTCGGCGTCGCGCTGCCGGGTTCGATGTCGTAGGCGTTGAGGATGAAGCCGTAGTCGCGGTCGACCCTGAACTGCTTCGGGTCCTTCGGGTGCACGATGAACAGCCCCATCATTCCCATCGCCATCTGTGTCATCTCGTCGGCGTGCGGGTGATACATGAAGGTGCCCGAACGTTGAAGCACGAACTCGTACAGGAAGGTCTTGCCGACCCCGATCGGCGGCTGCGTCAGACCGGTGACACCGTCCATGCCCGAGGGCACCAGGACGCCATGCCAGTGCACGCTCGTGACCTCCGGCAACTTGTTCGTGACAAAGATGCGGATGCGGTCACCTTCGACGGCTTCGATGGTCGGGCCCGGGCTTTGACCGTTGTAGCCCCAGAGGTTGGCTTTCATGCCCGGGGCGATTTCTCGCACCACCGGTTCGGCCACCAGGTGGAACTCCTTGACGTTGTCCTTCATGCGCCAGGGCAGCGACCAGCCGTTGAGCGTGACGATCGGCTGATACGGCCGGCCGTTCGGAGGCAGAGGAGGCAATTGCATGGCCGCGGATGACTGCGACACCGTCTCGGGCAGCAACGCTGCGCCGGCACGGCTGACGGTCGCGGCACCCAGAAGGGTCGCGCCTGCCGCCTTGAAGAAAGTTCTGCGTTGGGTCATGTCTGTGATCCTTCAATGGCCGGCGGGTGTGGGGACGGTGCCGCTGGCGGGCCCTCTTGCCTGGGCCAGGTCCGGCGATCGGCCGACCAGCGCGGCTTGCAGGTCGCTCTCGGCCAGCCAGTAATCACGCAGCGCCTCGACCGCGCCGGTGACGCTGGCAATCCGGTCCTTGGCGTCGGCCAACAGCTCGAAGACGCTGGCCAGCATGCCGTTGTAGCGAAGCAGGTTTTCGTCCGAGATGCGCTGGCGCAGCGGGACCACCTCATCGCGGTAGTGGCGGGCCAGGTCGTAGGCGGTCCGGTAGGCCGAGTAGGCCTCTCGCACTTCGGAACGTGCGTTGACCGCGACCTGGGCAGTGCGGTTCACCGACTGCATGTAGGTCGCTTCGGCTCGTGCGACACGCGTGGAGCCGAAATCAAAAAGGGGCAACTCGAGCTCGATTTCGTAGCCGTTCATTCGGGACTCACCGGTGTTGCTCTTGTTCTGGTACCCCGCATTGAGCACGTTGATGAAGCGCGTGGTCCTGGTCAGGCCGAGCAACTGCGCCGTTGCTTCGGTCGAGCGCCTGGCCATCAGAACGTCCAGGCGCTTGTCCATCGCCGCTTGCTCGGCGTCCTTCGATTCGGCGGGGGCGGCTGGCAGATCGGGCAATCGTTGTGGCAGCCTGAAGTCGAGCTGTTCGCTGCCGAGCGCCAGGACCCGCGTCAGGCGCTCTCGGGTGGCGACAGCCTGATGCCGAGCTCTGGCGAGCTGCGCGGTCGCGTCCGAGTAGAAGGACTGCTCGCGCATCTGAGCCAACTTGTTGAGGTTGCCTGCTGCGGCCATGCGCCTGGCCAGCTCGTTGGAGGCGTCAGCAGCGTCCTTGACCTGCCCGGCGTAGACCACGAGTTGCTGCGCCGTCACGGCCTCGAAGAAAGCCTTGCGCGCCTCGCCGGCAACAGCCAGGGTGTCGATCGCCGCCTGCAGCTGCACCTGCTCGAAGCGGCTTCGCTCTGCTTTGCGGGCCAGCGGCAGGGTGACCAGCCCAAGGACGTCGAAGAGGACGGCACGGTCGATTTCCGTCGCGCTGCCGTTGCTCAATCGGCCGAATCGCAACGATGGGTTGGCAGGGCGTCCGGCGCGCACCACGTCGGACTCGGCAATGCCGAGCTGGGCGTAACTGGCCTGAAGGTCGCGGTTGTTCAGCAGGGCCAGCTCCACCGCGCTGTCTGCGGTCAGAGCTTGCTCCAGCAACTGCGCGACCCGCGCCTTGGCCGAATCAGCTTGCTCGCCTGTCCGCAGGTAGGTCGGCGTGTGCCCGACGCGCTCTCTGGTCAGCTGCTCGACTTCACCAAAGCCGCCGTCCGCGGAGAAGGTCGCGCAGCCTGCAAGCGCAAGCGAGGCCAGCGCCAATGCGGTCATGCGCATCACGGCGCGTCCACCACGTTTGCCGGCATGTGCCGCATCAGGAAGAGGCGCACACGTCGCGAGGGCGATGCTCCACGCTGGTCGCTTGTTTTGCATGGTTCGAACTCATCTGAAGTCAATGGACTGCAATTCGTGCGTTCGACGCACGAGCCCGTTCGGGCCTCCCAGCGGAGGCCTGCGTGGGTCAGATGGTTCGTGGAGGACGGTCCTGGCCGTCCGGGTAGCAGACCGTGACGCGGGCGGTCAGCGCCGGGAACGCCGCCGAGGTGATCAGCATCGGGCTGGCAACCGAAGGCGGTGCGAACGCGAGGGGCGTCAGACAGCAGCCACCACCCGCACAAAACTGGCACGCTGACTTGTGCGCGCCCGATGGCGAATCGCCCGGTGGATGTCCATGGGAGTGATCGTGTGTCGCCGTGAGATGCGCGACCACATCCTGGCCAGCGTGCATGTCGTGATGACCCTGCTCGGCAACCGCAACGGCGCCGATCGTCACCGCCCCGTCCGGACACAGCATGGCAGCCGCGACGCCACCCCGAATGGGGAGCAGGACGGCGAGCAGGACCACGATGAGGATGCGGAGGTGTTTCACTGCGAACGATTATCGGACAGCGGTTCTGCAGATGGGTCGCCTTTGAAGTCCGCGACATGACCTGCGGACAGGGTGTCAGCGGCGTCACCAGGGCAGTCCTCGCGATGGACCCGAGCGACAGCCCGAGAAATCACGTTGGAAGGCGCCAACCCCGACCCACAGTTCCGTGCACGTTCGGCGCCGCACAGACAGTGAGATGGATTGGCTCTAGTTTTGGCCGCCCGCCTTCACGCGCATGAAAACTGTTGCGTGACAACGGTCAACCAAAACCATCCGGAGTTCAACATGCACAACCTTCGAACCTTCGTTGCGTTGTCGGTCGCCACACTGGCCACCGCCTGCGCAAGTCCAGGCAGCACGGATGCCGCGTCACCTCACGGCCGAATGGCCCCCATGGACATGGGAGGTGCCGAAACCATGGCGGCGATGGATCCCCGCATGAAGTCCATGCAGGAGATGCACCAGAAGATGATGAACGCAAACACGCCCGCAGAACGCCAGGCCCTGATGGCCGATCACATGAAAGCCATGCAAGGTGGCCTGGCCATGATGAAGGAGCTTCAGGCCAGGCAGGCCGAGAGCGGCACCACGGGCATGGGCATGGGCATGATGGGTTCGCCCTGCAGCGCAGATCCGATGAGCATCGACAAGGGAATGCCGCCAAACATGGCCAGGCGCCACCGGATGATGGCGGACCACATGGCACTGATGCAGATGATGATGGACATGATGTCCGACCGGATACCGCCGGCCGATATGGGCAAGTGAGCGCGACACCATGAGCAGCGCGTGCGCTGTGGCCCGTTCGCCTGGGTCCTCGGCCTGCGGATTCCATGGCGCCCTTGCGAAGCAGGACTTCGCGGCTTGCAGGCCGAGCCAGTGATCTGCAGCCGCAAGCGGAACAGGGAATTCAATCGGGGCGAACGGGCGCATGCGCCCCTCTCCGGACTCTCGAGGCTCAGAGATGAAGGCCCCCAGCAAGGCTTCCCGAGCCTCCTCGCAAGCCCGCGAAGTCAGTCCAGTCCCGCAACGCGGGCTCCTGGAAGATCCGCGGCACGATGATCATTTCCGATGCATCCAGGGTGTCTACGCCGATTCGAACTTTTCCCACAATCTGTTCAGCCCGGGAAGGTCCTGTTTCATGGTCGCGCAGAGGTACCCCCTGGCGAAGGATGCGCCCGGCGCCACCTCCTGATGGAGGGCCCCGATCTCGCGCAGCAAGCGATCGGCGACGGCAGCGTCGTTCAGCCATCCGAGCCCGTCCTGCAAGGCTGCGAGGCCACTGATGTAGCGCTTGACACGCCGAGGCCACCGCTGCGGCGGCCTGCCGCCTCTGCTTGTCGGCGAGGGTCGACACGACTTGCCTGAGCGTCAACAAGTCCGCTTCCTGCGGGCAGACCTTGATCGTCTTCGGCAAGGTGCCATCGGCCAGCACGTCGGCGTCGCGCGCAGCGCCGAGTTCAGTGGCCAGCCAGCCGAGTTCCTGCTTCAGGCTGGGCGGGAACGGTATCCAGGGGGCAAACAGCCGCAATGCCGAGCGCAGCCGGCGCATGCCCACCCGCATTTGATGAATGCTCTCGGAGTCCGCCGCCTTGCGCGACGCCGATCTCGTTGTCCTGCATGGGTGCGACACGCCACTGCATCGAACGCATGGTAGGCATTGAGGTGGACAGTCTGACATCGGAACGCACTTTGGAAGGCCGCCACGTTGTGCACCTCGAGCGTGATCAACTGATCGGTTTCGACGGCCTCGAACAGTCGCGCCACGTGGCGCAGGCTCACCGGGTCGTAGGGTTGAGTTCGTCGATCCTTGCGCGCATAGGCGAGATAGGGCACCACGGCGCTGACGCGGCCCGCCCCGTGTTCGCGCAGCGTGGCGATGAACATCAGCAGGCGGCTCCACGGCTCGTCCGGAAGCAGCAACACGCTGGCGCGCGGGTCCTGCGTGTACGGTGCGATCGCCAGGGCGCGGAGCACGTCCTGCCGACGCAAGGCATCGATTTCATCGATGACGCTCTCGTGCGCGAGCATGTCCCGCGGATCCCGGTAGCGCACCATGATTTCGTACAGCCGTGCCGGCACGATGAGCACGTCAGGTTCGTGGTTGCCGTAGGCGTTGTAGTTGATCGCCTCACCCATGCGGCGCAGGCGCAGGCGATCACCCTTGCCGTAGCCCCAGTCGCTGGCAAGTCGATCGGCCACGCCTGTCAGGTTGTCCCCATAGGCGCCCACCAGCGCCCAGCCATGACACGCGCCGGCGATGCGACGATCCACCAGCAGGCTGGTGCAGGTGTCGCTCGCGGTATCGACCATCGCCTCGAACAAGGCACCGGTCGGCACCTCGTCGCCGATCGCATGGTGATCAAAGTAGCGCACCCGTGTCCAGTATGCGAAGCCCCTGCTCGGTTCGCTTGCGCAAGATCAATGAGCCATGCTGGCCGAGGCATGACACTCTGCCAAGCCATTGGTCGGCGCGGTGTCATCTCTCTTGCTCTCGAAGCAGCAAGCAGGACTGGTGCGGCATGCATGACGGGGTCGGCAATCCTGCGTGCGAGTGACCGCCCCGGTGGGCCTTCCCTGTCACTGCGCGCGAGGATTTCTTGTTGTCATGGCTCCGGTGTCATGTGTCTCGGCACGTGTCACTTCCCGGTCAGACGAAGACACGCTCAAGCGTGCCCAACTGCGTGGCCCTTGAGTCGACGCAATGGGCATCACGTCAGCACTGGCAAGCTCACCGCGAGACAGGAAGGAGCATGGCTGTGGCATCGAGCGACGGTTTCCAGGAGTGCAAAGGTGTCCTTCGGTTCCGGGTTCCCAACGGAAGCGAGTACGTGGAGGCCTTCCTGACGACGGCGGCCTGCGAGGCGGTCCACAGGAAGGTGTCCTGCACCACAAGCCTGGCCGACTTCTACCGGGAGCACCGCTCGATGCTCAACGAGATCGTGCTCCGAAAGCTGGACGCCGGCGCACGCCCTCCGGTGGTTCTGATGGCACGTGATCTGGAAACCCCGCCCTAGGGCCGAAGTGCACGCCTGAAGCTTGACGAACCGGGATGCCGTGCTGGCTGTACCTCGCGCTGCCACCGGCAACCCACAGCGTGGAGCCGCCCGCCGATCGCACGGCCCTCGCCACGCTAGAGCTTGCCGTCCAATGTCGCCTCGGCGGCCAGCCAGTCGTCAATGTCATGCCCATGCGCGTGCGCTGTGTCGGCACGACAGCGCGACCAGCCTGCAGGTCACCACCCCAGTGATGGCCGCCGTGGTCTGGGCGATGAAGAATCCGGTGCGCGACGTCATCGAGCCCGACGACCTGCCCCACGACGAGATCCTGCGCATGTGCCGACCCTATCTGGGCAATGTCGTCGGCGTCTTCACCGACTGGTCTTCACTCTCAGGACGCGACTGGCCGTTCGAAGAGGATCTCGATCGCCAAGATCCCTGGCAGCTCAAGAACTTCCGCGTCACTTGCGTTGCAGGGCGCCCTCCCCACCGACATGCCGCGTGAACGGCACGGCGAGGAGCACCATCTCGGCCGCCCCCCCCTGAACTCAGGGGAGTTCTGCCGGCTGAACATCGGCACGCAGGTTCAGCTCGTCGGCGAGGTCCTGCGAAACGGGCGCGCAAGGCCTGACCCGACAGGGTCGGTTGAAGGCCGACCCGCCCGGCCTTTTCGGTGGGGCCTCGAGCGGCCCGATGCCGCTACACACGTCCGGCAACGGCTCACTGCAGCGTGATGTCGCCCGAGCGCCGGCGACCCAGGGCGCTGGGGTCCTTGAGCTTGCGCATGGCCTGCGCCTCGATCTGGCGCACGCGCTCCCGGCTCACGTCCAGGCGGCGCCCCACTTCCTCGAGCGTCATCTCGCCCTGCACACCGATGCCGTAGCGCAGGGACATCACGTTGCGCTCGTGCACCGACAGGCCGGCCAGCAGTTCACCGACCAGGCGCTGCCGCTCGCTCTGCATGGCAGCTTCAAGCGGTTCGATGGTGGACTGGTCCTCGATCAGGTCGCCCAGCGTCACATCGCTGTCATCACCTGCCGGCAGGTCCAGCGATATCGGCTCTCCGGCCACCTTCAGGATCTGGCGCACCTTGGTCTCGGACATGGCCAGTTGCTGCGCCAGCGTGGCCACATCGGGTGTGCAGCCGAACTGCTGCAGGTGACTGCGGCTGAACCGATTCAGCTTGTTGAGCGAATCGGTGGCGTGCACAGGGACGCGGATGGTGCGGCCCTGTTCGGCGATCGCACGCGTGATGGCCTGCCGAATCCACCAGGTGGCGTAGGTCGAGAACTTGAAGCCGCGCCGGTATTCGAACTTGTCCACGGCCTTGATCAGGCCAAGGTTGCCTTCCTGCACCAGATCAAGCAGCTGGAGGCCACGGTTGGTGTACTTCTTCGCCACCGACACCACCAGGCGCAGGTTGGCTTCGATCATTTCCTGCTTGGCGGCGCGCGCCGCGCCCTCGGCCTGGCTCATGCGCCGGTGGATGGCCTTGAGTTCGCCCAGCGGCACCACGGCCCGGCGCTGCAGTTCGATGAGCGGGCGCTGCAGGGCGATCACCGCCGACAGATGACGCGCCAGCGCGGGGCTCCAGGGCTGACCTGCCATGACCTCGGCTTCGGCCCAGTGCAGGTCGAGCGGATCAGCCATGAAACGCTCGACGAAAACGGGCTGCGGCATGCCGCAACGCTCGACAGCGATGCGGCGGATATCGCCCTCGATGCGCCGCAACTCGCCCACCTGCACGCGCAGCAAGTCGCACAGCGCCTCGGTGGTGCGTGACGTGAAGCGCAGCGCAGCCATCTCGCCGCTCAGCGCACGCTGCGCACGGCGGTAGGCGGCGCTGCCATGGCCGTGTTTCTCGTAGGCACGGCCCAGCGCCTCGAAAGCGCTGCGGATGGCGGCAAAGCGAGTCAGCGCCGCCACGCGCAACTCCTCGAGCCGACGCGTCGTCGGCGTGCTGGTGGCGCCATCATCGGTGTCGAAGGCATCCACCTCTTCTTCGGCCACGTAGTCATCGGCCTCGTCGGCGCGCACCAGGCCGTCCACCACGTCGCCAATGTTCACTTCGCCAGCAGCGATGCGTTCGCCCAGCGCGAGGATCTCGGCGACCACCGCCGGTACCGACGCGATGGCCAGCGCCATCTCCTGCAGGCCGGCTTCGATGCGCTTGGCGATCTCGATCTCACCGTGCCGCGTGAGCAGATCGAAGGAACCCACGCCGCGCAAGTACAAGCGCACGGGATCGGTCGTGCGGTCGTAGGCCGCCTCGACGGCCAAGGCGGCGTCTTCGGTCGCGGCTTCGGCTTCGTCGTCGCTGGTGGCTGTCGTCGCAGTGTCGGCCAACAGCAGCGTGGCGTCGTCCGGTGCGCTTTCACAGACCGAGATGCCAAGGCCTTGCAGCAGTGTCATGGTCGTGCCGAAAACATCGGCATCGTCCGACAGCTCGGGCAGATGGTCGCGAACTTCCTGGTGCGTCACAAAGCCCCGGGCCCTGCCAGTGCGCACCAGAGCCTTCAGCAACTCATGGCGCTGCTGCGATTCGGCCTCGGACAGCGACGCCAGTTCGAGCCCGTACTCGCGCATCAGCGCACGCTGGCGCGACTTCGGCACCTGAACGCGCAGCACAGCGCCAGGCGCCTGATCAACGGGTGCCGTTTCAGTCACGGCTCCTCGGGTGCGGGCCCGGGCGGCATGAGCCACCGGCAGACGCGGCAAGGCCGACCGACCTTGGGCGCGACTGGCAGCAGGAACGGATCTTTTCGTCGACATTCATTTCCAGTAGGTTGGCCTTTCAGTCCCGAAAGGCGTATTGCTTCAGACACAGCGCGCCAGGAAGAAGTTCGGGCCACCCCAACTGTCTGGCGATCACTGCCCTGTCAAGAGAATGGGGGCGCCGGTGTGCGTTTCAACGCCCTGCCTCACCGCTTCCGTCACTGCTGCCATTGCGTCCGGACGAGGCGGCAACGTTGAGCGAAGTCAACTCTGCGACGACGGCCCCATCTAAGCTGGAGCCAACTCGACGCAGGAGGTCGGCAGCATGGAGCCACTGTGGTGATGCGCAGGGGCTCATCCAATCCGCCGACCATTCGATCTTGCCGCTTGAGGTCGAGGCCGCGGCGGCGGTGGCAACACGATTGGCTCAAGCAGCGACAGGTTCGCCAGGTTCGGTGTGGCCCACAGCGCGGAGGAACTCGTTTCGGTACCCCTTGTCAGCAAGTACCTGGCTCGGTAGCCAGATCGGGAAAAAGTTTTTGGCTCTTTCCAAGGAGACTTGATGCGAACGAAAGTTGAAGGGCATTTGCTTTCCCCCCTGAGTCAGCACATCGAGCGGGACGGCCACACCGTCCGCATTGAAATCTACGGAGACGGCCAGGGAATGTGGATAGCCGATGCCGTTGACAAGCATGGAAATTCAACGACGTTGGGCACGAGTTTTGAAACCGATCAGTTCGCACTTGATGAAGTACTGCGGCGAATTGATGCTGATGGAATTTCTACGCTCGTAGGTACCGAGCCCAGCGAACGGGGCTGAGGCAAACCAGATCTTGTCGACATCGCGCGTTGTGGTGGCTCCGGTCAGGCTCACGGCACTTTGGTTGACCGGTTGCTTCTGACTTGCCGTCACTGAAGCGGGCGCGGCAACGATGTTGTCCTCGGCCAGAGGAACAAGCAGGAGCCCATGGCAAAAAGCCCCGCATGGTGCAGGGCCCTGAGCGCCTTCGACGTCGGCTCGGCGGGTTCGAAGGTCTTGATCTGGCGGTGGGCTGAGTCTCCTGCGAACCACTCTCACCGTCGAATTCCCGTTATCAGGGATGTTTACAGGGAATTCGAAACGCTTTCTGCCGCCAGTCGGCAAAGAGACATTGCTGCGAGCGATTCGCAGGGCGGCTTGCAGGCCGAACCTGTGATCTTCAGCTGCAAACGGAACAGGGAATTCGTTTGGGCATTACAGGGAAATGCCAAGTCCGGTCAGGTGCTCGCAGCACTGGGCCCGGCCGTCTCAATGACCTTGAACCGCAGAGGCGCCGGTACAAGCTCAGGCGCGCCGCAGCTCCTCGCGGATCGTCTTGCGCACGACACCCTCCAGGCTCTCCGCCTGAATGGCCTGCTTCAGAGCTTCCTTGATCAGTGTCTGATACCCGCGGTCGCCGGCCGGGCTACGCTTGCGCGGCACCAACTTGCCGGCGGCAATGTCGGCCTTGCGCAGGGGCGCATCCTCGGGAGCTTCAGGTGAGGTTTTCACGGTAGATGGCTTGCTCATGTCGGTCTGCCTTGCGCATCGAGATGATGCGGATGTGGTCCTCCGTGCGGGGGGCGTCGGCCAGGTTGAGGCCGTGCTTCTTCAGGTTGCTCGCCTGCCTGGCAGGATCGAAGCTGTAGCGCATGGGCTCAGCCTGTGTGTTTCTGTGTGTCTATCAATCGTTCAAGCTGCAGCCGCGTCAGGTTGCCGGCGCATCGACGCTCTCGAGAGCGGTGCGTTCGCACGGGTCGGCAACGGCGTGTGTGTGGTCGTGCCAGGCGGCCGCACGGTAGATCTCGCGCAGGCGCCGTCGGTACGCCGCATCCAGCAGGAAAGCCATGCCGAGAGGCCTGCCCCGCGGGGCGCAGCCGATGCGCGGCTTTTGGTTCGCCCCTACATTTACCCCCACTGCAGTGAGCTTGCTGCAGACCATCCCACCGGAGCACTCCCCATGAAGAAACTGATTTCCGTCGCCGCCGCCTTTGCGTTCGCCTCAGGCGCTGCACTCGCGCACAACTGCCCGAACGAGATGAAGGCCATCGACGCCAAGCTCGCCACCAAGCCGAGCATCTCCGCGGCCGACATGGCCAAGATCAAGGTGCTGCGCGCCGAAGGAGAAGCTGCGCACAAGGCCGGCAAGCACGACGACTCGATGAAGGCGCTCGGCGAAGCCAAGAAGATGCTCGGCATCTGAACTTCGCGGCGAACGCCGCGCTCGGCATGTGAGTCTCAGCCTGTCCAGGTTGTCGTCTGACACCATTTACTGGGACATTGCCGCTTGCAGGCTGATCCGCTGACATTCCACTGCAAACGGAACCGGGAAATGCCAAGTGTCTGGCGTGCCCCTTATTCGCCGCCACGCATGAGGCTGAACCGCGCTTGGTGCTGCCCGTCGTGCTCGACTTGCTCACTGAACATCGCAAACGGGCGAACCCACATTCCTGATTGACCGTGCAGCCGCCTGTACAGGACCAGAGGCTCCAATGATTCGGAGTGTCGAACGACTCCGATCACCTCGTACTCGCCGCCCTTGTAGTGCCGATACCGGCCAGGCTCGATATGAGGAAGTGCAGGGAGATCACTCATTGGAATTCGACACTGCGAAGCGCCTCGTGGTTTTGATCTGATTCACGACTGAATGGGACGTCCCCGTCCCGGGCTGACCGCGAAACCTCTGCACTCCGTCCCTCTCCTGCCGACCGCCCGATCCATGGCGCGGTGGCTCAGATTTGAATCGGCGCCGACAGGATCGATCGCAGGTGATGACTGTGATGGGGTTGGTCGATGCGAGCCACGCGCCTTGTCATTGGTGTGGGGCTCAGGCAAGAAAAAGCCCTCCACGAGGGAGGGCTCAGACTTGCTGGCGGAGCCGGAGGGATTCGAACCCTCGATGCAGGTTTTGCCCACATACTCCCTTAGCAGGGGAGCACCTTCGGCCACTCGGTCACAGCTCCGCAGACTTCAGCTCGCGATTCTAGCCGCTCACCTTCGGCTTGACGCTCAGACTGGCGCCTGTTCCAAGTCGAATGCCTTGTGCAAGGCACGTACCGCCAGTTCCATGTACTTCTCGTCGATGACGACGCTGGTCTTGATCTCGCTGGTGGTGATCATCTGGATGTTGATGCCCTCCTCGCTGAGGGTGCTGAACATCTTGCTCGCCACGCCCACGTGCGAGCGCATGCCGATGCCGACGATGCTGACCTTGCAGATCTTGGCGTCGCCCGACAGCGTGGCGGCGCCGGTCTTGGGCAGCACTGCCGACTTCAGCAGGTCCATCGTGCGGGCGTAATCGTTGCGGTGCACGGTGAACGAGAAATCGGTCTTGCCGTCGTGCGACACGTTCTGGATGATCACGTCGACGTCGATGTTCGCATCGGCCACCGGGCCGAGGATCTGGAAGGCAATGCCCGGCTTGTCGGGCACGCCGATCAGGCTGATCTTGGCCTCGTCGCGGTTGAAGGCGATGCCCGATACGACGGCTTGTTCCATTTTTTCGTCCTCTTCGAAAGTGATCAGCGTGCCCGACTTCGCCTCTTCGACGATGTCGATGTCCCACGGCGTGAAGCTCGACAGCACGCGCAGCGGCACGCGGTACTTGCCTGCAAACTCCACCGAGCGGATCTGCAGCACCTTGGAGCCGAGGCTCGCCATTTCCAGCATCTCTTCGAAGCTGATGGTGTGCAGCCGGCGCGCCTCGGGCACGATGCGCGGGTCGGTGGTGTAGACACCATCGACGTCGGTATAGATCAGGCACTCGTCGGCTTTCAGCGCCGCCGCCACGGCCACGGCCGAGGTGTCCGAGCCGCCACGCCCCAGCGTGGTGATGCTGCCCTGCTCGTCGACGCCCTGGAAACCAGTGATCACGACCACCTTGCCGGCCGCCAGATCGGCCCGCACGCGCTGGTCGTCAATGCTCTGGATGCGGGCCTTGGTGAAGGCCGAATCGGTCTTGATCGGCACCTGCCAGCCCGCATAGCTGACGGACGGCACGCCCTCGGCTTGCAAGGCGATGGCCAGCAGGCCGACCGACACCTGCTCACCGGTCGCGGCGATCAGATCGAGTTCGCGCATCAGCTCAGGGGAAGTGCGCTCCGGGGAAAGCTCTTTCGCCAGACCGAGCAGCCGGTTCGTCTCGCCGCTCATGGCCGACGGCACGACCACCATCTGGTGGCCGGCGCGCACCCATTTGGCCACGCGCTTGGCCACATTGCGGATGCGCTCGGTGGACCCCATCGAGGTGCCGCCGTATTTGTGTACTGTCAGTGCCATGGGCTTCAGTGCATCGCAGCGGTGCTTTGCTGCTGCTGGGTTCGGGAAAGCCCGCCAGTTTACAAGCGCCGTCGAGGTCACGGGCTGCAGAGCGTCACGCTTGCCCGAGCGGCTCCCATTGCAGCGTCACCTGCGGCTGCCCGGGCAAGCCGATCACCCGCGCATCGATACCCAGACCGGGCACGAAGACCAGTTGCCCACCGCTGTAAAGCAGCGGGCCCGAGCGCTGCCAGGCGGGCAGTTCGGCCGCCTGGAACTGCTTCTTCAGGCTGCGTGCTGGCCGGCCGATGCCAGCCTGGAATCGCTCGCCACCCGATCGATCGCGCAACTCGACCTGCGCCAGCCAGGCCAGTGGCACACCGCCCTCCTTCACTCGCGACACCCGCAAGCGGCCACCCCATCCAGACAGGCGGTAGGTGCCGGCGCGGCGGATGCTGAGCGTCGATTCGAAGACCTTCGCCTCGTCCGACACAGCGGCCGAGGCCCGCCACGTCAGATGCCCACGGTACCGCCGCAGCACACCGCCGGCCAGCGGCCACGAGGCCGTACCTTCGCCGAACAGCTCGTCGTTCAGACGCGTGATCAGCGAGGCGGGAGGTGCGGCGTCGGTCTGGCGGCGCAGCCAGGCGCGCAGTGCATTGACCCGACGCGCGACCGACAGCACCTCGAGCCCGGCGAGCGCCAGGCCCTCATCACCCGCGATGCCTGACAGGTCGTCCGCTGCCACTTCGTCAAGACAGGCTGTCGCCTGCTGTGCCCATGTCGCAGCGGCAGCCAGTGCGGGCTCGGCTTCGGGGAAAGCCTGTTCCAGCGCGGGCCAGACACGCAGCCGCAGCCGGTTGCGTGCGTAGCGCTCGTCACTGTTGCTGTCGTCATCGATGTATGCCAGGCCCTGCGATCGAACATAGCCCTCGATCGCGCTGCGCGGCGTGTCCAGCCAGGGGCGCATCCAGCAAAGGCCATCGCGCTCGATGCTGCGTGGCATGCCCGACAGCCCCGCGACGCCCGCCGAGCGCAAAGCCTGCAGGATCAGCGTCTCGGCCTGGTCGCGGCGGTGGTGCGCGAGCAGCACCAGCGCGGTGCCGTGACGCTGGGCCAGCCGTCTGAGCGCGGCGTAACGCTCGCGGCGCGCCCACGCTTCGATGCTGTCGCCGGGTTGCGGATGGTTGCGCAGCCGAGCCACTGCGAACGACAGCGGCAGACCTTCGGCAGCCCAGCGCGCGCACTGATCGCGGCAGTGGCGCTCCCAGGCACCGGCGTGTGCACTGAGACCGTGGTTCACGTGCAGCGCGACCACGGCAACGCCGAGATGACTCGCAGTGACCAGTGTGGCGTGCAGCAGCGCTGTGGAGTCGCGACCGCCGCTGTAGGCAACGGCCACGCTTGGCAGCGGCGGCGAAGACGTCACGCGCCGCCGCCTCGGACGCTCAACGGTCGGTGGTGTCGGTGAACCGGCCGTAGGTCTGCAGCCGCTCGTAGCGGCGTTGCAGCAGTTCCTTCGGCTTGAGATCGCTGACCTGGCGCAGCGAATCATTCAATGCTCGCTTGAGCTGCGCGGCCATCGCCTTGATGTCGCGATGACCGCCACCGACCGGCTCGTTGACGATCTTGTCGACCAGCCCCAGCGCCTTCAGGCGGTGCGCGGTGATGCCGAGCTGTTCGGCGGCATCAGCGGCTCGCTCCGAGGTCTTCCACAGGATGGATGCACAGCCTTCCGGCGAGATCACCGAATAGATCGAGTACTGCAGCATCAGGAGCTGGTCACCAACACTCAGCGCCAGCGCGCCGCCCGAGCCGCCTTCACCGATGATGGTGACGACGATCGGCACCTCGAGCTGCGCCATCTCGAAGATGTTGCGACCGATCGCTTCAGATTGGCCACGCTCTTCGGCACCAATGCCCGGGTAGGCGCCCGGTGTGTCGACGAAGCTGAAGATCGGCAAGCCGAATTTCTCGGCCAGTTTCATCAGGCGCAGGGCCTTGCGGTAGCCCTCGGGGCGCGACATGCCGAAATTGCGTACGCCGCGTTCGCGGGTGTCGCGGCCCTTCTGATGGCCGATCACCATGCAGGCCTGACCATTGAAGCGCGCCAGGCCGCCGACGATGGACTGATCGTCGGCGAAGTGCCGGTCGCCGTGCAGTTCGTGGAAGTCGGTGAAGATTTCGCTGACGTAGTCCAGGGTGTACGGCCGCTGCGGATGCCGCGCGATCTGCGTCACCTGCCAGGGCGACAGGCTGGAATAGATGTCCTTGGTGAGCTGCAGGCTCTTCTTGCTGAGGCGGTCGATCTCTTCGGAGATGTCGACCGCCGATTCGTTCTGCACGTAGCGCAGTTCGTCGATCTTCGTTTCGAGATCGGCCACCGGCTGCTCGAACTCGAGAAAGTGTCTTTTGCTCATCCCTGGGGCCACTCGCGGTAACCGTTGGCAACGGGTGCCAACTCGCTCAGTAGTCTACTGGCACCGGGTCCAGGCTGCGCCAGATGTACCAGGTGGCGACCGAACGGAACGGTGCCCAGGCATCACCGACCTCGCGAGCCTCTGCGCGCGACACCGGCTCACCGCTGAAGTAGTTGACGCTGATGCCCTTGATCAGCCCGGCATCGTCCAGAGGCAGCACGTTGGGCCGAATCAGGTGGAACATCAGGAACATCTCGGCCGTCCAGCGACCGATGCCGCGGATCGCGATCAGCTCGTCGATGATGGCTTCATCGTCCATCTCGGCCCACTGTCTTTCGTGCACCGAACCGGCTGCGAAGTGTTGCGCCAGATCATTCAGGTACTCGACCTTGCGTGCCGACAAGCCCAGCTCCCTCAGTTCTGGCACCTGCAACTTCAGCACACTCGCAGGCTGCAGGTGAACGGCGCCACCGGGCACCACTGCCACCAGGCGGTCCCAGACCGTCTGCGCCGCCTTCACCGAGATCTGCTGTCCGACGATGGATCGCGCCAGTGTGGTGAACGCGTCGCCGCGTCCCTTCAGGTGGCTGTTGCCGCACTTCGGGATCAGTTTGCGCATCACACGGTCACGCTTCGCAAGGTGCTTGCATGCGTCTTCCCAGTACGCGGGTGGCGTGGCGGCGACTGGCACGGTCAAGCTTTGACCCAGGTGGTGCCTTGAGGGGAATCCTGCAGCACGATGGACTGGGCGGCGAGTTCCTGGCGAATTTGATCGGCGCGTGCGAAATTGCGTGCCGCCTTCGCCGACTGACGCTCGGCGATCAAGGCAGCGATACGCGACTCGTCCAGACCACTGCCCGCCTGCAGGAAGCTCTGCGCGGGTTGCTGCAAGAGCCCGAGCACGCCACCCAGCGACTTCAACAGCCGAGCAGCCTGCGGCGAACGAGTGCGATTGACCTCACCGGCCAGATCGAACAGCACTGCCACCGCACCAGGCGTGTTGAAGTCCTCGTTCATCTCGGCACGGAAGGTGGCAGCCTGCGGCTGCGTCCAGTCGATGGCCACCCCTGCTTCGTCAGCGACATCGACACTGGCCAGTGCGGTGTACATCCGTCGCAGTGCCTGCCGCGCATCGTCGAGGTTGGTGTCGCTGAAATTGAACGGGCTGCGATAGTGGGTGCGCAGCATGAAGAAGCGCAAGGTCTCTCCGTCGTAGCGCTTGAGCACATCGCGGATGGTGAAGAAGTTGCCGAGCGACTTCGACATCTTCTCGTTGTCGACGTTGAGGAAGCCGTTGTGCATCCAGACGTTGACGTACTTGCGGCCGGAGGCACCTTCACTTTGCGCGATCTCGTTCTCGTGGTGCGGGAACTGCAGATCGAGACCGCCGCCATGGATGTCGAAGTGCTCACCGAGCAGCGCGCAGCTCATTGCCGAGCACTCGATGTGCCAGCCCGGGCGGCCCAGCCCGAACGGGCTCTCCCACTTCGCATCGGCGGGCTCGTTGTCCTTCGCCGACTTCCACAGCACGAAATCCAGCGGATCTTCCTTGCCGTCGAGCACCGCGACGCGCTCACCCGCGCGCAACTGATCGATCGACTTGCCGGACAAGCGCCCGTAGGCCGGAAACTTGCGCACCGCGTAGTTGACGTCGCCGTTGGGCGATCGATAGGCCAGGCCCTTCTCTTCCAGCGTGCCGATCATCTTCAGCATGGCCGGTACATGCTCGGTGGCGCGTGGCTCATGGGTCGGCGGCAGAATGCCGAGCGCGGCCACGTCCTCGTGCATCGCGACCGTCATCTCGTCGGTCAGCTGGCGAATAGGGATGTTGCGCTCGACCGCCCGCTTGATGATCTTGTCATCGATGTCGGTGATGTTGCGCACATAGGTGACGTCATAACCCAATTCCCTCAGCCAGCGGCACGTCACGTCGAAGGCCATCATGAAGCGCGCATGACCGACATGGCACAGGTCGTAGATCGTCATGCCGCAGACATACATCCGCACTCTGTTGGCATCGATCGGGGTGAATACCTCTGTCTCGCGGGACAGGGAATTGAAGATGCGCAAGGTCATGAGCAAGGTCGCAAGGATCGCGGCATCGCAACGCGCCGCAACGAAATGCCTACTGAGGAACGGGGTGGCGATTGTGCAGCGCAGTCGCATCAGCCCGGAGCAAGAACAGCGCCCGCACTGAGCGATTCCTGCGTGAGTCAGCGCACCTACAATCGAGCGAAAGTCAGTATAGCGGCGTGCTTTCGGACAGTGCACCATGCGCTGTGGCGTTCACGCTCCATCCCTCCAAGACTGCCCCTGAATCCATGTACCTCGTTCGACGCCTGCGGCTCGCTTTGGCGACGCTGATCCTGTTGCTGACGGGTGGCCTGGTTCAGGCTGCCGACGAGGTGGCGAACATCAGCCAACTGTTCCGCTCTGGCCAGCAGACGGAGGCGTTCACGCAGATTGACGCACTGCTCGCCACAAAATCCGACCGCCCGGATCTGCGCATGCTCAAGGGCGTGTTGCTGGTCGATGTGCGCCGCACCGATGAAGCCTTGGTCGTTTTCCAGCAACTCACCGAAGACTTCCCCGAAGTGCCGGAGCCCTACAACAACCTCGCAGTGCTGTACGCAGCACGGGGCGATTTCGAACGGGCCCGGCTGGCGCTGGAAGGCGCTTTACGCGCCAACCCCGGCTTCGCAACCGCCCACCAGAACCTCGGCGATGTCTATGCGCAGCTGGCGCAGATTTCCTACCAGCGGGCCCTGAAAGCCGAGCCAGGCAACACGGACATCCCGCCGAGGCTGTCACTGCTGCGCAAGTTGAACGAGCCTGCCACTCGCCCATCGCAACCCTGATCCCTGATCTCCACTCCTCTGGAGAGACTGCCCATGCATTCTCGATTTCTTGTTGGTATCGCCGCCGCCATGCTGGCAGCAGCAGCGGCCACATCGGCTTTCGCACAGAAGGTGAACGTGAGCACCAGCCTTGGCGAGATCGTCGTCGAGCTCAACGGCGCCAAGGCGCCGAAGACAGTGGACAACTTCCTGCAGTACGTGAAGGCCGGGCATTACGACGGCACGGTATTCCACCGCGTCATCGAGAACTTCATGATCCAGGGCGGTGGATTCACACCTGATCTGAAGGAAAAATTCACCCGGGCGCCGATTCCGCTCGAGGCACGCAACGGCCTGAGCAACAGCCGAGGCACCCTGGCCATGGCGCGCACCTCGGATCCCAATTCCGCGACCGCACAGTTCTTCATCAACGTGCAGGACAACACCTTCCTCGACGCTGCCAGATCGCCTGACGGCAATGGCTACGCGGTGTTCGGCAAGGTCATCTCCGGCATGGAAGTGGTCGACCGCATCCGCGCGGTACAGACAGGCAACCGCGGTGGTGTCCAGAACGTGCCACTGCAGCCGGTGACCATCATCAAGGCCACGGTCGCACCCTGAGCGCAGCCGACATCGAATTTCCAACCCAACCCAATCCACACCATGGCAACCCAAGTTGAACTGCACACCTCGCACGGACTGATCCTGATTGAACTTGACGACGTGAAAGCGCCGCTCAGCGCCGCCAACTTCCTCACCTACGCGCGTCGGGGCTTCTATGACGGCACCATCTTTCACCGCGTCATCAAGGGTTTCATGATCCAGGGCGGCGGCTTCGAACCTGGCATGAAGCAGAAGTCCAGCGACACACCGATCAAGAACGAGGCAGGCAACGGACTGAAGAACCAGCGCTACACGCTGGCGATGGCGCGCACCTCCGATCCGCATTCGGCAACCGGCCAGTTTTTCATCAACGCCAATGACAACGAGTTCCTGAATTTCAAGGCCGAAACGGCCAGCGGCTGGGGCTACGCAGTCTTCGGCAAGGTGATTGCCGGCACCGAGGTGGTCGACGCGATCGAAGGCGTGAAGACCGGCCGCAAGGGCTTCCATGACGACGTGCCGAACGACGATGTCGTGATCAACAAGGCCGTGGTGGTCTGAGAGCGTGACGACCGACGGCACGCTTGCGTTACCCACTTTCTGGGAGATGCAGGCCTCGGCAGAGTGGCAAACGATCGACTTCATCAGCGATCTGCATCTGGCCGAGGATACGCCGCGCACCTTCGACGCGTTCGCGAACTACTTGCGACATACCCGAGCCGATGCGGTGCTCATGCTCGGCGACCTC
Organism: Burkholderiales bacterium; assembly: GCA_947474755.1. Taxonomy (GTDB): domain Bacteria; phylum Pseudomonadota; class Gammaproteobacteria; order Burkholderiales; family Burkholderiaceae_C; genus PBB1. The sequence goes on along the minus strand of CANJJE010000001.1, from coordinate 117,796 downwards.
TTCGAGGTGTGGGTGGGCGATGACGCGCGTCACGAAGGGTTCGAGGCTCGCTGCGCCGAGGTGCTGTGCGAAGCCACGGCGCACTGCGCGTTGGGCTTCATGGTCGGCAACCGGGACTTTCTGGTCGGCGCCGACATGCTGAAGGCCTGCGGAGTGCTCGCGCTGGCCGACCCGACGGTCATGGTCGCCTTCGGCGAGCGCGTGATGCTCACCCATGGTGATGCGCTGTGCCTGGCCGATGTGCCCTATCAGCGATTTCGCACGCTGGTTCGCAGCCCGGCGTGGCGCCGCGATTTCCTGGCGCGCCCGTTGCCCGAGCGACGCCGGGCGGCGCGTGAAGTGCGCGATGAAAGCGAACGCCGCAAGCGTGAGCGGCAAGCCGGAAGCGACGCCGACATCGACTTGGCCACGGCAGTGCGCTGGATGCACGAAGCGGGCACAACGGTGCTGATCCACGGTCACACCCATCGTCCTGGGACAGACCTGCTGGCGCCAGGCTTCATACGTCACGTACTGAGCGATTGGGAGTTCGATCAATCCAGCGTGGCACCGCGCGCGGAAGTGCTGCGATGGAACGCAGCGGGGCTGAATCGTTTGTCGCTGGCAGAGGCCACCGAGCGCTGAGCGTGCTTGCCAGGGTGCAAGCCGGATGGCGACGCTGGCGTGAAGACCGCGCTTGTCGCCGACATGCGATCCCCGATACGCTGTGGCAGCTGACGCTGGCGCGCTACCCCTTCCTAAGCTGGCGACCGACCGAGCAGTTGATCCGGCTGCGGCGTCTGGCCACGCTCTTCCTGACTCAGAAGGAATTCAGCGGTGCGCACGGCCTGGTGGTGACCGACGAGATAGCGGTGGCGGTTGCTGCGCAAGCTGTGCTGCCGATCCTGAACCTTGAAGGTGGCCTGCATCTGTACGCAGGCTTCGTCGGCATCGTCGTGCACGGCGATGCCGTATTGGTACCTCGCGAAGTCATGGACGAGGACGGCGTGGTGCACGAATACGACGAAGAACTGGCAGGTGAAGCGATGCAGGGTGGCCCAGTCATGCTGTCGTGGCGCGACGTGGAGGCAGCTTCGGAAGAATCAGCTCACGCCGGCTGGGCCTACAACGTGACAATCCATGAATTTGCGCATGTGATCGACATGGCCAGTGGAGGTGCCAATGGCATCCCTCCACTGGGCAGTATTTCAGCCCGACAGCACTGGGCAGAGGTGATGGAGGCAGCGTATACCGACTTCTGCGCGCGAGTCGATGCGCGATGCCAGACATCGATCGATCCTTATGCGGCCGACTCGATCGCGGAATTCTTCGCAGTGAGCGTCGAGACCTTCTACGTCCAGCCACTGGAACTGCTATGCGCGGCACCGCAGGTTTATCGCCTGCTTGCCGACTACTTCAAGGACGACCCGTCCCGCCATTCAGCGCCGTGAATCGGCGGTCCATGAAAAAGCCGGAGCGTCTGACGAGCACTCCGGCTGTTCAATCACCTCAGCGCGAACGTTCAGGCCGTTGCTGACTCTGCCTTCGGCTTATCGCTTTTCTTCAATGGCTGGATGTCCAGCGCCACCTTGCCGTCAGCGTCGATGTCCACCGTCAGACGGCCGCCATCGACCAGTCTGCCGAACAGCAGTTCGTCGGCCAACGCGCGACGGATCGTGTCCTGAATCAGGCGCTGCATCGGTCGTGCCCCCATCAGTGGATCGAAACCGTTTTTCGCGAGGTGCTTGCGCAGCGCATCGGTGAAGGTGACATCGACTTTCTTCTCGGCGAGCTGACTTTCGAGTTGCAGCAGGAACTTGTCGACCACTCTCAGGATGATGTCTTCGTCCAGCGCACGGAAGCTGACCACTGCGTCAAGCCGGTTGCGGAATTCCGGGGTGAACATACGCTTCACGTCGGCCATCTCGTCGCCACGCTCGCGCGGGTTGGTGAAGCCGATAGTCGCCTTGTTCATGATCTCGGCGCCAGCGTTCGTCGTCATCACGATGATCACGTTGCGGAAATCGGCCTTGCGACCGTTGTTGTCGGTCAGCGTGCCGTGGTCCATGACCTGCAGCAGCACGTTGAATACGTCTGGGTGGGCCTTTTCGATCTCGTCAAGCAACAAAACGCAGTGCGGCTTCTTGGTCACAGCCTCAGTCAACAAACCGCCCTGGTCGAACCCGACGTAGCCCGGAGGCGCTCCGATCAGACGGCTGACCGCGTGACGCTCCATGTACTCGCTCATGTCGAAGCGCAGCAGATCTATCCCCAGGATGAAAGCGAGCTGCTTCGCAACTTCGGTCTTGCCCACACCGGTGGGACCGGAAAACAGGAATGAGCCGATCGGCTTGTCCGGCTTGCCCAGGCCAGAACGCGCCATCTTGATCGCTGCGGCCAGCGCTTCGATCGCGGGCTCCTGGCCGAAGACCACGCTGTTGAGGTCACGGTCCAGACTCTTCAGCTTCGATCGATCGTCATTCGACACGCTGGCCGGCGGGATGCGCGCAATCTTCGCCACGATTTCCTCGACCTCGTTGCGGGTGATGGTCTTTTTCTGCTTGCTCTTCGGCAGGATGCGTTGCGCGGCACCAGCTTCGTCGATCACGTCGATCGCCTTGTCGGGCAGATGGCGGTCGTTGATGAACTTGGCCGACAACTCGGCAGCCGCCTGCAATGCGCCCAGCGCGTACTTGACGCTGTGGTGTTCCTCGAAGCGAGACTTCAGGCCCTTGAGGATCTCGACCGTTTCCTCGACCGACGGCTCTGACACGTCGACCTTCTGGAAACGGCGTGAGAGTGCAGCATCCTTCTCGAAAATTCCGCGGTACTCGGTGAAGGTCGTGGCGCCGATGCATTTCATCGCGCCCGAACTGAGCGCGGGTTTCAGCAGGTTGCTGGCATCAAGCGTGCCGCCCGAAGCCGCACCAGCACCGATCAACGTGTGGATTTCATCGATGAACAGCACGGAATTGGGCTGCTCCTTCAACACCTTCAACACACCCTTCAGGCGCTGTTCGAAGTCTCCACGGTACTTGGTACCGGCAAGCAGGGCACCCATGTCAAGTGAGTACACCGTGGCATTGGCCAACACTTCAGGAACATTGCCTTCGGTGATGCGCCACGCCAGACCCTCAGCGATCGCGGTCTTGCCAACACCAGCTTCACCGACCAGCAATGGATTGTTCTTGCGCCGACGGCACAGGATCTGGATGACGCGCTCGACCTCATGCTCGCGCCCGATCAGTGGGTCGATCTTGCCTTCGCGTGCAAGCTGGTTCAGGTTCTGGGTGTATTGATCCAGTGGCGAGCCCTTGACGTCGGAATCCTCTTTCTCGCCGTCGGACGAACTGCCGCTGTCGGTGGGCTTGACAGGTTCGGGCGGGTCGGACTTCTTGATGCCATGGGCAATGAAATTCACCACGTCCAACCGAGTGACGCCTTGCTGATGCAGGTAATAGACAGCGTGGGAATCTTTCTCGCCGAAGATCGCCACAAGCACATTGGCACCGATGACTTCCTTCTTGCCGCTACCGGTCGACTGCACGTGCATGATCGCGCGCTGGATCACGCGCTGGAAGCCCAGTGTGGGCTGAGTGTCGACTTCGTCAGTGCCGCCGACGGTCGGTGTGTTTTCCTTGATGAACTGCGCCAGACTCTTGCGCAAGTCATCCACGTTGGCAGAGCAGGCGCGAAGCACCTCGGCGGCCGACGGATTGTCCAGCAACGCCATCAGCAGATGCTCGACGGTGATGAATTCGTGGCGCTGCTGGCGCGCCTCCACGAACGCCATGTGCAAACTGACTTCAAGTTCTTGAGCGATCATGCGGCCTCCATAATGCATTGCAACGGGTGACCACCACGGCGTGCGGCGGCCAACACCAACTCGACTTTCGTCGCAGCGACATCCTTCGAATAGACGCCGCATACACCCCGACCGTCATGATGAATCTTCAACATGATCTGCGTCGCGGCTTCGAGGTCGCGATTGAAGTACTCCTGTAACACCACCACCACGAACTCCATCGGCGTGTAGTCGTCGTTAAGCAGAACGACCTGAAACATGCGCGGAGGATCGGCCTTCTGAGCTTGCCGTTCGGCAACAACTGAACCATGACCATCATCGATCTGGGGAACAACGGCAGGAGCTACAGGAGTGGTCTTATCGGATGACATCTGATCATTCTATCGGCATGAAAGTTGAATTCAGAACAAGTGGAAAGCCGAACCCACGCTGTGATGCAAAAAGCGTAATGAACGCCGATTTGCTCTTGCGTTTGACGAGTCATTCTGGTGCCCGGTGGATGTGTTTCGCGCGTGAAAACGAATTTCATGTCGCATCGGAGGGCGAATTGACACTGGCGACGCCAGCGTCGCAAAATATGAAGGCTAGGGTTTTACTGGAGTTGCAGCATGATCACAGGCACGGTGAAGTGGTTCAACGATGCCAAGGGTTTTGGTTTCATTGAGCCTGAAGGCGGTGGAGACGATGTGTTCGCCCATTTTTCAGCCATCCAGATGGAAGGCTTTAGGACTCTGAAGCAAGGCAGCAAAGTCAACTACGAGTTGGTTCAAGGGCCCAAGGGCCAGCTGGCGCAGAAGATCTTCCCTGTCGATACCGCGAGCCGCGAGGGTCAGGACCTATCGCATCGGGTCCAGCCCACGACGAGTTGAACGGCTGAAGGGCTCGCCCCGCCATGGCGGCCAGCATCGGGCCATCGATGCCAAGAACCCGCCGCCAGGCGGGTTTTTTCTGGCCGGTATTCGTGAAGGTGGCGGTTGGTCACCTCTGCAGCAGCCTGTGGGTGCAGCAGCCTGACCCAGCCACTGATGAGTCGATGAGAGCCGCCATGCCGTCGCAGATGGCGAGCGGTGAGTTCGCGGCCCGCTGAATCACTTGACGGGCAAAGGTGCCTCAGGCTTCGGCCACGGCTGGTGACAACATCATGACGGGCGAGACCTCACCTCCACGCGCCACCGCGTTGAAAAGCGTCTCGACCTCCCCGATCACCGTCTCCCAGGCCAGACACTGAGCTGTCTGCCGCGCAGCAATGCCCATGCGCCGCGCATGTTGAAGGTCAGCCACCAGGCGCTCGGCCTGGGTAATGAAGTCATGGGCAGCGCCATAAGAGGCCAAGAGGCCGTTGTACCCGGACTTGATCAGCTGCGCCGCGGCCGCGTAGTCGTAGGCGAGCACCGGCAGGCCGCTGGCCATGGCTTCTGGGGTCACGTTGCCGAAGGTCTCGGTCAGACTGGGGAACACGAATGCGTCAGCCGAGGCGTAATGCACGGACAGGTCATCGCCGGTGCGCGACCCGGCGAGGATGGCTTCGGGACATGCTGCCTGCAAGGCCTGCCGCGCCGGGCCGTCGCCGACAAGTACCAGTCGCGTGCGTGGCTGGATACGGCGCATGGCCTGGTAAGCCGAGACCAGATCGGTCAGGTTTTTCTCCGGCGCCAGTCGGCCCACACACATCACCACCATGTCGTCTTCGCTCGCACCCCACTGACGGCGCAGCTCGGTGCTGCGCCTGGATGGATGGAAGCGCACCGTATCGACGCCGCGTGCGACAACACACAAATCACGAAAGCCTTGCTCGGCCAGTTCGCGGCGCAGTGATTCGGTGGGCACCATGGTGCATGCGGTATGGCTGTGGAAGTACCGCAGGTAGGCCAGCACAGGGCGCTTCAGCAGGCTGATGCCATAGTGCTGCGCATAGGCGTGGAAGTTGGTTCGGAAGTCAGACGATATCGGTACACCGAGGCGCCTTGCTGCCCGCAGCGCCGACCAGCCCAGCGGTCCCTCGGTCGCGATGTGCACCAGATCAGGCCGATTGGCCGACCACAAATCGAACAACGCAGCGGTCTGCGGCAAACCCATCTTCAGGTCGGGATAGCGCGGAATCGGCAAGCCACGCATCAGGACCTCTTCAAACTCGGCGGTGCGAACGGCACTATCGGCGGCATGCTGCCGCAAACGCACCAGTTGCACTTGATGCTGGCGACTGCGCATGCCCTGGACGACTCGGGCCACCGTCATCGAAACGCCATTGACTTCCGGTGGGTAGGTTTCGGTGACGAATGCGATGCGCAGAGGCTGATGGTTCGGGAGGGTTTCGCGTGTGTTCGTTGCCGTCGACATCATGCGCAGCCTCTGGTGGATGTGCCTTGATGTTGCTGAGCAAATGCAACAACTCGATGACGCAGCGTGACAGGTTGATGCTCGGAACGCAGTCGAGTGTGAAACGCGACACCGCCACGACATCGTCACGTCGTGGCAACCGTCATGAGCTTTTCATGGGAGCACGTCACATTCGCGAGCTGCAGCCGTTGACCATCCCACACGCGCTGCGATCCGGTCCACAACAGGAGCCTGCGTGAATGACTTCTTTCGTACCCTCGAGGTCCAACGGTGGGACGACCACCGCTACTACCACCACAGCCGCATCAACCAATCGCTGCACCTGCTGAGCGCCGTCAGCTTCGTCTGCGCCTATGCGCTGCTGTTCGTCGATCCGGCAGCGGCGGCGCTGCTGGCGTGGCTGGTGTCGATGACGAGCCGCCAGGCAGGACACTTTTTCTTTGAACCTAAGACCTATGACCATGTGAACCAGGCGACGCACGAGCACAAGGAAGACATCAAGGTCGGCTACAACCTGCGCCGCAAGATCGTGCTGATGGCAGTGTGGGCCGCGTCCCCGGTGCTGTTGTGGATCGACCCGACGCTCTTCGGCGCTTTCGCGCCTGCCACCTCGTTCATCGAGTTCATGCGTCACATCGGCTGGATGTGGCTGTTCATAGGCGCAGGTGGCCTGATCTTCCGCACGGTGCATCTGTTCTTCCTGCAGGGCGTGGTGGCCGGTCTGTCATGGATGACGAAGATCCTGACCGACCCGTTTCACGACATCAAGCTGTACTACAAGGCACCGCTGTACCTGCTGCGCGGTGAGCTGATCGACCCGATGACCAGTCATCGGCACGCTTGATTGGTTCAGCGCTCGCGGCCGTGTGCTGCCGACCTCCCGATCACCACGGAGGCATTCAACGAGATCGAGAACCTTGGTGGTCGCCGCAAGTCTGCGGGCGGTGGGCTGTCGGGGCGCATATGCGACGCCGAGCAGCGCAGCAGACCGAGGTTGCCGCACGCAGAGCGGTCGGGCGCGCATGTCTGAGTCCGCGCAGCGGGCGAGTTTGCGCGCCCGCCTCGGGCTGCGAGCTGCGCAGGGGACTCTGCCCGCAGGGCCGAGCGGAGCAGCTAAGCCCCGACGGCCCACCCCTCGCAGCCGTGCGACAACGAGCCGATCAGAATTTGGTGGCCAGCATCTCTTTCAGGATGCCGCGCTTGATCGCCTTGTTGGTCAGGCCGGCCGGCGCCCACCACCAGCCATCGTTCTGCATCGCCTGGCAGGCCGACACGACGCGTTGCAGCACCGCGTCGAAGTCGGCTTCGCTGTAATTCAGGCTGAAGATCAGGCGGCCAGTACCCACCCAGCTCAGTGCGAGACCGGCTTCACGCAGGTAGTACTGCAGCATCCAGTTGTAGCGCGACGGCTGGGTGTAGTACACGCTCCAGATCGACGACAGATTCGCCACCTGTACCGGCAAACCCATTTCGGTAAGCCGCTGATTCATCCGCGCAGCACGGCGATTCCACGTGGCCTCGAGGTCAGCGTAGACAGCCTGTACCTCTCGGGTCTGAATGCGCTCCAGAAAAACCTGCATCGCGCCCATCACGTAAGGATGCGAATTGAAGGTACCTCGGGCAAAGCAGATGTCGGCGGGCTTGTCGTCGCGGTAGCGTTTCATCAGGTCGCGGCGGCCGCACACCACGCCCACCGGAAAGCCGCCACCGAGCGTCTTGCCATAGGTGACCATGTCGGCCTTCACGCCGAAGTACTCCTGCGCGCCACCAGCTGCAAGGCGGAAGCCGACAAACACCTCGTCGAAGATCAGCACGATGCCGCGCTCGGTGCAGACCTCGCGCAACTGCTTCAACCATTGCGTGTAGGCCGCGCGATCGAAATGCGCACTGCGGCCGCTGTCGAGCAACGACGAATCGCCGGGCGCGCCCTTGTTCGGGTGCAGCGCCTGCAGCGGGTTGATCAGCACGCACGCGATGTCCTTCCGAGTGCGCAGGACCTTCAGCGATCGCTCGGCCATGTCGGTCAGCGTGTAGGTGCGGTTGGGCGGCGACGGGTTGCCGATGCCGGGCTGCACATCCTCCCACCAGCCGTGGTACGCGCCGCAAAAGCGCACCAGGTGCGAGCGGCCGGTGTGGTAGCGCGCCAGGCGCACTGCCTGCATCACGGCCTCGGTGCCCGACATGTGGAACGACACTTCATCCAGCCCCGAGATTTCGCGCAAGCGCTTCACGTTCGATGCGACACACGGGTGATAGGCGCCCAGCACCAGCCCCAGGTCCTGCACGCGGGCGCTGCCCTCCGCCATGCACTGCTTGTAGAAATCGACGCCGAACACATTGACCCCGTAGGAGCCGGTCAGGTCGTAGTAGACATTGCCATCCAGATCGGTCACGGTGACACCCGTGGCCGACTGCACGAAGCTGCCAGTCTTCACATGCTCGCGCAGCAGGCCGGCATATTGGTAAGGCACGCGGTAAGCGCTTGTGAACTGCATGTCGGACACACCGTCCCGCGTCTCGGCCGTCAGGGCGATCGACTTCGGCGCGCGCTCGCGCAGCGTCTGCCCCAGGCGCTGCAAGGCCGTGCGACGTCGTTCGGCGATCTCGGCTGGCGCATCGTCGGAGCTGAAGAAGCGGTCTTCGCCGTAGGCATAGAACGGCACCAGCTTTGCCACCCGCCTGGCCATGCGCGAATGGCCGGCCAGCGAACGATGCTTGGCGCGCGACAACTCGAGCCGCCGCTTCGCCGCAGGCAGCCACGGTGTCATGACGGCTGCAGTCAACGCATATATCCACAGGGTGTCGTCCATGGTCACTCAATAGTTGCAACCCCCGAGAGATAACCTTTACGCGTGACACCGACATGAAAACCACCGCCCTCAAGCCCGCACGCCTGCGCGATCGTCTGTTTCAGCAGGAAGACCTCAACTTCCTGCTGACCAACCGCGTGCCGCGCATTGCGCTCACGCACTTCATCGGCTGGTTCAGCAAGATCGAAATCCCGTGGGTGACTCGTGCCTCGATTGCAGTGTGGAAAGCGTTCTCTGATCTCGATCTGAGCGAAGCGCGCAAGACAAGCTTCAGCAGCCTGCACGACTGCTTCATCCGTGAGTTGAAGCCCGGCATGCGGCCGATCGACACCGACGCACACGTGCTCAGCAGCCCCTGCGATGCGATCGTCGGCGCCTGTGGCGAAGTGCAGGGCGTGACGGTGTTCCAGGCGAAGGGCTTTCCTTACACGCTGCAGGACCTGCTGGGGGATGAACAGGCCGCCGAGCAGTATCGCGACGGCTGCTACGTCACGCTGCGGCTCACCTCCAGCATGTACCACCGCTTCCACGCGCCTCACGACTGCCGGGTCGATCGCGTGAACTACATCTCTGGCGACACCTGGAACGTGAATCCGATCGCGCTGAAGCGCGTGGAGCGGCTTTACTGCAAGAACGAACGAGCAGTGATCCGGACCCGGCTGGAATCGGGGGGGCACGAGATCACGCTGGTGCCAGTGGCGGCGATCCTGGTCGCCAGCATCCGGCTGCATTTCCTCGACGTGCTGCTGCACCTGAAGTACCGCGGACCGAACGAAATGCACTGCGATGCCCACTTCGACAAGGGCGCCGAGATGGGCTGGTTCCAGCACGGTTCGACGATCGTCGTCTTCGCACCAAAGGGCTTCTCGCTGTGCCCCGGCATCGCTGCCGACGTGCGGGTTCGCATGGGCCAGCGCCTGATGAACGTCACGCCCGGATGAGCGCGGCCCTTGCCAGTTCGGCAGCGCCCTGCTGCCACGCCGGGGCTGTGGGTCAGCGCCAGCGCGAGCCTGCACAGCGTTTTCATGGACGTGAGACCACGCAGGGGGCGTTTCAGATCGCCGTACGGGAACTCGCGCAGGGGACAGACCCAAGCTACAACGTGAGCTCGGGGGCGGCGAGTTTCGGCGAATCGGCGAGCGACGTACTGCCCCTGGCCAGCAACTGGCTTGCGCCATTGAACTCGACCACCCGCATCTCGGATGGGCAGGTGCTGGAAAGCATCACTCTCGGCATGGCTGGAGGCTTCAGAACTCCATGTTGAGTTCCTCGATGTCCTCTTGTTCAAGTTTCGCCGCGGCGATCCACTCCTTCATCTCGGGCATTGCCATGATCTGCTTGCAGTAGGCGCTGCAGACGCGGTCGATCGCAACGTGGTAGGTCAGGAAGCGGGTCACGACCGGTGCATACATCGCGTCGGCGATGCAGGGCTTCTTGCCGAACAGGAATGGGCCGCCGTACTTCGTAGCGCACTCATGCCAGATCGCAGCGATGCGCTCGATATCGCCTTCCGCGCGCGCCCACACCTTGTAGCCCGGGAAGTCGCCCTTCAGATTCATCGGCAGCGCAGAGCGCAGGCTGCTGAAGCCGGAATGCATTTCGCCGCAGATGGCGCGACAGTGGGCACGAGCCGCGATGTCGGTGGGCAGCAGCCCGGCATCGGGCTTGACCTCGTTGAGGTACTCGCCGATGGCCAGCGTGTCCCATACCTTGATGCCACCGTGGGTCAGGCAGGGCACCAGGATCGATGGCGACAGCAGCAGGATTTCCTTGCGCGCATTCGCGTCGTCTGGTGACACCATCACCTCGTCGAAGTCGAGCCCGGCGAGCTTGGCGATCAACCAGCCACGCAGGGACCAAGCCGAATAGTTCTTGCTGCTCAGCGTGATCGAAGCCTCTGCCGTGGCGCGCGCCTTCGGCGCCGATCGCACCGGGGCGGCGCTGCGCTTCGGCTTGGCAGCAGAGGGGCCGCCTTGCGTTCGTTTCTTCGGTGCAGTGGCCATGGTTGCGGCTCCTTGGTCAGGTTATGCTCAGGTCGAGTGCAATCGCTGTGCCAACGCACATGATCACCCAGTCAGGGCGCGCCCGCAATCGACCACAGACCCGTTGCGATCAGTGCTGGCGCAGGAGTTGCAAGAGTACAAGCCATGGCAGATTCCTGGGGTGAATGGATGATGTACGAGGCTTACCAGGCGCAAACGGACCTGATGTGGCCGCTGCGCACCTTCACCAAGGCAGCGCTCCCGGTGCTGAAGGACGACACCTACGGCTGGAACAGCTGGGCTCCCAACCGAACGCTGGCAGCTGCGCTCGAGGTGTTCGCGCTCAGTGAGGTCACGCACCAGCGACGCCCCTTTGCCATCGACCAGGTGAGCGTGACGGGTGCCGATGCGCCGGTCGCCGTCATCGAGGAAGTCACCCACGTCGCCTCATTCGGGACGCTGCTGCACTTCAGGAAAGCCACCGACAAGCCGCACCCCAAGGTGCTGATCGTCGCGCCGATGTCGGGGCACTTCGCAACGCTTCTGCGCGAAACCGTTCGCACCATGCTGGCCGATCATGATGTGTACATCACCGACTGGCACAACGCGCGCGACGTACCGCTGTCGCTCGGCAAGTTCGGACTGGATGAATACACAGACCACATCATCGAGTTCCTGGACATCATGGGGCCGGGCACTCACCTGATGGCCATCTGCCAGCCTTGCGTATCGGCGCTGGCGGCCACCGCGCTGATGTCCGAAGACAAGCATCCGGCCACGCCCACCAGCCTGACGCTGATGGCCGGCCCGATCGATTGCCGCGTCAGCCCCACGGCCGTCAACCAGCTTGCGGTCGCCAAGCCGATAGAGTGGTTTGAAGCCAACCTGATCGGCCGGGTCCCGATGCGCTACCCCGGTGGAGGGCGGCGCGTCTACCCCGGATTCGTGCAGTTGGCCGCGTTCATGAGCATGAACAAGGACAGGCACGTCAACTCTTTCAATGAGCTGTACCAGCTGCTGCAGAACCATGAGGCCGAAGGCCTGCAAAAAGCAGATGCCACCCGCAGCTTCTACGAAGAGTACTTCGCAGTGGCCGACCTGCCGGCCGATTTCTATCTGGAAACGGTCAAGGCGGTGTTTCAGGACTACGCCCTGCCAAAGGGTGAGCTGACGTACAGGGACAGGGTCGTCAAGCCCTCGGCAATCCGCCGCACCGCACTGCTGACGGTAGAGGGAGATCGCGACGACATCTGCTCGGTCGGCCAGACCCTGGCAGCGCACGAGCTGTGCACCGGTCTGCGCGATTACCTGAAAACCCACTTCCTGCAGACAGGCGTCGGCCACTATGGCGTGTTCAGTGGGCGACGCTGGAACAGCAGCATCTACCCGGTGGTGCGCGAGTCGATCTTCACTGCGCAGGCTTACCTTTGAAGTCGATGGCAGCGGGCCGCAGCAGCCGCTATGCGCTCATCTTGAACGCGGCAACCTCGTCGGCCAGTTCCACGGCCTGATCCCTCAGATCGGCCACGGCCGCAGCGGCCTGCTCGACCAGAGTCGAGTTCTGCTGCGTCATCTGATCGAGTTGCTGCACCTCGCTGCCCACCGACGACACCTTGGCGCTTTGCTCGAAGGCCGCTTTTGAGACTTCGCCCAGCAGCCCATTGATACGCTCCGCATTGGTCACCAGGTCGGCCATCGTGTCACCCACCCCCTGGGCTACCCGGGTTCCGGATTCGATGCGCTCGACGCCTGTGTTGATCAGGGTACTGATTTCCTTGGCGGCCTCGGCGCTGCGCTTGGCCAGGTTGCGCACCTCGGCAGCCACGACCGCAAAGCCCCGCCCCTGCTCACCAGCCCGCGCCGCCTCGACGGCGGCATTCAAGGCGAGGATATTGGTCTGGAAGGCGATGCCATCGATCGTGCTGATGATCTCGCCGATCTCTTTCGATGAGCTATGAATCGCCTGCATGGTGGTGATCATCTGCCCGATGACTTCACCCCCGCGGGCAGCCGCCTGGGCGTTGCTTGAAGCGGCCTGGGCAGCCTGCGAGACGTTGTCCGCGGTGTTCTTGACGGTGGAGGAAATCTCTGTCATGGACAAGGCACTTTTCTCCATCCTGGTGGCCGTGTCCTCGGTGCGCCTGTGCAGATCCAGCGACGCGGAGGCGATTTCGGTGCTGGCATGCACGATCGAATCAGAGGTGCCTCGAACCTGGGTGACGATCTTGCGCAGCGAGGTCTGCATGTCAGCCAGCGAAAGCATCAGCCTGGCGGCTTCGTCGCGGCCCCAGGGCTTGGGGCTGGTAGTCAGGTCACCGCGGGTCATCGCCTCGAGGTGGCGCTGTGTCTCGCGGATGCCGCCCTGGATCACCAGAAAGAATGCATAGAACAGATAGCAGGCCAAGCTGAGAAAGCCCAGGGTCAGGCACGACTGGATGGCGAGGTCACGCTGGATACCGTCCACCCGGCCGGCGAGCAGTTGCTCGACCCGCTCGAACACCCTGGCGTTCATCACATTCTGGCGGTCTAACGAGGCCGCGCCCAACGCCGCGAAGGCCCCGGGAGAGCCTTGCAGCCTGTCGACGCGGATCTGGGTGTCAAGCGCTTCGGAGAAGGCGCCAAAGGCATCATCGTTCCCCTTCATGCCCAGGGACAGCTTCACCTCGTCGGACAGGTTCGCCACGCCATGGAGGTACGACTGCTCAAAAAAGCCGGCCACGAAGCGCTGGGTGGATGCCAAGGCCGCGAGCTCGTCGTGCATCGCGACGTCGATGAGGCCAGCCTTGAGCGCCAGCGTGCCGATCGTGCGCAGCTTGCTGGTGTTCTCGGTCTGCCTCGGGCCGAACACCATGGCCATGTTGATCAGGTGATGGTCCTCGGGGTCGAGGATCAGGCCAGAACCGTTGACCACCTGGGAAGACAGTTCCAGGGCGGCGGTGATGAGTTCGTTATGGGCCTTGTAGGTCCCGTCCGAGCTGAACCGCACGGGCTTGAGTTGCACGGCGTCGCTGAGTTTCTTGAAGTCTTCGAACGCCTTTTGAGCGCCGAATGCATCACCGAGAGCCATATGCTGCGTCTCGATCCTGGCCATGGCTGCGGCCGTCTGCTGCTGCAGATCGTCGAGTGCGGCCGCATCAAGCAGCGCAGCGTGGCGGCGCTACTGGGCCAGCTTGACCCACTCCAGCACGGGCTGCACATAGTCGGTGCCCTGCACCTCCAACCGGGTCGTGCCAATCGTGCTGTACCGATCCTTCACATAGCGATATTGCAAAGTGCACAGCGGCACCAGGAACGCCAGGGACACACACAGTGCCTTGGTTCGGAACTGAAGCGCACGGAACAGCTTCACGCCCGGAGACCAGACACCTTGATGACTGAAGAACTCCACGATTCCGCTTGAGCCTGCCCGCGCGCGGTCACGGTCCAGGTAGGGGCGCGTGTTCCCAGCAGCAGTGTTCATCAATGACTCCGTGTACGTGGCGGACCCGGATCATCCGCACGCAGCATCGGTATGACTGCCGCACTCGGGTTTTCGGACACCGCTGTGCCGACTGAAGAGCAGTCGATGAGTCTTTTGCGATCAAACGGCGTTTGCTGCGGCTTCAGCCGGCCGGATGCCTCGCGGCGATGGGGGTCGCTGCCACGCGCACCTCACCGCACTGGGCGCGATGGCGCAGCGCGTGATCCATCAGCACCAGCGCCAGCATCGCCTCGGCAATCGGGGTCGCCCGAATGCCGACGCAGGGGTCGTGGCGGCCGAAGGTTTCCACTGTGACTGGCAGGCCGTTGAGGTCGATCGACTGGCGAGGGCTGCGGATCGAACTGGTCGGCTTGATCGCGATGGACACGGTGATGTCCTGCCCGGTGGAGATGCCCCCGAGCAGGCCGCCGGCGTTGTTGCCGCGGAAGCCCGAAGGGGTGAGTTCGTCACCGTGCACCGTGCCGCGTTGACTCACGCTGGCAAAGCCGACACCGATCTCGACGCCCTTGACGGCATTGATGCCCATCATCGCGTGGGCGATGTCGGCGTCAAGCTTGTCGAAGAGCGGCTCGCCCCAGCCCACGGGCACGCCGAGCGCTGCCACCTCGATGCGCGCCCCGCAGGAGTCGCCCGCGCGGCGCAGCTCATCCATGTAGGCTTCCAGGCGCGGGATGTCGCTGACATTGGCGGCGAAGAACGGGTTGTTCGGCACGTGCTCGAGCGATTCGAACGGGATCACGATTTCACCCAGTTGCGACATGTGCCCGGAGAAACTCACGCCGTGGTGCTCGCGCAGCCATTTCCGGGCGACTGCACCAGCACCGACCATCGGGGCCGTCAACCGCGCCGAGCTGCGGCCGCCCCCGCGCGGGTCGCGCAGGCCGTACTTGTGCCAATAGGTGTAGTCAGCGTGCCCCGGGCGGAAGGTCTGCAGGATGTTGCCGTAGTCCTTGCTGCGCTGGTCGGTGTTACGAATCAGCAGACAGATCGGCGTACCCGTTGTTCTTCCTTCGTACACCCCCGACAGAATCTCGACCGCATCGGGTTCGTTACGCTGTGTCACGTGGCGACTGGTGCCAGGACGGCGGCGGTCTAGCTCGGGCTGGATGTCGGCTTCACAGAGCGCCATCCCGGGCGGGCAGCCATCGATCACGCAACCGATGGCCGGACCGTGGGATTCCCCGAAGTTGGTGACGCAGAACAGGTGGCCGAGGGTGCTGCCGGACATGGCGACGGGCTTTCGAGGAGTACGAGGTGGCGGGACAGCCTTGACGCCGCATGGCGACGTCAGGCGGAGCACCGAGCATAGCAATCTGGGCGATCTCGCTGTGACAGCGCAACGAGCAAGCATGGCGCTCCGACGCGCCATCTCGGTGCATCACCTTCGGGGCGCGTACCCCAAGCGGATGTACTCAGCCGGTCGGCTGGCTGGCCGCCGCAGATTGCTCCGCACCGCCCTCGCTGGGCCAATCGCGAATGTAGGCCTTCAGCATGCGGTTCTCGAAGTCCTGCGAATCGACCACTGCCTTGGCAACGTCGTAGAACGAGATCACGCCCATCAGGGTTCGCTGCGTCATCACCGGCATGTAGCGGGCATGGTGTCCGAGCATCATGCGACGGACTTCGTCCATCTCGGTGTCGGGCGTGCAGGTCAGCGGACTGTCGTCCATCACGGAATGCACGATCAGCGCGCCGACCGTGCCACCGTTGCGCACGATGGCCTGGATGACCTCGCGAAACGTCAGCATACCGACGAGCTCACCGTGGTCCATCACGACCAAGGAGCCGATGTCCTTCTCAGCCATCGTCTGCAGGGCTTGCGACAGGGGCGTATCGGAAGTGACGGTGTACAGCGTGTTGCCCTTGGCAGCCAGGATATTGCTGACTTTCATGGGAATCTCCTCAACGCAAGCAAAGAGAATCAATATAGACCCGAACCGGGCCTCACGACATCGTCGAGTATGCCTGTGACGAGGCAGTTTGCCGTCGGTGGAGGCGCGATGTCAGGTGGCGATCAGGTCGCGCAGCGTCAAGCGGTCGAAGTTCGCGCGCTGCCAGAACGCAGCGAGCTGCGGCGACGGATCCAGCAGCGTGCTGGCCAGCAAGGTACGCGCCGCCGTGGTGTCTGGGTCGCACAGCAAGACGTGACGGCAAGCGCCGGGCTCATCGAGGCGGGCCACCCAATCAATGGCGATCAGCGCATGCAGCGTCGGTTCCAGCTGCAGCGGATCGGCATTCAGCGCCTGAGCGATCTGCTGGACTGAAAACCCATGTCCGTCGGCATTACGCGCTTGCGCCAGGGTGCGCAGCACCGCGACCGCCAGCTCGAAGCGGTAACCCGGTACGTGGCCACGCTGGACGACGCGGGTCTGCAGCGTCGGCGCGTAGGCTGCAATGACTGCACCGAGCAGCACGATGACCCAGCCAAGATAAATCCATATCAGGAAGATCGGCACTGTCGCAAAGGCACCGTAAATGGTCGAATACGTTGGCACCTGTTGCAGGTACCAGCCCAGCGCCTGCTTGGCCAGTTCGAACCCGATCGCCACGAACAACCCGCCGGCCAGCGCATGCCGCCACTGCACTCGGGTGTTCGGCACGTAATAGAACAGCGCTGCCATGCCGAGCGCCTGCAAGGCGAATTCCACTGCCTGCAGCAGCACGCTGACACCGCCTGGCAGCCCGCTGACGAAGCCGCGCGACGCCGAGACCGCGTAAGAGGTGAAGCTCAGGCTGACGCCCAGCAGCAGGGGCCCGAGCGTCGCCGCAGCCCAGTACACCAGCACCCGCTGCGCCATCGGCCGCGATGAGCGCACGCGCCAGATCGCATTGAGCGTGCGGTCGATGGTCAGCATCAAAGCGAGAGCCGTCACCACCAGCGCGATCAGGCCGACGGTGCCCAGCCGCTTGGCCTTGCCGGCGAACTGCGTCAAAGCGGCCAGAACCGGCCGGGCGATACCCTCTGGCACCAGGGCTTGCAGGAAATACTTTTCCAGCGAACCCTGGAAACTGGAAAACATCGGAAACGCCGAGAACACTGCCAGCATCACGGTGAACAGCGGCACCAGCGAAATCAGCGTGGTGAAGGTCAGGCTGCCGGCTGTCAGCCCGAGACGGTCTTCACGAAAGCGCTGGCGCAGCGTGTGGACGGTGTCCATCCACGGCCAGGTCTGCAGAGTCACCAGCCAGAGTGCCGGCCGCTGCCGCCAGATCTCGGCGACCGTGGCCTTGTGCGTCGGGGGGAACTCCATCGCTGGCTATGATGCCACTGATGATTCCATCCACCGCCCCGCCACTGCCCCCCAACGTCGATGCGCCTGCACAGGCGCTACCACCGGTCGTGGTCTGGAGCCGAGCCGTCGCGGTGGGCAGCCTGCTCGGCCTGATCGTGCTGGGCCTGGCTTGGGAACTGGTCCTGGCGCCGACCGGCAACCGCACCCTGGCGCTGAAGGTGCTGCCGTTGGCGGTGCCGCTCGTCGGTCTGCTGAAAAACCGGATGTACACCTACCGCTGGGTCAGCCTGATGATCTGGCTCTACTTCACCGAAGGCGTGATCCGCGCCGCAGGCGACCGCGGAATCAGTGCCTGGCTCGCCGGTGGTCAGGTGCTGCTGTGCGTGCTGCTGTTCGCCGCTTGCGCCGTGCATGTGCGCTGGCGCCTCTACCGGGCACACGCCCTCGCGACGGCCAGCGCAGACACGGCCGGCAACTGACGTCCGCGCGCTCGAAGCGCCACGCTTCGCCATGACCCTGCTCGACGATCTGCGCGCAGTCATCGGAGCCGAGCAGGTGCTCAGCGGCGGCGACCTGTCGGCCTGGGAGGTTGACTGGCGACGGCGATACCGAGGCCGCGCACTCGCCGTCGTGCGGCCAGCCGACACCGCGCAGGTGGCCGCCGTCGTGCGGACCTGCGTGCAGCACGGCGCGAGCCTGGTGCCGCAAGGCGGCAACACCAGTCTGGTCGGCGGCTCGGTGCCCGATGACAGTGGCACCCAGGTGCTGCTCAGCCTGTCGCGCATGGCAAACATTCGCGCCATCGACACCGACAACCTGACGATCACGGTGGACGCCGGCTGCGTGCTTCAGCAAGTGCAACAGGCTGCAGCAACCCAGGGCTTGCTCTACCCACTGAGTCTGGCCGCCGAAGGCAGCGCCAGCATCGGCGGCACGCTGGCCACCAATGCAGGCGGCACGCAGGTGCTGCGCTATGGCACGGCGCGCGAGCTGTGCCTGGGCCTTGAAGTCGTCACCGCATCGGGCGAGATCTGGAACGGCCTGAGCGGCCTGCGCAAGGACAACAGCGGATACGCCCTGCGCGACCTGTTCATCGGCAGCGAAGGCACGCTGGGTGTGATCACCGGCGCGACGCTGAAGCTGTACCCGCAACCCACCGCCATCGGCACTGCGATGGCAGCCGTGCCGACGCTCGAGGCTGCCGTGCAATTGCTGACACTCTCACGCACTCGCCTGGGCGCAAGGCTGACAGGCTTCGAGGTAATGAATGGCCAGGCGCTGGGCCTGGTACGCACCCATTTCCCGCAGTGGCAGCAGCCGTTGCCGCCCGGCCCTTGGACTGTGCTGCTGGAGCAGTCGGACACCGAGGGTGACACCCGCACCCAGGCGGTGTTCGAGTCGCTGCTCGAGACTGCGCTGGGCGACGGCTGCATCAGCGATGCGGTCGTGGCTTCCAGCCTGGAACAGAGCGCCGCAATGTGGCGGCTGCGCGAGGGCATTGCGCTGGCGCAGGCCGAAGAGGGGCTGAACATCAAGCACGACATCGCGCTGCCGGTGTCGCGCATCGCCACATTCGTTCAGGAGACCGACGCTGTCCTGAGCGCAGCGTGGCCCGGCATCCGTATCGTCAATTTCGGACACCTCGGCGATGGCAATCTGCACTACAACGTGCAGGCGCCGATCGGCGTGCCGGCTGCCGACTTCCTGTGCAGCCGTGAATCAGCCGTGAATGCCGAGGTGTACGCAGCGGTGCGGGCACACGGTGGATCGATCTCGGCCGAGCACGGCATCGGCGCTCTCAAGCGCGAGATGCTGGCGCAAACCCAATCTCCGGTCGCGATGCAGTTGATGCACGCGATCAAGGTCGCGCTCGACCCGCGCGGCACGCTGAACCCGGGCCGCGTGTTGTGAGCTGCGCATGGCGACCGCACCGAGCCCGCTGAGCCACCACGACATCCTGGGCATCGTCGAGCCCTTCACCCGCCGCAGCCGGCAGGTCGATCTGGCCGCGAGCGACCGCCTGAGCCGCCGCCTGCTGTTCCATCCCATCGAACATGATGGCAACGCCGCAGGCCTGCCCGCGCTGCGCGAAACCCTGCAGCTCGACAGCTACCGCTCGGGGAATTTCGACTTGACCCGCACACTGACAGCGGCCGATGGTCAGGTGGCCACGTTGCAGACCAGCGGCCCGCAGCCCGCAGCGCTGCTGGCACGCATCGAGGCGGTCGCGCCCGAACAGCAGTTCGTCTCACAAGCGGGTTGTCTGGTCGCGCGCAGCTACAACGTGCCATCGGATCCGACCGTCTCGGCCGAGGGACACGCCACGGTGCCGCTGGTGCTGACCCGTGCCGTCGTGCATCTGCCCGAACTCACGCTGACACTCAGCGTGCCCGCGACGCGCGGTGTATCAGCCGACATCACGCTGACCCCCAGGCCCGCCAGTGACGGCAGCGCGTTGGTCCTGCCCGACGACCTGCTGGCCGTGATCGGCTGGGACTGGACGCGGCTGGTGTGCAAGAAAGACCTGTGGGAAAGCAAACTGCGGCTGCGCGGCGGACCTGCGCGACGCACGCGGCATGCCGAGCAGGCGGCGGACCGCGTCGCACAGCATCTGGCACAGGCACTGACCGAGCCACCTGCGCGCTTTCATGAACGGCATCTGCGCGCGCGCTGGTGGGCCGCCCTGCGCCGGGCGATCCCGATCCTGACGCCGGTGATCCTCGTCATCACGGTGCTGCTTTTCCCGCGATTCGATTTCGGTGAGAGGCCAGGACTGTGGGTGATGCTCTACCACTTGCCGACCGCGCTGATCGCGCTGAGTTTCTGCCTGCAGGAGCTGCCCGAGTTCGTGATCCCGCCGCTGCCACGCCGCTCGGCTTTGCCAACGTGGCGCAAACCTTTGAAAGACGCCGTCAGCAGCGCACCCGCCCGCGGCTGAGGCAGCTCAGTGCAGCACCGCCGATGGCTTGAACCGCGCCCGCCAGCCGCCCCACAGCACCAGCAGGCCGGGGATCAGGATCGCTGCCCAGATGATCTTGTCCAGATGCTCCTTGACGAACGGCAGGTTGCCGAAGAGGTAGCCGACCGTCGTCAGGCCGACCACCCAGATCAATGCGCCGATCACGTTGTAGAAGGTGAAGCTCGCGCGCCGCATTTCGGCAACGCCCGCCACGAACGGCGCGAAAGTGCGCACGAACGGCATGAAGCGCGCCAGGATCACGGTGATGCCGCCGTACTTCTCGTAGAAGGCGTGTGCCTGCTCGAACGCCGCCTTGTTGAAAAAGCGCGACTGCTCCCACTGGAACACCTTGGGCCCGAAGTACCGCCCGATCGTGTAGTTGGTCTGGTCGCCAAGGATCGCCGCCACGACCAGCAAGGCCATGGCCAGCGGCAGGTTCATCAGCCCCGCGCCGCACAGCGCACCGACCACGAACAGCAGCGAATCGCCGGGCAGGAAGGGCATCACGACCACGCCGGTCTCGACGAAGATGATCACGAACAGCAGCGCGTAGACCCAGGCGCCGTACTGCTGAACGAAGTTCGCGAGGTGCACATCCACGCGCAAGATGAAGTCGATCAGCAACACGACGATTTCCATGGGAAAGATTATGGATGGCGTACCTTGCATCCTCGCGGAGTGCGCCCGTGACGGACTTCGCGGATAACGGCGCGCGTGCGGGTGCGGTTTCTACAATGCGCCGATGAACGCCCGTGGGCCCCACACACTTCGCCGCCCGATCCGGGAACTGCCCGATGAGCTGATCAGCCAGATCGCCGCCGGCGAGGTCGTCGAGCGGCCGGCGTCCGTCGTGCGCGAACTGGTCGATAACGCGCTCGATGCCGGCGCGCGCGAGGTCACCGTCAAGCTGATCGCAGGCGGCATCCGTGCGGTACTGGTCGAAGACGACGGCCATGGCCTGCCGGCCGCCGAACTGCCGCTGGCACTGCGCCGCCATGCGACGAGCAAGATCGAGTCGCTGGGCGACCTCGAGAACGTGGCGACGATGGGCTTTCGCGGTGAGGCTCTGGCGGCCATTTCGTCAGTGGCCGAGGTGTCGATCGCCAGCCGCTGCGCTGACGACACACAGGCGCGCCGTCTCGATGCGCGATCCGGCGAGATCACCCCGACAGCGCGCGCAGTGGGCACCAGCGTCGAGGTGCGGGAGCTGTTCTTCAGCACGCCGGCACGCCGCAAGTTCCTGAAGACCGAAGCCACCGAGCTGGCGCACTGCGTGGAAGCGGTGCGCCGCCATGCACTGACGCGGCCCGATGCGGGCTTCGCGGTGTGGCACGAAGGCAAGCTGGTTCAGCAATGGCGTCGAGTGGCCGATCAGGGCGACGCCACTGCGCGGCTGACCGACGTGCTCGGAGCGGAATTCATCGCCGACAGTCGATCGGTGTCGCTGGACCTGGGCGTGCTGCGCATCACCGGTCGCGCCGGCACGCCAGCGTCTGCACGCAGCCGAGCCGACCTGCAATACGTCTACGTCAATGGCCGCTTCGTGCGCGACAAGCTGATCGCACACGGCGTGCGCAGCGCGTACGAGGACGTGCTGCACGGCGGGCGGCAGCCAGCCTACGTGCTGTTCATCGACATCGCGCCCGACCGCGTCGATGTGAACGTGCACCCGACCAAGATCGAGGTGCGCTTTCGCGAATCGCGCGAGGTGCACCAGGCGGTACGGCGCGCAGTGGAGGCGTCGCTGGCAGAAGCGATCTCGCAGGCATCGCCTGATGCGACACGCTTGGAAAGCAGCGCCCTGCCGAGCGGCTCCGCCTGGCCCAGGTCGAACAGCCGTTTCGACTACAACGCGCCGACTGGCGCCCAGGTGGCACTGAGCCTGCAGCAGGCCGCGGTGCTCCATGCGCGCGAGCCCGAGGCCCCTTGGGGCGCCAGCCTGTCAGGACGCGACGACACGCACACCGCTCCATCGGTCGCCACCGAGGTTGACCCGAGCGCCTGGCCACTCGGCAAGGCCATCGCGCAGATCGCCGGCATCTACGTGCTGGCCGAGAACGCTCAAGGCCTGGTGATCGTCGACATGCACGCCGCGCACGAACGCGTGGTCTACGAGCGGCTGAAAGCAAGTCTCGCCGCATCGCACATCGACGCGCAGCCGCTGCTGATCCCGGCCACCTTCGCCGCCACCGCCGCCGAGATCGCCACCGCCGAAGCCCATGCAGACACGCTGCACACGCTGGGGCTGGAGGTGTCACCGCTGTCGCCAACTGTGCTGGCCATCCGCTCGCAGCCCGCGGCGCTGGCCGGCGGCGACGCGGTCGAGCTGGCGCGCAGCGTGCTGGCCGAGCTGGCCGAGCACGCGGCCAGCAGCGTGGTGCAGCGCGCGCAGCACGAGATCCTGTCGACGATGGCCTGCCACGGCGCGGTGCGTGCGAATCGGGCCTTGAACCTCGACGAGATGAACGCACTGCTGCGCGACATGGAGCGCACGCAGCGCGCCGACCAGTGCAACCACGGCCGCCCCACCTGGCGGCAGATCACACGGCGCGAACTCGACGCGCTGTTCTGGCGCGGTCGCTGACCCGCCAGGCACCCCAACGCCGAGAGGCGCCCCTCTTTTTCTCTGCACATCTCCGCACACCGACTGGACCCGCATGGCCACGCTGAAGATCAAACCGAAGAACACCGCCGGCTCCGCTGCCCGCACCGATCGTGCCCCGGTGCGCGGCGTCGGCATGGGCGTGCGCCGACGCCCGACGCTGGCCGAAGCGCAAGCCGAGCGCGCAAGGCGCGAGGCCCAGTCGCCAAACGACAGACCCGCCGAGCGCCACCGCGAAGCGCGCCTCGACCGGCCGCAGCCTTCCCGATCGAACACGTCGCGAAGCGGTTCGAACCCCGGAGCGCGCCCACCGTCCCGTGCGCCGTTCGACGCACCGCCTCGCGATGCATCTCGCCCGGCCGCTCGAGCACCGTTTCAATCAGACACCGACCGCAGCAACGATCCACGACGCGCGCCGCCACGCCACCGCGACGCGCCACCGCAGGCGCCGCAACAGCGAGACCGGCGTGATCTCCAGGCCGATCGCCCGCCCATCATCGCCACGCCGCGCTTCCCGGTCAGCCCGCCCGTGCGGCCACAGGAACGCTCAGCCGAGCGCCCGCCGGAACGGTCGCCGCAACGCCCGGCCGAACCCAAGCGTCGCCATGTGGCGCGGCCTGTTCGTGACGATGACGACGACGAGCGCGGCCCTTTCCCTCATCAAATCGAAGCCGCACCCGGCAGCCTGCGCCTGTCCAAACGCATGAGCGAGCTGGGCCTGGCCTCGCGCCGCGAAGCCGACGAGTGGATCGAGAAGGGTTGGGTGCGGGTCGACGGCGATGTGGTCAAGGAACTCGGCTCACGCGTGATGCCCGATCAGCGCATCACCATCGATGCGCGCGCCAAGTTCCAGCAGGCGCAGAAGGTCACGGTGCTGATCAACAAGCCGATCGGCTACGTCAGTGGTCAGGCCGAGGACGGCTATGAGCCCGCAGTGGTGCTGGTCAAGCTCGAGAACCAGTGGAGCGGCGACCAGTCGGGCACGCGCTTCCTGCGCGAGCACCTGCGCAGCCTGGTTCCCGCTGGCCGACTCGACATTGATTCGACGGGCCTGCTGGTGCTGACGCAGGACGGCCGCATCGCCAGGCAATTGATCGGCGAAGACAGCGAGATCGAGAAGGAATACCTGGTGCGCGTGGCCGGGCCGCTGGGGGAAGGACCGGCATCGAGCGAGCTGTCGGCCGACGACCTGGCGCTGCTGCGCCACGGCCTTGAACTCGACGGCGAAGCGCTGAAGCCGGCCATCGTCGAATGGCAGAACGACGACCAATTGCGCTTCGTGCTGCAAGAGGGCAAGAAGCGCCAGATCCGCCGCATGTGCGAAGCCGTCGGCCTGAAGGTCCTGGGCCTCAAGCGCGTGCGCATCGGCCGCGTGATGCTGGGCGACCTGCCGGCCGGGCAGTGGCGCTATCTGCGCGGAGATGAGGTGTTTGGGTGACCTGCCGCGTCGCACACGATCGGCGTGCACGACACGCCGGTCAATCCCGGTCGGGCGCGATCTCGGTCGCGTAGTCCACCAGGTCGCCCAGGATGCCCTGGGCGCGTTCATCGTCGGGGTCGGGCATCGACTCGCCGAGCTGGTCGATGCGCTCGAAGAACGCGGCCAATGTCAGCCCACCACCCACGCCATCGTGCAGCCGGCTCGCCCGGTGCTCGTGCCACTGCTGCTGCTCGGCATCGGTCAGCGTCTGCGGGAAGTTGCGGGCGCGGTAGCGGAACAGCAGCTCGCTCAAGCGCTCGTCGGCAAACGCCGGGCGTTGCTCGGCCAGCGTTGGCGGCGGGAGCCCTCGCAGCCGCTGCAGCAGGCGGCGGTCGTCGTTGCCGACGAAGCCACCGTACAGGTCTTCATCGACATCGGGTCGGCCTTCAATTGCCGGGCGCTCGAACACCTCGGGCCACAGGCCAGCCAGCAGCGCGGTCTGACGCGCGGCCACGTCGGCATGCCTTCTGGCCTGGTTCATGTCGATGCCCCAGCGCGCGGCCATCTCGGGGCTCAGCGTCTTCAGGTTGCCGATCACCACCGGCGACTTGTTCAGGTGGATGGTCTTGATCGGCAGCCGCGTCACGCCTTCGGGCAGTGCATCGGCACGGCTGAACATGCGCTGGCGGATCGTGTCGGCATTGAGCGCCTGCAGCACGCCGGGGTCTTCGGCCAGGTCCCAGACGATGACTTCGTTCTTGTTCGTCGGGTGCGGGGCCAGTGGCCACACGACGGCGATGCAGCCGCGATCGGGCGGGTACATCCCCGACACATGCAGGAAGGGCTGTCCCGCCTTCTGCGCGTTGGCCATTTCCTCGATGACAGCGTCTTTCTTGCGCAGGCGCAGGCAGAAGTCCCAGAGTTTGGGTTGCCTGTCCCTGACAAGCCGCGCCAGCGCCACGGTGGCGCGCACGTCTGACAAGGCATCGTGCGCCGCCTCGTGGGCAATGCCGTTGGCGATGGTCAGGTGTTCGAGCTTGAACGACGGCCGGCCGTCATCGTGCCTGGGCCAGCTGATGCCGTCAGGGCGCAGCGCATAGGCGCAGCGCACCACGTCCAGCAGGTCCCAGCGGCCACACTGGTTCTGCCATTCGCGGGCATAAGGGTCGATCAGGTTGCGCCAGAACAGAAAGCGCGTCACCTCGTCGTCGAAGCGGATCGAGTTGTAGCCCACGCCTATCGTGCCCGGCTTCGCCAGTTGCGTTTCGATCGCCGCAGCAAACGCATGTTCGGGCACGCCGCGTGCCATGCAGACCTGTGGCGTGATGCCCGTCAGCAGGCAGCTCTCGGGGTCGGGCAGCGTGTCGGACGCAGGTTGGCAATACAAGGTGACAGGTTCGCCGATCTCGTTCAGGTCGGCATCGGTGCGCAGGCCGGCAAACTGCGCCGGGCGGTCACGGCGCGGCACCACGCCAAAGGTTTCGTAGTCGTGCCAGAAGAAGCTGATCGGATCCATGGACTGCAACATACCACCCGTCCACAATGATCGATATTCGCATCACACCCCCACGTCAGGAGCCCTCATGAGCCGATCTGTCGCAAAGTCCACCACGCCCAGGCACGCTTTCGCCAAGACTCTGAAGACATTCACCACCGCAAGCGGTATCGAAGGCAGCTACTACTCGCTGCCGGCGCTCGCCAAGCTGATCCCGAACGTGGCGCGGCTGCCGGTGTCGCTTCGCATCGTGCTGGAGAGCGTGCTGCGCAACTGTGACGGCAAGAAAGTCACCACCGCGCACGTCGAGCAGCTCGCCAACTGGAAACCCCAGGCCGAGCGCAGCGAAGAGATCCCCTTCGTCGTCGCCCGCGTGGTGCTGCAGGACTTCACCGGCGTGCCGCTGCTCGCCGATCTGGCCGCGATGCGCAATGTCGCCGCCGCCATGGGCAAGGACGCCAAGACGATCGAGCCGCTGGTGCCGGTCGATCTGGTCGTCGACCACAGCGTGATGGTCGACCACTATGGCAACAAGAAGGCGCTCGACCTGAACATGAAGCTCGAATTCCAGCGCAACCAGGAGCGCTACGAATTCATGAAGTGGGGCATGCAGGCCTTCGACACCTTCGGCGTCGTGCCGCCGGGCTTCGGCATCGTTCACCAGGTGAACCTGGAATATCTCGCACGCGGCGTGCACAAGACGGCCAGGCACCGGCCGGATGCCGGGGTGTACTACCCCGACTCACTGGTCGGCACCGACAGCCACACGACGATGATCAACGGCATTGGCGTGGTCGGCTGGGGTGTCGGCGGCATCGAGGCCGAGGCCGGCATGCTGGGTCAGCCGGTGTACTTCCTGACACCCGATGTGGTTGGCTTCGAGCTGACCGGGCGGCTGCGCGAAGGCGTCACCGCGACCGACCTGGTGCTCACTGTCACCGAGATCCTGCGCAAGGCGAAGGTGGTCGGCAAGTTCGTCGAGTTCTTTGGCGAAGGCACGGCCAGCCTCGCCCTGCCCGACCGCGCGACCATCGCCAACATGGCGCCCGAATACGGCGCGACGATGGGCTTCTTCCCCGTTGACGAGAAGACGATCGACTACTTCAAGGGCACCGGCCGCACGAAAAAGGAGATCGAAGCCTTCGAGGCCTACTTCCGCGCGCAGAAGCTGTTCGGTGTGCCGAAGAACGGCGAGATCGACTACACCTCGGTCGTCACGCTCGACCTGGGCCAGGTCGCGCCGAGCCTGGCCGGGCCGAAGCGGCCGCAGGACCGGATCGAGCTCGGCCATGTGAAGAGCCAGTTCACCTCGCTGTTCAGCAAGCCCCCGACCGAAAACGGCTTCAACCAGCTCCCCACGAAGCTGGCAACGCGGTACGCGGTTCAAGCGCAGGACACTGGGGAGCTATCGATTGGCAACGGCGACGTGCTGATTGCCGCCATCACCTCCTGCACCAACACCTCGAACCCGAGCGTGCTGCTGGCCGCCGGCTTGCTGGCGAAGAAGGCAGTGGAGGCGGGACTGAAGGTGCAGCCGCACATCAAGACCTCGCTGGCGCCCGGCTCGCGCATCGTCACCGAATACCTGGAGAAGGCCGGTTTGCTGCCCTACCTGGAAAAGCTGGGCTTCTATCTCGCCGGCTACGGCTGCACCACCTGCATCGGTAACGCCGGGGACCTGCGCCCGGAGTTCAACGAGGCGATCACGAAGAACGACCTGGTGTGTGCGGCCGTGCTGTCGGGCAACCGCAATTTCGAGGCGCGCATCCACCCCAACCTGAAGGCCAACTTCCTCGCCTCGCCGCCGCTGGTGGTGGCTTATGCGATCGCCGGCACCGTGTTGAAGGACCTGATGAGCGAGCCGCTGGGCAAGGGCAAAAAGGGCCGCGACATCTACCTTGGCGACATCTGGCCGAGCAGCGACGAGATCGATGCGCTGATGAAGTACGCGATGAACGGCAAGGCCTTCAGGAAGAACTACGAAAAGGTTGCGAGCGACCCCGGCAAGTTGTGGGGCAAGGTCGATGGCGCCACAGGCCAGGTCTACGACTGGCCGACATCGACCTACATCGCCAGGCCGCCGTTCTTCGACGGCTTCACGATGCAGCCGGCACAGGCGGCGGCCGGCGTGGTCGGTGCGCGGGCGATGGCACTGTTCGGCGACTCGATCACCACTGATCACATCTCGCCGGCGGGCTCGATCAAGGAGGCTTCACCCGCCGGAGAATGGCTGAAAGAGCATCGCGTGCTGAAGGCCGACTTCAACAGCTACGGCTCGCGGCGCGGCCACCACGACGTGATGGTGCGCGGCACCTTCGCCAATGTGCGCATCAAGAACCTGATGATCCCGGCCGGTGCCGACGGCTCGCGCGAGGAAGGCGGGGTGACGCTGCATCAACCTTCCGCTGAGAAGCTGTTCATCTACGACGCCGCGATGAAGTACATGGCCGCCGGCACGCCGACGGTGATCTTCGCCGGAGAGGAATACGGAACCGGCTCGTCACGCGACTGGGCGGCCAAAGGCACCGCGCTGCTCGGCATCAAGGCGGTGATCGCGCGCAGCTTCGAGCGCATCCACCGCAGCAACCTGGTCGGCATGGGCGTGCTGCCGCTGCAATTCAAGGGCACTGACAGCTGGCAGACGCTGGGCATCAACGGAAGCGAATCTTTCGACATCGAGCTCGCTGCCGAGATCCAGCCGCAGGAGGATGCGACGCTGGTGATCACTGCCAGCGATGGCAGGAAGACACGCGTGCCGTTGACACTGCGCATCGACACCCCGATCGAGGTCGATTACTACCAGCACGGCGGCATCCTTCCGTTCGTGCTGCGGCAGTTGCTGGCGGCCTGAGCGCAGTGGCCGGGCCGCGTGGAGCGGCTCAGGCCAGCGCCCTGCCCCAGGCCTCAGGGTCGAAACCGACCAGCACGCCACCCGGGTGATCGACCACCGGCCGCCTGATCACGCTGGGCTGCGCGACCATCAGTGCGCGTGCACTGGCGGCATCGCTGACAGCGGCCTGCCGTGATGCATCGAGCTTGCGCCAGGTCGTGCCCTTGCGGTTCAGCAAGGCCTCCCAGCCGAGCGCGTGCATCCACGCGTCGAGCTGAGGCAGCGGCACGCCCTGTTTCTTGTAGTCATGGAAGACATGGGCCATACCCTGGTCTTGCAGCCAGGCACGAGCCTTCTTCACGGTGTCGCAGTTCGGGATGCCGTAGACGGTGATGATGCTCATGCCGAACCCTACACTGACTCGCCCTGAAAACGCGATCGTCGCCAATGGCTTCCTGCCCTGAACACGCCACCCCGATCGGCCACGGCATCTGGGTCATCGACACCGGCTACCAGCGGCCGATGTTCGACGCCGCCTACCTGATGGTCGAGCAAGGGCGCGCGGCCTTCATCGACACCGGTACCAGCCTGGCGGTGCCGCGGCTGCTGGAGACGCTGGATGCCGCCGGCGTAGCGCGCGATGCGGTGGACTGGGTGATCCCGACGCATGTGCACCTGGACCACGCTGGCGGTGCCGGTACGCTGATGGCGGAATTGCCGACGGCGAAGCTGCTGGTACATCCACGGGGTGCGAGGCACCTGATCAACCCGAACGTGCTGCTTGGCAGCGCACGGGCGGTATACGGCGACGAGGAAGTGCGGCGCGCCTATGGCACGGTGGTGCCGGTCGATGCGGGCCGCGTCATCGAGAGCGCCGACGGCATGGTGATCGTGCTGGCCGGGCGGCCGCTGACGCTGTTGGACACGCCGGGCCATGCCCGCCACCATCACTGCCTCTGGGACGAGCGCAGCCAGGGCTTCTTCACAGGCGACACCTTCGGCCTGTCGTACCGCGAGTTCGACACGCCACACGGCGTGTGGCTGTTGCCGACCACGACACCGACGCAGTTCGATCCCATTGCGCTGCACGCATCGATCGGACGGATGCTGGCGCAACAGCCGCAGCGCATGTACCTGACTCACTATGGCTGCATCGGCGACATCGCGAAGCTGGGCCGCGACCTGTTCGATCAACTCGACGCGGTGGTGGCGTTGGGCGAGCGCATCCGTTTGCAACAACTGGCACCCGACGAGCGTCACACCGCGCTGACCAACGGCCTCAGCGCGCTATACCTGCAGCGGCTTGAGCGCCTGGGCAGCACGCTCACACGCGAGCACGCGCTCGGCTTGCTGGCCATGGACATCGAACTCAATGCCCAGGGCATGGCGGGCTGGCTGGACACGGCATCGCCTGTGAAGCCGTAACACCTGCCAGCGCGGAAGCGATGCGCGCTGAGCAGGATGGCGGGTTGTCGGACTCAGTGACCTTCGAATTCCACGAGCGTGAAAAGCGCCAGCCCCGCGTCGCGCAGCTTGCGCGAGCCACCGAGCTCGGGCAGGTCGACGATGGCTGCGCCCTCGATCACCGTCGCGCCCTGGCGTTCGAGCAGCTTCTTGCCAGCCATCATGGTGCCGCCAGTGGCGATCAGGTCGTCGATGAGCACCACGCGATGGCCGGCGCCGACGGCATCGGTGTGCAGTTCCACCGTGGCACTGCCGTACTCGAGCTCGTAGGTTTCCTCGACTGTGCTGAAGGGCAGCTTGCCCTTCTTGCGGATCGGGATGAAGCCCGCGCCCAGTTCGTAGGCGAGCACGCTGCCGATGATGAAGCCGCGTGCGTCCAGGCCGGCGATCGCGTCGGGACGCGTCTCGAAGTAGCGGTGCACGAACTGGTCGATCAGCACGCGGAACACACGCGGATTGCTCAGCAGCGGCGTGATGTCTCGGAACATGACGCCCGGCGCCGGCCAGTCGGGCACGGTGCGGATGTGATCACGGATGTATTGGATCGGTGGTGTGCTGGGTTCGGCGACCATCCGGAAGATCATAGGACACCAGCGCGTAGCGCAGCGAGCCCGCACTCGACGGGCTCGCGCTGTCGGTGCTGGCAGGGCTCGACAAGGTCGGGCAGGATCTCCACATGGCACGGCACCACGCATCCTGATCCTCAAGCCTATCGGTGAGCAGTCAGAATTTCTTGTGCCTGTCCCGCGGGCTTCTGCCACCGTTGCAGCAGGGGTCTGCGAAATGGGGTTTCGATCGTTATGCTCGGTTTCAGCGTTCGTGACTGATGAAGCGCTGACGCAGGCGGCGGGAGTCATTGCCGCGGCGCCACAGCCGCATCAAGAATCGGGCGGCGCGTGCCAGCGCCTGGTCCAGCGCCGTGCGCCAGTCCTTCGCCACCGAGGTGACAACCACGATGGAATGTGGGGCGCCTGGATGCTCTTGGAAAGCAGTCTTTCGAGAACGCGAACATCGGATAAAACTGACCTTGGGACATCGCTTCGGCTGCAGACTTCGAGGCCCCGTTGGCTGGGGTCGGCTCACGCTGCAGCGTGCGGGCCATCCTGATACGCCATCCTTTGGAGGAACACCTGATGCCCAACACCCGAACCGCCAACGCCGTCCGTCTGGAGTTCGCACCCGACTCCCTGGTTCGATCCAATCTGTCAGGCGCGGCCTTCACAGGTGACTGGCTCTGGGTGGCTGGCGACGAAGCCTGCGGGCTGGACCGCCTGCGCCGGCTCGACCCCATGGGGCGAGAGGCCTTGCGCTTCGGCGAGGTTCGCGACTTCCCGCTGGCTGATCTCCTGGACCTGCCAGGCGCGGCAGGCGAAGAGGCCGACCTGGAAGGCATGGCCGCGGCCGACGGCTTCCTCTGGGTGGTGGGCTCGCATGGCCTGAAACGCAAGAACGCCAAGCCAGACCGGGACCACGCCGAGAACGCCAAGCGGCTGGCGAAGGTGGCTCTTGACGGCAACAGGCGTCTACTGGCCTGCCTGCCCATCGAGCACGACGCCGAGGGCACGCCCTGCCTGGTACGACAGGCCCGGGATGGCCGGCGGGCGCTGCGCCTGAAGGGTGATGCGCAAACGAACCTGCTCACCCGTGCACTGGCCGATGACCCGCACTTCGGGCACTACATGGCGATCCCGGGCAAGGACAACGGCTTCGACATCGAAGGCCTGGCCGTGGACGGCCGCCGGTTGCTGCTCGGCCTGCGCGGCCCGGTGCTGCGCGGCTGGTCGGCTTTGTTGGAGATCGCCGTCGAAGCGCGCGGTGACAGCCTGAGATTGGTTCCCCTGGACGACAGCGGCACGCTGATCCGCAAGCACTTCCTTCAGCTCGACGGCCTGGGCGTGCGGGACCTGCACTTCTCGGGCGATGACCTCTACATCCTGGCGGGCCCGACGATGGTGTTGAACGGCGAGATCCGCTTGTTCAAGTGGCCTGCAGCCCGGCCCTTGCTGGCGGCCAACCGCGACCCGGTGCGCTTCGAGTCCGCATTGACCGAGTCGGTATCGCTGCCACACGGACGCGGCACGAACCGCGCCGAGGCGATCTGCGACCTGCCGCCGACGCTATCGCGCGGCAAGGCGAGCTGGCTCGTCCTGTACGACGCCCCCGGTGCCGATCGCAAGGAGGGCGAGCACACGGTCTTCGGTGACTTGCTGCGCCACGATTGAAGTCGCTCGCCGCGCTCAGTCTCCATTACCCATGATGAGCTACCCGCAGATCGACCCCGAAGCCCCGCTTCAGTTCGTCATCAATGAGGCATCGGGCCGTCGCGACGTGGACACAAAGCGAGAAATCATCGAAGCCGCGCTGCGAGCTGGCGGACGGCGCGGTGACCTGCTGTTCTGCAGCCCCACTGCGTTGCCTGGCGTCGCGCAGCAGGCTGCGTCAAAGGCCATCGCGAATCGCACGGCGGTGGTCGCCGTCGGTGGTGACGGCACGCTCAACACGGTGGCGCAGGCCGCACATGCCGCGGGTTGCGCCATGGGTGTGGTGCCGCAGGGCACGTTCAACTACTTCGCCCGTACCCATGGGATTCCAGCTGACCCGAACGAAGCTGTCCGCCTGTTGTTGCGTTCGGCACTGGCGCCAGTTCAGGTGGCCAGCATCAATGACCGCGTGTTCTTGGTCAACGCCAGCCTTGGGCTCTATCCGGATCTGCTGGAAGACCGCGAAGCCTACAAAGCCCGCTTCGGCCGCAGCCGCTGGGTGGCGTTCATGGCAGCCTGTGCAACGCTCCTGCGCGCCCAGCGCCGCTTGCGATTGCACATCGAGATGGGTGATGCGGTTCGCGACGTGCAGACCTTGACGCTCTTCGTGGGCAACAACCGGCTGCAACTACAGCAGCTCGGTGCGGAGCCGGAGGACACGCTGGCCGGCACGCCCGGGCGGGGCAGCATGGCCGCATTGATGCTGCTGCCCATCGGAACGATGTCGATGATCGGGCTGATGTTGCATGGAGCGATGGGCAGGCTCGGTGAAGCCGCCGGCGTGGAGGGATTCGAGTTCCAGCACATGGTGGTGCGGCCCACGCTCGCTCCGGGCCGCAAAGAGGTCGTGGTGGCGTTTGACGGTGAGGTGGCACGCATGCGCGCGCCCATTGACATTCGCGTGCTGGACAAGCCCTTGTACCTGCTTCAGCCCATCGGCGCAGCGGGTACGCCCAACGCGCCAGAGGCCGCAGACTGAGGGGCCGGCTGCAGATCTCCGACTCACGCTTCGGCACCGAAAAGCCGCCTGACGTGAAGGCCCTGGTCACACCCGTCAAACCGGCAACGAACGGATGTGGCGATGCCGTCCAGTGACTCCTTGTATCGAGCAAGCCCGGCCCGTTGCGCGCCACGGCACGGGCTTTTTTTGCACGGCGGTCACACCCTTGCAGCCCGAGCGCATCTGATGCGTATGGCAGTGCCGACCACGTCACGCTGCAGGACCGAGCCTTGCCGCGCAGTGCGCTGACCAGAGTCGACGCAAAACCGACAGCTTCGCATTTTCCGAACAAACACTCACAACGCTTCTGCTTTCCGATAGTCCTTGTCGGCAACAAAGTCCAACTGTCGCAACTTCTCAAGGGCTTAATCGTGAAGTTTCACTTTCGCTCCAACGACCTCGAGGGCATGCTTTGGAAGCAGCGTACGGCAGACAGGCTTCGCCGAGCGCTGGGACGCGTGCAAGGGCTGGTAGCCGATATCAGGGTCAGGCTGGACGACATCAACGGGCCCGCGGCCGGGGTCGATAAACGCTGCAGTGTTGAGATCCTCGTGCGCGGGAGCAGCACGGTGGCCCTCAGTGCAACTTCCCGCTCATGGCAAGACTCGGTCGAGGAGGTGGCTTCACGCATACGGCAACGGGTCGTCTTGCAGCTGCACCGAGCAACGATGGCGAAGAATCAGTCCATGGCGCTGGTGCCTGTTCGCGCAACGGCAGGGTCTCCCGTCGCCGTCGCCAAATCGCCTCGCCGCTTGCGGCTCGCTTAGCGAACCCGCGCGGCGACCCACCACGCCCCAGGAGGCAACGATTCGTCTGACTGTCCTGGTTCTTGATCACAACGCCAATATCGAAAGCAACACTCCATGCGCAGCTACCCCCACAACAGCCCCGAAGCCGCGGCACGCATCGTCGCGCTGGTCCTCATCTCCGACGGTCATGTGTGCAGCTCCGAGTTCGACATCCTGAAACAGCTGGGTGCCGAGCGAGAGCTCGGTCTTGAGCCACAGTTGTTGCCGCATATCGTTCATACGCTTTGCGAAGAGCTGCTGATGGGTGGATACGAGACGGGCTCTCTCATGGACAACGTCGATGACAGCACCCTGGCGTCATTGATGGCCGAAATCTCGGATCCTGCACTTCAGAGGACTGTCTTGCGCCTGTCCTTGGCCGCCGCGCGAGCAGACGGCCACCTTGCCGACGGCGAAACCATCGTCCTGGAGGCCGCCCGGCAACATTGGCAGCTGTTCGATGGTGAGGAGTCGATCTTCCCTGCGTCGGCACGCCGTCGCGGCGCCTGATCGAAGTTGCTGCGGCGCGCTCAGGCGCGCGCCGCAGCCACCACCTGCAGCACCAGCGGATGATGCTGACCGCGCCGCGAGCGAATGGCGTGAATCTCTTCCAGCACACCGTCGCAAGGACCCAAAAGCCGCAGGCCTCGCATCAGAGCCACGTCCGCGGCACCAAACCGGCTGACAGGAAACACCCCAAGGCCTCGGGCAGCGAATACGGCAAGCAAAGCACTGTCCTCGAACTCTCCGACGATGTGCGGCCGAAGCCCCTGCCCATCGAACCATCGCTCCAGGCGGGGCCGAAGTGCCGAGTGCCCGGTAGGAAGCAGTACGGGAAGTCTTGCCAATGACTGCGGAAACCCCGCCACTGCGGCCTTGTTCACCAAGGCAGAGGGCCCGTACCAGTCAACGGGCGACTCGACCAGCCGTTCGCTCGTCAAGCGCAGATTCGGATGGTGGGGTGCAGGCTGCCCCGCCAACACCAGATCAAGATGGTGCAGCGCCAGTTCAGCTAGCAGTTGCTCGAACTCGCCCTCATGGCAGAGCAGCCTCAGCGTCGGCGTCGCCAGGACCGGCGACAGCAGCGCATGAGCCGCCAGCTTTGAGATTCCGTCGCACAAGCCAACGGCCAAGTGTGCGACCTTGCCACTAGCGGCCTCGCGAACCTCTTCCGGAATGAGCTGCCCCAGCTGGAAGATCTCCTCGGCTCGAGCAAAGGCCGCCTGTCCCGCCTCGGTCATCGCGACGCCGCGGCCGGCTGGCTTGAGCAACTGGTAGCCCAACGCCTTCTCAAGTTCCCGGACCTGCGCGCTGATGGTCTGGACCGCCATGTCCAGCCTCTCAGCCGCTCGAGCGAATCCGCCTTCCTTGGTAACGACCCAGAAGTAGTAAAGATGGCGGTAATTGAGCATGCTCCCCCTCTGACATCGAGAAAACCGAAGTCCTAGTCTATCCAGTACTGGTTTATTCGAATCTCGAGCCGATGAAGACTCGCGATCCTTGCCATTCACCAAACAGGCTTCGACCATGTACTACGCACTCAGCTGGTTTTTCGTGCTCGGCCTACTGGCGCTTTGGTCGCTGGGAGTCTGGGCTTTTCATGCCGTTGCCGTGTGGGCAGTCTCGAATGTCGGTTCGCTGTCCGGCGCCGCATCGGGTGTCGAGGGCCTTCGTCTGCCTGATTGGCTGGCCCCCTGGATGCCGCCGGAGATGGTGCAGGCAGTGACTTCGCTGCTTTCCGGCCTGACGCCGGTTGTCGAGGGCCTGCTTCAAGCCGTGCCAGCCCTGGCCGGCGTCCTGAGCGTGGTGAGCTGGGTGATCTGGGGTCTCGGCAGCGTGTTGCTTGTCCTGATGGGAGTGGGCGTGCACCTGCTCATTGCGATGTGGCGCCGCCGCGGTGGCGACTCCGGCCACCAGCCTCGCCCGCCAGTAACCGCATGACGGGCAGGCTGCCCTCAGTCAGGCGCGTTCCATCCAGATCGGGCCTCATGACAGCCCTGGGAGGGCCCCGTTGGCGTTGCAGGCAACTTGGGGCAAATGTTCGTCGCTACAGTACCCGCCCATGACATTACTCACTTTTCCTGGTGGCCTGATCCTGGTGGTCATGGGGGTCAGGGTGCTCGTTCGATGGGCGCCGAAACCGTCCCTGTCGTTTGGCACCAGTCCCCTTCGTCGTCTGACTCGCCACCGCCGCTTCTGGCACCCACTCTGCCGAAGCGGCGTCCCGTGTGATTCGAGGAGTGCGCTCGACAGCGCGACCGATGCCCTCGCCTCCCTACAGCGAGGCGACGACGGCAAGGGGAACCCATCGCGAGGCAGAAGCTGGTGGGTGAAGTGCGCTCGCAAATCGCCGGTGAATGACAGATTCAGCATCGGTGCCCCGGCCGGTGGTGTTTTCGTGCCACTACGGAAGACGCGCGGCCAGCCCGCTGTCGTCCTGCCGACATGACGGCCCACATCGCGCAGCGACTGCGCGACGCAGCCGCTGCCTTACCTTCCGAGAGGGTGTCGATGCAGGCCATGGCGCAGGCCCACGGTCCCGAGGCCCACGGCGCCTTGCTGCTGCTGATGGCAGCACCTTGCCTGCTGCCAGTGCCGGGCGTGGGAACTGTGCTTGGCCTGGGGATGGCTGCGCTGGCGGCAGCAATGTGGCAGGGCCATTCGGGAGCATGCCTACCACGACGCGTGGCCGAACTCGAACTCTCACACCACTGGGCGCAGCGAGTGCTGTGCCTGCTTGCATCCACCTATGCCGCAGCCGGGCGCTACGCCAGAGCCAGGCTGAGCCACCTCGCAGTGGCGGGCCGACGATCATGGACTGCCTTGGCGGTTGGCCTGATGGCCATCATCATCGTGCTGCCGATTCCCTTCGGGAACGTGCTACCGGCGCTGGCGACGATGCTTATCGGGTTGGGGCTGGTTTTTCGCGATGGCGTAGCCGTGCTCGTGGGTCTGACCACCGCGGGTGTGACGCTGTTTGTCACCACGAGCGTGGTGACGATGGCCTGGCTCTGGGGCAGCGAGTGGGTCATGCTCTGGGTTTCCAATGTGATCGGGACCGTTTCATGATCTACGCGACTCTCAAGACCTTGCATGTGCTGTCCATCATCGTGTGGATAGGCGGCATGGCGTTTGCACACTTCTTCCTGCGACCCGCCGTTACCCAACTTGATCCTCCGGTGCGGCTGCGCCTGATGCTCGATGTGCTTGGCCGCTTCTTCCAGGCCGTGCTCGTGGCCTCGTTGCTGGCGCTGGCCAGCGGCGTGTGGATGCTGGGGCGAGTAGCCAAGCAGGTGGTGCAGGCCGGCGGCAGCTTCGAAATGCCACTGGCCTGGACGGTCATGGCGGTGCTCGGCGTGGCGATGATCGCCATCTTCCTTCACATCCGCTTCGCGTTGTACAAGAGGCTTGGCCGCGCCGTGGCAGCTTCCGATTGGACCACCGGTGGAGCCGCACTCGCACAGATCCGCAACTGGGTCGCGACAAATCTGGCTCTTGGCATTCTGGTGGTGATCGTGACGCTGATGCGCTGGACGGTCTGAGGCAGGCACCGCAGGCTGCACTCTCCGAGCATCGGCTGTCGCAGTCGCCGTGCGGACGACCCGGATCGGAAACAGTAGTTCGATTTGCCCACCGAAGTCGACCTTGGCGACAAATCATGGCTTGGCTCTCCTCAGTGCACACGGCATCGCCAGAGGCTGTGCCGTTCTCCAGGCCAGGATCTGGCGGGTGAATCTGCTGCAACACCGGGGATTGCCTCGCGGTGCACCGGCCACACTGCAGTGATTCCACACCGTTCGAGCCATTGCCATGTCCTTGTTTCGATGGCCCCTGGCACTGAGTCCCTGGCGGCGACCTCGCGCCGCTGCTGAACGCGCGGCAACGCCGCGACCCCAGCTCGCGGCCAGCAGCGGGCCTGCGACTGCCTCTGCTCCCGAAGCTGTCGCTCCCACTGCGGCAATGACCGATGTGACGACGCCGTTTTTCGCCTGGCTGTTGTCGCAGCCGAAGCCTGCAACAAGCTCCTCGAACGACACCGGCGCGCCGAGCAGCCCGCCCACACTCGACGAGCGTGCGCTGTCGGTGCTGATACGGCTCGACAAGGTCATCGAGTCCGACCCGCAACGCAGCGCCCTGCTGCCGCGCTCGCCGCAGGTGCTGCCACAGCTGATGCGCAGTCTGCGCGACGATCACTACATGTCGGCAGAAGTCGCCGCGCGCATCGGCAAGGACGCGGTGCTGGCCGCAGAGGTCATCCGTGCGGCCAACGGCTCACACCGCAGCAGCCGCGAACCGATCGTCGATCTGTCGCAGGCTGTGCTGTCCATCGGCGCCGAGCACCTGCGCCGGGTGATTGCCAAGTCGGTGCTTCGGCCGATCTTCAATGTGCGCGGTGCATCACTGTCGGCGCTGGCGGCACCGCAGATCTGGATCAATGCCGAATTCAAGGCCAGCCTGTGTTCCGCGCTGGCCGCCGCCGAAGGGCTGGACCCGCTCGACGGCTACCTAGCGGGCATGCTGCACGACTGCGGCTGGACGGCGCTGCTGCGCGCACTCGATGGACTGGGCGCCCAGGAGTTGCTCTCGATGCCACAAATGATCACGCCGACCATGACACAAGCGCTGGCCGTTCGCCGCGACCTGCTGTTCTGCAAACTGATGCGCCCATGGCAACTGAGCATGCCCCTGGTTGCGATGGCCGACGAGATCGAGGCGAGCGGCCTGGCCGCAGCGCGCTCGCCGCTGGCTGTGTCGCTGTACCGCGCACATGGCCTTGCCTCGCTGCACGCACTGGTCTGCGATGCCCGTTTGCCCGAGGGCATGGACACCGCACTGATGGACCTGCCTCCGCGTGTTCAGGCCTGTTACCTCGCGGTGACACGCTCGGGTTGAACATGGCCGAGCTGCGGCGCGGCACCTGATTCATCGTTAGGCTATCGGGTTCAACCACTTCCTAGGGCACCCGCCATGAGATTGCTACACACCATGCTGCGCGTCGGCGACCTGCAACGCTCGATCGATTTCTACACCCGCGTGATGGGCATGACGCTGTTACGCACCACCGAGCGACCCGAGCAGAAATACAGCCTGGCCTTCGTCGGCTACGGCACCAACCCCGATCACGCCGAGATCGAGCTGACCTACAACCACGGTGTCGATCACTATGAGCTCGGCACCGCCTACGGCCACATCGCGATCGAAGTGCCTGACGCTTATGCGGCGTGCGCCGCGATCAAGGCCGGCGGCGGCAAAGTGACACGCGAAGCCGGGCCGGTGGCTGGCGGATCGACGGTGATCGCCTTCATCACCGATCCAGACGGTTACAAGGTCGAGCTGATCCAACGCTGATCGGCGGCTCCTTGAGACCTGCTGACCGCAAGCTGATCTGCAACGACGAAGCGGGGCTGCGATTTGCCTCGCTGGGCACGGGCGAGTACCCGGCCTCGTTCACCGCATGGCCGAACGCCTGAGCTGCCGACGCTGCAACCGCCGGGCCTGAGCGTTTCGCTCAGCCTGAGCGCAGCGCCGACGCCTCACGCGCCAGTGTGGTGATACGCGCCCAATCGCCCGCTGCCACCGCATCGGCCGGCGTCAACCACGAACCGCCGCACACCTTGACATTGGGCAGCGCCAGGAATTGCGGCGCCGAGGCCAATGTGATGCCCCCTGTCGGGCAGAAATGCACATCGCCGAACGGCCCGGCGAAGGCCTTCAGCATCACGACGCCGCCGGCAGCACTGGCAGGAAAGAACTTCAGGAAGTAATAGCCGTCGGAATTCGCCGCCATGACCTCGCTGGCGGTGGCGACACCCGGCAACAAGGGCAAGTCGATGTGGCGGCAGGCCTGACCTATCTCCGAGCTGTAGCCGGGGCTGACGGCAAAGCGGCACCCCGCATCCTTCGCAGCCTGCGCATCGGACGCGCTGCGCACCGTGCCCGCGCCGACGATCGCTTCGGGCACTGCGCGGGCAATGGCTTCCATGCACTGCAGTGCAACCGCCGTACGCAGCGTGACTTCCAGTACCCTGACTCCCCCGGCCACCAGGGCCTGGGCCATCGGTACGGCGTCTTCGATGCGATCGAGCACGATGACCGGGATCACCGGGCCGTAGGTGGCGAGATCGAGGGCATGCATCCGATTCCCCTTTACAACCATGTCACGGCGCCTTCTTCGGCGCTCAGCACATTGCGGCGCATGCCGCCGAACAGTTCACGGCCGAGGTCATGTGCATTGACATGGCGCTGCTCGTCGGACAGCACGGCAGGCTCTCGCGCCGCCCAGGTGGCTGCATCGACCAGTGCCTCCAGCGTGCCGGCATTCGAATCGACGCGGATCAGATCGCCGCTGCGCACCTTGGCAAGCGGACCGCCGGCCAATGCTTCCGGGCTGACGTGGATCGCGGCGGGCACCTTGCCCGAGGCGCCACTCATCCGGCCATCGGTCACCAGCGCAACCTTGAAGCCCTTGCCCTGCAGCACAGACAACGGCGGGGTCAGCTTGTGCAACTCCGGCATACCGTTGGCATGCGGCCCTTGAAAGCGCACGACGGCCACAAAGTCACGCTCCAGTTCACCGGCCTTGAACGCGACCTGCAGAGCCTCCTGGGTATCGAACACGATGGCCGGCGCCTCGACCGTGTGCCGGTCGGCAGGCACGGCCGATGTCTTGATGACAGCGCGGCCGAGGTTGCCGGTCAACAGCGCCAGGCCGCCATGCTCGCTGAAAGGCGCAGCGGCGGGGCGCACGATATCGTCATCGCGGTTGACCGTCGTCGAGGGCGGCAGCTCGACCCAGTTCAGCGCACCGGCGTCACTGCGCTGGGGCAGCCGGGTGTAGTCGCGCAGACCGCCGCCGGACACGGTGGCCACATCGGCATGCATCAGGCCGGCGTCGATCAGCTCGCGGATGACATAGCCCGGCCCGCCGGCTGCCTGGAACTGATTTACATCGGCACTGCCGTTGGGGTAGACCCGCGCCAGCAGCGGCGTGGCGTGGGACAGATCGGCGAAATCGGTCCAGTCGATCAGGATGCCGGCCGCACGCGCCACCGCCACCCAGTGGATCAGGTGGTTGGTCGAGCCGCCGGTGGCCAGCAGCGCGAGCATGGCATTGACGATCACACGCTCATCGACGAGCTGGCCGATCGGCGTGTACTTCCGGGCCTTGACCAGGCTCAGCACCGTGCGCACCGCTTCTCGCGTCAGCGTCTCGCGCAGCTCGGCGTGCGGATGCACGAAGGCAGCGCCCGCAACGTGCAGGCCCATGGCCTCGAGCAGCATCTGGTTGCTGTTGGCCGTGCCGTAGAAGGTGCAGGTGCCCGGGCCGTGATAAGACGCCGACTCGGAGCGCAACAGCTCGTCGCGGCCGACGAGACCTTGCGCAAACTGCTCGCGCACCTGGCCCTTGGCCTTGTTGCTCAGGCCGGTGCTCATGGGCCCGGCCGGCACGAAGACGCACGGCAGATGGCCAAAGTGCAAGGCACCGATCAGCAGGCCCGGCACGATCTTGTCGCACACGCCGAGCAGCAGCGCGGCGTCGAACACATCGTGGGTCAGCGCCACGGCGGTGCCCATGGCAATGTTGTCGCGCGAGAACAGGCTCAGCTCCATGCCGGGCAGGCCTTGCGTCACGCCGTCACACATCGCCGGCACGCCACCGGCCACCTGGACCGTGGCGCCGAGCTTGTGGGCCTCATCTCGAATCAGAGCCGGGAATCCTTCGTAGGGCTGGTGCGCCGACAGCATGTCGTTGTACGCCGTCACCACACCGATGTGCGGCGCACGTTCGGCCACGATGCGCAGCTTGTCATCGGCCGGCAGCGCGGCAAAGGCATGCGCCACATTGGAACAGCCCATGCGATCGCTGCCGCGCGGGCGTTGTGACGCGGCGGCCACGCGGGCCAGGTAAGCCTGGCGCAGCGTGGCGCTGCGCTCACGAATGCGTTGGGTCACGCGATCGACGGTGGAATTCATCGGCATGGTCTGCTTTCGACAGGGCGGCGACGCCACAACAGTCCACAGTGTCGCAGGCGGAGTTCACTTTCTGCGCGCCTCGGAATCGAGGCAGGTCTTGGGCCAAGGCTCCAAGCAAGCGCGATGCCCACTGCGGCGAGGCCATGCGGTCTACTGCAGCACGGTCTCCGTGCGCGCCCACAGCTCGCGCACCCGCTCGAGATCGGCCAGGGTGTCGACATCGACCAGCACGCCTGGGTCATCGACCTCCACCGGGTGCGCCGGGTAGCGCGACACCAGGCGGCGAGCGCCCTCGTCGCCCTGCAATGTGACCAGCTCGGAATACAGCTCGGCGTTGAAGGCGACCGGATGACCACGCCGGCCATGCAGCTGCGCATAGGCGATCGTGTGATCGCGCAGTGCGGCAGCCACCTGCCGCAGCGTGGCCGACGTCACCAAGGGCATGTCCGCTGGAAGTACCAGCCAGCCATCGGCGTTCGGGCGGGCCGAGACCCCTGCGGCAATCGATGCGCCCGTGCCGAGCCGGGCGTTGACGGCGCGAAGGTCGCCACGCCCCTCGACCGGCCTGGCGCCCGCTTCGAGGACCACGATGTCCCGCCGTGCGACATGGCGGGCAGCTTCGGCCACCAGGGCTTGCGTGGTGATCACCACCACTGGCAGACGGCTGCCCATCGCGCGAGCCAGCGTGACGCCGAGCACGCTGGTGGGGCCCAAAGGCTGGCTGAGCTTGCATCCGGCATCCTGGAAGCGCGAGCCGAGCCCGGCAGCCAACACGATGATCACGGGCCCGGAAGTCATTCCCTGTTTCCTGTCGTTCTGACGATTCGGGTTCCAAGAATGCAGACAACGCGCCAAGGGCACCAGAGGAGCATCACTGACATCGGACGAGGCCGCTTTCTATACTTGGCCAATGACCCACATCTCTGATCTCCGCAAGAGCTATGAACGGGCCGAGCTGGACGAGAGCGCTTCGCTGGCCGACCCGCTGGCGCAGTTCGAGCTCTGGTTGCAGCAGGCCTTGAGCAGCGAGTTGCCCGAGCCCAATGCCATGACGCTGGCCACCGTCGGCGCCGATGGGCGACCCTCGACCCGCGTGGTGCTGATCAAGGGTTGCGAT
This sequence comes from Burkholderiales bacterium, assembly GCA_947474755.1. GTDB lineage: Bacteria > Pseudomonadota > Gammaproteobacteria > Burkholderiales > Burkholderiaceae_C > PBB1. The sequence continues at coordinate 74,259 of CANJJE010000001.1, read as the reverse complement.
GCGCGGGGCATCGTCTGGTTCACCAACTACGACAGCCGCAAGGGCCGCGAACTGGCGGCGCACCCTCAGGCGGCACTTCAGTTCCATTGGGTCGAGCTGGAGCGGGTGGTGCGCATCGAGGGCCGGGTCGAAAAGGTCGATGCGGCCGAGTCCGACGCCTACTTCGCCTCGCGACCGCTGGACTCGCGCATCGGCGCCTGGGCCTCGCCGCAGAGCGAGGTGATTCCCTCGCGCAGCGTGCTGGTCACCAATGCCGCGAGGTACGGTGCGCAGTACCTGCTGAACCCGCCGCGCCCGCCCCATTGGGGCGGCTACCGGCTCGTGCCAGACCGATGGGAGTTCTGGCAGGGCCGCCGGTCGCGGCTGCATGACCGGCTGCGGTATCGACTGGAAGCACAACAGTGGATCAGGGAGCGGCTGGCTCCCTGATCCTGCGCCCTCGGCGTCAGAAGGTCACGCGCATCCCCACCTGCACGGCCCGCCCCGGCAAGGGGGACAGCCCACGGACGGTCTCGATGGTCGATGCGCTGTAAGCCCGCTCATTGCCCAGGTTGGTGAGCTTGATGAACCACATGGCATCGGCCAGGTTCACGCTGACGCGCTGTGACAGTGACAGGTTCACCAGCGTGTAGCTCGACGTCGGCCGATCGGTGTCGGGCACACGGCTCTGGCGCGCCGCATGGTCAGCCTCGATGCGTGCCGCCCATGGGCCCCGCGCCGCCTCGAGCCCGATCTTCAACCGCCACGGGGCGATGCGCGGCAGTGGCTCGCCCGTGCTTCGGTTGGTGCCGCGCGTCATGTCGAATTGAGTCGTTCCGTCCAGTTGCCATGGCAGCTCGGCCAGGCGCTTGCGACCTTCGATCTCGACACCGTACAGGCGTGCACGTACCGCATTGAATCGGTACAGCGGCACGCTGTCTGGCGTGCCGGCGGCCACCACAGCGCCGGAGTCGTCGACCTGATCGCCCGAGGCGTCCAGCGAGATGAACCGTGAGAACCGGGTGTAGAACGCTCCGACCCGGAGTTGGTCGGTTTCGGTCTTCCATTGCAGTGCCAGATCCACGTTGCTGCCGCGCTCGGTCCGCAAGCGGCTGTTCCCTTGCTCATACGAGCCGGTCGCCGCATGGACCCCGTTGGCGTAGAGCTCGAAGTAGGTCGGGGCGCGCTCCGTCGCGCTCAGCGAGCCAGAGAGTGACCAGGTCGGTGTCAGCGGGAGGACGTTGGCCAGGGAATAGCTCTGCAGCGAGAAATTCCGGCGAACCTGGTTGCCAAATTTAGGGGCCAGCGGGTCTGCATCGCCGTCGGAATCCACCTCGGCATATTCAAAGCGCGCGCCTGCGGACAACGTTCCGCCGACCCAGGCCAGCTCTTCCAGCGCAAACACGCCGGTCTTGCGGGTGTTCGTCTTCGGCACGAACGCCTCGTCGCCCAGCGCGGAGAAATTGAAATCCTCATGCTGCACGCCCAGCACCCCGCGCAGCGGTCCGAGCGGCGCGTGCTGTGCTTCCAGACGCAGGTCATAACCTTCGCTGCTGAACACCGTACCCACCTCGCCGCTGCCCTCGACTTCCTGATGCCGGTAATCGGTGTAGTTGGCGTTCAGCCGCAGCGCCCGCAAGGGTCCGTCGGCGAGCTTGAGCTCGCTGGCAAAGCCGACACGGTCGCGCTTGAGCTGGATCATCACGTCGGGCTCGGCCGTGATGCCGTAGTCGCTGTGATACGTGTCGACTGACAAGCCCACGCGACCTTGTGCCGGATCGGCACCACCGCCAAAGAACAGCGAGCCGCCGAGCGCGCCACCATGTGTTTCGGCGGCCGAATTGCGGACATGGCTGCTGCGCGCGAGTGGTGTGCCGTCTTCCACCGGCGTGTAACGGGGGACCAGCAGGTCGGAGGTATCGCGGCCAAACACATCGGCGTGCAGCGCAAAGCGTTCGTTGCCGGACTCGATCACCGCCGCACCGCCGCGCTCGCGCGCAGCACCGCCGAGCCGCACTTCGGCAGAACCGGAGAAGCCGTTCATCGGTGCACGCGGAATCCGGTTGTCCAGCGTGTTGACGACACCACCGACCGCGCTGCCACCATAGAACAGCGCGCCCGGGCCGCGCAGCACCTCGATGCGGTCAACGATCAAGGGGTCGAGCGGCACCGCATGGTCGTAGCTCAATGACGACGCATCCATCGAGGCGCCTGCATTGGTGAGGATGCGCACGCGGTCACCATCGAGGCCGCGGATCACCGGTCGGTTGGCATTCGGGCCGAAGTAGCTCGACGACACCCCGGGCAGGCCGGTGAGTGTGTCTCCCAGCGAGCTGCCGCGTCGCAGCACCAGTCCATCGCCTGACAGCACCGACACGGGTGCAGCGATCTGCGGGCTCCCCAGCGGATTGCCGGTGATCACGACGGTATCGAGCGTGCGTGCAGGCAGTGCTGTGCTGGTGGAAGCGGTCGCATCAGGCGGAGTTTGCGCCTGAACGAGGAGAGGAGTCCCGGCTGCGAAGGCCAGACTCAAGGACAGCGCCAGGGCGCTGCGCGGATGATGGGAACTTGTGTACATGGAGGGGTCGACTCTGGACATGCGACCACCGGCGCGCACCCGGAAGGTCCGGCGCACCGATAGCAATGCGAGAAAGGAGAGACGGCGCCGTCCATCGCGGACAGCGGCGTGCTTGTGCAAGACGACGGGCACAGGGGACCCTGACCAGCGGCCAGGCCCGCGCCCACTCAGACGATCGCGGGCGGTGCGCGGGCGAGGAAGCCCGTGACTTGCGTGGCGTGGTGCCACGCTGCGTGGAAGGCGTCGGGGTGGACCGGCGCCGCAAAGGCCGTCGCGAGCGTCGGCAATTCGTGAAGCAGATCAGCGTGAGTCAGCAGGTCGAACAGTGTGCAGCCTGCGCTGCCTTCGAAGTGGCCCGCGAACAGCGCCTGCAGCCAGCCGTACGTAGGGTGCGAGGGATGAATTGCAGCCTGCGGGTCGGCCTGACTGCCTGCTCCTTCGTCAGCCGACATCTGCGTGACAGCGCGTGCGTGTCCGTCATGCGGGTGCACATAGCCGTGCAGCAGCCCGATCGACTGCATCGTCAGTGCGCTGAACCACAGCGCCAAGGCAAGGGCCACGCGTGGCCAAGAGGTCTTCATCACGCGGTCCGCATCACACCGTCTGCTTGACCCGGTTGGCGAAGGTCTTGCGGAATTTCTCGACCTTCGGCGCTGCCACCATGGCGCAGTAGCCCTGGTAAGGGTGGTTGGCAAAGTAGTGCTGGTGGTAGTCCTCGGCACGAGAATAGGTGGCCACCGGCAGCAGCTCGGTGACGAGCTTGCCGGCCACCTTCCGGTCCACCTCGGCCATCACCTCGCGCGCCACGACCTGCTGATCAGGGTGGTGAAAGTAGATGCCTGAGCGGTACTGGGTACCGGTGTCCGCACCTTGGCGATTGAGCGTGGTCGGGTCGTGGATCACGAAGAAGATCTCGAGCACCTCGCGCAAGCCGATGCGCTCGTTGTCGAAGGTGACACGGATCACCTCGACGCAGCCGGTCTTGCCGGTGCAGACCTGCTCATAGCTCGGTTGATCGACCTGGCCATTGCTGTAACCCGACTCGACCGCCGTGACGCCATCGACCAGTTCGAACACCGCCTCGGTGCACCAGAAACAACCGCCGCCCAGTGTGATGACTTCTTGCGCCATGGAAACCCCTCCGACTTCAGATGTGGATTATCGGAAGCAATCCAAGACCCTGGGTCGACGAAAACCACACATTCTTTCGGTCGCTCACTGCCACGCGTAGCTGGCGGTGATGCCGATCGTCCAGGTGCGCGGCAACGCGGTCTCGAAAAAGCGGCCGTTGCCTTCGTTGACGATGACCGATCCGGCGTAGTAGCGGTTGGCCACATTGTCGATTCGCAACAGTTCGCTGAACTGCCAGCCCCCCACCTGTTGCCGCCAGCTGGCACGCAGGTTGAACACGGTACTGCTCGAGGCGGCATCGCTGTTCGTGTCGTTCACATACAGCCGGCCGGTGTGCACGACTTCAGCTGCACCGGTGAAGCCGCTCCAGGCGCGGTTCGGCGACCAGGCCAGCTCGGCATACACACGGCGATCGGGGCTGCCCGGCAAGCGGTTGCCGACGCGCACCTGAGCGGCAGCGCTGCCGGAGCCGCTGGTGAAGCTGTCGTCGAAACGCGCCCGCAGCGCGGTGAGGCTGATCACGCTGTGCAGCGTGTCTCCCAGCTGGGCCTCGTGGGCTACCTCGAAGCCACGCCGCGAGGTCCGCCCGGCATTTCTGAACGTCGAGCGTCCGCCGCTGCTGGTGTCCACGACGATCTCGTCGTCGGTCCGGATGTCGAACACGGCCACATCGAGACGCTGGGCGTCAGTGATCTTCCACTTGCCACCGATCTCGGCGTGACGACTGCGCGAGGCCTTCAACGCCGTGTTCAGCCCGGTCAGACCGTTGGATCGGTATGACAGCTCGTTGAAGGTCGGCGTCTCGAAGCCACGGCCGACATTGGCATAGACATTGAGCGAGGGCGTCGCTTTCCAGGCCAGGCCGGCGACCGGGTTGATCGCGTTGAAGTGGCGCCGACCGCTGTCGTCGGGGTTGCCTGCGGCGATGTAACGGTCGTCAGACTTGAATCTGACATCGCTGTGGCGGGCACCGGCGGTCAGTGTCCAGTGCGCGCTCAGGTCATAGGCCGCCTGCATGAAAACATCCGTGCTGCGCACGGTGTTGACCTCGTCGCGCTTGAGGTCACCGCGCTGGCCGCGTGTGTTGACGTAGCCCTGGCGGTCTTCTCGATAGGTTTCAACCTCGAGGCCCGCGTTCAACTTCAGGAATCGACCATCTCCGAGTGCCACTCGGTGGGCCCCCTGCAGCGTGCCACCGCCATAGGTTCGATCGAAGTCCACGATGCCGCCACTCGACGTGGGTGACCCCTGAGCCGCGATCGGGATCGACAGCGCATTCGCCAGACGGCGCGAGCCGAGGTACAGGCTGGCAGACAGCTCGGTCGCCTCGCCCAGGCGGTGCTCGAGGGTGGCACCCAACTGCTCCTGGCGAACGGTCTTGCGCGGATCCTGCGCCAACGCAGCGAGGTAGGCCGGCTGACTTCCGGGGTCGCGGCTGCGGAACTGCGTGGCGGTCAAGCCCAGTGGGTCCTTCGACAGCGGCTGGTCGAGCGCATTGAGCACGATGGCCAGATGAGTGTCGTCGCTTGCCTGTGCTTGCCAGCGGGCGTTGAGCTGACGCCGCTCGGACTCGCTGCGCGCACGGAACCCGTCGGTGCGGCTCTCGGCGCCCTCGATGGTCAGGCCATAGTCCGGCGTGCTGGTGCTGGCCTTGACGCCGATCTTGCGCAGCCCGAAACGGCCCCGCGCGGCCGTGAAGCTGGCCGTCGGCACCAGCGCATCGTCTTGCGTCACGATCCGCACCACGCCGCCAGCGGCATTGCCGTACAGCTGCGCCAGCGGACCGCGCAGTACTTCGATGCGCCCGACCGATCCAAGCGACACGTTCGACACCTGACCTTGCCCATCGGGCATCGTGGCCGGGATGCCATCGACCAGCACCTTGACGCCGCGGATGCCGAATGTCGACCGAGCGCCAAAGCCACGGATCGACAGCTGCAAGTCCTGTGCGTCGTTGTTGCGGTTCAACACGGAGATTCCCGGCACCCGGTTCAGGACCTCGGCCAGACTGACCTGCGGGCCCGCGCTTTCTATCGTGTCGCGGCTCACGGCGGAGATCGCAGCCGGCACATCGAACGAGGGCTCGCGGATCCGTCGACCCGAGATCACCACGGTCTCGAGCGAGGTGGCCTGAGCACTCGCTTCACCCGCCACAGCTGGCACCGCACACAGCAGGAAGGTTTGAAGACGGCTTCTGAGATTGGGTTGCATGCGCAAGATGTCAATCGCTCGTCAAGGACAGCTTGGCGCTGGGCAGCCAGGCTTCGGCGCCCTGTGCCGCGCTACGCACTCTGGGCGCCGCGATGAACAGCCGCTCGCTCGGCAGCCCTCTGGCAACGAGCGCATCGCGCACCGCCAGGCCACGCTGCAACGCCAGCTGGCGCATCGCGTCGGGCGTGACCTCGATGGTCGACTTCAGCAGGGCTTCCATCTCAGCCGGCGGCAGGCCCTTGGCCAGACCGACCAGGTTGCGGGGCTTGTCAGGGATGTCGGTGTCCTTGTAGACCGCCTTCAGCAGCTCGTCGCGCTCACCTGGAGCGAACACCGGCGCCGCGGGCGCACTGGCCGCCGTGGCCGCCGCGCCGGAACGCGCGGCTTCCTTCTTGCGTTCCTGCGCCAGCCTGGCATCGAGCGTCGCCTGCACATAGCCGTCGAGTTCGGTGGCCGGATCGGACACCCCGGTCACCGTCATCTTCAGCGAGGGCCGGTCGGCCAGCGCCTGCGCCACCTTGTCCAGTGCCGCGGCACCGGCCTCGGTGAAGTACGGCACACCAGCACCGAAGGCCACCTCGCTGAGGTCTTCACTGCCGCCGCCGAACATCAGCGAAAAAGGCGCGGTGATGGCCTTCTCGATCAGATTGATGATCACCTTGAAGATGATGCCGCCGACGCTGAACTGCGGGTCGTTCAGCGAGCCGCTGATCGGCAGGTTGACGTCGATCACCCCGCGGCGGTCCTTCAGCAGGGCCACCGCCAGCAGAACCGGCAGCTTGGTGGCGCTCGGGCTGTCGATGCGCTCGCCGAAGGTCAGCTGGTTCAGGATCACCTGGTTCTTGGCCTCCAGACGGCCATCCGGGCTGATCGCGTAGGACACATCCATGCTGAGCTTGCCGCGCTCGATCGCGTAGCCCGCGTACTTGCCCGCATAAGGTGACAACGGCGCCAGTTCGAGGTCGGTCGCCTTCGCACGAATGTTCAACGCCAGGGGCTTGGCCATCGGGTTGAGCTGACCCGAGATGTCGAGCAGCGCAGTGCCGGCGGCGCGGCCGTGCAACTCCAGCGTCGCCATCTCGCGAGAGCCCGAGCGGAACGCACCCAGGGTGCCGTTCAGCTCGGTGAGTTCGGCGCTGTAGTTGGGGCGCACGAAGCGATCGCTGAAATCGATGCGGCCATTGGTCAGCCTGGTCGCGCCGATGCTCAGCTGCATCGGCGCCGCCGGCGCTGCGGCCGTGTCCACCGCACCCGTGGCGGCAGGTCTCGCGGTCACGGCAGGTGGCACAGGTGCCGCCTGCATCAAGGTCGGCGCACTGGCCGCGTTGCCCGGGACAGCAGCCCGGCTCGCCGACATGTCCTGAAGGTTGAAGCGCCCGTCCTCGGTGATGACCAGACGGGAATAGAAGTCAGCCAGCGCCGCCTCGGTGATGTCGATCACAGGCCCACGACCAGGCGCCATCGCCAGGGTGACGCTGTTGAGCTTGAATGACTGCCAGCTCAGCAACTCGTCGGTGTTGCCGATGCCGGGTTTGGCGCCCGCCGCAGGCCTGCTGTGGACCAGCACGTCGGCCAGCAGCACATCGCCGGTGACACCGATGTCCAGCCCCGCGGGCAGTTCCTTCACCGACACATTGGCCTTGATGCCAGTCTCGGCGCGCAGCAGACGCACCGGCAGGCGGTCGCGCACGTAGGGCTCGAAGGCCTGCAAGGGGAAGCGATCGAGCTTGAGCGCGCCCTTGACCATCAAGGGCTGCAGACCCAGTTGACCGCGCCACTCGATCACGCCCGAGGTCACGGCGCCCAGCGCCACCGCCGTCGATTTGTCGCTGGCCTTGCTGGCCGCCTGATCGATCTCGCGCGGGCCGAGCAGGCGTGCGCTGAACCGCACCTTGGCCGGCGCGGTGCTGCGAGCGCCTTTCAATGCGAGACCCTGCACGGCGAGCTCGATGGCACGCACGTCGATGCGCGTCGGCTCGCTGTCAGGGAGGCCGTCGACCCAGGCATCGTCCAGCCGCAAGGCCCCCCCATCGATGGCGAAGTCGCGCAGATCGACGCGCCAGCCCGCATCGCCCGCCATTGCAGGTACCGACGCGGATGCGGCCGCCGGGCGGGTCGGCGCAGCAGCCGGTGCGGTGGAGCGGATCCAGCGCTGCACATTCCACAAGGCTTCACGGTCGCGAGAAACCGCGAGCACCGGCTGCACCAACTTGACGCTGGCCAGCGCGACGCGGCGCGCCAGCACATCGACCTCGGCGCCTTGCACCGAGAACTGCTTCAGCGCGACCGCAGGTGGCTTCGAGGCGACCCTGCCCTTGCCCTTGGCGCTCGCGACAGCACCATCGGCGACCTGCAAATCGTCGAGCGTGAGTTCGCCACGCGCCACCGTGAGCCTGGGCGCATCGCCCGCCGCCCAGTTCAGCTGCGCCGAAGCAGCCAGCCTGCCACTGATCCGGGCATTCAGCGACTGCGACACATAAGGCGCGAGCGCCTCGAGTGCGAGGGCGCTGAGCTTCACATCGAGCTGCGCCTGCCGATCACTCACCCGTCCTTCCAGCACCACATTGCCGCGCGTCGGCGAGCCTGTCGGTGCGCCGGCCAGCGTCGCCTGAAGGCTCAAGGGCATCGCGCTGTCCGCAGCGAAAGGGTAGGCCAGCGGACCGGCCTTCACATCAACCGCCTGCAGCGCCAGCGCAGCCGGCGGAGTGACACTGGCATCGGCCCACAACACGCTCAGGCCGTTGAGCCGCAGGGCGTCGACCCGGACCTTCCATGGCGCGGCAGGAGCGGTGGCGGCCACGGGCGCTGAGGCCAGGGCAGCGGGCGTGGCGGTGGCGCTCGACGGCTTCTTGCCCGCGAGTGATGCCAGGTTCAAGCGGCCTGCCGCATCACGGCTCACATGCAGTGTCGGCGCATCGAACTCGATCACACCGAAAGAGAGTTCGCGGTGCAGCGGCCTGACGTCGCGCAGCGCCACCGCCAGGCGTTTCCACTCCAGCAGCACCGCCCCTGCCGTGTCATCGATGGCGAAGTTGTCCACCACGACGCTACCCCGCAAGACCGCGCTCGGCTCCGCGTTCACTGGCATCGCGAAGTCGAGCACGAGGTCGGCCGCGACACTGCCGCGGTTCAGGCGCACCGGCAGCGCTGCGGGAAGGTAGCCTCGATAGAGCGACAGGTCGAGCTCACCCATCTTCAACTGAAGCGTTGCCTGCCGTGTCTGCGCGAAAGGCGTCGCCTGCGCGCCGGTGTCGAACGGGGTACCGTTGAAACGGAAGGCAAGCCGTGGCTCGACCTTCACATCGATCTTCGACGGCAGGCTGGCGATGAAAGGCAGGCCCAGTTGCAGCGCTTCGATACGGTGCTGCTGGCGCCTCGGGAGGTCGTCGAAAAACACCGCCGCATTGCTGACCTTCAGGTTGTACAGCGCGAAGCGCAGCGGGTGCGACGGCGGTGGCTCGGGCGAGGTGGGCTGGAATCGGGCAATCAGGTCGTCGATGTCGTAGTGGCCGGGGGAGGTACGCGCGACGCGCAGTTCGGGGGCGTCGATCTCGAAGGCCTCGACCACTGGCGCCGCACGCAGCACAGAGCTGATGTCGGCATTGACATACAGCCGTGCCACCCTGAGCAGCGGCAGCGCCTTCGGATCACCGGGCGCGCCGCCGATCACGATGTCGCGCAGCGTCAGTTCAAGCGACCAGGGGCTGAAACCGACTTCGCCCAAGGTCACGCTGCGGCCCAGCATTTCGCTCAGACGCTGCTGCGACTGAGACTTCAGAAGCGGCGGCACGATCGCCCAAGCCAGCGCCCACAGCACGATCAACGCCAGACCCGCCCACGCAAAACGCCGCAACCACTTCACTGCCTGCTCCCTACCGTATCACCCGATCGACGACACGGGCGCAGCCGCCTATGGTGTCATGCTCCAGCACCTGATCACAATGAACATTTTCCACGCTCAGGCCAAGGACCCACCCGTTTGCACAGCCTCATCAGCCTGCTCGGCATAGAGACCTGGAAACCTGTACTGACCGCCCTGCTGCTGCCGCCAGTTCCACTGCTTCTGACGGTGCTGGTCGGCGCACGGCTGATGCTGGTGCGCCGCGGATGGGGATGGCTGCTGGTCTTGCTCAGCGTCGCCGGGCTGTGGCTGACTGCCTGCGCCGGTCTTGCCCGCCTGATCGAGCCCTTGCTGCTGACCGCCTCACCACCGCTGGGATCCGACCGCATCGCCGCGCTGCGCGCCGAGGGCCGGTCCGCGACCAGCGCTTCCCCCACGATCGGCAGCCCTGTCGCGATTCTCGTGCTGGGCGGTGGAGTCGAACCGTATGCACCGGAGTACGGCATGAGCAATCTGTCGTCGCACTCGCTGGAAAGCCTGCGCTACGGCCTGTGGCTCAGCCGCGAAACCGGCTGGCCGGTGGGCTTCAGCGGCGGCACCGGCTGGGCCAACCAGGCCGGCGCGGCCGAGGCGGAGGTGGCCGCGCGGATCGCGGCACAGGAGTTCGGCCACCCACTGCGCTGGGTCGAGGCCGAGTCGCGCGACACGCGGGAGAATGCCTCGCGCAGCCTGCCGCTGCTGCAGGCCTCCGGCGTGCGCCATGTGCTGCTGGTGACACGGGGCTGGCATATGCAGCGCGCCAAGGCGCTGTTCGAAGCGGCGGCAGCCGACAGTGACATCCGCATCGAAGCGGCACCAATGGCGCTGGCTACCAGGACCGACATCCCGCAACTCTCGTGGCTGCCGACGTCGGCCGGCTTCCAGCGCGTACGGCTGGTGCTGCACGAGTGGCTGGGCTGGAAACTGGGGGCGTGATCGATCCACTGCGCTGGGACAAAGAAGGTGCGTGGGGTCGGAATAGAAGTACGGGTTGGAGATGCGAGGCACCTTCCCGGTGGCTGCATGACACCCAAGGCAGCGACACCAAAGAAAAAGGACTCAGGAGCCTGAGCGCCTGAGTCCTTGATTTCTTTACCTGATTTTGGTGGGCCCTGAGTGACTCGAACACTCGACCTACGGATTAAGAGTCCGCTGCTCTACCAACTGAGCTAAGAGCCCGAAGCTTGACGCCTTCGGAAGAAAACGATTTGTGCCGATGGTGGGTTGTGCGGGACTCGAACCCACGACCTACGGATTAAAAGTCCGCTGCTCTACCAACTGAGCTAACAACCCCCGAGCAGCCAAATATTGTAGCCCGACTTCCGGGCCTGTTGGCGAGGCACGTGCGGCTCGTGGCGGTACTCAGCGGCTCAGCCAGGCACGCACGACTTCACTCGCGGCCACCATGCCGAATGTCGCGGTGACGGTCACGCTCGATCCATAGCCGTGGCAGTTCAGATTGCCCTCGGTGTCGCAAGCCTGCTCCGGCTGGCGAACCGCTTCGCGGGAATAGACACAGTGGACACCCATGGGCCCGCGGCGCACAGCGCCATGGTGCTGACGCAGACGCTGACGCAGCGATGCCAGCAGCGGATCGTGCGTGGCCTCGGCCAGGTCGCTGACCTCGACAGCCTGTGGGCGTTGCTTGCCGCCGGCGGCGCCCACGCTGACAAAGGCAGTGCCGGTGGCGATCGCCCAGGTGGCGAGCACCGCCTTCGCGCGCACCTGATCGCAGGCGTCGATCAGCGCATCGACCGGTTGCTTCAGCAGCGCCGGCCAGTTGTCGGAATCGACGAATTCCTCGATCGGACGCAGCACGCAACCCGGATGAACATCGGCCAGTCGTTCACACAAGGCCTGCGCCTTGGACTGGCCGACCGTACGACCGAGTGCCTGCACCTGGCGATTGATATTGCCTTCCGATACCTGGTCCAGGTCGATCAGCGTCAGCTCGGCGACGCCGCTGCGTGCCAGGGCCTCGGCGGCCCAGGATCCGACGCCGCCCAGGCCGACGACCGCGACGCGGGCGGCGCGCAAACGGTCGTAGCCGGCGTCGCCATGCAAGCGCCGCAAACCGCCGAAGCGGCGTTCGAGATCGGCCACCGACGCGTCGTCGATGGCCTGCGGCGCATTCACTTCAGCGCAGCCAGCCGTGCCTTGCCCGCTTGCGCTGCCTCGGAGTCCGGGTAGGTCTTGAACAGTTCGTCGAGCACCTTGCGGGCCGCCTTCTTGTCCTTCAATTCGAACTGGCAGTTCGCAATCGCCAGCAGCGCTTCCGGGGCGCGCAGGTCGCCGGGATAGCTGGTGGCGAAACTGCGGAACGAGGAAATGGCGTCGGCATAGCTGCGATTGCCGTAATGGGCATTGCCGAGCCAGAACAACACCGACTGGCCATAGCCACTGGCGGGATAGAGGCTGCGGAACACTGCCAGCGAGGTGGCAGCCGCCGCGAAATCGCCACTGCGAACCTGCGCCATCGCGGCCTCGTACTGGCGGATTTCTCCGGCATCCGCCATGAACTCGCGACCATCAACCGAGGCCTTCTGCGGCTCGATGCGGGCGAGGCGTTCGTCGTAGCCCTGCTTCATGTCCTTCACCTGGACCTGCATCAAGCCGACATCACGAGCGAGCTGCTCGACCTGGCCGCGCAGACTGGCGTTGTCGGTGCGCATGAGGTCGATCTGCTGGCTCAAGTCAGCGAGGGCGGCGCGCAACTGCCCGATCTGCTCGGCCTGGGCCGCACGGGCCTGCTCGTTGCTTTGCTCGAGCTTCTGGCGAAGATCGAGGATGGCGCGGCGCGCCTCGTCATCGTCGAACAAGCCGGCTCGCGCAGCCGGCGCCCACAGCGCCAGCATCAGACAGCATGCGGTCGCCCGGGTTGACCAACTCGTACGATGCCCGACGGGCGCGGCGCTCATCGGCAAGGCCTCAGCGGGCGACCAGCTCGACGCGGCGGTTCTTCGCATAAGCCGCTTCGTCGTTGCCGGCCACGGCCGGGCGCTCCTTGCCAAAGCTGGTGGGTTCCAGCTGGCCATCGGTGGCCCCGGCCAGGGTCAGCGCCCGCACGACGGCTTCGGCGCGCTTCTGACCCAGCGACAGGTTGTACTCGCGACCGCCACGTTCGTCGGTGTGACCTTCGACGGCCATCTTCTGGGTCTTGTTGGCGGCCAGCACCTTGGCATTCGCGTCGATCACTGGGCGGGCGTCGTCACGCACGACGTAGCTGTCGAAGTCGAAATACACGACCTTGCCGGTGCCGCCGAACACATCGGCACCGCCTTTGGTCAGGTCGACCGCAGTGACCTGCGATTGCGCCGTGCCGGCCGAATTGGTGTCGCTGCCGGTGCCAGTGCGCGTTTCCACCGGCACGTTCTTGTCGTCGAGCTTCACGTTGGAGCTGCAGCCCGCCAGCGCCGACGCGCACAGCGCGGCCCACAGAAATCGTTGAGTCGGGCGGAAGTGAATAAGGTTTGATGTCATGAAAACTCCTTGAGGTGGTTGAAAATTATCGATGGAGGGTTGGTGGCGTAACAACAAGAAAAAACCTGGAACACATGGTCAACCGGCGGCGTCGATCAACGGCCGTAAGGTCCCCAGACCGGCTCTCGCACATCGGCCGATGACGACACCAGACGCGACCTGATCTTGCCGTCCAGCGACGTGGTCAGCAACACGTCGCGGCCCTGTGAGCGCGAGGCATAGATGATCGAGCGGCTGTTCGGCGCGAAGCTGGGGCTCTCGTCGTCGGTGGTGTCGCTGACCGACAGGGGTGGGCCGCCGGCCAGGTCCTGGACATAGAGACGAAACGCATTGCCCTCACGCGAGACGTAGGCGAGCGTGCGCCCATCGGGGCTGATCGCCGGACTGATGTTGTAGCTGCCGGCGAAGGTGATGCGCTCGGCGGTGCCACCGCTGACAGGGATGCGGTACACCTGCGGCCCGCCGCTGCGATCACTGATGAAGTAGATGCTGCGGCCGTCGGGGAAGAACACCGGCTCGGTGTCGATGCCGATGCTCTGCGTCAGGCGGCGCACGTTGTCGCCGTTGCGGCCCATCAGGTAGATCTGGGAACCACCGTCGCGCGACAGCGTCACCGCCAGCGTCTGGCCGTCGGGTGACCATGCCGGCGCACTGTTCGAGCCACGGAAATTCGCGACCGGGCGCCGCTTGCCACTGGCGACGTCCTGCACATAGACGACGGCTTTCTGGGATTCGAAGGACACATAGGCCAGCTCGCGGCCATCGGGCGACCAGGCCGGCGAGATGATCGGCTCGGCGCTGTTCAACGCGATCTGTCCGCCTTCCCCGTCGGCATCGGCGATGTTCAGGGTGTGGCGCTTGCCCGTCCGGGTGACGTAGGCGATGCGCGTCGAGAACACACCCTTCTGCCCGGTCAGCTTCTCGTGGATGAAATCGGCGATGCGGTGCGCCGCCAGCCGCAGGTCGGCGGCAACCACCACCGTGCTCTGCGCGCCCAGTTCGGTGCCCTTGACGACATCCCACAGCTTGAAGCGCACGTCGTAGCGGCCATCGGCCAGCCGGGTCACCGAGCCGCCGACCAGTGCATCGGCCGCGCGGCGCCGCCACTCGGCCATCGCCGGCTGCGCGGTTTCGTCGAGCACGCCCGGCGCGTCAACACCACGGAACAAGCCGCTGCGCTCCAGGTCGGCCCGCACGATCTGCGACAGCGGCTGAGCCACGGTTCCTTCATGGCGAAAACCCACTACCGCGATGGGCACCTGGGAGGCGCCGACCCCCGACATCTCGACCCGAAGCTGAGCCTGTGCGTCGGGGATGACCGTCAGGGAGACCGCGAGGACGGCCCATGCGACGGTGAAAAAGCGGAAAGTGACGGCAGTGATCGGACGCAGCATGGACGGAGGAAGACAGGCTCGAGAGCCCGGTGGCTGCCGCGGCGACATCGGCAGGCATCAGGCATGAACAATGATAGGGGCGTTAGGGTACAGGGAGCTCCGAGCAAGGAGTCGCTGTGGCGCAACGAAGTTCCCTCGCGACGCTCACGAAGCTCGCTCGGCAGATTCTCAGGCCGCCAGCTTGTCCGTGAGCAGCCGGTCGTATTCCTTCCTCATCACCTCATAGCACTCGCAGGCGCGGTGCTCCAGCCCGCTGCGCTCGAGCACGGTGATGTGCCCGCGCGCATAGCGGATGAGGCCGGCTGCCTGCAGCTTCAGTGCCGTCTCGGTGACCCCTTCCCGACGCACACCCAGCGTGCCGGCGATGAGTTCGTGCGTCATCACGATCTCGTTGCCACCGAGTCGGTCCAGGTTCAACAGCAGGCAGCGGCACAACTGCTGGTCGATCGAATGGTGGCGATTGCATACTGCCGTCTGACCCATCTGTGTCATCAGCGCCTGTGTGTAGCGCAGCAGCAGCTGCATCACCTCGGAAGACCGCTCGAACTCGGCTCGCATCGTCTGCGCCTTCAGCCGCAGCCCGAAGCCGGCGCTTTGAACCACCGCGCGACTGCAGGTCGACACCCCACCCATGAACAGGGACACGCCGACCAATCCTTCATTGCCGACAGCGGCGATCTCGGTCGATGCACCATCCTGCGTCACGTTGAGCAGCGACAGGATGGCGGTGGTCGGAAAGTAGGCATGGCTGGGCGACACACCCGACTCGTGCAGTACCTGGCCCTGGTGAAAGTCGACCCACTCCAGCTGAGGGAGCCAGCGCTGCCACGACGCATCGGGCAACCGCGCCAGCAAGCAGTTCTTGTGGGCGCTCTGGCTGATGTCCAACGCCACACTGCGCTGGGGCTTTGGCACTGCAAAGCGGGTGGAGGGGGATTCGCAAAGGCACTTCATGCGCCCTGAAGGGCAAGCGACGTGCCGCCCGACAACCCGGCTGGATGAATCGCGTGGATCAGGACGCCGAACCGATACGGGCGGCACCGGCACCCTCAGCCCGCCGGAGCGATCACTCATGCCGTCGAACCCGTCTTGTCGCCCGCTTCAGTGCCGGTGCACAAAGGCGCAAGCAGTCGGTCGCAGACCTCCTCGATGGCTTCGCGCTCGGGTCGCTGCGCCATCAGGGCAGCGCGCAGGCGCACCAGCGCCGGACTCTGGCGAAGCGGCCAGGGCAGGCGTGTGTCGGCCACAGCATCCGCGATGGCGTCCATGGCACTCATGCGCTCTCCTGTGCCGCAAGAATGCGACTTGCGGCGTCGATGCGCTGCACGGTTGCACCGAAGCCCGACGGGGCCTTGAACAGACGCTGCGCGCTTGTCGCTACCCGTGGCGCCGCCGACCAGGCGATGGTCGCGCCGCAGGCCTGCAGCGCGCACACCAGCGCCACATCATCGCTGCATGCCATGGGATGGCAGCCGCCCGCGAGCCGATAGGCCTCGGCGCTGACACCGAGGTTGGCGCCGTGAACGTGCCGGTGTCCATCGGCATCGGTGTAGTGAGCCTCGTAGTGGCGACGCATGCGCTCGCCGTCCTGGCCCCAGTCGCGCACACCGAGCGTCCCGCACACCACGTCCGCCTCGAGCGCCAATTGCACCGACAGCCAGTCCGGGGCGACGACGGAATCAGCGTCGGTGAACGCCAGCCAGCGCGCACCGCGCTCGATCGCCCACTGAGCGCCCTGCGCCCTTGCGGCGCCGATGTTGCAGACCTGCAGGCTCAGCGTGTGCGCACCGCCTTCGCGGGCGATGGCCGCGCTGCCATCCGTGCACGCGTCGAGCACCACCAGCCGAAGCACTGCCTCGCCGCCCAGGCGACGGCGGCGAGAGGCCTCGCGCACCGCCCGCAGGCAGGCAGGCAGCCGCGCTTCGTCGTTGTGTGCCGAAATGATCACTGCGATCACGGAAATCCCCGAGGCGCTGACCGAATCACGCCTGCTGCGCCAGCTCCGGCGCCGCGTGCATGTGTCGTGGATGCGGTGAGGAACGCACCGGCTGCGGCCTGCGCATCAGGACCGGGCGCACGCGCGCCATGCCGATGCGCAACAGCGCGCGCAGCGGATCAGCGTCAAGCACATCGAGAGCCAGCAGCCGACGCACCAGCGGCTGCATCTCTCGACAGCGATAGCAAAGGACCGCACGCGCGTCGTCAACGGCATCCAGCTCGAAATAGACCTGATGGGCGCCGTTCTGGTCGGTCGATATCCCGACGCTGATGTGCTGCCACAGTGGCGTGCCGCGAACGCGTGGGGGCATCTGCACAGCGCCAAACAGGTGGACGGCGAGCACACTCAAGCTGCGCAGATACAGCGTGCGGCCCGGCAATGTCGACCAGTCCAGACGCTGCAGTTCGAGAGGCGCTCCGCTGTGCTGCGGCATCAGCACACGAACCTGTGGCGTGCGATCACAGCCCGCAAGACCATAGCTGTGGCAATCCGGCGGGCCGCTCTCGTAATGCACGCCGATGTCCAGCGTCACGGGCTGCGGCCAGCGCTTGAGCAGATCACTGTCGGTGTTCATCGGGGCACTCCCATATCGGCGGGACGAAACGTGATCCGCCCCTGCCGCCGCGACTCGGCGCCGCTGATGACGTCATCAGTGGCAAGCGATGTGCCACGGGCAGGCTCGGCGGAACGGTCAGTCATGGCGACGACGGCGCCCGACCGGCTCGATACGCAGCAGCTGCCGGTATTTGGTGACGGTGCGCCGAGCCACCAGCAGACCCTGCTGCGCCAGCTGCCGGGTGATCTCGGCATCGGTCAGAGGGGCCTGCGGCGCCTCTGCATCAATCAGGTCCTTCAGCAAGCCGCGTATCGCCTTGCCAGAGCAGGCGCTGCCGTTGGCCGTGAGCATCACCCTCGAGAAGAAATGCTTCAGCTCGAACACCCCACTGGGCGTGGCGATGAACTTGTTGTTGGTCACCCGCGAGACCGTCGATTCATGGACACCGAGCTCGTCGGCGATCTCCTTCAGACCCAGCGGCTTCATCGCCATCGGCCCGAGTTCGAGGAAGTGGCGCTGCCGCTTGACGATCGCTTCGGCCACATCAAGGATGGTCGAAAAGCGCTGCTCGACGTTCTTCACCGTCCAGCGCGCCTCCTGCAACTGGCCGGCCATATCGGAGTGGGCCGGACTGCGATGACGCATGAACAACTGCTCGTACACCTGGTTCAGGCGCACCCGCGGAATCACCGCCGGGTTCAGCTGCACCAGCCATTCACCGCGGACCTTCTTCACCACCACGTCGGGCACCACGTAGGCGATGCGCGTCGAACTGAAGCGCCAGCCGGGCCGGGGATCGAAGCGGCGGATGCGATCGCACACCTGCTGGACCCGCATCGCGGGTTCACCCAGCGCCCGCGAAAGCGCCGGGACATCGCGTGCCGCCAGCAGCGGCAGGTGCTCGGCCACGATGCGCGCGGCGAGCGCGCGCAGCTGGGGGCATTCGATCGCAGGCAGCTGGAGCCGCAGGCAATCGGCCACGCTGCATGCCGCCACACCGGCCGGGTCCAGCGCCTGCACCCGCTGCAAGGCGGCCTGCACCTCGGCCAGCGTCACGGGTGGAGCCAGTTCACACAGTTCACACAGCTCGGCCATAGGGATGCGCAGGTAGCCGTCATCGTCGAGCGATTCGACGATGACGCGCGCCATCCATCTTTCGCGAGTGGCCAGCGGCTGCAGATCGAGCTGGGCACTGAGGTGAGCATTCAAGGGCATCTCGACCGCCATCATGTCCAGGGCCGACACCTCGCCTTCGCCTGACGGCCGCTGCGGCGAGGAACCCTCGAACTGCCACAGATCGCGGTCGTCGCCCCGATCGTCGGGCATCCCGTCGGGGTCGGCAGACATCGCGAGGTCGTCGAACATCGTTGCGGGTGATGCCTCTGCCGCCGCACGGTCGGCTTCGCTGTCCACACCATCGCCATCGGAATCAGCATCCGCTGCGTCAGCACCTTCGCCTCCATCTTCCAGCTCGAGAAACGGGTTCTGGCCCAGCACATCGCGCACCGTCGCAGCGAAATCCATCGACGACAGCTGCAGCAGCCGAACCGCGTGCTGAAAACGTGGCGACAGCGTCTGTGCCTGTCGGGTGTTGGCTCGAAAATCCAGCGATGCCAAAGTATGACTCCTCGAGAAAACGGTTCGGGACCGACACATCGGCCCACCTGCCCCCTGCTGATCGCAACACCCATGCCGGGCACCAGAACTGGCGAGCCTCGGCGACAAGGAGCGTCCGCGCCCCGCAGCCGCGCATCGCCAAGGCAGTGCACTGACCGCGGCGCGCCAACAGTACCGCCCACCTCTACCGATGCGGCGATCCTTGCAGCAAATCTTGCCGATCTGCGCGTGCAGTGCGCGCGCCCTCGAACACGTGGCAACTGTCCACTCACGCCGCGACACCGACATTGACGCAGATCAAGTCGAAAAGCGTTCTTCGGGCTCAAGCTCGGCGTTGTGAACAAGCCCTAATATCAAAGCCGTACCGAACAGGGGAAGCTGACGATGCCCACGGAAAGCCCGACGGGTATTCCGGTCTCAGTCCTTTTGGCGCAAAGGATCGCGCCGAATGCCGACACCTCGCAGATTGCAGACGCCGTGGTCGCCACCTGGCGCGAGATCGATGCGGCGTTGGTGCCCATCATCGGCAGCCGGGGGCTGGCAGCGCTTTACAAGCGCAGTATTCATTGCAGCGCGCAGGCTCATCCCTGGCTGCGCATCGAGCACGACGCGGCACTGGCGGTCGTCGACTTCACCGAGTTGATACCGCTGCTTCGCCAGCAGGACAGCATCACCGCCATGGCCGGTGCCGCCATGCTGTTCTCCACCTTCCACCAGTTGCTGTCTAGCGTGGTCGGATCGGCGCTCACCGAGCGCTTGATGCGACCCGTGTGGATCGATGCTCCGGGCGACCCCGCTCAAAAGGATTCCAAGACATGAACACCAAAGTGACCATCAACCGGCTGCGCACCGGCGTCCCGGGGATGGACGAAGTGCTCGGCGGTGGGCTGCCGGAGTTCTCGTTCAACCTGATCGCCGGGCAGCCGGGCTGCGGAAAGACCACGCTCGCCCACCAGATCATGTTTGCCCTCGCCACCCCTGAACGCCCTGCGCTTTACTTCACCGTGCTGGGCGAGCCCCCGTTGAAGATGCTGCGCTACCAGCAGCAGTTCGATTTCTTCGACACCGAAGCGGTGACGCACGCGATCCGCTTCATCAACCTGTCCGAAGAGGCGATGGCGGGCGATCTCGACCGGGTGCTGCGCCGCATCGTCGAAGAGGTGACCACCCGCGGCCCGTCGCTGGTCTTCGTCGACTCGTTCCGCTCGGTGGTGCTGGCCAGCATCGCCCAGCAACACGCGCCGAATATGCACACCAGCCTGCAGTCGTTCGTGCAGCAGCTCGGCATGCTGATGACGAGCTGGCAGGCGACCACCTTCCTGATCGGCGAGTACTTCGTCGAAACCGATGCGAACCCGGTGTTCACCGTGGCCGACGGCCTGATCTGGATGCGCCAGAGCGTGATGCGCAATTCGGTGGTGCGCAAGCTGGAGGTCATGAAGATGCGCGGCCAGGCCACCCTGCCGGGGCTGCACACCTTTCGCATCGACCACAGCGGCGTGCGCGTCTTCGCACTGCCGCCGCGGGAGCTGGAGGCCCATTCGATGCCGGCCGCCACGCCGACCGCATCGGCAGCCAATTCACGCGCGCGGATGGGTGTGCCGAACCTCGACGAGATGATGGGCGGTGGTCTGCCGCGCGGTTATTCGCTGCTGGTGTCAGGGCCTTCGGGGTCGGGCAAGAGCATTCTGGCTGCGGCGTTCCTGGCCGAAGGCGCCCGACTGGGAGAAACCGGCGTGATCGCGGTGTTCGAGCAGCACCCGAACCGTTCGCGCAACCGGGTGATCACCGACCTGATCTCGAGCGGCCGGGTCGGCGTGGTCGACAGTCAGGCGTCCGATCTGTCGATCGACGAGATCGTGATGCTGCTGCTCGACGAGATCCGTCGGCTCAAGGCCACGCGCGTCGTGATCGATTCGCTCTCCAGCTTCGAACTGGCAGTGGCACCCACCTTTCGCGACGACTTCCGTGAATCGATGTCACGCCTGGTGAAGGCGATGGCCGGCGCCGGTGTGACGACGCTGATGACCTCCGAACTCGAGGACCGCTACAGCGACCTTCGCTTCAGTCCCTACGGCACGGCCTTCATGACCGACGCGATCATCGTGCAGCGCTACATCGAGGTCGACAGCTGCCTGCGCCGTGTGATCGCGGTGGTGAAGGTGCGCGCCAGCGCACATTCCGACGAACTGCGCGAATTCCACATCGAAGACGACGGCATCCGCATCGGCGAGATGCTCGCCGATCAGGAAGGGCTGCTGGGTGGTCGTCCGACCCGAAAGGCCCTGGCTGGGCTGACCCGCACCGACCCGAGCGCGGGCTTCTCTGAAGCAGAGCAGCCGGAGTGAGCCCGTGAACACCCCAGCTCAGCGCGAACACGGTGCCGTCGAGATGGCCTGGGCCAGGCGCGAACTGCTCGAACTGCGCATCGAGACCGACAAGGCACGCAGGGCACTGGAGTCCCTGCAGGAGTACATGGCCGAGGCACGAACCCGTGTGGCCGGCTCCAGCAACGCCTCCGATCTGCTGGAAGCCAACGAACTGCTGGTGCTGGCGCTGATGCAGTCGAAGGTCGATGCCGACGAGGCGATGAGCGCCTTGCTGGAAATGTCGCGCGTGGCCGCACTCGACGCGCTGACGAAGCTGCCCAACCGGATGCTGTTCCTCGATCGCTTCACCCAGGCCATCGCCGGCGGGCGACGCCGCCATCGCCGTATGGCGGTGCTGTTCGTCGACCTGAACAATTTCAAGCAGATCAACGACGGACGGGGACACCACTTCGGCGATGAGGTTCTGCAAATGGCCGCACGCTGCATGGTCGCGGCGGTGCGCGCCTCGGACACTGTCAGCCGTTATGGCGGCGATGAATTCCTGATCCTGCTCGACGATGTGGCCCACGCGAGCGATGCCTGCGCCATTGCCGACAAGATCAATGCCGCGCTGGCGGTGCCGACCCCCCTTGGCGAGCATGTGCTGAGCCTGAGCGCCAGCATCGGCATCAGCGTCTATCCCGACGATGGCGAAGACGCGCAGACCTTGATCGACCGCGCCGATGCCGCGATGTACGAAGCCAAGCGTCACGGCCTGGGAAGTGCCATGTTCAGCGCGTCGGGCCACCCGTCCGGCGATGCCTTGCAAGCGGCCTTGCCCGAATCGCTGCGGCGCCCCGCCACGCATTTCCAGCAAACCATTGGTGAACAGGAAGACCGGAATCAGCTCCGGCAAGAAGCCAATGCACAGTTGCTGCTGACTGCCCTGGATGCCAGGCGGCTGCAGGATGCGGCCGAACAGGCCCTGAGACGGCACAACCTGCAGATCGCGCGTGCGGTGCACGAATTGCGATCACCCTTGATGTCGATCCGTACAGCTTCTGCGGCGATGGCGAGCACGGGCACTCCCCAGCCGCTGCCGCGGATGAATGCCGTGATCGAGCGGCAGGTCGCGCAGATGTCGAGGCTGGTCGGGGACCTGCTCGACGCGTCCCGGGTGCAAGGCGGCAAGCTTCGGCTGGCGTGCAGCGCAGTGAACCTGATCGCCCTGATCAATGGTGTGGTCGACGCCAGCCGGCCCTCGTTGGACGCGCGGCTGCAGCGCCTCCAGGTTCAGCTGCCGGTCATCGAGACGATGTTGTACGGCGATCCAGTGCGCCTGACCCAGGTGCTGCGCAACCTGCTGGACAACGCCTCGAAGTTCACGCCCCCTTCGGGCGAGATCACGCTGTCGATGAGACGCTGTGCCGACGCGGTGGTGCTGACGGTGCGCGACAACGGCATCGGCATCAGTGCGCAGGCCCTGCCTCACATCTTCGAACCGTTCATGCAGGACGAGGTTGCCACCGCGTTCAACGACGACGGGCTCGGTCTGGGGCTGGCGGTGGTCGAGGAACTGGTCGCTGCGCACGGCGGCACCGTCACGGCAAGCAGCGCCGGTGCGGGCCTGGGCAGCGAATTCACGGTCACGCTGCCACTGACACCCGTGCCCGTCGAGGCCGGTCCGAACCGTCCCGCCTGAGTCGAGGCGGACAAGGCTCGGGGCTGCCCGGCCCGGGCCCTGCCCTCCCAGCGGCGCAGCAACTGCAGCGCGCCCTGGGCCAGGAGCAACGCAGGCGCGTCGATTGCCCCAGGAGAGGACCAACCCTTGAACACTCCCTGGAGACATCGCATGAAGACACTGATCCTCACCACCGTTCTGGTCGGCTGCGCCATGGCCTTGGCGGGCTGCGGCAGCACGCCTTCGGCGGCACCGTCGATCGCCGCCGGCGCGTCCTCGGTGGAAGCCGCTCGCTCGGCCGGTGCACCGGAGCTGGACGCCATCGTTCTGAACGAAGCGCGCAACAAGCTGGAGAAAGCCCGCGCGCTGGCCACGGCCGGTGATGACCGTGCCGCGACGCGCATGGCCGAACAAGCGGACGTGGATGCGCAGCTCGCACGCGCCAAGGCGGGCTCGGAACGCTCGCGACTTGCGGTCGCCGAGCTGGAGACCGGTCTGCAGACGCTGCGCGACGAACTCAATCGCGCGGCGGCGAAGCAAGCCCCCCGCCCGATGCCATGACCCTTGCATGAACTTCCGGAACACACCATGAACACCACCCGCACCCTGATTGCCACCGCCACGCTGTTGGCACTTGCCGCTTGCCAGACCACCCCCAGCCCGAATCCGGACCTCGCCGCCGCGCGCACTTCGCTGGACCAGGCCCGCAGCAACCCCTACGTCGGCCGCAGCGGCGCCGTCGAGTTGCAGAGTGCACAGCAGGCCATGACCCACGCCGAGGCCGCCTGGGCCGCCGATCGCGATGTCGAGCAGACGCGACACCTCGCCTACCTGGCGCGCAAGCGCGCTGACATCGCCATGGCAGTGGGCATGCAGGCGCAGGCCGATGAGCGTGTGCAGCAGTTCGGCGCTGAACGGGAACGTCTGCGTCTGCAGGCGCGCTCCCAGGAGGCCGATGTCGCAACCGCCAGCGCCCGCGCGGCGCAAGCGGATGCGCGCAATGCACAGGCCGATGCGCGCAATGCACAGACCGAAGCACAGATATCGAGGACGCAGGCCGACGACGCGCAACTGCTGGCGCTGAGGCAAGCCAGTCGTGCTGAAGGGCTGGAGCGCGATCTGGCCGACATGAAGGCCCGGAAGACCGACCGCGGCATGGTGGTGACGCTGGGCGATGTGCTGTTCGATACCGGCAAGTCCAGTCTGCAACCGGGCGCGCAACGCAGCGTCGCGCAACTGGTGCAGGTGCTGATCCAACATCCCGAACGCAGGGTGCTGATCGAGGGCTTCACCGACAGCGTCGGCAGCGAAGAGATGAACATGAAGCTGTCGCAGAGCCGCGCCGAGACCTTCCAGCGGGAGCTGATGAACGGCGGCATCGCGGCTGACCGGATCGAGGTCCGCGCCTGGGGCGAGGCGAATCCGGTGGCCGACAACGGCAGCGCCGCGGGTCGGCAGCGTAATCGCCGGGTCGAGGTGCTGTTCTCTGATGCCGAAGGACACCTCGCGGCGCGCTGACCCGGCGAAAAACACAGCCACGCCATGCGCCGGCGTGCAGGCCGGGAACGACAATTGCCCTGACAGGCAGGGCGATGCGCGCCTGGCCTTGACCTGCCGGGGTCGTTGCTTGTGCGCAGCGCATTGATTCATGTCTGGAACCGCTTCGATGACCGTTTCCATCCGCACCCGCCTGTTGCTGCTCGTGCTGTCGGTCTGGCTGCCGTGCGTGGTGGCGGTGCTTTGGTTTGTCATCAACAACGACGCGGCACAGCGGCAAGCGGTGCAGCAGGTGGTGGTCGGCTCGCTGCTGCTGCTGGGCCTGGCGGTGTCGGGAGCGCTGTGGATGGCACGCCGTATCACCGTGCCACTGCACTCGCTGAAGCAGGCCGCGGACCGCATGCAGGCCGGCGAGCCGGTGACGACAAGCATCACCGGAATCGCGGAGTGCGACGAAGTCTGCGAGGCACTGACCCTGGCCGCCGATGGATTGCACCACGCCCGAAACGAACTCGAGTGCGAGATCGCTGCCGCGGTGACGCGCGCCCGCGAGGCCGAGCAACGCATCTCGCGCAGCCAGCACATCGAGGCGTTGGGACGGCTGACCGGAGGAGTAGCGCACGACTTCAACAACCTGCTGGGCGTGATCAGCAACAGCGCCCATCTGATGCAGCGTCAGACCACCGACGCTGCTCTGCAGGCGCCGCTGGCGGCGACCCTGCGCGCGGTGGCTGTCGGCAGCCGGCTGACGCAGCAGCTGCTGCGCTTCGCCGCCCAGCAGCCGGTCTGTGCGAAGCCCGTCGATCTGGCCGACGCGCTGCACGACTTGCGCGATCTGATGCAGACGGTGATGGGCGCACGCACCAAGGTCGCGGTGGCGGTGGCACCGGGCACACCGCGCGTCACGGTGGACGCCAGCGAGCTCGAACTGGCGCTGATCAATCTGACGCTGAACGCGCGCGACGCGATGCCCTTGGGCGGCAACCTTCTCGTGCAGGCACGGCGCGCGCACGAGGACGAAGTGCCCGACCTGCCGGACGGCGACTATGTGCTGATCACCGTCAGCGACGACGGCCTGGGCATCGACGACGACGTCGCAGGACGCGTGTTCGAGCCCTTCTTCACCACCAAGGAAGTGGGCCAGGGCACCGGGCTCAGCCTGGCCCAGGTGATGGGCTTCTGCGTGCAGGCGGGCGGCACGGCAAGGCTGACCAGCACCGAGGGACTGGGCACCACGGTGTCGCTGCTGCTGCCCGCTTTCGAGGAAGCACCTTCGGTTGTTGCGCCAACGACGCCGGACATCCAGACGCCCTGGATCGACGGCGCACGCGTTCTGCTGGTCGAGGACAACGATGACCTCGCCGAAGTGACGGTGGCGCTGCTCGGCAGCCTGGGCTGCGAAGTGCGGCGCGTCGCCGACCCGCAGGGGGCGCTGCGCCTGATCGCCGACGAACCGGCCTTCGACGTGGTGCTGTCGGACATCAGGATGCCTGGCGGCATGGACGGCCTGGCCCTGGCCCGGGTGTTGCGCGACACCCGCCCCGAACTGCCGGTGGTGCTGATCAGCGGCTATGCGGCAAAGACGCTGGAAGGCGAAGACTTCATCGTGCTGGACAAGCCATGCGAGCCGTCCGAACTGATCGCCGCGCTGCATGATGCGATCGAGGGTCCCGCTGCGCATCGGTGAAGCCTGTCGAGAGGCTTCGTGCGCGGGTTGGCGTCATCCAGAGAGCACGGCGGACTTGACGCAGTGCAACCGACACCGCGAACATCCTGCCGTCAGTGCGCCGCGTGATCCAGGCCGTCGGCCGCGTATTCCTTCAGACGGTTGTAGAGCGTCTTCAGGCTGATCCCGAGCGCTGCAGCGGTGCGCTCCTTCTGGTGATGGTGGTGGCGCAGCGTGGCGAGGATCAGCGTGCGCTCTGCCGAAGCCAGCGTCGTGCCGATGGTCAGCGTGATCGATTCCTGCTCGAATGCCTCGTCGGACAACGATGCGGTTCGCCTCGCTGCCGGTGGCGTCGCCGGCGCGACAACACCGCCAGCCGCCGCGTGCGACAGCAGCGAGGGCTGTGGCAACCACTGCTCATCGATGACATCGCCTGCCGCCATCACGTAGGCACGCTGCACGGCATTGCGCAGCTCGCGCACATTGCCCGGCCAGCGGTACTGCGCCAGACGCTCCAGCGCAGCCGCGCTGAAGTGCTTGGCCTGCCCTTCCTGCGCGCCGAAGGCAGTCAGGAAGTGCCGGGCCAGCAGATCGACGTCGCTGAGCCGGTCGCGCAGCGGCGGAAGCTCGATCGGGAACACGTTCAGCCGGTACAGCAGGTCTTCGCGCAGCTGGCCCGCAGCGACCGCCTGCTCAGGGCGGCGGTTGGTGGCGGCGAGCACACGCACGTCGGCCACCTGCATCTGCGTCGAGCCCACGCGCATGAAGCTGCCTGTCTCCAGCACCCGCAGCAGCTTGACCTGCAGCTCCATCGGCATTTCGGTGATCTCGTCGAGAAACAGCGTGCCGCCGCTGGCGCGCTCGAAGAAACCCAGGTGCTGCCGGTCGGCGCCAGTGAAGCTGCCTTTCTCGTGGCCGAAGATCTCGCTCTCGATCAGGTTCGGCGAGATGGCGCCACAGTTGACTGCGAGGAAGGGCTGCTTGCGACGTCGGCTCAGGTCGTGCACCGTCTGCGCGACAACCTCCTTGCCACTGCCGCTTTCTCCGGTGATGAACACCGTCACGCTGGTCATCGCGACGCGGGCGATCTGCTCGTAGAGCTGCAGCATCGCCGGCGCACGGCCCCACAGCGCGCCGAAGTGGCCGCTGGGCGCGACCTGTGCGGCCAGCGTCTCCACCTCGGCCTTCAGCAGCGCCGGCTTCGTCAGCCGCGACAGTACGCCTTGCAGCCGCAGCAGGTTGATCGGCTTGACGAGATAGTCCGCCGCACCGAGGCGCAACGCCTGGATCGAGGTCTCCAGCGAGGCGTACCCGGTGATCAGCACCACCTCGGAATTCGCGAGCAGTTCGGGAACGGAAAAGAGTTCCATGCCGCTGCCGTCGGGCAACTGCAGGTCCAGCAGCACGAGATCGGGTTGCTGCAACGCGATCTGGCGGCGCGCATCACGCAGGTTGTGCGCCACCGCGACGGTGCACTGCTCGGCCATGATCAGCGCCTTCAGGGTGGACGCCGAATCCACGTCGTCATCGACGATCAGGGCGTGTGTCATCGAGCGCAACTCCTCCGACGCGGCCCGGGCCGCAAGATGCGAAGTCGGGGCACGGTCCAAAGATTGTGCGAGCAATCGGGCACTTTTTCCGATTTTTCGGTCAAACCGTCTGCCGATCTGGCTGAGGCGCCGCAGCCGCGCACAATGCCGTTGGCACAGATGAGATCAGCCCGCGTGTCCGCGGCGCGCGTAGCACAAGGAAATCTTGATGAAAACCTGGATCATGGCTTTGTCGGTGGCGGTGTCGGCGGCAGGCTTTTCACCCGTGAGCGTGGATGCCAAGCGCCTGGGCAGTGGCGGCTCTTCCGGCATGCAGCGGCAGATGCCGCCGCGCAGCATGCCCAATGTGGCCCCCACGCCGGCCCCCGCCAAACCTGCGCAGGCCAACACCACCACACCGCCCACCGCCGCTGCGCCAGCGGCCCCGGCGCCCAGGCGCTCCTGGATGGGACCGATCGCCGGTCTGGCAGCGGGTCTGGGTATCGCCGCCTTGATGAGCCATCTCGGCATGGGTGCCGAGTTCGGCAACCTGATCATGATGCTGCTGCTGGGCATCGTTGCGTTCGTGGCGATCCGCTTCGTGATGAGCCGCATGCGTGGCACGCCGGCGCAGCAGACTGCCCCTGGCTTCAACGGACTGCGCTTTGCTGGCGAGAACGCCGCCGCGGGGACCGGCTCGGGTTCAGGCTGGAGCGCCACCGCTGCGATGCCACCCGTGGCCGCGAACACAGCGCCCCTCGCTCGCCCGACGATGCTGCCACCCGGCTTCGATCAGCAGGCGTTCGAACGCATCGCGAAGCTGACCTTCATCCGCATGCAGGCGGCCAACGACACCGCCGATCTGGTCGACCTTCGGCAATTCACCACGCCCGAGATGTACGCCGCGATCAAGCTCGACCTGCAGGAGCGAGCGCATTCCGAACAGCGCACCGACGTGGTTAACGTCGATGCCGAGGTGATCGACGTGGTCGAAGAGGCCGAGCGTCAGGTGGTCAGCGTGCGCTACCACGGCTCGATCCGGGAGGAAGCCGACGGTCCGGTGGCGGCGTTCGACGAGGTCTGGCATCTGGTCAAGCCCAGTGCAGGTGGACAGTGGGTCATTGCCGGCATCCAGCAGACCCAGTGACGACGCTGCTGCACATCTCCGACACCCATTTCGGCACCGAGCAGCCACCTGTCGTCGAAGCGCTGGCGGCGCTTGCATCCGGGCTCTCTCCCGACCTGCTGGTGATCTCGGGCGACATCACGCAGCGGGCGCGGTCGGCGCAGTTCGCTGCCGCCCGGCGTTTCATCGATCGCCTCGCCCTGCCCTTCGTCAGCATCCCCGGCAACCACGACCTCACGGTGTTGAACCCGCTGACGCGCCTGCTGGCGCCGTACACGGGCTACCGGCGCACCTTCGGTGATGCGCTGGAGCCGGTGCACGAGAGTGCGGGGCTGCTGGTGCAGTGCGTGAAGACGACCCGCTGGTGGCGCCATATCGAAGGCGAAGTCAACGCCGCGCAGGTGCAGCGCGTGGCCGCACGGCTGCGCAGCGCGCGAGCCGAACAACTGCGGGTGGTGGTGGTGCACCAACCGCCACATGTCAAAGGCGAAGCCGAGGCCAGGCACCTGCTGCGCGGCCGCAACGCGGCGCTGTCGGCATGGGCCGAGGCCGGTGCCGATGTGGTGCTGGGCGGGCACATCCACCTGCCCTACGTGGCCGAGCTGACGCCGGCCGGCGCCAGAGGCGCACGCATCGTCGTCGCGCAGGCCGGCACCGCCTTGTCGAACCGGCTGCGCCACGACGCGCCCAACTCGGTGAACGTGATCCGCCACGAGGCTTCTGACGCCGCCCGCTGCACCATCGAACGCTGGGATTTCAGCGGCGAGTGTGGTGAGTTCCAGCGCATCGACACACGCGCCTTCGAGTTGCAAAGGTCATAGCGCAGGGGCGTCCAGCGTGCCGACATGCCCTTTGCCGAGGGCGTTTGAAATGCCTGTGCTCATGTAGTCACGCGTCATCGGCGTGCGGTTCATGCCCTCCGAACCCGCCTTGCAGACCAGCACCTGGTGGATCGCCACCCAGTTCTGGCGGAACGCATGAGCGCAGCCAGCCAGGTAGATGCGCCACACCCGCCAGGTGGTCTCGTCGACCAGCGCGCGCACTGCCGCCGCGTTGGCCTCGTAGTTCGCGGACCAGCATGAAAGCGTGCGGGCATAGTGCCGCCGCAGGTTCTCCACGTCGAGAGTCTCGAGGCCGGCGGCTTCCATTTCGCGCAGCACCAGACTGATGTGAGGCAACTCGCCGTGCGGAAAGACGTACTCGTCGATGAACTCGCCCGCGCCGTAGGGAGACTCGGCGCTGTCCGGATCGGTGGAGGTGATGCCGTGGTTGAGCGCCAGGCCGCCGTCGCGCAGCAGGCTGCGGATCCTGGAGAAGTAGCCCGGCAGGTTCGCCAGGCCCACATGCTCGAACATGCCCACCGAGGTGATCTTGTCGAAGACACCGTCGACGTCGCGATAGTCCTGCAGCCGGATCTCGACCTTGTCGGCGAGGCCTGCGGCCTTCACCCGCTCGCGCGCCAGATCGAACTGGCTTTTCGACAGCGTGACGCCGACCACGCTGGCGCCGCGTTCCCGCGCTGCCCGCAGAGCCAGCGCGCCCCAGCCGCAGCCGATGTCGAGCAGCCGCTCGTCGGGCTGCAGCATGATCTTGTTGAAGATGTGGTCGAGCTTGGCGTTCTGCGCCGCTTCGAGGTCCATGCCGTCTTCACGGAAGTAGGCGCAGGAATAGACCATCTGCGGGTCGAGCCACAGGCGATAGAAATCGTTCGATACGTCGTAATGGTGCGCGATGGCGTCGGAGTCGCGCTGACGGCTGTGAAACACCGTGCGCAGCCGACGCCGGATCCTGCCCGCCGAGTTCGCGCCGGCCTTGGCCAGGCACTCAGCGGCTTCGATGATGTCTTCGAGCCGGCCTTCGACGTCGAAATGGCCACCCACATAGCCGCGCGCGAGGCTGGCGATGCTGGGAGGGGCGAGGAACTTCACCGCACTGCTGGCGGGAAGCCGGATCGTCACCTTGGGTGATTCGCCCAGGGTGAACGTTTCGCCGTTCCACAGGGCCACACGCAAAGGCAAGTCGGAGTGGTTTCGCAGGGATCCGACAAGCCGGACCATGAGTTTGTCGCGCCACATGAGACTCTCCCATCATGCGATGTACGGGTTCTGCAACCCGGGAATCGGCCATGTTTTCGCGGCATCAGTAACGCGCCGTTGCGCCTGACCGAAAGAGAATGTGCCTGACCGGGGCTGACGCGTGGTTGAGCGAAGTCAAGCCGCAACGGCATGAATTCGCAATCTGGTCCCAGGTCGCTGCAAGGCACGACGAAACGCGCCGGGTGTCGGGATGCTGCGGCTCGACAGCACGCGGTCGTAGACCTGCAGCATGAATGCCGGTGAGGCGAGCGTGAGCGCGTTCGTGCCGGTGATCAGCGCAGCCCAACTCGCCAGCGCGGATGCTGACGCCGGGCCGAGCGGTCGCTGGTCGTGACGGATGGCCGTCCTGCGAAGGTATATTCGCGCCGTCTCGAAGGCTCGGTAGTCCGCCGGGGCTGGAATTGCCGGGTCCAGGCTGATTCGAGGTTCGCTACATCTGCGAGGTCATATGGTCCTGTGCTGCAGCCTGCTCTTTTCGCGCTTCTTCAAGGCATCTGCTGACGCTTCGGCGCAGCGGCGACGTTTCATGTCGCAAGGCGGGCTGTTCACCGGGCTGCTCGCGGCCCAGTCGATGGTTCCGACCCTGGCCGTGCAGGCACCCGCGGCCGAACTGCCCAGTGGCATGGCCGATCTCATCTACGCCGGCGGCGACATCGTCACCGTCGACGAGCAGCAGCCCGAGGCGCAGGCCGTTGCCGTGCGCCGCGGCATCATCGTCGGGGTGGGCACACGCGCCGACATCGAAAAGCGCTTCAAGGGACCGAGGACCCGGCTGGTGGATCTGGGCGGCCACGCCCTGTTGCCAGGATTCATCGACTCCCACTCCCACCTGGCCCAGCACGAGATGAGCTGGGGCACGCCCAACCTCAGTCCGCCGCCGGTGGGTGGCATCCGCAACATCGCGCAGATCGTGGAGGCCATGAAGGCCCACATCGCCAACAAGAAGATTCCGCCCGGCGAGCTGGTCTTTGCATTCGGCTATGACGACTCGCTGCTCGAGGACAAGCGCCACCCCACACGGGCAGACCTGGACAAGGTGACCACGCAGCATCCCCTGCTGGTGGTGCACGCATCGGGTCATCTGGCGGCGGCGAACAGCATGGCGCTGGCCGCCGCGAAGATCACCCGGGACACCCAGGACCCCGCAGGCGGTGTCATCCAGCGCACGGCCGACGGCGAACCCAACGGCGTCCTGGAGGAACTGGCCGCGTTGCCGATGCTGTCGCTGCTGAAGCCCAACCCGATGGCCAGGCGGCTGCAGAACTTCATGGAGATCCAGGACTACTACACCAGCTTCGGGTACACCACGGCGCAGGATGGCATCACCATGCCCGGGGACTTTGCGCTGATGCAGGAGGCGGCACGCCTGGGCAAGATCAAGCTCGATCTGGTGTGCTACCCGCGCTGGGACCTGTTCAACGACGTGCTGGCCGGCAAGAAGAAGCTCGACGTCGAGATCGTCGCGCCGGGAACGGCAGGCGCAGATGCACTGGGCGTGCCCGTCAGGGACAGCCAGGCCAGGCTCGACCGCGATGCCAAGCTGCGGGTGGGGGTGTACCGCAACCGCCTGAAGGTCGGCGGCATCAAGATCACCAGCGATGGTTCACCCCAGGGCAAGACCGCCTTCCTCTCGCAACCCTATGTGAAGCCACCGGCCGGCCAGCCTGCCGACTATCGGGGATATGCCTCGGTCACCCAGCAGGAAATCGACCGCTGGTTCGACGTGGCCTGGCGCCATCAGGTGCAGCTCATCGTGCATTGCAACGGCGACGCCGCCGCAGACATGATGATCGCCGCGACCCGCAAGGCCATCGCTGCGCACGGCCGCAAGGACCTTCGCCCGGTCATGATCCATGCGCAGATGATCCGCCCCGACCAGCTCGATGCGATGGCCGAGACCGGCATCTTCCCCAGTTTCTTCACCTCGCACACCTACTACTGGGGTGACTGGCACATCAACGAGACCGTGGGCCCGCAACGCGCTGCGCACATGAGCCCGGCGGCGAGCGCAGCGAAGAAGGGGATGCGGTTCGGCAACCACACCGACGCGCCAGTAGTGCCGCCGAACTGTCTGGATCTGATGTGGACGGCCGTCAACCGGGTGACCCGCTCCGGGGTGGTCGTCGGCGAGGATCAGCGCCTGACGCCGCTGCAGGCCTTGAAGGCGATGACGCTGGACGCTGCCTACCAGTACTTCGAGGAAAAGCGAAAGGGATCGATCGAGGTCGGCAAGCTCGCAGACCTGGTGATCCTGGAGAAGAACCCGTTGAAGGTGCCGGCGATGTCCATCCGGGACATCCGGGTGCTGGAAACAATCAAGGAAGGCCGCACCATCTTCAAGGCGGCCAGGAAGGCCTGACCGGGGGTCAAGGCATGTCTTTGACAAGATTCCTGCGGTTTTTCGCCGCGATCACGGCAGCAGCGCTGCTGGCGGGCGGCGCACAGGCAGCTGACGATGCGCAGCGCCAGGAAGCCGAACTCGTCTGGGCGCAACGGCCCATCGTGACCTTCCGCGTCCCCTACAACGGCGCCGATCCGCCTGGTCGCGTCGCGCGTGCGCGGGCCCGCATCGCCGAACTCGAGCAGCGCTTCCTGCCGCTCGAGTTCGAGGAAGTGCCGATCACCATCACCGAGTCCGGCGCCCCGCGGCCCGGCATCGCCCTGCGTGCCTCCGACATCGTGCTGTTCACCCTTCTGACCGAGGATCTCGAGCCCGGGCACACGCTGAACCTGCAGCAAACCATGGCTGCGGCGCGCGAGCGTCTCAAAAGTGCGGTTTCGGCCTCGCGCGAGCAACGCAGGCCCGACGTGATCATGCGCGGCATCCTGCACGCCGCGCTCGCCACCGTGGTCGCCGGAATCGCCCTGTGGTTGCTGCTGCGCGCCATCGGCTACATGCGGCAACGCCTGCAGATACCGGACGCGCCGGACGCACCGCAAGCGTCGGTCAGCCTGGCCGCCCATGGCAGGATGCTGTTGCTGCGCGCCCTGCAGATCGCCGGAGCGGCGGTCGGATTCGCGCTGGTCTACGCATGGCTGGCCTACGTGCTGCACAAGTTCCCGGCCACCATGCCGATCTCGCTGCGCTTGGGCGAAATGGTCTGGCAAACCCTCGCCAATCTGGGCGCCGGCATCGCGGCGGCGATCCCCGGCCTGCTCACGGTGGCCCTGATCATGTTGTTTGCCGAAGGTCTGAGCCGCGCCGCGCGCAGCGCGTTTCGCGCCGTGCAAAGCGGCAGGCTCGCCATTCCCGGCGTGCACCGCGAAACCGCCGGCGCCACGCGGCGCATCGTGGTGTTCGGCATCTGGGTTCTCGCCATCGTCGCCGCCTACCCCTATATCCCGGGCTCCGGCTCCGGCGTGTTCCAGGGTATTTCGGTCCTCATCGGCGCCATGGTCACTCTCGGTTCCTCGGGCATTGCGAACCAGATCATGAGCGGCCTGACCCTGGTGTATTCGCGCGCCCTCAAGCGCGGCGAGCACGTGATCATCGGCGCGCCCGGTAACGAGGTGGAAGGCGTGGTCACGGAGGTCGGCGCGCTCGCCACGCGCATCGTGACCATGCGCAACCAGGAGGCCACGGTGCCCAATGCGGTGGTCGTCGGCAACCCGATACGCAACTTCTCGCGCCAGTCCGGCGAGGATGGCACGCTGGTTTCGGCCAAGGTCACCATCGGCTATGACACGCCGTGGCGGCAGGTGCACGCCATGCTCGAGGAGGCCGCCCGACGTACGCCTGGCGTACGCGCCCGACCGGCACCGCGGGTGCTGCAGGCGGCCTTGTCGGACTTCTACGTCGAATATGAACTGCTGGTCAACATCGACCGCCCTCTGGAGCGGCTGCAGATCATGTCGGGCCTGAACGCCAATATCCAGGACGTCTTCAACGAGTACGGCGTGCAGATCATGTCGCCGCATTTCCTGGGACAGCCGGCCGACCCGGTGGTGGTGCCGCGGTCCCGCTGGCATGCCGCGCCGGCGACGCCGCCGGGCTGAGCGCGGACCCGGCATCTCAGCCCAGTTGACTCCAGCCTGCCCTTCGACAGCTGCGTCGATCCGGCCCCAGCGCCACGGATGCCGCCTGTTTGGCGTGACTTCGCTGGAACGGGTTGCGTTGATCCGACCAATCAGGGCTCAGCCCGGAGATTTCATGCAGAGCCTCGCCCACTGCATGTCGAATGCTGGAGTTTTGTTCTAGTCTTTCCTGGGTGGCTTCGGAATAAACAACATGAATTTGGCGAGGGATCTCTTGAATATCAACAAGTAACCGACGTGCAAACCCACAAAGGTGAGCAGAAGATTCCCAGATAATTCATGAATCTCTTCCAAAGCCTCATCCGCAAAGCTCTCATTTTTGTTGTCATGGTCATCGCTATCGTTGTCGTCATCAGCAAACGCCGGTGCAATGAGTTCAGCGCTGGCCATGCCGATGGATTTACCCTGATCCATCAAAATACCCGTGGCGGTAACGGAAAGAAGACTGACCGCGATACCGAGCATGAAGGTTTTGGTGATGGCCGGATGAGTAAATAAATTTGATAAATCAAGACCTTCAAACGATGGGTAAAAGCGCATCAAACCCACATGCGGATTACCAGTCAATACCCATAGCAGACGAAACACCACAACGATTGCCACCGAATAACCAAGCCACGCGTGGATACCCTCATCATCACCCGTCAAGTAAGCGAGAATGGCAAGGACTGCCAAAACAGCGTGGTAGATGCGAATACGGTGCATGGTGCTCATGTTTTTTTATAGCACACGAGCATGCTGAACCAAGTTGATGAATATCAACAAAGACAGATCCTGATACGCATGGCCAAACTCGGGTGAGCTTGGAGCCAAACTCTGCGCGCTGTGCGCGTTACCGCACAGACCGGCGGACGCCCGCCTGATTACATTCGTTTCCAGGTTCAGGCCTTTGCTTGCCTGTCCGCCCGGGGCCCAATCAGTACATGCCTGAGCGGCAAGGGCATCTCGTCGCAGATGCAGCAGATCGATCGCCAGGAAAGGGAACAAGATGAACAAGTCTTCAAGTTCGCTGAGGATCGCGGCTCACGCGCTGGGCGCCTGCATCCTCATGACCAGCGCAGCTCAGGCCGCATCGGTCACCGTCACGGGTACGTTCACCTCGTTCGTCTCGGACATGAATGCCGGTGCAGCCTTCATCAATGGCATCGGCCTGACATCGAGCGGGAGCCCGGGGTCCAACGGCGCCAACTTCGCGAGCAATCCGGTCATCTTCTCGAACCCGACCACGCGATTGGACTTCACCCGCAGCCCACCGGGCACCCCCGGGGTGTGGCCCATGAATGGCTTCGAATTCATACCGAACGCTGCCCCTTCGGATGTGGTGCCTGGCCAGACCTTCACCTTGGGCACGTTTCGCTACACGAACGGGCAATGGATGCCCCAGGCGGACATCGCGTTCAGTCTCACCACGCATTCCGCCGAAGCCAACCTCGACGGCATCACGTTTTCCGGCACGATACGACTGATCAGCACGAGCGTCGGGAACGATCCCCCGTTCAATGCGTACGACGAGGCTGATTTCTTCTATCTGCTCGGCAATCCCGCCCTGGGGAGTGGCCGCGTTTTCGAAGCAGGCAACTTCGATCCGAGCCTCCAGCCCAGCGGCAACCCCGGCAACACGGGGGACTTCGCATTCACCGGATACATCGGCTCCCTCCACCCGAACGGTTTCGTGCCTCTGAACGCCGCAGCGTTCACCACATCATCGATTGCTGGCGGACCTCTCGATCCAGCCACCATCACCCTGGGGGGAACACCCCCCGTCCCGGAGCCCTCCTCCTGGGCGATGCTGCTGGCCGGTCTGGGCGCGCTGGGTCTGGGCGCGCGACGCCGGAAACAGCCAGCCGCCTGGCCGTCATCTACTGCTCCCGCGTCCGAACAATCGGGGCCGGTCGGCATGACCGGCCATTCATCGCCAGCGGCCAACTGAACTCGGCGCTCCGTCTGCGGCATATCGCAGGCGGCTGACGGCGTAGCCAGCGCCCCGGCATGGCGCCGTGACCGTGGCGTCGGGATTTTTTACACACTGCGCCCCGCAGACCGCGGATGCACGCGTAAGTGCTTTTCCGACTTCATTTTTTTGCTTTGGGTCCGATTTCTGCTAAGCCCGATCTGCGTAAGCGAAAGCAACCGTGTTCCAGCTGAGGCAATCACCATGTCATTCCACGTTCGTGCCCTGGGCATCGCCGCCCTCACCCTAGCCACCGCATCGGCGTCAGCGGCGCCGGTGTTCTACGACACCGCGCACGCGGGCAACGCCTACCTGAACTGGCAGGTGTCCACCAACGCGCCTCCCGGCACGGACGGCAACTACAGCGACTTCCTGACTTCGGGTCCCTGGACCACTGCTGCGGCGTGCAATGGCCGCCTGAACTGGATCGCGAACATCAACTCCTGCAGCAACACCACCAACGGCGGTATTGCCGGAAGCCAGTGGACCCAGTTCATCTTCCGCCAGAGCTTCACCTTGACCGCCCCCGAAGCGGCATCGCTGCAGCTGACATTCAAGTGGGCGGCGGACGACTCCGGTCAGGGAAAGTGGGCCCAGGGCAGCTGGATCCCGAAGTGGTCGCTGAACAGCCTGTTGGAGAAGGATCTCGTGACGGGCACCTGGGATCCTCCGACCTCGTGGCCGGGGCCGACCTATTCCCTTGGCCCCACCGTCACCGTCTCGGGCTTCAAGCCAGGCATGAACACGATGTACTTCTGGGTGCAGGGCAACGGGGTCACCGACGGCATGATGCTGATGAACGCACAGCTCTCGAACAAGGTCCCGGAGCCGTCGTCGCTGGCGCTGGTGGGCCTTGCGCTGCTCGGCGCAGGGCTCGTGCGTCGGCACTCCGCCACCCGGGGCTGAAACCGACCATCACGCCCAGGTAGCGCCCCCGGCGTCATTTCGGGACGCCGTAAGCCAGGCACTCCAGAGAGACGCCGAACTCGTCCATGACGAACTGCGGCAGGTTGGCGCCTGCAGCGTCCTCGGCCTGCGCGAAGAAGGTTGCGGGGCGCGCCTGCGTCAGGTAGTTCGGCGTGATTTGATCGTCGGCCGCTTTTCCCGCCGCGTGCGCCATGCCCTCCCGATGCATCGGCTTTGCTCGGTTGATGAATACTCAGGCGACCCGTTTTCCTGATTTCCCGATTTCCCGATCGTGATACTCGTGACGCCCCCGAAAACCCAAGGATTACCTCGATTCGCCAAATGGCTGATTTATCTGGCCATGACCGGGCTTGTGCTTGCCTTGATCTGGAGCCAGTTACCCCGCGGCCCGTATTCGACCGACCTGGATCGAATCGGACAGGGGCGTCCAGCCATGGTGCTGGCCTATGACAACCTGTCCATGGGCGGCATGACCGTCATGGCCATGATGGATACCTTGCGCCCGGAATATGAAGATCGGATTGATTTCCTGGTGGCACCCCTGGGTGCGCCGAATGGCCGCGACTTCGGCGAGCGCCACGGCGCCGTCAATGGCATGGTCGTGCTGTTCGCCGGATCCGGCCAGGCCGTTCGCGTGGTGCACGTGCCGGAGAACACAGACGAACTGCAGCAGGCTCTGGACGGCCTGCTGATCCCGCCACCACGAAACTAGGCCTCCAGGCCGAAGGACCGTGGCTCGGGGCATTCGCCGCGCTGCTGACCGAGTGCAGCCAGCGCAGCACGCCGAGCCTGGAGTCGAGGTCGCACCACCAGTTGAAGACCATCATGCGAAGGGCCGCTCTACAGGCGAGGTGACGCGGGCGAAGCGGAAGACGCCGGACAGAGCATCGAAGCCCGGCTGGCGCTAGACCTCCGGCCGCTGCCAGATCCACGTCGCGACGGCCAGCATGAGCAGCGGCACGCCCACGCGCACGAGCAGCGGCGCGCCGCTGAAGGCCAGCACCGTGCCGCTGAGCAGCATGGTCGCGCTGGCCAGCCACTTGGCGCGCCGGGGGATGGCGCCGTGGTCGCGCCAGCGCTGGATGACGGGCCCGTGGCGCGGGTGAGCCAGCAGCCACGCCTCCAGGGCAGGCCAGCCCTTGCCACCGGCCCAGGCCGCCACCAGCAGGAAGGGCACCGTGGGCAGCCCCGGCACGACCACGCCCACCACCCCAAGCAGCAGCGCCGCGCCCGCCACCAGCCGCCAGGCGAGGCGGGCTATCGGGTGCCGAGCGCGTGGGGCGGGCATGGATGCGGCCAACGACAGCCGCCGACCCGCACGACGGTGGCCCGCTCGTGCAGGGCATCCAGGAAGGCGTACAGCATGAGGGCAATTCCCTGCGCGCGAAGCGCGACGTGAGGCGGCGGATCGTACATTCAAACGCCGTTTTCCCTTCTCCTTGGCACCCTGAACTCGGCCTTGATGAACCACGGCACGTCAGCGCCCGCTGGTGCTGCCGGCCGATGGCTTGCACGCGAGGCTCCCGAGGTGTCGAGCCCGCACGGTCTCAGGCCGCCTCGATCGTCCGGAGTCCTGCCTGCCGATGCGTGCCCTGCACTTCGGGGCAACGAATTCAGGGCCGCAGAGTCAGTTCAGGGGCCAGGCCTGTCGGCTCGTCGGTGCTGACCTGGGTGTTGCCCATGCCCAGCAATTCGCGAGCGCGGTACAGGGTCTGCATCTCGGGCCGGCTTTTCTTCGATGCGACCAGGTGGCGCTCGATTTCCCACGCCAGGTTGATCAGCTCGCGCGCTGTCTGCGCGCGGCGCACCCGCACCAGCGTGACCGCGGCGAACAGCGGCGCGCCAACGCGCAAGGTATCGATCAGGAGCTCGCGCACGTCCTGATGCAGGTCGTCGAGTTCGGCCTTGGCCAGTGCGCGGCGCTGCGCATAGGCCATGGCCCCGCGGCCCTCGAGCGGCTGCAGCGGCAAGAGAGAGGAATCTGCGGCGCTCAACTTCGGCGCCCGTGCGGGGGCCTGCAGCTCCACGGCAGGCGAAGGCGGGTCGAGCGCCACCTCGACCATGCCCAGATGCACCAGATCAGCAAAGTGCGTCGTGCCCACGCCAGCCTGCAGACCGAGCGCCAGCACCTCGCTGAGCGGACGCTGCCCGTCGACCAGGAAAAGCACAGTCCGATGGCGTTGGTTCAGACCGTGCGCGCGGTAGCGCAACTCGTCGATTCCGAGCTGCGTCTTGACAGGCGGGCGAGGCATTTGCATCGGGCAGAAGGCATCAATAGGGACGTCCTCGCGATTCTGGCGTCGCGCCACGGCGATCGCCAGACACACATGTGCCAGAGTGTGTCTGCCACCGGGGGGACGTGTGCAGTTTTGGGCACTCCGGCCTCGTTCCTGCAACTGCAGCAGCGCGGTAGGCCCGTCAGGTGGCCAGACGCATCGAGGCCGCGAGGTGCGGCGTGATCCGTGCGGGATCGTTGACGGTGCGCACCGACTGATAGACGGCTTCGGCCTGCGGATGGTGTCGGCGCAGCTGATGCAGCCACTGCTTGAGCCGCCCGGCGCGATGGCGCTCGGCAATGTCGGCACGCGCCAGAACCAGCGTCCAGAAATCGGCGACGAGTGGGCGCAAGTCGGCCCAGGCGAAGGCTGGCTCCTCGCTGCGCGGCAGTGCGTGGGGCGAGCGGGTTGCCGCCACGATGGCCAGCGCCAGCCCCGGGTTCGCGACCATGCCGCGGCCCAGCATCAACGCGTGGCAGCCCGAGACTTCGCGGCAGCGCAGCGCGTCGGCCACCGTCCAGATCTCGCCATTGGCCACCATCGGCAGCCGAACCGCAGCGCGGATGTCGGCGATGCGCTCCCAGTAGGCCGGGGGCCGGTAGCCATCGGCCTTGGTGCGCGCATGCACGACCAGCTCGTCGGCTCCGGCACCTGCAATCGCCTGCGCACACTCGACGGCACGGCGGTCGTCGAGGTGGCCGAGACGCATCTTCGCCGTCACCGGCATCGCGGCCGGTACGGCGCGTCGCACAGCGCCCACGATGCGAGCAATCAGCTCCGGATCGTCGAGCAGCGCTGCGCCACCGCCGTGACGGTTGACGATTTTTGCCGGGCAGCCGAAGTTCAGGTCGATGCCGTGCGGCCCAAGCGACGCCAGCCGCGCGGCGTTCTCGGCCAGGCAGTTCGGGTCGGAGCCCAGCAGCTGCGCGCGCACAGGCACGCCGGAGCGGGTGCGCCCGCCCTGGCGCAGTTCGGGCACGACGCGCAAAAAGGTGCGCTCGGGCAGCAAGGTGCCGGAAACGCGGATGAATTCCGACACGCAGCGGTCGACGCCGCCGACGCGCGTCAGGATGTCGCGCAGCGTGTGGTCGAGCAGGCCTTCCATTGGTGCGAGCAGCAACGTCATGGCTGCCTCGCGCACGGGTGCGACACGATTGCGGCGATGATGACGGCCGCGACGCGATCGACGTCGCTGCGTCGAACAGGAGACATGACTTGAAACTCGAACTTTGCGCCGGCCTGCTGGCACTTTCTTCTCTGAGCACGGCGTGGGCGCAATCTGCTGTGGCGCCAGCCGCGATCAAGGGATCGGGCGACATCACCACTGCCAGCGGGCTGGTCTACCGGGTGGTGGTCGAAGGCACCGGCGCCAGCCCGCGTGCGAGCGACGGCGTGACGGTGCATTACCGCGGCACGCTGGCCGACGGCAAGGAGTTCGACAGCTCGTACAGCCGCGGCCAGCCGTCGACCTTCCCGCTGAACGGCGTGATCCGCTGCTGGACCGAAGGGGTGCAGCGGATGAAGGTGGGCGGCAAGTCGCGCCTGACCTGCCCGCCGCAGATCGCCTACGGTTCGCGCGGTGCCGGCAGCGTGATTCCGCCCAACGCGACGCTGACCTTCGAGGTCGAGCTGATATCGATCTCGCTGAACTGAGCGGCGAATCGTCAGGCGACGGCGCACTGCGCTGAACCGGCGCCTCATGCGGCCGGCGTCGGCTTGGTCAGCAGCTTGCTGCCGACGGTGACGCCGACCAGCACCAGGGCGCCGGCGACCACGCCCACCATACCGTCGAGCAATGTCGGCAGCACGGCGCCGACGAGACCGCCGAGTTGGTCGGTGACCCGTTCGGTCAGCACCTCGATCGCGTGGTGCAGTGCGCCGAGGCCGTGCGTGAGGATGCCGCCGCCGACGAGGAACATCGCGGCCGTGCCGACCACGGTGAGCGCGCGCATCAGGTACGGCGCGGCCTTCAGGATTGCCGCGCCGATGCGGTGTTGCAGCGCCACCCCGGCGCCACTGCCCGGGCGCTGCGTCAGGTACAGCCCCAGGTCATCGAGCTTCACGATGCCCGCCACTGCGCCGTAGACACCGATCGTCATAACGACCGCGATGCCGACGAGCACTGACAGTTGCGTGATGAAAGGCGCATCGGCCACGGTGCCCAGCGTGATCGCGATGATCTCCGCAGAGAGGATGAAATCCGTGCGCACCGCGCCCTTGATCTTGTCCTTCTCGAAAGCGACCAGGTCCACCGCTGGATCCGACAGAGCCTGCAGCATCTGCTCGCGGTGGGCGGCGTCTTGCGACGCGTCGTGCAGGAACTTGTGCGCCAGCTTCTCGAAGCCCTCGTAGCAGAGGAACAGGCCGCCGAGCATCAACAGCGGCGTGACTGCCCAGGGCGCAAAGGCGCTGATCGCCAGCGCTGCCGGCACCAGGATCGCCTTGTTCATCGCCGAGCCCTTGGCCACGGCCCAGACCACGGGCAGCTCGCGCTCGGCATTGACACCCGACACCTGCTGCGCGTTCAGCGCCAGATCGTCTCCCAGCACCCCCGCGGTCTTCTTCGCGGCCACCTTGGTCAGCAAGGCGACGTCGTCGAGCACGGTGGCGATGTCATCAATGAGCGCGAGCAGGCTGGAGGCCATCAGCAGAGCTTTCGAGGCAGCAGGGATGCGAGCGATCGTAGCCGGGTGCGCCACCGTGTAGACCTGCTGGAGGCGCGGGCATGCGGTGTCGTGCGAATATCTTGGCGGTCCAGCCACACAGGAGCCCACGATGACCCCATGGCAGCTGAAAACCCCCGACGAGGTGTACACCGCCGACGAGATCGCCAGCCGACTGCAGCAGGACCTGCCGACCTGGACTCATGAAGACGGGCACTTGCGTCGGAAGTACCAGACCAGCGGCTGGAAAGGCACGCTGATGGTGGTCAATGCCGTGGGCCACCTGGCGGAAGCCGCCTGGCACCACCCCGACCTCGAGGTGTCTTACCCCGCGGTCATCGTCAAGCTGATGAACCACGCCGCCAGGGGCATCACCAACAAGGACTTCGAACTGGCGCAGAAGATCGAGGAGGTGGTGATGTGGCAGCCGGCGAAGCAGGTCGGCTCGGCACTGGAGGGTACGCCTGTTGACGCGCAGTACAGGTACGTCCAGTACGACTGATCACCACCAATGGTCACTCCGCAGCAAGCGCCTTGGTGTGCTTCGGAAACGCCCTCAGCATCTTCCTGTCCATCGTGACGACCTTGACCCCCAGTCGCGCGGCGAGTGCCACGAACTCGCAGTCGTAGGCAGAGCAATCGCTGTCGCGGACGAGTTCGCAAACGCGGCGGGAATCGACCTCATGTTCGTTACCTGCCAGCAAGTCCTCGGCCGCGGCTTGCACCTGAAGCATCTGGTCGAAGGTCAGCGCCTTGCGACGAAGGTAGCCGGCCAGCAGGTTGCGAAACTCGTTGCGCCACAGGATGGGTGCGGCCCATTCGGGGTCGCGCTTGAACAGCGCATCGGCCTGCGGGCTGTACTCGGAGGGCAGAAGCAGGTAGGCGACGATATTCGTGTCGACCACGATCACGGGCGGCCCTCGCGCTTCAGCGCATCGATGGTTTTCGCGTGGAACTTGGCCTGAGGCAGGTGGGCCCGCAGCGCTTGAGCGCGAGCGAGGCGCTCAGCCGGGCTGACCTTGTCGGGAAGAAGCACCGACTCCAGGCACACGATCGCTTCGCTGTTCAGGCTGCGCCGATGGGCTTCGGCAGACGCCTTCAGTCGCTGGTAGAGCTCGTCGGGGATGCTCTTCAATGTCAGGGTAGTGGCCATGCTGCCTCCAAAAGTCACCATTCTGGTTTCTCGTTTGCAACCACGTCAAGCCCGCCGTTGAATCACCTCCTTCGCCGTGCCGTCAGCATCCAGCCCCAGGAATCCCCCGCTCTGATGCGCCCACAGCCGCGCATAGAGTCCGCCCTGCGCCAGCAGGCTCTGGTGATCGCCCTCCTCGACGATGCGGCCATGCTCGAGCACGATCAGCCGATCCATCGCCGCGATGGTCGACAGGCGGTGTGCGATGGCGACCACCGTCTTGCCTTCCATCAGCCGGTACAGGCTGGCCTGGATCGCTGCCTCGACCTCGCTGTCGAGCGCGCTGGTAGCTTCGTCGAGCAGCAGGATCGGCGCGTCCTTCAGCATCACCCGGGCGATGGCGATGCGCTGGCGCTGGCCGCCGCTGAGCTTGACGCCGC
This sequence comes from Burkholderiales bacterium, assembly GCA_947474755.1. Taxonomy (GTDB): domain Bacteria; phylum Pseudomonadota; class Gammaproteobacteria; order Burkholderiales; family Burkholderiaceae_C; genus PBB1. The sequence goes on along the minus strand of CANJJE010000001.1, from coordinate 30,106 downwards.
GCTCGCCCACATGCGCGTCGTAGCCCGTGCGGCCTGTCGCGTCGGCAAGGGACAGTATGAAGTCGTGCGCCTCGGCGCGCTTCGCGGCTGAAATCATTTCGGCATCGCTCGCGTCGGGTCTGCCGTAGAGGATGTTGTCGCGAACCGAGCGGTGCAGCAGCGAGGTGTCCTGCGTGACCATGCCGACCTGCGCGCGCAGGCTGTCCTGCGTCACGGAAGAGACGTCCTGCCCGTCGATCAGCACGCGGCCCGACTCCACGTCGTAGAAGCGTAAAAGCAGGTTGACGATGGTGCTCTTGCCTGCGCCCGAACGGCCGACCAGACCGATCTTCTCGCCAGGGCGGATGTGCAGCGACAGACCGTCGAGCACCGGCGTCTCACCGCCGTAGGCGAAGCCGACCTTGTCGAAGCGGATGTCGCCGTGCGCGACCTCCAGGGGCACCGCCCCGGCGCGATCGGTGACGCGTTGCGGGCGCGACAGCGTGTTCATGCCGTCCTGCACGGTGCCGATGTGCTCGAACAGCGAAGCCATTTCCCACATCACCCAGTGCGAGATGCCATTCAGCCGCAGGGCCATCGCGGTTGCCGCCGCCACCGCGCCGACGCCGAGTTCGCCACGCGTCCACAGCCACAGCGTGGCGCCTGCAGTGGACGCGATCAGCCCCATGCTGAGCAGGTGGTTGACCACCTCGAAGCCACTGACCAGGCGCATCTGCCGGTACACCGTGACGATGAACTCCTGCATCGCGGAGCGCACATACGCCGACTCACGCCCGGCGTGCGAGAACAGCTTGACGGTGGCGATGTTGGTGTAGGCGTCGGTGATGCGCCCGGTCATCAGCGAGCGCGCATCGGCCTGCAGTTTCGAGACCCGACCAAGGCGCGGGACGAAGTACCAGATCGCCAGTGCGTACAGCGTCAGCCAGCCGACGAAGGGCAGCAGCAGCCATGCATCGAAGCGGCCGACCAGCGCGATGATGGTGACGAAATAGATCACCACGAACACCATGATGTCGCAGATGATCATCACCACGTCACGGGTGGCGAGCGCGGTCTGCATCACCTTGGTGGCCACGCGACCAGCGAACTCGTCCTGGTAGAACTGCATGCTCTGGCCGAGCATCAGCCGGTGGAAATTCCAGCGCAGGCGCATCGGCAGGTTGGCTGCCAGCGCCTGATGCTTGATCAGCGTCTGCAGCGCGATCAGCAGGGGGCTTCCCATCAGGATGGCTACCAGCAGCAGCAGGTGGCCACGTTCCTGCGCCCACAGCTGCGACGGGTGTATGCGGCCCAGCCAGTCGACCACATCGCCCAGCATGTTGAACAGATAGGCCTCGAACACGCCGATCGACGCCGTCAGCAGGATCATGCCGAGCACCAGCCTGCGCGAACCCGCGATGCAGGTCCAGACGAAGGGGAACAGGCCGCGCGGCGGCGGGGTCGGTTGCCCGTCGGGATACGGGTCGAGCAGTTTCTCGAAGGCTGAAAACATCTGCACTAGCGTAGCCGATGCATGATGACCGGGTGTCCGCCAGTCTGAGCCCCCCTCCCTTGTTGCCGCTGATGATCGTCCACGCCGACGATGCGTTGGTCGCCATCGACAAGCCGGCCGGCTTGCTGTCGGTGCCGGGTCGCAGCGCCGACAAGGCAGACTGCGCCGCATCGCGGGTACAGACAGAGTTTCCTGACGCAAAGACCGTGCACCGGCTCGACATGGCAACTTCAGGGCTGCTGCTGTTCGCCCGCGGCGCCGCGGTGCAGCGTGTGCTGAGCGTGATGTTCGAATCACGCGAGGTGATCAAGCACTACGAGGCGGTGGTGGACGGCCTGGTCGCGCAAGACCATGGCGAAATCGACCTGCCGCTGATCGCCGACTGGCCGCAGCGCCCACGGCAGAAGGTCGATCACGTGCATGGCAAGCCATCGCTGACGCGTTACCGCGTGCTGCACCGCGACGAGGTGACGCGAACCACACGGCTCGTACTGCAGCCGCTGACAGGGCGCACGCACCAGCTGCGGGTGCACCTGCTGGCCATCGGGCATCCGATCGTGGGCGACGCCTTGTACGCGGGGCACGACGAGCCAAGCGCCCCACGTCTGATGCTGCACGCCACGCATCTGGAACTGCGGCATCCGGTGACATCGCAGACCCTGACGATGTCCAGCCCGGCAGCGTTCTGAAGTTCAGGAACGCGCCAGAATTCGGGCCCGCAGCCTCACTGGAGCCAGCCATGTCCCAACGCCTCGTCATCCTCACCGGCGCATCGCGCGGCCTGGGCGCAGCAATGGCCGAGCAGCTGCTGAGCGTGGGGACGGTGATGCTGTGCCTGTCGCGCGGCCGACATCCCACGCTGGCCGCGCGAGCCGCCGCCGCACAGGTCCAGCTCGAGGAATGGCCGCGTGACCTGACAGAAAGCATCGCCGTGGCCGACGAGGTCGAGGCGTGGCTGCACGCCTTCGATGCGCAGCGCTTCGACACGGCGGTGCTGATCAACAACGCCGGCGTGATCGCGACCGTCGGCCCGTCAGACGGCAGCACCTCAGTCGAGCTGGCCAGTGCGCTGCGCGTGGGCTTGGAATCGACCATCCTGCTGACGGCCGCGTTCCTTCGCGCAACCGGTGGCTGGCGTGCCGATCGTCGTGTGCTGAACATCTCGTCAGGCCTGGGCCGCCGGGCCATGGCGGGCAGCGCGATCTACGGCGCAGCGAAGGCTGGCATGGACCACTACTCACGGGTGGTGGCGCTCGACGAAGCGCACCGCGCCGAGACCGCGGGCGACAAAAGCCGCGCAGCGCGCATCGTGTCGCTGGCGCCGGGCGTCATCGATACCGACATGCAGGCGCAGTTGCGCGCCGTTGCCAGCGCGGGCTTCCCCGGCAAGGCGCACTTCGAGCAACTGCACGCACAAGGCCAGCTGGTGAGTGCCCAGGAGACGGCCCGCCGCATCCTTGCCTATCTGGCGCGAGACGATTTCGGCAGCAACCCGGTAGCCGACATCCGGCTGGTCTGAGCCAGCCGCCTCATCGCCTCAGGCGCTCTCAGGCCCCTGGAAACCGAAGCGCCGGAAGGTCAGGACCAGCGTGTCGCGGTGGCCGTCCAGTCGTCCGGGCTGCAGCGGCTGGATCGGCGTGGTCTCGTGGATCACACGCGCATCGTCGAGCATCAACAGCGTCCATGGCTCGCTCATCGTGAAGCGAATCCCGGTCGGCCCGTCGGCATCGAACACCCGCGTCTCGCCACCCTTGACGCCACTGCGCTCGACCAGCACGACAGCGACGAAATCGACGCCGTCGCGGTGCGCACCTTCAGGCGTAGGGCGCCCGATGCCATCGGTGGTGTCGATGCGGAACTGGTGCGCCTCGACGAACCAGGGCTGCGCGCCCTTGATCTGCGAGCAGACGGCAGCCAGCCCGCGCAGCAGCGCCGCCCACGCAGGCTGCGCGGTGATGGCCAGGTTCATCGGCTCGAACATGCGTTCGAGCCCGCCGTGCAGCGCGTTGTATTCGAGCGGTTGCCAATGCGGTCGATGAGGCACTTGCTGCACATGCGCGCCATCGACGATGAAGCAGGAGTGTCGGCGCCGCCGGTAGCGGCCGCCGTCACGCAGGTAGGCGTCAGGCGGCAGGTCGGACCAGTCCGGCACCAGCGCCATCAGCGGCGGCGCATCGACATCGATCAGCGTGCGCAAGGCCTCGGGCGCGAGCACCGCGTGGCCTGCGTCCTTGAGCGCCCGGGGCAATGCATCGGCCGCGATCGACGGTGGCGACGGCGTCATCACGACAATGCCTGCGATGCGATTTCAGCGATCGGTGTGGCGACGACCTTGATACGGCAACCCGCCACTGCGACCACCTGGCCGGCTCTGATCTTGCAGGTCTTGCGCAACTCGTCGCGGCCATCCACCTGCACGCCGCCAGCGGCCACCAGCGCTTTCGCTGCACCACCGCTCGAAGACACGCCAGTGGCCTTCAGCAAGGCATCGAGCGTGATGTAGTCGCCTCGCAATTCGAAATCGATCAGGTCCATCGTGTGTCAGTCTTGCATCACCCTCGGGTGGCGCGAGTGATTGGGGTCAAGGGAGCGCGATTCTGTGTCATCGACACCCACCCGCCAGAAACTCGCACGCGATCGGCTCCGCAATCGGGTACATTAGTTCGACAGGTATACGCAAGACCGTGGTTGCTAGTGATCATCTACCCGCTTCTGTTCTGAAGCGGGATCGCAAGAAATCCCCAGTTGATCTTGAGTGTCTCTGCATGCGGTTGCATGTGCAGTCGCATCATTTTGTTATTTGATAGGAAACCGTCCATGACGACGCAAACAGGTACCGTGAAGTGGTTCAACGAGAGCAAGGGCTACGGCTTCATCGCTCAAGACGCGGGTGGCGCTGACCTCTTCGCCCACTTCCGTGACATCACCGGCAGCGGCTTCAAGACCCTGGTCGAAAACCAGAAGGTCGAGTTTGAAGTCAAGCAAGGCCAGAAGGGCCTGCAAGCTGCCAACATTCGCGTGCTGTAACGGCGCTGCGACATCAGCTTTCGAAACGCGGCTTCGGCCGCGTTTTTTTATGGGCGAGCCGAATCACTTCTTGGTTTCACTCGGCAAGGACTGCGCAAGCAGCTGGGCGACCAGAGCGTTGAGCCCGCCTTCGTGACCGACGGCGCGGTCGTGCAGTTGCCGCACCAGATCGGCTGGCAGCTTGCAGGCAAACGGCAGCAGGCCGGCCTGTGCATCGATCCGGCGCTGCTCTCGCTTGTCGAGCGCCGCGCCCGCGGCTTGCCCGAAACGGCCGGGAACCGCCACACCTTTCATCTGACCGTCGATCTTCTTGGCCAGGTTCTTGACCAGGTCGGTCTTCTTCATGCTCATGGTGTCGTGCTCCGTACGCTGCAAGGTTTTGGCAGGTTTCGATTGTCATGCGTGCCCGACAATCGAAGGCTGCGCCGAAACCCTTCGCGCCAAACAGGACATATCCATGGCACTGAAGGCCACCATCCACAAAGCCAGCCTGCAGTTGAGCGACATGGACCGCAATGTCTACGGCGAGCATGCACTCACCATCGCGCGCCATCCGTCGGAGACCGACGAGCGGATGATGATCCGCGTGCTGGCCTATGCGCTGCACGTGCCTGCGGATCCGCGCAATGGCACGCTGGAATTGGCCAAGAGCCTGTGGGACACCGACGAGCCTGACCTGTGGCAAAAGGACCTCACCGGCCAGATCGTGCACTGGATCGATGTGGGCCAGCCCGACGAGCGGCGCATCATGAAGTCGTCTCCACGCGCCGAGCGGGTCACGGTGATCAGCTTCAGCCACAGCACGCCGGTGTGGTGGAAAGGGCTGGAGGCCCGAATCACCCGCGCGCGCAATGTCGCCGTGTGGCAAGTCGAGGCCGAGCAAAGCCAGGCGCTCGCTGCGCTGGCACAACGCAGCATGCAACTGCAGGTGACGGTGCAGGATGGCGTGGTCTGGATCGGTGAAGGCGAGCGCTCGGTCGAGGTGCGGCCCATTCGATTGAATTCCTGATCCGCCGATCGGGGCCAGAATGTTCCCGATGACATCACCCCGCCCTCATCTCCGCGCCACCGACCTCAAGATCCACCACGACCCGGCGAGGTCCTGCTTTGAATGCGACGTGGATGGCCTTCGCTGCGTCATCGACTACCGATTGATCGGCAGCGTGATGCACATCGACCACACCGAGGTGCCGCCTGCGCTCGAAGGCCGCGGCATCGCTGCAGCACTGGTTCGGTTTGCGCTGGTCCATGCGCGCGGACACGGCCTGAAGATCAATCCCCTGTGTTCGTATGTGCGGGTCTACATGCATCGGCATGCGGACACCCAGGACCTGCGCGCATGAACCTGGCCGACGAAGATCCCTACCTTTGGTTGGAGGACGTGCTCGGTGAGCGCGCGCTGGCATGGGTGCGCGAACGCAATGCCGAGAGCCAAGGCCTGCTGACTGCCCTGCCCGAGTACGCACCGATCCGCGAGCAGTTGCTGGCCGTGCTGAACTCGAAGGAGCGCATTGCGCAGGTATCACGGCGAGGGGATCACTTCTACAACCTGTGGCGCGACGACACCCACCCGCGTGGCCTGTGGCGCCGCACCACGCTGGCCGAATACCGACAGTCGAGCCCGGCATGGGAGACGGTGCTCGACATCGATGCGCTGGCCGCAACCGAAAGCGAGAACTGGGTCTGGGCCGGTGCGAATGCACTCGACAGCGCGCCGCACCGCTGCCTGGTGTCACTTTCGCGCGGGGGCGCCGACGCGACGGTGGTGCGCGAGTTCGACACCACCACGAAGCAGTTCGTCGCGGGCGGCTTCACGCTGCCCGAGGCCAAGTCCTCGGTGACGTGGATCGATGAGAACACGCTGTACGTCGGCACCGATATTGGCGTGGGCAGCCTGACGGACTCCGGCTACCCGCGCATCGTCCAGCGCTGGGCACGCGGCAAACCGCTGGCGTCAGCCGTCACCGTGTTCGAGGGTGACCCCACCGATGTGTCGGTCAGCGTGTCGGTCGATCTAACGCCGGGCCACGAGCGCACCATCTTCAGCCGCTCGCTCGATTTCTACCATCAGCAGCATTTCCTGCTGCAGGGCGAGAAGCTGATGCCCTTCGACTTGCCGAGCGACGCGTCGTTCAGTTTCTGGAACCACGCGGACAGTGTGAGCGATACATTGCTGATCGAGTTGCGCAGCGACTGGGCGGTGGCGGGTTCAACACATGTCAGCGGCTCGCTGCTGGCCACCGATGCGCTCGCCTACCTGGCCGGTGATCGGCAATTCACCGCGCTGTTCACTCCCACGGACACCCGTTCACTGGCGGGATATTCACCAACGCGTGAGCACCTGATCGTCAACCTGCTCGACAACGTGGCGAGCCGGCTGGAACTGTGGCGACGCACCCCAGACGGCTTCGCGCCGCGGTCGATCGACGCGCCGTTCCCCGGCTCGCTGAGCGTACGCAGCCTGAACGATCCGATGCGCCATGACGACCCGCTGGCCGAGAGTTATCTGCTGGGCTACACCGATTTCCTGACGCCGGATTCGCTCTTCCTCGGCAGGACCGAAGCCGATCCGGGCCTTGGCGCCGACCCGCCAGCGCTCGAACTGCTGAAAGCGCGCCCTGCCCTGTTCGACGCCAACGGCCTGCGCGCCGAGCAACGCTTCGCTACCTCGGCCGATGGAACCCGTGTGCCTTACTTCATCGTGTGGCCACGAGGTGCTCAGGCCGACGCAGAGAACCCGACGCTGCTCTACGGCTACGGTGGCTTCGAGATCTCGCTGAACCCCTGGTATCCGGGCGGCCACGGCCGCGCCTGGTTCGAGCGCGGGGGTGTGCTGGTAGTGGCCAATATCCGCGGTGGCGGAGAGTTCGGACCGACCTGGCACCAGGCCGCCATCCAGCAACACAAGCAGCGCAGCTATGACGACTTCATCGCGGTGGCCGAAGACCTGATCGCCGGCGGCATCACGAGCCCCCGGCACCTCGGCATCATGGGTGGCAGCAACGGCGGGCTGCTGGTGGGCGCGGCGTTCACCCAGCGGCCCGAGCTGTTCAACGCCGTGGTCTGCCAGGTGCCTCTGCTCGACATGCGGCGTTACCACATGCTGCTGGCCGGGGCCTCGTGGATGGCCGAGTTCGGCAATCCCGGTGTGCCGGAAGACTGGGCGCACATCGCCCGCTACAGCCCGTACCAGAACGTTGCAGCCAACAAGATCTACCCCGAGGTGCTGTTCACCACCTCGACCCGCGATGACCGGGTGCACCCGGCACACGCGCGCAAGATGGCCGCGCGCATGCGCGAGCAGGGCCACGCCCTGCTCTACTACGAAAACATCGAGGGTGGCCACGGGGGCGCAGCAGACAATGCCCAGCGCGCGCACCTGCAGGCCATGGAATTCGCCTACCTGTGGCGGCAGCTGGGTAGGGCAGACTGAAGACCCTTCGTCACGTTCCGTGCCTGGTCTTCGTTCATGGTCTCGCCCCTCGCCGAATCGCTTACACCCAAGGGGCTGCCAACGGTGCTCGACGTCGAGGCCTCGGGCTTCGGCCGTGACAGCTACCCGATCGAGATCGGCTACGTGCTGCCCGACGGCGGCGACTATTGCACGCTGGTGCGCCCCGAGGCAGCCTGGACGCACTGGGATCCAGATGCCCAGCGGCTGCACGGCATCACCCGCAACACGGTGCTGCTTCACGGTCGACCGGCACTGGAGATCGCGCGCCACCTGAACCAGGCCTTGCGCGGGCAGACGGTCTATACCGACGGCTGGGCCAATGACTACAGCTGGATCGGCGCGCTGTTCGACGCCGCCGGCCTCTCGCCTTCGTTCCACATGCAGAACCTGCGCGCGCTGCTCAGCGACAGCGACTCGGCCCGCTGGCACCAGATCAAGGAACAGGTGGCACGCGAACTGAACCTGCGGCGCCACCGCGCCAGCTCGGATGCCCGCTTGCTGCAGATGACGCTGCGTCAGCTGCGCAGGGACGAGCCTGGGTGACAGCGGCGAGAATATCGACCGTCGCCCTGCGAACGGCGCTGACGCCAGCCCGCTGGCCGTTTCGCGCAGCCGCCTCACTCACCGCCCTTCAGAACATGTCCACGATCCTGCAGCAACTTCCCCTCGGCCAGAAGGTCGGCATCGCGTTTTCCGGAGGCCTGGACACCAGCGCCGCCCTGCACTGGATGAAGCTGAAGGGGGCCCGGCCCTACGCCTACACCGCCAACCTGGGCCAGCCCGACGAACCCGATTACGACGAGATACCGCGCAAGGCGATGCTCTACGGCGCCGAGAACGCGAGACTGATCGACTGCCGCGCGCAGCTGGTGGCCGAGGGTATCGCCGCGCTGCAGGCCGGCGCCTTCCACATCAGCACCGCCGGCATCACCTACTTCAACACCACGCCGATCGGCCGCGCGGTGACCGGCACGATGCTGGTCTCGGCGATGAAGGAGGACGACGTCAACATCTGGGGCGACGGCAGCACCTTCAAGGGCAACGACATCGAGCGCTTCTACCGCTACGGTCTGCTGACCAACCCCGCGCTGAAGATCTACAAGCCCTGGCTCGACCAGACCTTCATCGATGAGCTGGGCGGCCGCGCCGAGATGTCGGCTTTCATGACCCGGGCCGGCTTCGGCTACAAGATGAGCGCCGAGAAGGCCTACTCGACCGACTCCAACCTGCTCGGCGCCACGCATGAGGCCAAGGACCTGGAGAGCCTGGACAGCGGCATCACCATCGTCAATCCGATCATGGGCGTGGCCTTCTGGCGCGACGAGGTGGAGGTGAAGCGCGAAACCGTCAGCGTGCGCTTCACCGAAGGCCAGCCGGTGGCGCTGAATGGTGTGGAGTTCGCCGACCCGGTGGCCTTGATGCTGGAAGCGAATCGGATCGGCGGGCGCCACGGTCTGGGGATGAGCGACCAGATCGAGAACCGCATCATCGAAGCCAAGAGCCGCGGCATCTACGAGGCGCCGGGCCTGGCGCTGCTGTTCATTGCCTACGAACGGCTGGTCACCGGCATCCACAACGAAGACACGATCGAGCAGTACCGCGACAACGGCCGCAAGCTCGGACGCCTGCTGTACCAGGGCCGCTGGTTCGACCCGCAGGCGATCATGCTGCGCGAGGCCGCCCAGCGCTGGGTGGCGCGCGCCGTCACCGGCGAGGTGACGATCGAACTGCGCCGCGGCAATGACTATTCGATCCTGAACACGGTGTCGGCCAACCTGACCTACGCGCCCGAGCGGCTGAGCATGGAGAAGGTCGAGAATGCACCGTTCTCCCCCGCCGACCGCATCGGCCAGCTGACCATGCGCAACCTGGACATCACCGACACCCGCCACAAGCTGGGTATCTACACCCAGGCCGGCCTGCTGTCGCAAGGCAGTGGGGCCGCATTGCCCGGCCTCGAGAACCCCGGCCTGAAGAACGACGCCGGCACCTGAGCTGCGCCCGACCCGCCTCCACCGCTTCAAATCCATCGATCACATCTCGACTGCCTCGCCATGACCGACCAGATCACCGCCACCATCCACACCCGCGCCAATGTGTACTTCGACGGCAAGTGCGTCTCGCACAGCATCACGCTGCCCGACGGCACGAAGAAAAGCGTCGGTGTGATCCTGCCCTCCAAGCTGACCTTCAACACCGGCGCGCCCGAGGTGATGGAGCTGGTCGCCGGTGCGTGCCGCGTGAAGTTGTCAGGCAGCGAAAGCTGGGCCGACTATGCGAGTGGCCAATCGTTCAGCGCGCCCGGCCAGTCGTCATTCGACATCGAAGTCAGCGACGCACTGCACTACATCTGCCATTTCGGCTGACCCGCCCCTCACCAAGGACAACAGGGCATGAAGGCATTCAAGACTTCGACGATGCGACTGACGTGCGTGGCGCTGCTGACGCTGTCGTTGACCCCATCGGCCCACGCGGCCCCCTTGCCCATACTGCACCTGGTGTGCAGCGGTGTCGAGACGACTGACATCATCTACGGCAGCGAACTCGACCCGCCGCGCAAAGGCGACTTCCAGGTTGAATACATCATAGATCTGGAGAAGAAGGGCATCGCCAACGCCCGCACTGGCAATCTGACGCCGATCAGCATCGACGAAAAGGAAATCAACTTCGGTGCGGCGACCGACTTCAACCCGGACAGCAAGGATGGGACGGGCCCGAAGACCAGCGGCACCAGCGCCAGCGCCACCGCCGTCGTGATCAATCGCACCAGCGGCAGGTACTTTTCGATGTCGACGCGCAAGTACTTCAGCACCGACCCGCTGCCCGAAGGCGTCACCGAGCCGCTGATGATCACCAACGTGCGCACCCGCCAGGGTGTGTGCACCAACGGTACGCCATCGCCATCGTTCTGATGGATCGTGGCGATAGGTGGCCGCTCAGCCCCAGGCCGCCTGCGCCTCGGCCCAACCGACCACCGCGATCGGTGAGCCGTCGGGGCGAATGAAGGTCAGCGGACCCAGGAAGGTCATGTAGAACTCGCTGTCGACCGGGAACTGTGTCTTGTCGTGGCGGGCGCCGGAGGCTTCGAAACCGTAGCCGGGTGCCACGGCGGTGTCGCCACCATCGGCCTTGCCGCCGCGCACGTCCATGCGGCCCTTGGTGAGCAGATATTCACCCGGTCCGGCGTGGACGTGCGGCGCGAACGACGAGCCCGCGGGACAGTCGAAGATCGCCGTCCAGGCGCCCTGTTCGGGCGACACATGCAGCAGCTTCCAGCGGATGCCGCCGGTCGAGAACACCTCGGGAAATGGCTGCCATTGCAGCGCATCGATCTGCACGTATTCCTCGTTGGTCTTCGGCTTCATCGTGTCTCCTGCGTGGTTGGATTCGTTTCGCTCACACCCCTGTGCGCGTGAGCCTGGCGCTCAGCGCCTGCTGCAGCGTATCGGCGCTGTCTTGCAGATGTGCCTGTGCTTCGGCGCCGAGGCCGCCACGCCTGGCGGCGGCGTTCAGCCGGGTCAAGAGCGTCTGCGCCTGCGCGCGCACCAGGCTGCGCGCATCGGCGCGGCTCAGCGCACCGGGGCGCAGCAGCTGGTTGGCGATGCGGGTCACGTACTCGCGCTGCAACTCACGGCGCAGCGACGGGATATCGCCCGACTGGCCCAGTTCGCCCCACACCGCATCGTTGAGTCGGCGGTACAGCTCCGACAGCCGCAATGCGTCTTTCGGCAGCTTGTCTTCGCTGTCGAGCAGGCGCACCGAGACGCTGTCGCTCAGCAGGTTGCCAAGCACATTGCGCTGCAGTTCGATCACCAGCGAGGCCAGCGAGAAATCGGTGGCCAGCGCAGTGGCTGGCGTGCCGTCGCTGCGCAGCGCCGCATCGCTCCGCTCGAGGAAGTCGACCGCCAGCTTGCGTTGCAGCGCGGGTGAAATGCGCAGGCTGTCGGCCGACAGGAAGCCGCGCGCCAGCAGATCGAGTGCGGCGCGCTGGTCGGCCGCAGGCTTGGGCGACAAAGGGTCGCGGCCGCTGCCTGCGTAGTCGCGCAGCGTGCGCACGCCGCCGATCTGCCGCGTCAGCACACTGGCCGCGCGGCCCATGTCGCGCAGCGCGAAGGTGACCGAGCGGCGCAGCACCGCGTAGTCCTGGTCGGCAGGCAAGGTGCGCGCTTCCTGGCGCGACAGCAGGTCGCGCGCGATCGCGATGCGCTGGCGTGCGAAGGCGATCACGTCGGAGCCGAGATCGAAATGCAGCGTCTCGGGATCGACGCCGAGGAAGTTGTCTTCGTCGGTACCGAAGGCCAGCAGCGGCTCGGCGCTGCGCGCGGCGATCCTGGCCAGCGCGCCGGCCTCCTGTTCGGGCGGCAAAGGGCGGTAGGCGTACTCGATGGCCCAGTAGTCATAGGGCCCGATGGTGGCGTTGAACACCGTGCCCTGCCTCGGCAGCGGCACGCCGGGAGCGGCCAGGTTCAGCGCGGCGTATTCCATCACCGAGCCGCTGATGCCGTGGGTGGCAGTGAAGGCCGGGTCGGCCAGCTGCGCTTGCGTGTAGGCACGCGATGCGCGGAAGTTGTGCCGCAGGCCCAGCGTGTGGCCGACCTCGTGCATCGTCACGTCCTTCATGTAGGCCTGCACGAAGGCCTCGGCTTCGGGGCTGTCGAGCGTGATGTCGCCGCGCGCTTCGAGCACATCGAGCGCATAGCCGAGCTGCTCGGCCGCCTGGTCGGCGTAGGCGCACGAGGATTGCGCTCGCACGCCACGCTCGGCCAGCTCAGGCGGCAGCTGCGGCGAATCGACGGCCGGCGACGCCGCCAGCACCTGCGCCCGCAAGGCGCGCAGGCTGCGCGAGGACAGGCTTTCGATGCCGATGTCGGCATCGAGGATCTCGCCCGATCGCGGGTCGACGTGGCTCGGGCCGATGGCGCCGAACGACGGGTTGGAATTGGTCATCCAGCGCACCGAGGCGCGGCCGAAGTCCAGGGTGTCCCAGGTCGCGTCGTCGGGCTGCACTTCGACGCGGATCGCGTCCTTGAAGCCGATCTTCTCGAAAGCCTTGTTCCATTCGAGGATGCCGGCGGTGATCGAGGCGCGGTACTTCTCGGGGATGGTGCGGTCCAGCCAGTAGGTGATGGGCTTGACCGGCGGCGAGAGTTCGGCAGTCGGGTCGGATTTCTCGAGCCGCCAGCGGTTGACGAAGCGCTGGCGGGGCGAGCGAGACAGGTCGTCGCTGAAATCGGAGCGGTTGCTGGTGAAGTGACCGATGCGGCCATCGGCCCGGCGCGGCGTCATGACCTGCTCGGGCAGCCTGGCCAGCGAATAGTGCAGCGTCATGAAGAGGCTGCGCGGGTCGGGCACGGTCTGCGGCTGAGACGGTTGCGGCGCACCCGGGGGCGAGCCGCCGGGGTTCGGCAACGAGATCGTGCCGGTGGCGTAATGGCTCAGCACCTCCAGCACCAGCAGGTCATCGGTGGAGCGCACATCGGTGATCACCGAGTTGCGCCCGTCCAGCGTGTAGCCCTGCCGGTACTGGCGCTGCAGCGCCTGCGCAATGCCCATCATGTCGTTGACGAACAGCGTGTTGGCTTCGACCAGCACCGATTTCCGATCGGGATGTGGCAGGCTCGCCACCGGCGTCGCCGCCAGCAGGCTGGGCGAGAACGCGAGGTCGACTGCGCGGCCGGTCGGGGTCCTCGGCGAGGCCACGTACTCGTTATTGCGCGCGATCAGCTGCACCACGTTGTAGACGCGCCGGAACTCGATCACCAGATCGTCGCCCATCAGGCCGCCGAAGAAACGCGATTCGCCGATCCCCGTCTTCAGCTTGGGCGACAGGAACAGGGGCTGGTTGAAGTCGGAGGGCTTCAGTTCCAGCCACACCTTCTCGTCCTTCTGCCATAGCGTGAACAGGCCGCTGATCTGCCTGGCGTCCTTGACTACTTCAGCGAAAGGTCGCGGCGCGCCAGAGTTCGCAGCAGCCGGTGGCGCAGCACCGGGCGCTGCAGGAGGACGGGATGCCACACCAGCCGGCCCGGCGGTGGCTGGACCTGCCGGGGCAGCCGCCGCCGGGCCGGACAGTGACACCGCAGCGGACGTGGCTGTCGGCGTCGGCGAAACGGTCGCGCATGCCGTCAGCAGCAAGACACACGCCGATGCCGCGAGTCTCGGCATCAACGCCAAAGAGAGCGTCGACATCGCGACCCTCACTTGAGCGCCTTGAAACGCACCCGTTTCGGCCGTGCGCCTTCCTCGCCGAGGCGCTTCTTCTTGTCGGCTTCGTATTCCTGATAGTTGCCGTCGAAGAAGACCCATTTCGAGTCCCCTTCGGCGGCCAGGATGTGGGTGGCGATGCGGTCGAGGAACCAGCGGTCGTGGCTGATGACCATGATGCTGCCTGCGAACTCGAGCAGCGCGTCTTCGAGCGCGCGCAGGGTCTCCACGTCGAGGTCGTTCGACGGCTCGTCGAGCATGAGCACGTTTCCGCCCTGGGCCAGCGTCTTCGCCAGATGCAGTCGGCCGCGTTCACCGCCCGACAGGCTGCCCACCAGCTTCTGCTGGTCATTGCCCTTGAAGTTGAAGCGGCCGATGTAGGCGCGGCTGGGCATCACGAACTTGCCGACGACGATGTTGTCGAGCCCGCCCGACACGTCTTGCCAGACCGTCTTGTCGGCCGCAAGCGACTCGCGGCTCTGGTCGACGAAGGCCAGGCGCGCGGTCGGGCCGATCTTGACCGTGCCGCTGTCGGGCTTTTCCTGCCCGTTGATCATGCGGAACAGCGTCGACTTGCCGGCGCCGTTCGGGCCGATGATGCCGACGATGGCGCCGGCTGGCACCTTGAAGCTGAGGTTGTCGATCAGCACCCGGTCGCCGAAGCTCTTGGTCACGTTCTCGAACTCGATCACCTCGTGGCCGAGCCGTTCGCCGACCGGGATGAAGATCTCGTTGGTCTCGTTGCGCTTCTGGTAGTCGGTGTCGCTCAGTTCCTCGAAGCGGGCCAGGCGCGCCTTGCTCTTGGCCTGGCGACCCTTCGGGTTCTGGCGCACCCACTCCAGCTCCTTCTTCATCGCCTTGGTGCGGGCGTCTTCGGTCTTCTGTTCCTGCTCGAGGCGGGTTTCCTTCTGCTCGAGCCAGGTGCTGTAGTTGCCCTTGTACGGAATGCCGGAGCCGCGGTCGAGCTCGAGGATCCACTCGGCGGCGTTGTCGAGAAAGTAGCGATCGTGGGTGATGGCCACCACCGTGCCGGAGAAGCGGCTCAGGAACTGTTCCAGCCAGTCGACCGACTCGGCATCCAGGTGGTTGGTCGGTTCATCGAGCAGCAGCATGTCGGGCTTGGAGAGCAGCAGACGGCACAGCGCGACGCGGCGCTTCTCGCCGCCCGACAGCTTGCCGATGACAGCCTCCCACGGCGGCAGTCGCAGCGCGTCGGCGGCCAGTTCGAGCTGCAGGTCGGTGTTCTCCGAGCCGGCCGACGAGATGATCGCTTCCAGCTCGGCCTGCTCGGCCGCCAGAGCGTCGAAGTCGGCGTTTTCCTCGGCATATTCGGCGTAGACCTCATCGAGCCGCTTCTTGGCGGCGAGCACCCCGCCGATGCCTTCCTCGACCGATTCACGCACCGTCTGATCCGGGTTCATCACCGGCTCCTGCGGCAGGTAGCCGATCTTCAGGCCAGGCATCGGCGTGGCTTCGCCCTCGATGTCCTTGTCGACTCCAGCCATGATCTTCAGCAGGGTCGACTTGCCCGAACCGTTCAAGCCCAGCATGCCGATCTTGGCGCCGGGAAAGAAACTGAGCGAGATGTTCTTGAGGATCTGTCGCTTCGGCGGAACGATCTTGCCGACGCGGTTCATGGTGTAGACGTACTGGGCCATGGATTACCTTGGATTCAATGAAAGACGAGCGATGTTCGGCTCAAGAAGGCCGCTGGCGACGGACTGACCGCGAAGGCCCCGTCGGCTAGAACTCTCTATTGTCGTCGGTCGAGGTTTGCACCGGGTTTGCCTGCCTGATCGGAGTCGACATCAGGGGAAACCCGTTAGACTCCCTGCAACCAGCGCGGTAACCAGTCGCCGCGCTGTTGTCATCCTGACCGGGCCCGCGTTGTTCTGGCGCCCAGCACACCCCTCTGCCTGCGACTGGCGCTCGCGATGCGAGCGACAGGCCGATCCGCTGTTTGGAATTTCCCCATGTCCTTTGAATCTCTCGGCCTCGCCGAGCCCTTGTTGCGTGCCATCGCCGAGTACGGTTACACCACCCCCACGCCCATCCAGGCGCAGGCGATCCCGGTCGTGCTGGCGGGAGGCGACCTGCTGGGCGGCGCGCAAACCGGCACCGGCAAGACCGCAGGCTTCACGCTGCCGATGCTGCACCGCCTGATGGCGCGACCCGCGGTGCGCGATGCGAAAGGCAAGCTGCCGATCCGCGCATTGATCCTGACGCCCACCCGTGAACTCGCCGCCCAGGTCGAGGAAAGCGTGCGCACCTACGGCAAGTACAGCAAGCTGACCTCGATGGTGATGTTCGGCGGCGTCGGCATGCAGCCGCAGATCGACAAGCTGCGCCGCGGCGTCGACATCCTGGTCGCCACGCCAGGTCGCCTGCTCGACCACGCGCAACAGCGCACGCTCGATCTGAGCCACATCGAGATCTTCGTGCTCGACGAGGCCGACCGCATGCTGGACATGGGCTTCATCCATGACATCAAGAAGGTGCTGGCCATCGTGCCGGCGCAAAAGCAGAGCCTGCTGTTTTCGGCAACCTTCAGCGACGAGATCAAGGCGCTGGCCGACAAGCTGCTCAACAAGCCCGCGCTGATCGAAGTGGCGCGCCGCAATCAGACCGCCGACACCATCGCACAGAAGATCCACCCGGTGGGCCGCGAGATGAAGAAGGATCTGCTGGCGCACCTGATCAAGTCGAACGACTGGGAGCAGGTGCTGGTCTTCACACGGATGAAGAGCGGCGCCAACAAGCTGGTCGAGTTCCTGGAGAAGCAGGGCATCAGCGCGATGGCGATCCACGGCAACAAGAGCCAGGGCGCACGCACCAAGGCGCTGGCCGAATTCAAGACCGGCGACCTGACGGTGCTGGTGGCAACCGACATCGCAGCGCGCGGCATCGACATCGACATGCTGCCGCACGTCGTCAACTACGAGTTGCCGAACGTGCCGGAAGACTATGTGCACCGCATCGGCCGCACCGGCCGCGCGGGTGCGCAGGGCGAGGCGATCTCGCTGGTGTGCCCTGACGAGAACGGCTTCCTGCGCGACATCGAACGGCTGATCAAGCGCGAGATCCCGAAGGAGATCATCGAAGGCTTTGCGCCGCCACCCGGCGAGAAGGCCGAGCCGATCGTGCTCGGTCGAATGGTGATCGGTGAAGGCGCCGGGCGTGGCGGCTTGCGCACCAGTGGCGGCGGTGGTCGCGGCGGCGGTGGCGGTGGTGGCGGAGGTGGCGGAGGTGGCCGAGGTCGCACCGACAGCCGCTCGGCACCGTCGCGCTCAGGCGGTGGCGGTGGTTACGGCGGTTCGCCGGCACGATCAAGTTCAGGCGGCAGCGGCCAGGCCCCACGTGCTCCGACTCGCGATGGCAACGTACCGCAAGGCACTCGCGCGGCCGCACCCGCCGCGCGTCCGGCCGGCCCGCGGCGCGAAGGTGGTGCGCCGTCCACCCCGCGTTCGACGGGACCCAAGCGCTGATCGGACGGATGGGCTCGACTCTGGGAATTCAACGGCGCCGGTGAATCCGGCCGACAGGATTTCGCAGGAAGGTCAGTGCGCTCAAGGCTCGAGGACTGGCGACAGCCACCAGCGCCTCGATCAATCGAAGCGCCGCTCACGCAGCCATTTCGTGGCGACCCACTTCTCGCCATCCAGCACCGGCGCACCGCCATGCAGCGTGCGCGTCATCGGGTGCGGACGGTCGTAGCTGAAAAACACAGCGTGGCCCTTGATCGGCAGCACGCTGAAGTGCGCCTCGGGGAACACCGTGGCACCGCCGCGCGGCGGTGTGTTGAGGTACATCACCAGGCTGGCCACACGCTGGCCGCCGCGTTCCAGCACGGCTGGCGTGCCGGGCTGCAGCGGATCGAAATAGTCGTAGTGCGGCTTGTATTCAGCATTGGTTCGGTAGCGCAGCACCTGCAGGCCTTCGCCGTTTTCCAGTGGCCAGGCCAACAGCGTCGCGATGCGTTGCTCGATGCGCGAGCACAGCAGGTTCTCCTCACGCTCGAAGAACATGCCGTCGCTGGTGCGAGAGTCATTGATCTGGCTGCCACCGGTAAGTGATTCGACAGTTTCGGAACGTGCCAACCGGGCTGCAGCCAGTTCGATCAAGTCGTCGCATTCCGCATCGGACAGCAAGCCGCCAAAGACGATGATGCGCTGGTTCAACAAGCTCGCCAGCACGCGCAGACCGCCGGCACAAGCGCTCGGCGAGCCCATGCGCGCATCGATGGCGTGCAACAGGCTGCCATCTGCACCCATCGGCTCGGGCACCCGTGCCGGTGGTGGCAGTCCGCGGGCTTGCGCATGCGCGACGAGATGGCCATGCAGTGTGCTCTCGAGCGCCTGCCCGGCCACATCGCGTGTCCAGCCGCTGCCGCACATCGCCTGCAGCACCACCTCGGCGGCCTGGCCAGTACTCAACTGCTCGACGATCCAGCGTTGCAACTCAGGCGTGATCTGCTGGGCTGCTGGCATGAAGGCCGCTCAGAGCTTGCGTCGGAAGACCAGCCGGTGCGGCTCGGACGCGGCTGCATCGAACGAATAGCCTTCTGCGTCGAAGCTCTGCAGTCCCTGCGGCGTCTGCACCCTCTGCGTGATCGCATGGCGCGCCATCAGGCCACGGGCTCGCTTGGCGAAGAAGCTGATGACCTTGTACTGCCCGGCTTTCCAGTCCTCGAACACGCACTCGACCACGCGTGGCTTCAGCCAGTGGCTGTTCGGCGTAGGCCGGACTGCCTTGAAATACTCCTGCGAGGCCAGGTTGACGATCACCGGCGACGGATCGGACTTCATCCGCTGGTTGATGTGCTGCGCCAGCGTGTCGCCCCAGTAGGCGTACAGGCTGCTGCCCCGTGCGTTCGCCAGCGCAGTGCCCATTTCGAGCCGGTAGGGCTGCATCTTGTCGAGCGGACGCAGCACGCCGTACAACCCCGACAGGATGAGCAGGTGCTCTTGGGCCCATTCGAGGTCCGCCTCGCCCAGCGAGGACGCATCGAGGCCTTCGTAGACGTCGCCATTGAAGGCCATCACAGCCGGCTTGCTGTTCTTCGCAGTGAAGCGCGGGCTCCACACGCCATAGCGGCCGACATTCAAGGCAGCGAGCGGCTCGGACAGATCCATCAGCGCCGCGATGTCGGCAACGCTCTTCGACTTCAGCAGGTTGATCAGTTCGGCCGATTGGGAGACGAACTGCGGCGTGGTGACGCCGGAAACGTGCGCGGGGGTGTCGTAATCGAGCGTCTTGGCGGGGGACAGAAGGAACAGCATGGCTCTGGCGCGAAGGCGATGGGGGACACGCTGCACTCTACCGAAAGATGCACGCGCGCTGCGGCGCACGCAACAGGCTCATCGCGCCGAGATGAAACGCCCTGTTTCCCTTGCCACTGCTGTGGGGTACGTCAGGGAGGCTGCCCGGTGCGGTCATCCGAAAGCCGTGACCTTCTGTTGTGCGGCCTGGTGCTCCACGGCACCGAAAAAACTCAGCGGAAATCGCGGCTGCGCGCCGTCAGTCCGTTGAGCAAGGCGGTGTGGTCGATCAGCTTCGTCGCCAGCAGATGCATCACCGCGTGCTCACCGTCCGCATCGCTGTGGCGCTGCCACTGGCCATACACGGTCAGCAGGGTCGCGGCCAGCAGCGGCTGGCGCTGCGCCTTCGCGACTGCCGGCCAGACGATCACATTGATGCTGCCGGTATCGTCTTCCAGCGTGACAAATACCGTGCCCTTGGCGGTGCCCGGCCGCTGGCGATGGGTGACGAGACCACTGGCACGCGCGATTCGTCCGCTGGGGTAGCCGCGCAGCACGGCGGCTGTCCGGATCCTGAACACATCGAGTTGCGGGCGCAGCAGCGCCAGCGGATGGCGGTTCAACGTCAGGCCCACGCTGCGGTAATCGGCACGCATGTCCTCGGCAGCACTGGGCGCTGCCAGCGCGGGCGGGAACGCATCGAGGGCGTCTTCACGGCAGCTCATGTCGCGCAGCAGCGCGATCGGCCGGGGGTCGATCGCGGCGACAGCCCACGCGGCCTGATGGCGGTGGCCCACCAGTGCCGGGGCCCCGCCTGTCGCCTGAGCTTCAGCAACCAGCCCGCGCAGCGCGTCGGCGTCGGCCAGCAGCTTCAGGTCATGCACACCGAGCGCCGCGCGGCGCGTCAGGTCGTCGAGGTCGCCGAACGCACCGCCCCGCTCTCGCGATTGCACGATGCGATCGGCCACGTCTGACGACAGGCCGATGATGAGGTTCAGCCCGAGGCGCACCGGGCGAATGCCGCCCCCCTGCCCTTCCAGGCCACTGTCCCGAAGGCTGAACCGTACATCGACAGCACGCACTTCCACGCCATGCGCGCGGGCATCGCGAACCAGTTGCGCGGGGGCATAAAAACCCATCGGCTGGCTGTTCAGCAAGGCCGCCAGGAACGCATCGGGGTGATGGCATTTGATCCAGCTGCTGGTGTAGACCAGCAGCGCGAAACTGGCTGCGTGGCTCTCGGGGAAGCCGTACTCGCCGAAGCCTTCGATCTGCTTGAAGATGCCTTCGGCGAAGTCGCGTTCGTAGCCCTTCTCGACCATGCGTCCGACCAGCCGTTCGTGGAACGGCTTCAGCCCGCCCTTGCGCTTCCAGGCCGCCATGCCGCGGCGCAGGCTGTCGGCTTCGCCGGGCGTGAAGTCGGCCGCCAGCATCGCGAGCTGCATCACCTGTTCCTGGAAGATCGGCACGCCTTTCGTGCGCGACAGCGCCACCTCGATCTCCGGGTTCGGGTAGGTCACGGGTTCGAGCCCGTCGCGCCGCCGCAGGTAGGGATGCACCATGCCGCCCTGGATCGGGCCAGGCCGCACGATCGCGACCTCGATCACCAGGTCGTAGAACTCGCGCGGCTTCAGGCGAGGCAGCATGCTCATCTGGGCGCGGCTTTCGATCTGGAACACGCCGACGGTGTCAGCCTGGCAGATCATGTCGTAGGTGGCAGCGTCTTCGGGCGGCACGTCCTGCATCCCGAAGTGGCGACCGAGCTTCGCACCGATCAGATCGAGCGAGCGGCGCAGCGCGGTCAGCATGCCGAGCGCCAGGATGTCCACTTTCAACAGTCCGAGTGCATCGAGGTCGTCCTTGTCCCACTGGATGACGCTTCGACCTTCCATTGCCGCGTTCTCGATCGGCACCAGTTGCGCCAGCGGCCCGCGCGAGATCACGAAGCCGCCCGGGTGCTGGCTGAGGTGCCGCGGAAAGCCGATCAACTGCTCGGTCAGCTCGATCCACAAGCGCGTGGTCGGAGCAGCCACATCAAAACCCTTCTCGCGCAAGCGCTCGGGCTCGATGCGTTCACCGTCGAACCACTGCCGGCTTTTTGCGACCTGGTCGATGTGCTGCGCATCGAGGCCGAGCGCGCGACCCACATCGCGCAAGGCACTGCGAGGACGGTAGCGGGTGATCACAGCCGTCAGCGCTGCGCGGTCGCGGCCGTACTTGCGATAGATGTACTGAATGACTTCTTCGCGGCGCTGGTGCTCGAAGTCGATGTCGATGTCCGGCGGTTCGTTGCGCTCGACGCTGATGAAGCGCTCGAACAGCGTGTGCTGGCGCGATGGATCGACCTCGGTCACCTGCAGGCAGTAGCACACGGCGGAGTTGGCCGCGCTTCCGCGCCCCTGGCACAGGATGCCCTGTGCGCGGGCCCAGGCGACGATGTCGGCCACCGTCAGGAAGTAGGGCTCGTAGCGCAGCCTGGCGATCAGCGCCAGTTCGTGTTCGATCTGCGCGCGCACTTTCGGTGGCACCCCGTGTGAATACGTCTCGGGCGGATAACGCTTGAGCGCGCCGGCTTCGGTCAGCGCACGCAGATGGCTGCTCGGCGTGGTGCCGGGCGGCACGATCTCCTGCGGGTATTCGTAGCGCAGCTCGTCCAGAGAGAAGGTGCATCGATCGGCCAGCGCAGCCGTCTGCGCGAGCCATTGCGGCTCGTACAGCGCCTGCAGCCGGCCGATCGGGCGCAGGTGCTGCTCGGCATTGGGCTCCAGCTGCCAACCGCATCGGGCGAGCGGCAGGCCCAGCCGCGTGGCGGTCAGCGTGTCCTGCAGCGGTTTGCGAGAGCGCACATGCATCAGCACATCGCCTGCGGCGGTCACGGCCAGGCCGGTGATTTCCGACACCCGCTTCACATGCTCGATCAGAACGTCATCCCGCGCGCGCAACAGCACCGACAGTGCGATCGCCGCGCGGTCGCCGAACAAGGCCTTGAGCCACTTCGCATGGGCCAGCATCTGATCGAAGGGCTGCGCGACATCGGCCACCAGCAGCGCCAGGCAACCGGGCAGACCGGCGATCAGACCGTCGCGCGAGCGGTCATGCGGGCAGTCGGGCGCGGGCTCGATGTCCGACCGGTACGCGTGATAGCAGCCTTTGCCGGCGCGTTGCCGCGCCCGCGTGATCCATTGCGACAGCTGCCCGTAGCCGGTACGTGTCTGCGCCAGCAGCACCAGGCGCATCGGCGACATCGGCGGCCCACCCACGTCGGCATCACCTGTACCCACGGGCGGCAACACCCACATCTGGGCCCCGACGATCAGGTGCAGCCCACCGCGCTCGGCCGCCTCATGCGCATGCACCACCCCCGACAGCGAACACTCATCGGTGATCGCCAGGGCGCGGTACCCCAGCTGCACCGCGCGCGCGACCAGCTCCTGCGGATGCGAGGCACCGCTCAGGAAGCTGAAATTGCTGCGGCATTGGAGTTCGGCGTAGGCGGCCACGGGCGGTGCATCCAGATACTGTATTTTCATACAGCTTTTTGCTGATGCACGTCGACTCCACGAATTGCGCAGCGAAGTCGGGACAGTTCCCGGTCACATGTACGCCATCGGGCGTATTCCGCTGGCCCGGTCGCGTGCGTAACCTGCGGCGCACGCAAGTCTGCAAGACGGTGCGGACTTGCCGGACGACCGAACAACCCACAGGAGAAGACCACCCATGAACACATCCCGCCGCCAGCTCGGCATGTCACTCACAGCCATTGCGATGGCCGTGGCTGCCCTCGGCTTCAGCTCCATGGCGAGTGCCGCCGACACCATCAAGGTCGGCGTGCTGCACTCGCTGTCAGGCACGATGGCGATTTCGGAGACCGTGCTCAAGGACACGGTGCTGATGGCGATCGACGAAATCAACGCCAAGGGCGGCCTGCTCGGCAAGAAGCTCGAGCCCGTGGTGGTCGACCCGGCCTCGAACTGGCCGCTGTTCGCCGAGAAGGCCAAGCAACTGATCGGCCAGGACAAGGTCGTCGTCACCTTCGGCTGCTGGACCAGCGTCAGCCGAAAGTCGGTGCTGCCGGTCTACGAGGAACTCAACAGCCTGCTTTTCTACCCGGTCCAGTACGAGGGTGAGGAACTCTCGAAGAACGTCTTCTATACCGGCGCGGCGCCGAACCAGCAGGCCATTCCTGCGGTCGAGTACCTGATGAGCAAGGCCGGCGGCGGCGCCAAGCGCTGGGTGCTGCTGGGCACCGACTACGTGTACCCGCGCACGACCAACAAGATCCTGCGTGCCTTCCTGAAGAGCAAGGGCGTGAAGGACGAGGACATCGACGAGAAGTACACCCCGTTCGGCCACAGCGATTACCAGACCATCGTTGCAGACATCAAGAAGTTCGCGGCTGGTGGCAAGACGGCGGTGGTCTCGACCATCAACGGCGACTCCAACGTGCCTTTCTACAAGGAACTCGGCAACGCCGGCCTGAAGGCCAAGGACGTGCCGGTGGTGGCCTTCTCGGTGGGTGAAGAAGAACTTCGCGGCGTCGACACCAAGCCGCTGGTGGGTCACCTGGCGGCCTGGAACTACTTCCAGTCGATCAAGGCGCCGGCGAACACCGAATTCATCAAGAAGTGGAGCGAATACGCCAAGGCCAAGGGCATCGCCGGGCACAAGGACAAACCGCTGACCAACGACCCGATGGAAGCCACCTACATCGGCTTCAACATGTGGGCGCAGGCCGTCAAGAAGGCCGGCAGCACCGACACCGACAAGGTCATTGCGGCCATGGCCGGCCAGACCTTCACGGCGCCCAGCGGCATCACCTCCAAGATGGACGAGAAGAACCACCACCTGCACAAGAGCGTGTTCATCGGCGAGATCAAGGCCGATGGTCAGTTCAACGTCGTGTGGAAGACGCCAGGCCCGGTCAAGGCCCAGCCGTGGAGCCCGTTCATCCCGGAGAACAAGGGCAAGAAGGACGAGCCCGACCTGTCGGCGAAGAAGTAATCGGCACAGCCTCTGCGCCGCGCCTGCGGTGCAGAGCTCAGTCGGGGCACGCGACGGGTGGCGGCGCGCGCCCCGCTTTGTCCGTGCCCCGCAAGGATCCCTTGAAGCATGCCCGTCACATCGCTCCTGAAGTCGCTGCTGTTGCTGATGTCCATGATGCTGTGCGCGTTGCCGGCATCGGCATTGACGTCGGCGCAGGCGCGAGCGATCGTCGTCGGCGACAACGAGTCGCGCATCAGCGCGCTGAACACCGTCCTCGACGGGGCCGATGAGAGAACCGTCGCGCTGATCCAGGCCTTGTCGGAAGACGCGGTCAAGTTCACCGACACCGCTGTTTTCGTGATGAAGGACGGTCAGGGCTTTGATCCTGTCACCGCTGCCGAGATGGCGGTGCCCGAGACAGCCGAGGACGTGATCAACAACAACGAGATGCGCAGCGTGCTCGATGCGGCGCTTGCTTCCATCAAGCTCTTTTCGACCGACACGAAGGTACGCGCCGAAGCAGTGAAGACGCTGCAAGGCGATCCCGACGGCTCGAAGCTGCCGCTGATCGAAAAAGCGTATGCAACCGAGACGGTGCCAGCCATCAAGGAGGCGCTCGCGGCACTGCGCGCCGCGCTGCTGCTGGGCAGCGCCGACAGGGCCAGGCGGCTGGAAGCAGCCGCATCGCTCGGCGACAGCGGAACACCCGTGACCAAGACCCTGCTGCTCGACCGCCAGAAGGTCGAGACAGACCCCGAGGTGAGCACTGCGATCGGGATCGCACTCGGCAAGATCGAGTCGCGGCTCGCCTGGGGCGAGCGTCTGGGCGTGATCTTCACCGGCGCGAGCCTTGGCTCGATACTGCTGCTGGTGGCACTGGGCCTCGCGATCACCTACGGCCTGATGGGCGTGATCAACATGGCGCACGGCGAGTTGATGATGATCGGCGCTTACGCGACCTATGTGGTCCAGAACCTGGTCAGGGCTTATCTGCCGGGTGCGTTCGACTATTACGTGCTGCTCGCCATACCGGCCTCGTTCCTGGCCGCGGCGCTGGTCGGTGCGGTGCTCGAGCGCAGCGTGATCCGCTGGCTGTATGGCCGACCGCTCGAAACGCTGCTCGCGACCTGGGGCATCAGCCTGATCCTGCAGCAGGGCGCACGCACGATCTTCGGTGCGCAGAACGTCCCGGTCGAAAACCCGGCATGGCTCTCGGGCGGTGTGGAGGCCATGAGCAACCTGACCCTGCCGTACAACCGCATCGCGATCATCGCGTTCTCGCTGCTGGTGCTGGCCGGCGTCTCGCTGCTGATCGCACGCTCGCGCCTGGGCCTGTTTGTTCGCGGCGTGACGCAGAACCGCAAGATGGCGGCCTGCATGGGCGTCAACACCGCGCGCATCGACACCTATGCGTTTGCGCTCGGCTCGGGCATCGCCGGCCTCGCCGGCTGTGCGCTGTCGCAGATCGGCAACGTCGGCCCCGACCTGGGCCAGAGCTACATCGTCGACTCGTTCATGGTCGTCGTGCTCGGCGGTGTCGGGCAGCTCGCCGGCACGGTGTATGCCGCGCTCGGTCTGGGCATCCTGAACAAGTTGCTCGAAGGCTGGCAGGGCGCCGTCCTCGCCAAGATCATGGTGCTCGTCTTCATCGTGATCTTCATCCAGAAGCGGCCGCAGGGCATCTTCGCGATGAAGGGCCGGAGTGCTGAAACATGAGTGCCGTGATGCCAGACGTCGCTCCGGTCGCGGTGCCATCGAGGAGCTTGCTCACCGGCAAGAGCTGGTCGGCGGTGTTCGGTGCGATCGTCATCGTCACCGTGCTGGCGCCAGTGCTGAACCTTCTGGTGCCGGCGGGCAACCCGCTTCACCTGTCCGACTACGCGGTGCAACTGATCGGCAAGATCATGTGCTACGCGATCTGCGCGCTGGCGATGGATCTGATCTGGGGCTACACCGGCATCCTGTCGCTCGGCCACGGCGTGTTCTTCGCACTCGGCGGCTACATGATGGGCATGTACCTGATGCGGCAGATCGGCAGCGATGGGCAGTACCGCATGCCAATGCCTGACTTCATGGTCTTCCTGAACTGGAAGGAATTCCCGTGGGCATGGGCCGTGAGCGATTCGTTCATCGCGCAGATGCTGCTCGTGGTGCTGGTGCCCGGCCTGCTGGCTTTCGTTTTCGGCTTCTTCGCTTTCCGCTCGCGCATCAAGGGTGTTTATTTTTCGATCATCACGCAGGCCATGACCTTCGCGACGATGCTGCTGTTCTTCCGCAACGAGACGGGCTTCGGCGGCAACAACGGCTTCACCGATTTCAAGCGCATTCTCGACATGCCGATCGCCACGCCGTCGATGCGCATGACGCTGTTCGTGCTCACCGGACTGACGCTGATCGGCTTCTTCCTGTTCGCCCGCTGGCTGGTCACCAGCAAGTTCGGTCGGGTGCTGCAGGCCATCCGCGATGCCGAGACGAGGGTCATGTTCACCGGCTACGACCCGCTGAAATACAAGCTGACGATCTGGGTCATCTCGGCGGTGATGTGCGGCGTCGCCGGGGCGCTGTACGTGCCGCAGGTCGGCATCATCAATCCCGGCGAAATGAGCCCGGCTGCCAGCATCGAGATCGCCATCTGGACGGCCGTCGGTGGCCGCGGCACGCTGATCGGGCCCATCGTCGGCGCCTTCTTCGTCAACGGCGCCAAGAGCTGGTTCACTCAGGCCTTTCCCGAGTTCTGGCTCTACTTCCTGGGGGCCTTGTTCATCGCAGTCACGCTGTTCCTGCCGAACGGCATCATCGGCCTGCTTCGCCGCAAGAAGAACGAACCGTCATGACCCCGGATCTGATGAAGGCCGGCGCCGACATCCGCCGCGCGAAGCAGGGGCGGCCGGCTGCAGTGAGCGGATCGGGTGGACGCGAGTCGAGCTATGGCCGTGTGCATCCGCCGGGGACGCTCGATGTGACGCACGGCGCCATCCTGTACCTCGACGACATCACCGTCAGCTTCGACGGCTTCAAGGCACTGAATGCGTTGACGCTGAGCATCAGCGCCGGTGAGTTGCGCTGCATCATCGGACCGAACGGTGCCGGCAAGACAACGATGATGGATGTGATCACAGGCAAGACGCGGCCGGATCTGGGCAAGGCCTTCTTCGGCTCGACCATCGACCTGTTGCGTCTGCGCGAGAACGAGATCGCGTCGATCGGCATCGGTCGCAAGTTCCAGAAACCCACGGTGTTCGAACAGCTGAGCGTCTTCGAGAACCTGGAACTCGCGCTGCGTGCCGATCGCGGTGTGCGCGCGTCGATGTTCTTCCGGCTCAGTGGCGAACAACTCGACCGCATCGCCGAGATGCTGACGCTGATCCACCTGCAGGACAGCGCCCAACGCACGGCCGGCCTGCTGAGCCACGGCCAGAAGCAGTGGCTGGAGATCGGCATGCTGCTGATGCAGGACCCGAAGCTGTTGCTGCTCGACGAGCCGGTCGCCGGCATGACCGACGAGGAGACCGAGCGCACCGCCGAGCTGTTCCTGTCGCTGGAAGGCAACCACTCGCTGGTCGTGGTCGAGCACGACATGAAGTTCATCGGCGAGCTGACGCAACACGGCAGAAACGGCAAGAAAGTCACTGTGCTGCACGAAGGCAGCGTGCTGGCCGAGGGACTGCTGAGCGAGGTGCAGGCCAACGAGAAGGTCGTGGAGGTCTATCTTGGCAGATGAAGCCCCCAAGCTCACTGCGTTCGCTACCCCCCGAGGGGGCTGCCGCCTTCCTTGGGACGGCCCGGCGGAAGGCTTGACATGCTGAAGGTCGAAGGCGTCAACCAGTACTACGGTGGCTCGCACATCCTGCGCAACGTCGGTTTCGAAGCGAAGCTCGGTGAAGTCACGGTGATCCTGGGCCGCAATGGCGTGGGCAAGACCACGCTGCTGAAGAGCCTGATGGGTGTGGTGCCGGTGAAGACCGGCAGCATCACGCTCGATGGCGCGGCGATCACCCGCGACCCGCCCTACGAGCGGGTGCGCAAGGGCGTCGGCTACGTGCCGCAGGGCCGCGAGATCTTCGGTCGGCTGACGGTCGAGGAAAACCTGCGCATGGGCCTGGCCTACAAGAGCGGCAGCACACCGATTCCGCCGCAGCTCTTCGAGCTGTTCCCGGTGCTCAGGCAGATGAGCAACCGCCGCGGCGGTGACCTTTCGGGCGGCCAGCAACAGCAGCTTGCGATCGCGCGGGCGCTGGCCGCGGGGCCGAAGCTGCTGATCCTCGACGAGCCGACCGAAGGCATCCAGCCCAGTGTCATCAAGGACATCGGCCGGGTGATCCGCATGCTGGCCGATCGCGGCATGACCCCCGGGCAGCAAATGGCCATCGTGCTGGTGGAGCAGTTCTACGACTTCGCCGCCGAGCTGGCGGATCAGTACATCGTGATGGAGCGCGGCGAGATCATCCAGCGCGGACGCGGCAAGGACATGGCCGCCGAGGGCGTGCGGTCCAGGATGTCGATCTAGGGCCGGACACCGCTCTCTTGTGCAGTTGCCAAACGATGCGCGCGTGCATCAGTTGAGTACTGATCTGCCTGCTCCACGTGCCCATGTCCAGCCGCCGACGCTTGGCTTACCTGGAACTGTGCAGCGGTGGAAGCCCTGCGAGGCCTGACGTTGAAGCTCAGCGGGCTGCCGAGGCAAGTACCGTAGCGGGTCCGGTTCAGTTGAGCGAGGTGTCAGGCTTCACTCGCTGAACCATAGAATGTGTACATTTCTGAGCGGAGATACACATGCGCACGAATATCGTGATCGACGACAAGCTCATGGCAGACGCCTTGAAGGCCACAGGAGCCAGGAGCAAGAAGGAGGCTGTGGAGCTTGGACTTCGGACCCTCTTGCAGATGAGCCGACAAGCGGAGGTGCGCCGGCTTCGCGGCAAGGTTCAATGGCAAGGTGACTTGGACGCCATGAGGCGCGACAAGTGATCCTGGTTGACTCGAGCGTCTGGGTTGATTACCTGAGGGGGACGCCGACACCGCAGGCAGACAAGCTTGACGCCCTGTTGGGTAGCGTGCCGCTGGCGGTAGGTGACTTGATCTTGACCGAGGTGCTGCAAGGCTGCGGAACGGACAAGGACTTCAACGAAGTACGCCGGATGTTGCTGAACCTGACCGTCGTACCGCTTGGCGGACAAGACGTGGCCATTGAGGCTGCACGCAACTATCGTCGGCTACGCGCCCTGGGACTGACGGTGCGCAAGACCATTGACACCGTGATCGCAACGCGCTGCATCGTTGACAAGCTGGAGCTCTTGCACTCGGACCGAGACTTCGACCCTTTTGAGCAGCACCTCGGGCTCCGCTGTGTGCCCTGTGGAGCCTAAAGAATGGAAGGGACTTCCCCGTCCCGAACTGACCGCGTGGCGGTGGTCGGCAACGAGTGCCACGATGGGGTTGCGAATCTCATCAACTCATCCGGAAGGGGAAGCCCATGGCCATTTTGTACGTCGGCATCGATCTCGCCAAGAACGTCTTTGCAGTGCACGGGGTGAACGAGGCGGGCAAGCCCGAGCTGGTGCGCCCGAGCGTGCCTCGCGCTCGGCTGCACGAGCTGATCGCTGCGCTGCCGCCGTGCGTGATCGGCATGGAGGCGTGCTCCGGCGCGCACCACTGGGCGCGACTGTTCATGGCCCACGGCCACACGGT